>CAYGRE010000016.1:0-78782 GCA_964352215.1 uncultured Bacteroidia bacterium
GTCCCCCCTTCTATCACCGGCAACAGCATCCCTTCCGGAATCACCACATGGGGCGCATTCCGGTGAATGATGGCCCGTTCCCGACCGACCTCAGCAACCAGCTTGAATTCAAATTGCTTCAGGTAGCGCAAGCCACCGTGGATCAATTTCGTCGAGCGACTGCTCGTCCCCGCACCAAAGTCCTGCATCTCCACCAGAGCGGTTTTCATGCCTCGGCTGACACAGTCCAGTGCGATTCCCGCCCCCGTAATTCCCCCACCGATCACCAAAACATCGTATTGGGTTCCAGACATCACGGCCACCGAACGCTCCCGGTCCGTGCTGTCCAAAGTATTGATCTGTTCTTCCTTCATGTTATGAATTGATCCGATCATATTATGAATTGATCCGATTGACCGCTTCCTTCCAGCCCTTGTACAGGCTTTCCCGGCGGTTCGCTTCCATTTCTACCGCAAACTCTTTGTCGATGAGCCAATTGTGACTGATCCAGGACTTGTCCCAGAACCCGGTCGCCAATCCGGCCAGGTAAGCCGCGCCCAGTGCCGTCGTTTCCGTCACCACGGGCCGTTCTACCGGCACCTTCAGCATATCTGCCTGAAACTGCATCAGGAAATCGTTGGCGGTGGCACCGCCATCCACCCGCAATTTCTGCAGCTCAATCCCGGAGTCCTGTTCCATCGCTTCCAGAACATCCCGGGTCTGATAGGCGATGGATTCCAGGGTCGCCCGTATCAAATGCGACTTGCTGGTTCCACGCGTCAACCCGAAGATCGCTCCCCTGGCATGCATATTCCAATAAGGAGCCCCCAAACCGACAAATGCCGGCACCAGGTAAACCCCACCCGTGTCTTTCACCTTGGTGGCATAATATTCCGAATCACTTGCATCATCTATGATCTGCAATTCATCCCGCAACCACTGCACTGCCGCCCCGGCCACGAAGATCGAGCCTTCCAGGGCGTAAGTAGGCTTGCCATCCATGACCCAAGCGATGGTGGTCAACAACCCGTGGTCGGAGGTCACCCATTGGGAACCGGTATTCATCAGCATGAAGCAGCCAGTGCCATAAGTATTTTTAGCCATGCCGGGTTCGAAACAAGCTTGCCCGAAGAGCGCCGCCTGCTGGTCCCCTGCCACCCCGGTAATCGGAACTGAGGCTCCGCCGAATATCTCCGGGCCGGTCAGGCCAAAGTCGCCGGAAGAATCCCGGACCTCGGGCAGCATCGTCGCCGGTACCGTCAGCCATTCCAGCAATTCCGCATCCCATTCAAGCGCATTGGTATTCAGCAGCATGGTCCGGGACGCATTCGAATAATCCGTGGCGTGGACTTCCCCCCCGGTCAGGTTCCAGATCAACCAACTGTCGATGGTGCCGAAGCAAAGTTCACCAGCTTCCGCGCGGGCCCGGAGGCCCGGTTGCTGGTCCAGAATCCACTTGATCTTGGTCCCGGAAAAGTAGGCATCCACCACCAGGCCAGTCTTGGAGCGGATCGCCGATTCGTGGCCGGCGGCCTTGAGGTTTTCGCAGATCGAAGCGGTGCGGCGATCCTGCCAGACAATGGCATTGTGAACCGGGACCCCGGTTCTGCGGTCCCATACCACCGTGGTCTCACGCTGGTTGGTGATCCCGATGGCGACCAATTGGTCGTGAGAAATTCCCGCATCCGCGACCACCTGCCGCAAGACCTGCAATTGTGTGGTCCAGATCTCCATCGGATCGTGTTCTACCCAGCCTGGTTCCGGGTAATACTGGGTGAATTCTTTCTGGGCCACTCCTTTAACGGTGGAATCACGGTCAAACAAGATGGCGCGACAACTGGTCGTACCCTGGTCCAGGGCAAGGATATATCCCTCCATAGCATCGTATTTGCCGAAATTTAATTAAATTTATGTACTTGGTATGCATGCATCGTAAATTGGACCAAAACCGAATCAGATGGACAAAATGGAATTGACCACCCAAGACGGCACCGGCATCTTTGTCCGGCCGTGGACCCCTGAAGGAGAGCTGAAAGCAGTTATTGTTCAGGTACATGGACAAGGTGAACATACAGAGCGTTACCAGCATGTTGCGGACTACTTTAATCCCAAAGGGTATGCCCTCCTGGGATTTGATCACCGTGGACATGGACGTTCCAAGGGAGCCAGAGGCCATATTCCCAGCTACGAATCCCTCATGGAAGAGCTGGACATTATTATGGACAAGGCCAAAGAGCTGTATCCGGATGTTCCCGTCATTTTATATGGTCACAGCTGGGGGGGAAATATCGCTGCCAACTACCTGATCCGTCGTCAACCCGATGTGCGGGGGGCCATCTTAACCGGTTCCTGGTTTGAATTGCCGGACACCCAGAAACCTTCTGCATTTATGGCCACCCTGGCCAAGGTCATGAATGTGATCTATCCCGCATTTGCGGAGGAGAACAAGATCGATGTCAGCGGATTGTCGACCGATGTAAAAGTCCAGCAAAAATACACCAATGATCCACTGGTACACGGTAAAATATCAGCCGGCGCATTTGTGAAAAGTACCAAGGCTGCTGAGTATGCTCTTGCAAATGCGAGCAAAGTCAATGTCCCGGTATTGATCCTGCATGGCGGGGACGACCCGGTTACTGCTTCTGCTGGTTCAAAAGCATTTGCTGATGCGATCGGTGACGCGGCTGAATTAAAGATTTATCCGGGGATGCGCCATGAAATCCACAACGAGGTCGAGAAGCAAACCGTCCTCCAGGATATGTACGACTTCATCAAAGTCATTCTGCAATAGGCCAGGTTTTCCCTGGAAAAACTTCCCTCACTACCAGTCACGGCACGAGAAATTTCCGTCTTTCACGGAGAAATAAAGTCCGTTCCCAGGTTTACCAGCAATAAAAAAACCCCACCGTCTAAAACAGACAGATGGGGCGATGTTTAGTTGGTATTTGTTTCTTTAATACCTTCTGAAAACAAGGTAAGAAAACTATCTATTTTGACCAAGTATTTTAAGCCTCGAAACATGGAATAGCTCCCTATCCCCAAAAAACAAGCATAATACTTTTCGCGAGCGCATACACCTCCAATTCAATCTTATTTAATCCATGTAAGATTATTGCCCCAAGTTGGGAGGCACGTCCCTTATGCTACACCATTACCCAATGCACCGGATTGGCATTCCTGAATAGGATTTTTAAATTGGCTCCGATTACGATTACCATCACCCATCACCCTTTGGAAAAGATTCTCGGAAGAATTGACCGTCTCCCAAATCTGGGGCTTGCATTGATCATCGGGCTACTGGCCTTTGTTCAATACAGCAATACCTTTCAAAATGATTATGCGCTGGATGATACCATTGTCATTCTCGAAAACTCCAAGGTAAAAGACGGCCTGGTCAGCCTGGACCAGTACTTTATCAAGGCAAAGTCCCAATTGCTGGAGGACCAGTATGGTTACCGTCCCATCACGCTGATGACCCTGGCGCTGGACATTGAGTTGTTTGGCAAAGGGGCGAAAGGGGGGCATATCATGAATGCCCTCTATTATGCGCTCCTCTGTATCCTCCTCTTTTTCACCCTGCGAAAGCTATTTCCCAAGGCCCGTAATTTCTTCCTTTTAGCAGTGGTGATCCTCTTTGTGGTCCATCCCCTCCATGTGGAAGCAGTTGCCAATATCAAAAGTCGGGATGAGATTCTCGCCCTCTTCTTTGGCCTGGCCTCTCTGAGCTTTTTTCTCTCCTGGCTCCGCCAGGGTGCAATCTGGGCCCTTCCGGCCGCTATCGTCGCCCTCGGGCTGGGTTTTTTGTCCAAGGAAAGCGCCATCACTTTCCTCGCCATCCTTCCCCTGGCCGCCCTCGTCCAATTGGATTTGCCCCGCAAACAACGCTTGCTCCGGTCCTCCATCGTATTGGCCGCTTGCCTTGGAACCGTGGTCGCCATCACCGCCCTCAGCCAAAGTTCCACGGTAGACAATACCAGTTTGACCGAAGGTGCCGGCATCAAGATGGAAGACAAGATCATGGGCAATGCCATCTTCCAGCAACACCGGGATCATGAACGGATCGCCACCGGTACCGGGATCATGCTGCGCTATGTCAAGAGCTTCCTCGTCCCCCACCCCCTCGTCTATTATACCGGCTACAACCATATTCCCCTGACCAGCTTTGCCGACCCGCTGGTGATCGGCTCCCTGGTATTTCACCTGCTGCTCCTCTTTCTGGCCATCTGGTTTTTCCGAAAGCACCCCCTCATTGCCTTTGGGGTTTTCTACTATTTCATCACCATTTCCCCTTATACCCATTTTCTCCGACCGCTCTCTGATGCTATGGCCGACCGATTTATGCTCTCTCCCTCGGTGGGCCTGAGCCTGATTCTGGTCTATGGGGGTATGTTACTCGCAAAGATTCCATGGGAAAAACAGGCATTGAAGGCTTCCCGCTACCTGACCCCGTTTACCCTGGTCCTCCTCGGGATCATCCTCACCTTTTCCATCCTCTCCTACTCCCGGAACAAAGCCTGGAAAGACAACCTCGTCCTCTTTTCGACCGATATCGTTAACCTCGAGGACTGCGCCCGCTGCCACTTCCATTATGCAGAGGCACTGGCCATTACCTACGCCAGCCAGACCGCTCCCCGGCAGGCCCAACTCAAGCCGGAGATCATTTCCCATTACCGGAAAGCGATTGAGATCACTCCCCTGGCTTACAATTCTTATGTCAGTCTCGGGCGGTTTCTCTACTCCCTCAATATGTACGAAGAAGGGAATGAAATTCTGAAAAGTGCCATCCAGGAATACCCCGAGGAAGCCCGGCCTTATTTTCACCTTGCCCACGGACTTATGGCTCAGCGCAGAGAAAAAGAATCCATTCCCTACTTTGAAAAAACCATCGAACTGGCTCCCAACCGGGAAGAACCCTACTTCTACTATGCCTGGGCGCATTACAATACCGGTGCTTATGAGAAAGGGATTCAGATCATGGAGGAAGGGCTGGCCAAATTCCCCGAGAACAGCGCGACCTACCACAATGCGCTTTCCGATATGTGCCTGGGGATAGGACAACTGGACAAAGGGTTCGGCTATATGAAGGATGCCTTGGAAATTGACCCGGCCAATGCGGCCATTTATCAGAAGTTCATCCAGGCCTATACGGAGATTGGTGACTCCACCAATGCCGCTTATTATTATAATTTGGCGGTTTCCCGAGGGGTTATGCGGTAGGTGGTTTCCTGCGAATATCCTTGCCGCGCCAATAGAAGTTCGGATGGCGGTACTGCCGCTTGTTCATAATATAGCGGTCCAGGTCAAAATCGTAGCGGATCACGGGCGGTAGTTTGTACCAGGCTTCGTAAATGCGTCTCAGCACCGGGATATCCAGGAAAAAGGCCAATCCAAAAGGGATAATGAAAAACCGCTGAAAACTCAGCCATCCCCGCAACAGGGGAGAAAGGCTTTTGCGCTCACGCTTGACCACCGCCGCCGCCTCAGCCAGGTATTCAGAACGGTATTCCATGGAAATCTGCTCTTTGCCAATTTGCTCTTTGCCAATTTGCTCTTTGCCAATTTGCTCTTTCCCCCGGTGACGAAATCCCCCCAGCAGGGTCATGGTCGTATACAATTTTGCATGGCGAAAAAAGCGGGCCCAGAGCTCCATGTCTACCGCATAGTTTTGATCCTCGTCCAGGTATCCCCCTGCTTTTTCCCAAAGCTCCCGCCGCCAAAATGTCGACTCCTGCATGATATACTGAAAATCATAGGTCAGGTAACGCCATTTTGACCAACGCGCCCAGGGCAGAGCGATCCGGTTGATGGTAGCGCCCCCCGGCTCAAACTCAGTCGGATAGCCCATCAACCACTCCACTTCCTCAAATTCGCCGAAGATTTTTGCGACTTCCCAGAGGGCGCGGTGGTGGTACCGGTCATCAGAATTGAGCCAGGCCATGATTTCTCCGGTGCTCTTCGCAAATCCTTTTTCCAGGGCATCTCTTTGGCCTTTGTCCGGCTCACTCACCCACCAGGCAATCTGCTTCTCATACTTCCGGATCACCTCTACGCTCCCATCCGTACTGCCCCCATCGACAACGATCAGTTCCAGATTGGGATACTCCTGATCAACCACCGAACGGATGGCTGTATCCAGATATTCCGCCAGGTTGTAATTGACGATGACGATGGAGATACGCGGGAGATTTTGGGGATCTTTAGCCATTCAGGGTTTCTGATTCGGCTCCAATTTACAAAAGGTTATCTGTTTATTATGATGCGTTCGCAGAAGAACCGGCCAGGCTCTTCCCCGCGCATTTCTCGTGTTTGGAAGCTCAGAAGGTACATCCCCGCCGCGAATTCGGAGAGGTCCAGGACTTTTTCGAGGTCTGCTCCGTTGGTTGGAATTTCCAGTCTGAGCTTGCCATTCATATCCCATATCTTCAGGTATACCATCTCTGAATAAGGTATTTCCCACTGGATTTTTACCCGGTCCCGGCTTGGATTTGGGATGATGGAAAGGTGGGGAGCTTTGAGTGCAGGGAGGGTATTGACCACATTGATTGGCAGGCAGGCAGAATCGGTTCCGCAGGGACCAAAGGCGGTCAGGCAGGCGGTGAAATTACCTGTATTCTGATAGGTATAGATCGGATTGGGTAAGGTGGAAGTCCCTCCGTCGCCAAAGTCCCACCGCAGGGAATCAATGTCTCCCGTGCTGAGATCAGCGAAATCAAAGGTTTGGTTTCCCGCGGCTGGCATGAAGGTGAAGGAGGCGACCGCAGTGGTGGCAAAGTTGACGGTGGTGGAATCCTCGCCAGTACATCCATTTGCAGCCGTGACGAGTACAGAAATGACTCCGGACTGAAAAGTGGAGAGGATCTGAGTTGTATCTCCGGTACTCCACAAATAACTACTCCCCGGATTTCCAGCATCGAGCACCACGGGATCACCGGTGCATTCGGTGGCGGATGGGGGCAGATTGGGAAGTGGCAGGGGGAGTGAATTGATGGTAAATGTATCTGTGATCGGGCAGCCCAGGGTATCGCTTGCCGTACCGATATAGGTTCCAGCAGGCAGGGGGCCTACTTCAATCATTCCCGGTGAAGACTCAGGAAAACAGGTTTCGATAGAACTTCCCAGGGGGCGGGTGCAATATTTTCGTCCTATCTCACTTCCTCCGGTAACCGCCACCGTAAAAGTCGCACTGTCCTGGCCACAGACATCCGGGATCGCAGGTAAAGTCGCCGCAAAAGGGGGCGGTTCAGTCAGCAGCACGGAATCGGTGATGGAAAATCCCTGGCCATCGGTAATGGTCACAGATATCCATCCCGCCGGGAGCCCGGTGGCGGTATCACTGGTAGCTCCATTGGACCAGAGGAAGGAATACGGCGGACAGCCGTCGAATCCCTGGGCGACCGCAATCCCGGTGGAATCCCCGGCGCAGGCAATGTTAACGCCACCGGGAAGGGTATCTGCATCAACCGATAAGACCAGCGGAAATCCATTTACGGTGATGAAGAAAATACAGGAGCTGTTGTTGCCAGACGAATCGGTGGCCGTATAAGTAACCACCGTAGTCCCGGGACCAAAAAAATCACCGGAATTGTGGGAGGAAGTTAACGTCACCGAGGAACAATTGTCGGTGGCTTGTGGGGTGGTCCAGAATGCGGTGGAGCCACATTGGCCGCTTTGAAAAGTGAGGGTTTGGGACGGAGGGCAATTGACGGAAGGTGGAATGGTATCGTTCGCACAGGCAAACACCCCGCTACCGCCTCCTAAAAGACAGGCGAATACCAGCAAGAGCTCAAGTTTTATTGTGCTGGATAACCTTAAAATACGCATTCAATCCTCGCCTTAATTCTCAGGTATAATTTTCATTTAAGGCAGCGACTTTGCAAACCAATCCTGTTGTAAACCTTACGGGTTGATGGGGATGGGGATTTATTTTGCTTTTAGCATAAGAGCCTATCCCCTAATTCCCCCCTACAATCTCTCCTTCAAAGCCTTGATCTCTTCCTCCTTCTCCGCCAGCTTTTTCAGGTATTTCACTTCCATCTGAGCCATTTTTTCACCCAGGAGTGCATTTTCTAATTTGAGTGCTTTCTTTTCCTCCGACTCCTCCTGCGCCTTCCTGAGTTGGCTTTCGTCGTCTAACCCAGCCTGTAGAGCCCTTTCCAGCAAGACCTTGGATTCATTGGAGACAAACTCGACCATCAGGTCCTTGCCCAATACAAGGGAGATCTCTCTGACGCTGTCCGAACTCCACCCCTTGCGGGCGATCCGCTTGTAAAAGGCACTTTCACTGACCCCCAACTGACGGGCGATCTTCCGCTGACTGATCTTGTACTTCTTCAATTCCTCCTTGATCAGATTTCCCCAATGTGGTTCGCTGTATTTCATGTTTATTTATTGATGGTTGAAAAAGGTGCCCAGGTACAAAATGGTCCCCTTGATGTTAAAACAGGGATAATATAGGAATAAATGTTAAAATTCAGGAGGCGTTGTGCCGAAATTCAGGAGGTATTCTGCCGAATACAGCAGTTTATTCTAAAAGGGGCCATTCCGTTTGGCTGCGTACAGCTCAACCTACGGCTGAAAGGGTATTTACCCTTGTCCGAATACCGAGGACTGTACACTGCCGGGCGTATATCCACCCGCTGGTGTCCAGTCTCCACCCGCTGGTGTACAGTTGTCCACCCGCTGGCGTACAGTCCTATACCCCCTGGAGGGTCTATTCCTACCCCCTGAAGAAGGTCCGATTACCCTCCAGCCTGCCACCCTGGGCCCTCCGGGGTACTTCCAACTACCCTCTGACCTACCTGTATCCACCCGCCAGACCACCCAGACGACCCGCCGGCGAGGGTACATTCACCCGCCAGCGTACAACCATGACCCTCCAGCCAGGATGCATCCACCCGCTCGCGTACAGTGGATGCCCCTCAGCCATGGTATTAAAGGCTCCCCCGGATGGGTCCGTCTACCCACAAGCGTACGTATGTCCACCCGCCAGCGTACAGTAGTCCACCCGCCAGCGTACATTTATCCACCCGCTGATGTACATATTCCCATCAAAAATCATCTTTCTTGGTGTTTATTCGCATGTCGGGGTCGGAAAATATTTGTAACATTGCCCTAAACCGGAAGGACGGATGAGCCGATACAACAATATCAGTGACAAGCACCTGGCCCGCATCATGGATGCCTACCCAGCTGTTTCGGACCTGGCCAGAAAGGCGAAAAAGCGCATTCCCAATGTGGCATGGGAGTACCTGGAGTCGGGAACCGGCTATGATACCGCTATGCAACGCAACCGCGCGGCACTCGATCAGATCACCTTTCGCCCCCGATTCATCAGGGGAAAACTCGACGTCAATCTGGAAACCACCCTGTTCGGCAGGACTTACAGTGCCCCCTTCGGCATCGCTCCCATGGGCCTTTCCGGGTTGATTTGGCCCAAATGTGAAACCATATTTGCCCGTTCTGCCCGGACCAATCAGATTCCCTATACCCTGAGTACGGTTGCTACTCAGACCCCGGAAGTGATCGGGCCGGAAATCGGAGAAATGGGCTGGTTCCAATTGTATCCTCCCAAGGTCCCGGAAATCCGGGCCGCTATGCTGAAACGGGTTGCGGATGCAGGATTCCATACCCTGCTCATCACCGCCGATGTTCCCACCCCCGGACGCCGGGAAGCTTCCCGCAAGGCTGGCCTCACTATGCCGCCCAAAATCAACCTGAAGATGATCTGGGAAGGTATGACCCACCCCTGGTGGAGCCTGGAAGTCCTCAAAAAGGGCCTGCCCCGCCTCCGTTTTGTGGAGTCATTCAGCCCGAAAAAAGACCTGAAATCAGCCGCGAATTATGCGCGTTTTGAATTCCGGGGTGACCTCGACTGGGAGTATATCAAAAAAGTCCGGGAGCTCTGGAAAGGGACGATCCTGTTAAAAGGTTTGCTGCACCCGGAAGATGCGGCGATGGCGGTGGCCCATGGATTGGATGGGATTGTGGTTTCCAACCACGGCGGGCGGCAGTTTGACGGGGCACCGGCTGCGATTGATGCTTTGCCGGTGATCGCCGCAGCTGTCAATGGAAAGATTCCGATCATATTTGACAGTGGCATCCGCTCGGGTTTGGATATTCTTCGTGCCTTGGCCCTGGGAGCCGATTTTGTCATGATTGGCCGGCCCTATCTGTACGGCGTTGCGGCCCTGGGCAAGCGCGGAGCCGACCATGTGACCAATATTTTCGTGGAAGACCTGACCAACAATATGAAGCAGATGGGAATTGTGACTCCGGGGGAAGCTAAGACATTGTTGGCTTCGGCTGACTCCCATTGACGACTATTGGCAATCGTTTATTTGCATCCCAACTCTGGTTGCCTCAACCTCTCTTGCATTCGCCCAAATTGATGATCCTTGGCTATCTTTGTCTGGTAAGAATCATCCGTGTAAATCCAGTGTCCAATGAACAATTTATTCAATACTTACCGCCCCGATGGCTTCTCCACCGTCAATTCCTATTTGTTCGTATCCAATCCACGGGGGCTGATTGATTTTCTGAAGCGGGCATTTGAAGCGCAAGAAGTTAGCCTTACCCTGCGTCCTGACAACGGCCTGATCGCCAATTGTATTCTCAAAATCGGCGACTCCTGCATTATGATCAGCCAGGCCAACGGAGCATTTGTCGACATGCGCAGCGCCCTCTATCTCTACACCAATGACGTAGATACTTTGTATGAACACGCGGTCGCTCTCGGTGCAAAATCTGTTTTCCCGCCTGCCAACCAGGAGTATGGAGATCGTCAGGCCGGAATCGAAGACCCCTGCGGCAATTATTGGTGGATTTCGCAGCGGCTTGAGGAAAAGGGCTATAAGGAATAGAAAGTAAACCGAAACAGTGAGTGGCCAGGAAGAACCGATATTGCCCTGTTCTACCATGTAACAGATCGGAAACGCAAAGTATTTGCGCCAAACACCGGGACTGTCTTATTGATTTCTTATCTTTATTGGACCGGACCTGGAGTCCAAAACGGATTTATAGAACAATGGATTTTCAAGATATGGACTGTTTAACCAGTCTCAATTCCGAGGAAACCGGTATCTAGCCTATTAATGATGAAACGCTTTTCACTTTTGCCAACCCGGTACTGCCAGCTTGCTCCTTCGCTCCTTTTTCTGATTGTGACCCTCACGCTGTCTTTCGGCTCCGTGATCGCACAGACAAACGCCCAACTCTATGAGCGGGTCCACCACCCTCCCGGTGTCTATTTTTCCTATATCGAGGACATGGTTTTCGCACCCAATGGTGAATATTATGTCGTAGGTCAGACCACTGACCGAACCGCGGCAGGCGGCGTGGATTATGCCTATATCGCGAAGCACCATGCCAACGGACAGATCGCCTGGGAGCAACAACTCCCCAATCCACCCAGCCGGGTGAGTTTTGCCAGCTCAATCGACATTGGCGCCAATGGCAATCTCTATGTCTGCGGCCAGATGAATGGCTGCGATTACATCATCAATGAGGGTTTCGTCACCTGTATCACCCCTTCCGGGACCCAGGTCTGGCGAAATGACTACATCTCCATGAGCTTCGATACGACCTATCATTTCACAGCTCTGACGGCCCTGGACAATGGAAATGTCGCGGTAGGATTTGACAACCGGATCCTGGTTTTAGATGCAGGCGGCACCACCCTGGGGATGGGCTACCAACCCTGCGGCAGGATATGGGGCATGGTTAAAGGTGCTCCCGACCACCTGGTCGCAGGAACCATGGATGGATTGGTCGATTTTCAGACCGTCCCACCTTATGCGACCACCCTCTCTCCCACTTCTCTATGGGTAGACGACTTGGTTTACATACAAGGAGCATCGCTCAGCCAGGACCAGGTGTTTTTCCTCTCCAACCATCAGCTTTTCCGCACCGATTTCCAGTTTACGATTCAGGATTCACTGTCCTGGCCCCTGGCCCTGGGTGGAGCGGCCCGAGAATTGGCCCCCGGGGACAATTCAGTATGGGCAGTTGTGGCAGACAGCGTTTTTCAGATCAGCCCCACTCTGCAGACGATGAACCGCTTCCCCCTACCCGCTGGCGATGCCTTTTATCCCTACGCCTTTGACCTGCAACCCAATCCGCAGACGCAAAATCGGGAATACCTGGTATTGGCGGGAACGCATGGAAAAGGGACTTTGGTGCAGTCGATGGACCTGAATGGCAACCACAATTCCACGGGTTCAGATTTAGAATTGGTCAGCACCCGCACCGCCAATGAAGTCATCAGCAATGGCTTCAGCTACGATTTTTGGGCGACCATTGCCAACCAGGGACCGGATACGATTGACGTCTGTCGGTTCTTTGCCTTTACCCGTACTTTTGATATATGTGGCACCAATTGGATTTTCCCTGAACACTTCAATCTCAACCTCTATCCGGGGGACACTGTAGAGCTTTACCTCGGCAATATCAACGACCAAAACACCGCGCAATTGTCTCCCCAGGACTATGACATCGACCTCTGCGTTTTGGCTCCGAATAAAACTGTGGACCATGTTTCTGAGAACAACTGCCGCCCCCTGATTCTGGATGCCTTCAATGTTGGGTTGGAAGATGGACTGGAAAATATGCGGTTGGAGGTTTTTCCCATTCCCGTGGCGGATCGGATGGTAGTAGAGCTGAGAGATGTGTCTGCCGGGGCGGGGTCTGGGGTTTCCGGGTTGAATCCCTTGGGTCTTCAGGCTCTTGAGCTTCAAGTTTATGATCTGCAGGGCAAACTGATTTACGCGGTTCCATTTGATGGTGCGCGCGAGGTGTTGGATATGAGTGCCTATCCGGCTGGGATTTATTTTGTGCGGGTGGGCAGTTGGGTGGAGAAGATTTTGAAGGATTGAAGGGGGGAGCGAAAATAGTAATCATTTTGGCACTTAATAAACGATATTAACGTCTCGCAAAAGACAACCTGGTTCATGAATCAGCGTATCATAAATTGCTTAGGTATCGAAAATGAAAAGTATCTGAAAAGGAAATAGAAATTTATGAAACCTATATTGGCGACAAGAACCGCAATAAATCATACAAGCAACTGATCAATGGCTAAGAACCAAAAAATGACTGTCAATGATATCGAGGTTCGTGTAATGGATGTCGATGGGCAGGATTATATCTGCATCACAGATATGATTAAGGCAAAGGAGGGCGATTTCTTTATCGCAGATTGGCTAAGAAATAGGAATACCCTTGAATTTCTATCTACCTGGGAGAAATTGCATAACCCGGATTTTAATTATGGCGAATTCGCCACAATTACAACAAAAGCTGGCCTTAATTCATTCAAAATGAGCGTTAAGGAATGGGTTGGAAAAACAGGAGCGGTGGGTGTCGTATCTAAAGCCGGGCGATATGGGGGTACAGATGCCGTAAAAGATGTTATCATCCCTAAGTCAAAATTGCCAGAGGATAAAAAAAGCATCGAATATGCGAAGGAAGCTGACATTATCAATGTGGCCTTGTTCGGCTGTACGTCAAAGGAATGGAAGATGGCAAACCCTAAGTTAGCAATGCAAAACCTTAACATCCGTGATACTGCCACTATCAATGAGTTGGCCGTATTGTCAACGCTTGAAAGTTACAATGCCGACATGATCAGGGCTGGAAAGCCAAAAGAATGGCACCAGAGAGTGCGTCGGAATTGTCGGAATTCAATGATCAGCTGAAATCGGCTATGGAAGATAAATCTAAAGAGGATAAAAAGGACTAGCCTAAATAGCTTCTCTCTCGAGGAATCGAGGGGAAATAAAATCGTTAAATATGGGGTGCCTTTCTATCTTCGCGCTATGTCCGCGCCCGTAACCATTGCACATTTGATCAACCCCTTTCAGCCACCGGCTGGCTCTGAATGGGAGTATGTGCAGCCGATTACATTTGCTTCGATGAAAGCTGCGGTGGAAGCGGTGGAGGAAAGGGAAGGTGATACCGAAGCGGCCAGGATAGAGAAGGGGCTCGGAGCTCGGGGGGAAGACAGAGAAGCGGCCAGAATAGAGAAAGGGTTCGAAGCTCCCGGACCTGAAGTTCCCGGACCAATCAAAGTCAGTCTTCTCACCGCGCAATTCCCGGAAGATCGAACTTATATCCCCGACTATTTTATAAAAACTCCGGACCTGGAGCGTTCTGTGCTGGATTTTCACCCGACCACAACCGCGCCCAAATACCCGCTGATTGGGGATTTGATGGCCCGGCTCTATGAAAATTCGGATGCAGAATACCTGGTCTACACCAATATTGACATTGCGGTGCAGCCTGGATTTTATGCGTTCATTGCCGAACAAACCCGCCGGGGCCTGAAGGCATTTATCATCAACCGCCGCCGGATTCCGGACCGTTACCGCAAGGTGGAAGAGTTGCCGGAGATGTACGCCGAGGAAGGAAAGCCCCACCCTGGTTTTGACTGCTTTGTCTTTCACCGAAGCCTCTACCCTCACTTTCGCTTTGCCCATGTCTGTGTCGGGATTCCCTTTATCGGCATCCTGACGGCCCAGAATTTGTTTGCCTTTGGGGAGCCTTTTGCATTGTTCGAAGATGAACACCTGACCTTTCATATTGGGGAGGATGTGTTCAAACCGCGGCACCGGGAATTGATGCAGCACAACCGGGCAGCGTTTTGGAAAGCGATCGGGGAATTGTGGCCTCACCTGGACAACCGCAAATGGCCCTACGGGAAGCGATGGATGCCGCTGAGGTTGATCAAATGGGGATTGCATCCCAGTTTACCGATTCGGCTGGGCTTGAAGTTGGAATGGCGACGGTGGTTTGGGAAGTAAACCCCAGTTCAAAGATTCCATTTCGCAGCCCTTTTCATAAAATCTTCCTTGGTACACCTGAACTTCTGAAACCCGCTGGCAGAAACCTCCCCGTAAGGCTGGTACCCCAATTGCAAATTGAAACGGATCACTTTGTCTTCATCGGCTTTCACCTTGGCGACCAGGCTGTCCAGGCCCAACTCACCATACGCCCATTGCATCAATTTGACCACCGCCAAAGCCGGTTCCGCCTGCCCCAACCAGGCCTTTTCACCAATAAATACGCCTGCCTCCCCTTCCTTACGGTCCCAGTTAATGTCCTTGACGTGGGCCACTCCGACCGCTGCATCCTCGACCCGGATCACGAAATAATGGTTGGTGCGCAGGTCCAGATTGCGAAACCAATTGAGGTGGGTCGCCGGGTCGATGAGTTCCTGGTATTCAAAGCGGAGGCGGACATGGTCGGCGTTGCGCCATTGACGCACTTGCTCCAGTTCGTCCGGGGTGAGGGGCTTCAGTTGAATGCTTGACTTGGATTCCTTATGCATTGGGGTGATGAATTACCTGCTGTGGACTCAGAAAGATGATTTGGGGTGCCGAAACCGGGGATATCTGACCATTCAACATAGCTACTCAATGATTTTTGACCATTCAACCCGGCCAACCCAAAGGCTCAGAGAATCGCCTTGATCGCATAGGCGGGCTTCTCGAGGCGGCTCTGGTAAATTCTGGAAATGTATTCTCCCAGGATCCCCAAAGACAATAGTATCACTCCTGAAGTAAAGAAAATAGCCGATATCAGGGCCGTAAATCCTATCTGTGCGCCCACCAATACCCGTTGAATAATAAAGGCAGTACCGAGTACAATGCTCAGCACTGAGGCGAAAAATCCGGTCAGGGTTACCAGGCGCAGGGGCAGATCGGTATAGGAAATGAACACGTTGAAGGCCATGCGGAACAGCTTGCCGGTCGAATACCCGGATTTGCCGTCGGCTCTTTTGTGGTGGGTCACCTCTACGAAGGCAAAATCCTGGGTGTACCAGGAGAAGAGTTGGTCGATAAAGACGTGGGTATGGTTGATGCTGAGGATATCTTCGGCCAGGGTTTGGGAGATGAGGCGAAAAGAGGAGCCGGTCCCTGCTCCCTTGGTCACATACTTGTACATTTTCTTAAATGCCTTGCTGGCCAGGTTGCGGAACAGTCCGTGGCGCTGCCGGGGATAAGTGCCGTAAACGACTTCGGCGCCGGTTTCTTTCTGGTGGGCAAGCAGGTCGGCAATCGCCTCAGGCGGGGTTTGGAGATCGTCGTCGATGGTAACGATCTGCCGGGCCCTGGCGAAGGACAAGCCACACAAGGTCGCATTGTGTTGCCCGAAATTGCGGGCGAGCCGGATGGCGGTGACCCGTTCGGGGTTTTCCTTTTTCAGACTGATCAGCACTTTCCAGGCCGATTCTGCCCCTCCATCAAAGACAAAGATCATCTCAAAGTCCAGTTCCAATTCGCTGAAGGTGCTTTCGGTGCGCCGGTACAATTCCTCCAGGGTGCCCGCGCTGTTGAAGACGGGAACGACGACGGATACGTCCGGCATGTATGTAGGGGCTTCTTCCACTCAGATTTCTATTGGGGCTAAACATTGGAGGGAGGGGATTTCCAGCAAGGCGGAACCCCAGGCCAGGCCTACGCCAAATCCACTCAGCAGGAAGCGGTTGCCACCTTTGCGGAGGGGTTCGCGGACCTGGTCCGCCAGGGTGACGGGAATGGTCCCGCAGGAAGTATTTCCGTATTTTGAGAGGGTGTAGGGAACCTTTTCTTTGGGGATGCCGAGCTTCTTCCGAATGGATTCATTGAGGAGAAGGTTGGCCTGGTGGAATACAAAATGGTCCACTGATTCCTGGTCCTGGCCGGCAAATTCGAGGAGCTGGCGGATATTGGGGGCGACTTCGGCGAGGGCGAAGTTGAAGACGTCGAGGCCGCGCATGGCGAGGTGGGCATCGGCCCGGAAGAGGCCGTCTCCCTGGTCGCGGATCTCGGAGGTTTCCGGGGTGATGGGTTGGCGGGAGCCTCCAGCGGGCTGGATGATGGCCTGGTAACCACTGCCATCGCTCTGCAGGTTGAAGTGCATGGGGGGCGCATCCGCGTCGTGGACGAGGGCGGTGGCAGAGCCGGCGTCCGAAAAGATCGGGACGGTGCTCTTGTCCTGCGGAGACAGGGTATGGGTGATGGTATCCCCTACCAGCAACAAAGTCTTGGGAAATTTCCCGGCTGACTGGAGGGCTCCCAGGGTGCCGAGGCCATAAATGTATCCGGCGCATCCCTGGTTGACGTCGAGGGCCAAGGCAGAATTGGGAATGCCCAGGCGTTCCTGGATCTGGGTGGCAGAGCCGGGGATCAGGTGGTCCGGGGTTTGGGTCACGAAAAGCAATGCCCCGATCTCCTCTCCTTTCCAGCCCAGTTTCTCCATCAATTCTTCGGCAGCACGGACACAGAGATCGGCTGCGGTCACGGAAGCAGGGGCAATCCGTCGCTTGTCAATCCCGACCATTTTGATCATCTGCATACGTTCCCGGGACGAGAGCCAATCCAGATCGGAATTGCTCACTTCCTGGGTGGGCAGCGTTACTGCCAAGCCTTCCATACGTACACCGTGGAGTGAAAAACACGCCATTGATCAGGATACCTTGTGTTGAACGATATTGAACAAATCTATCACCGTGGTGGCCCCTTTTAACTCGTCGGCAGTGATCGTCACTCCGTATTCCCAGTCAAAGGAAGCAATAATGATCAGCGCTTGCATGGAGGTCCATTCTTCCAATTGCCGGAATTCCGTATCCGCTTTGAGCGTTCCCTTTTCCAGCTCTTCGAATTGTTCCTCCAATTTTTCGATGAACGTATCCAATTGCAATTCCTGCGCCATATCCAACCGTGATTTCTGTGGAGGACAATTTAGAACTTTTTTACAGAATGTAACTAACTTGAGGCGAATGAACAGTACCCCAAGTATTCCTAAAATATACAAATCCTCAGCTGGTTCCGGTAAGACTTTTACGCTCGTCAAAGAGTACCTGAGTATCGTTCTGAAGCAACCGGAGGAGTACCGCAATATCCTGGCCATCACTTTTACGAACAAGGCTGCGGGCGAGATGAAGGAACGGATCATCCGCGAATTGAAACAAATGGCCTCGGGAAAAGCTTCGCCCATGCGGGAAATGCTGAAGGAGATCACCCAACTCCCTGAGGCCACCCTTTCAGCCAATGCCCGGCGCACCCTTTCCTTTATCCTGCACAACTACGCCAACTTTGCGGTCTCTACCATTGATGCCTTTACTTACCGCATCATCCGCAACTTTTCCCGCGACCTCGACCTGCCCAGCAAGTTTGATGTCGAGACGGATACCAAAGCGCTGACCCAACGCATGGTGGATCAGTTGATGGATTCGATCGGACGGGAGGATTATATCACCCAAATCCTGGTGCACTTTGCCGAGGAAAAACTCAGGGACGAGAGTGGTTGGAAGATCGACGGGGACATTGTAAATGTTGCTGAGGAGCTGTTCAAGGAGGGTTCCAAGGCTCCCTTGCAAACCCTGCAAACCCTGGAGCCGGATGAATTCATTCGGTTCATTGATTTCATGAAGGTGCTGCGGGACACCTACCCGGAGAAGATGGCGGAATTTGGCTTGCGGGCCATGGAGATGATCCGCGCGGCCAACCTGGGCATCGATGATTTTAAGGGGAAATCCCGGGGGGGCGTGGCAACGGTATTCCTGAAGATCCAGACGAAACAGTCTCCGGGAGATTACGACGGGATTCTCAATGGGCGGTATTTTGCCAAGGCTGTTGAAGCTGACGAATGGACCAGCGACAAATCAAGGGCTTCAGATATAGATGCACTCCTGGCCAATGGATTGAGGAGCTTGATCGATGAAATGATGGACTACCATGCCACACATTTCGACTCCTATATGACGGCCTTCCATGCCTATCAGAATATCCATTCGCTGGCTGTTCTCCGCGAGATTGAGGAGTTGATGGCCGAATACAAAGAGCAGCACAACCTGGTTCATATCTCCGAATTCCAAAACCGTATCTCCGATTTCATCCAATCCGAAGAGACCGATTATATCTTTTGGCGGCTGGGGGAACGGTTTCACCACTACCTGCTCGATGAATTTCAGGACACTTCTATCCTGCAATGGCTGAACCTTTCGCCCCTCTTTGAAAATATCCTCGCGGGGCAACAGGAAGGCAATTTGCTCCTGGTGGGGGATTCCAAACAGGCTATTTACCGCTGGCGCGGGGGCGAAATCGACCTGATGGAGCAAATTGCCCCGGCCCAGCTGGAGGTGGAACCCCATGTTTTGGGTCAAAACTTTCGTTCTCTTGAGTATGTGGTCGATTTCAACAACCGCTTTTTTGGCGCGGTGCGTAATGTCCTCCATGCTAACGAACGGGTCCGGCAGATTTACACTGATTTTGAGCAGGCGATTGGCCCGGGACTGGATGGCGGCGGCCTGGTCCAACTGGCCCTACTGGAAGGCAAGAACAAAAGCGAATTTCAGGAAGTGGCCCTGGACCGCACGGAGACCTTGATTCACAGCCTGATTGCACAGGGCTACCATTACCGGGACATTGCGATTCTGGTTCGTGGTAAAACTGAAGGCAGTACGATCGCCCAATTTCTGAATGAAAAGGGGATCAGGGTTATTTCTTCGGAAGCTATTCTACTCAGTCGCGCTCCGGTGATCAATTTTATCGCTTCTCTGTTTAAATTCCTGGTTACTCCGCGGGACCGTATTGCTCAGGTGGAGGTGCTTCACTACTACTTCAGCTATCTGGAAAGTGGAGAGGTGGCCGAGTTGGAAGAAGGCAATCTGAATGCACTGGAGGACTTTTTTGAGGAAACCCAGGCGCAAACCAGGGTCAGGGAAATTCTCCAGTCTGAGAAGCCGATCACCGCCATATTTGAAGCATTGCCTGACGGTTTCAAGCGGCTTTCCTACCAGCTGGACCGTCTGCCGTTGTATGAATTGGCCGAGCAGATTTTACAAATATTTGAGCTTAAGGAACGTTCCCAGGCCTATTTGCAGCACTTCCTCGATCTCATCCTGCAATATTCTGAACGTAGCAAGCCCGACCTGACCGGCTTTCTGGAATTTTGGGAGGAACAAAAGGGAAAGACCAGTGTTACCGTTCCCGAAGGGGAAGATGCAGTGGAAATATTGACCATTCACAAGTCCAAGGGTTTGGAATTTCCGGTGGTCCTCCTCCCCTTTTGCAATTGGGAAATGGCCCTGCGTTCGCGGCATACGTTCTGGGCCAAAGCACGGGATGGATTTGAAGAATACCCTGATACTTACCTGATCGCTCCGAAGAAGGAACTCTCCAACAGTCGGTTCCAGGAGGACTACCAAATGGAACTGGAGCGGACCATGCTGGACCATGTGAACATGCTCTACGTTGCCTTTACCCGTCCTCAGGAACGCTTGTACATCTATGCGCCCATCTGGGAACGGGGCAAGTCCAATGCTGATCCGGGGATCGAAAAGATCACGGATGTAGGTCGCCTGCTGAATCTGGTGATGGAGGAACCTGGCTTTGATGAAGGGGGCAATAAGATCTATGAGACGGGAATTCCTGAACCACCACGCCGGAAGGAAGATGCCTCCTTTGCAATTTCAGCCTCGGAATTCCTGAGCGAGTCCTGGCGGGACCGGATCAGGATTGAACGGCGGTTCCGTAAATTCTGGGAGAGCGGCAGTGGTGGGAAGGCGAAGAATATTCAGACCGGGACTTTGATGGCCGAGGTGTTGAGAAGATTGACCGAGGACGATGAGGTGCCTTTGGTTCTGAATGCGCTGCAGGAGGAGGGATTGGTCACCGAGACACATAAAGGTACACTGGGGAAGCTGATTGATGCGCTGATGGAAAAAGAACCTTTTAAGGAATGGTTTGCCCAGGGACGGCCGCTGCGGCACAACCGGGAGGTGATGACGCCGAGTGGTGGGACTTACTGTCCGGATCGCCTGATTCTGGATGACAAGAAAGCCACGGTGATCAATTTTGTGGATGCAGACCGCGGGACCACCGACCGCGAAGCGATGGAAGCTTATGTCGAAACCCTTAAGGATATGGGTTATGGGCCGGTTCAGGCTTATGTTGCCTATCTCCCGCTGGGGAATGCCGAATTGGTGGCTGGGGATTGAGATCATTCCCAACAAAAGCCTTAAATTAACCGCTTCATGCAGCACAACGAGGAAAACATTCTTGAGGTTCGTGGTCTTGTGACCCGGTTTCACACTGAGGAGGGGATGGTTGAGGCGGTTAAGGGTTCCAGCTTTGACCTGAAAAAGGGGGAAACGATTGGAATTGTAGGTGAATCGGGTTCGGGCAAATCGGTTTCAGCCTTGTCCATCATGAGCCTGATTCCTCAGCCTCCGGGAGAAATTGCCGCTGGTGAGATTTGGTTCAATTCCCCTACGCTGGGATGGATTGACCTGCTTCAATTGGATTCCAACCGACTGCGCGGGGTTCGGGGCAATGAAATCTCTATGATCTTTCAGGAGCCAATGACTTCACTCAACCCGGTATTCACCTGTGGATCTCAGGTGGTCGAAGTCCTGGTCCTCCACCAGAAAATGTCGAAAGACGCAGCCAAGCAGCGGACGATTGAATTGTTCAAGCAGGTTCAACTCCCCCGTCCGGATGGTATTTTTCGTTCCTACCCCCATGAGATATCGGGTGGTCAGAAGCAGCGGGTGATGATTGCGATGGCGATGGCCTGCAACCCTTCCATCCTGATTGCGGACGAACCGACGACGGCACTCGATGTTACGGTCCAGAAGACGATTCTGGAACTGATGCGGGAACTCCAGGTGGAGCGGGACATGGCGATCTTATTCATTACCCACGACCTTGGGGTGGTTGCTGAAATCGCTGACCGGGTGCTGGTGATGTACAAAGGGAATATTGTGGAACATGGTTCCGTGATGGATATCTTCAGGAATCCTCAGCATCCTTATACCAAGGGCCTGCTGGCCTGTCGGCCAAGGATGGACGTGCGGATGCGTATCCTGCCTACGATTGGCGACTTCATGGAGGAGGAGAATGGGGAGGTAAAGGAGATCGCCGGAAATGTGGAAGAGGTGGTACAGGCCGCGGTTGTTTCAGACGCGCAAACGCAGGAAAGGGTGGCGCAACTTCAGACTCAGGATCCCATTCTGGAGGTGCATAATCTGAAGACCTGGTTCCCGATCAGGTCGGGGATTCTGAACCGAAAAACCGAATATGTGAAGGCGGTGGACGACGTCAGTTTCAAGGTCTATCCTGGTGAGACGATGGGTCTGGTCGGGGAGTCCGGCTGCGGGAAAACAACCCTCGGGAGGAGTATTCTCCGACTTGTGGAACCTACGGCTGGCAAGGTGATATTTGAGGGGAATGACTTGACTGCATTCTCCGAAAGACAGCTCCGTTCGGTGCGAAAGGACATCCAGATTATTTTTCAGGATCCGTACAGTTCTCTCAATCCCCGGATCACGGTTGGCAATGCAATTTTGGAGCCGATGAAGGTCCACAAATTGTATGGCAACGATGAAAACCGGAGAAAAAAAGTGTATGATCTTCTGGACAGAGTCAACCTTTCCCGGGAACATTTCAACCGTTATCCACATGAGTTTTCAGGGGGTCAAAGGCAGCGGATTTGCATTGCCAGAGCCCTTGCGGTCGAGCCTAAATTTATCATTTGTGATGAGTCGGTCTCGGCCCTTGATGTTTCGGTACAGGCCCAGGTCCTGAACCTGTTATTGGAGCTCCGACGGGAGTTTGGCTTTACCTATATCTTCATCTCCCACGACCTGTCGGTGGTTAAGTTTATGAGCGACCGGATGATCGTGATGAACAAGGGGAAGATCGAAGAGATGGGGGCCGCGGATGCCATCTATGCCCATCCACAAATGGAGTACACCCGCACCCTGATCAATTCCATTCCCAAAGGTGACTTAAGTACCATTGAGAAAAACACCGCTATCAGGAAGGCAAGAAGCAAGCGGAGAACGGGTAATATTTCTCCTACCCAAAATACCGAATCCATATAATCTTTTTTCCGATCTCTCTTTACAGTGCTGTTCTTCGTTGACCAGAACTTGACTGCATGCGTCGCTGTTTTGTTGATGGATGCAACCGATAGAGATGGCAATTTTCCTTTCCCGGTGGTGGTAAGGGAATCAGGTAATCCCGGTTTTCTGCTGGCTGATTTTTCTGAAATCATGTGTCGTGAGCGAGCTGGTTGCTGATCGATTTTCAATCGTTATCCAGTCGGTGGGCAATCGTTTTCCAGTCGCTTGTCATTCGCATTCCTTTCACTTTTCGATCGCCTGGCAATCGCAGGCCCGCGTGTGTCACCTCACTTGATCGGAGTCAAATCTGCCTCGGCGGTCGGGGCCAGCCTCAAATTCTGTCCGGTCCATTGCTGATCATTATGGGCAATCGGCCTCTCGATCACTAAGCACTGTATATCAAGTATATAATGTACATAATGAATATTTATTCACCTTAGAGGGGCACCTGGAGTTGCCATTCTAATGCACTCTCAAGAAACCTCACCTATCTATCAATTTCCCTATAAATGTATTCATAATCAGCACATTAGTACATATTTGGTAAAGTACTAATTGAGACCTCTCAATCCAGCCCCCCTTTTCCTGGTCTCTTCCTGATCTCAGCCTGCATTTTTGACATCACCAGCCGGATCGCCTCCCCTAAATTCGCCTGACGCCTCTGCGCTCTAACTATTCTCTTTCTGTTCCCACTCTACTCCTCCCCTGATCTCACCCTAGGATTTTCATTGCAAAATTCCTCCTCGCACAGCAACGGTTTTCAGCATCCCTGCCCTATTGGTCAACCGGGAAAACCGAGACGCTTCCGTACTCAATTTTCTCGTTGGCGGCAGGCTTTCAAGGTGCCCACTCCCTCTTACTACAAAGTGGTTTTCTTTTCTGTGCTGGGTCCTGGCTTGCGCAGTTAGGATTGGCAAAAGATTCCTGAGCTTATCGAACCCTCCCAATATTCTCCCGGTGAATGCGTAAGATTTTAAGCACTGGTATTCATATTCTCCCCTCTCCCCGATCAAAGATTCTTTGGGTCCGCAATCGAGAAGTCCAGACCCCATTCTTAATACATGAAACTTTTTTCATATATTCGCGTTTACCCTGAAAGACGTTACCCAAATCAAGGTATAAGTAAATGGAAAAAGAAAACCTCGACTTCTCCGCTGACGTAATTTCCCGCAGTCAAGAAGTACCCGTATTGGTTGATTTCTGGTCGCCCTCTTGCGGCCCCTGCCTCTTCCTCGGCCCGGTGCTTGAGAAGTTGGCTTCAGAGGCTGACGGAAAGTGGGAGCTTGTGAAAGTGAACACCATGTTCAATCAGGAACTGGCCATGCAATATCAGATCTCCTCTATCCCGGCTGTCAAACTTTTCCACAAAGGAAAAGTGATCAATGAATTTGTCGGTGCGCTGCCTGAAGGAACGCTTCGGAAGTGGTTGGACGAATTTCTCCCGGACGAAAGGAAAGATGAGCTGAATACCATTCTGGAAGGCTTCCAGCAGGACCGTACTTTAGGCCTGGCGAAGCTGCGTGGATTTATCAATGACAACCCGGATCTGCATATTGCCAAGCTGACTTTGGCTGGAGAATTGTTGTTCGAATCTCCGGGAGAAGCCAGGGATTTGGTGAACGAAATTCCCCGCGAGCACCTGCTCTATGACAACGCTGAGAATGTCAAAGTTCTGGCTGAAATCATGGTCTTTGAAACCGATCAGGAAGGACCTGTCTACGACAAGCTCAACGCCACCAAAGAAGCGTTGTCCAATAAGGATTTCGAGTTGGCAGTTGAGAAAATCATCGAGGCGGTTGAGGATGACAAAAATGCCGCTGATGAATTGCCTCGTCGTGGAGCGGTTGCGCTCTTCCGTCTCTTCGGAATGCAGCATCCACTCACCCAGAAATTCAGAAGGAAATTTGAGATGGCTCTTTATTGAGTCGGACCGAGCATAGAAATATTTTGGCAACCGGCCCTGGTGTTCATTCATCAGGGCCGGTTTGTGTTTTAAGGACCCTTGTTGATACTTCAGGGCCGATTGATTTTGTTGCCCGGATTTTGATTTTCTCCTGTCTAGATTCAATTTAAAGTGACGTGAAGAAACATAGGACCAGAGAATCTAGACAGTCCTTTGACACTACGGACAAAAAGAACGATATTGTAAGAGATGCTTTTCCACCAATCAATTGAAGCTCTATGAAAAAACTTCTACTATTATTTTTGCTTTGCGCAGGTGCTGTCTCGACTTACGGACAGTCCTACTATTACATTGCTGAGACTGGCACAGAGGCTCCCTACTTTTTTGATGAGCCCGGAGTCGATCTCCTGACCTCTGGCAACGAAGTCCTTTCTTCCTGGACCAATATTGGTTTTACCTGGAACTTTTATGGACAAGCCGTTACCGGGTTTTATGCCTCTGAAAATGGATATATCACTTTTGACCAATCTTCCACGGTCAGTGATCCTAACAATACGACTATCCCAGCTGCAGGGGGTCCAAACAATGCCATTTATGCATTTTGGGATGACTTGACCTTTGGCTCACAGGCTTCTGTCCGGACCTGGAAAATCGGGGTTACCCCCAACCAGATCAGATGCGTACAGTGGGAGAATATGATTCCAAGTGGCGGTTCTGGTTCATTCACGACGACCTTAAGGATCTATGAAGGTGGCGATTTCGACATTGTTCAGGACATTGCTTCCGGTGCGACTTTCACTTCCAGCGGTACGGTTGGTTGTGAAGATGCCAGCGGTACAGATGGCACCACTTTTGGAAGTGCTCCTAATACGCAGTTCCTCGACAATACCTCTGATAACAATGATGACAATATCTACCTGTACATCAATGGTACCCAGCAGGCGTATGACCTTTCTATGGAAGGCCTCAACCTGTCTCCTACCCTTTCAGCTGGTAGCCATACAATTTCCGGACGGGTACGGAACTATGGTTCGAACAGTGTTTCTTCTCTGAAGATCAAGTACCAGTTGGACAACGAGCCCATTCAGGAATCCTCTGCCAACACCCTTACCCTGACGCAGAATGGTGGCAAGTATGACTGGGTTCACGGCACTCAGATCAACCTTCCCAACTCAGGAACTTTCCATACTTTGAAGGTTTGGGCCGACATCAACGGTCAGGTTGACGGAGACAATAGCAACGACACTCTCGAGATGGACCTCATTGTGATCCTGGGCATCACTGCTCAGAAGAAGTTTCTGATTGAAAAAGCTACTGCAACCTGGTGTGGCTATTGCCCCGCTGGCGACCTTGGGGTTGATACCTGTTATGCCTACTATCCGGATCAGATTGTTGCAGTCAGCCACCATACCGGTGATGCTTATGACGCCAACACTGCTTATCCAAGCTTCTATAAGGTCAGTGGTATCCCAACCAGTTGGCTCGACCGCTCTGGAGGAACCTTTAACAGCGAGCCAAAGCTCTACCCTACTGGTCTTCCAGGTGCAGTTGGTGCAAGGATTAACCAAACTGCTCCGGTTGACATCCGTCTCTTCAGCCAATATGACCCTGGTACCCGCACGGTAACTGGTCAGGCGCTGGCCGATTTTGTTGACTACGCGATTGGTGATCTCCGGATCGTAGTTCTGGTTGTGGAAGACGATATCATTGCCGACCAGGCCAACTTCTTTGCCGGAGAACCCGGTCACCCCTTCGAAAATTTCCCCTCTACCATTACCGGTTACGAGCACGATCACACGATGCGGGTGGCTCCCCTCGGCGAATGGGGCAATGCAGGAACCATTCCTGCCTTGGTCCTTCCCAACGATTCATACATGGAGAACTTTAGTTTCACTGTGCCTACCACCTGGAATGTGAACAATCTTCATCTTGTTGGTATGGTTATGAACTACAATGCTGACTACCGTAAGCAGAATGTCCTGAATGCTACTGAAGAGGTATTTGACAATGGTGTGGCTACGGTTGACCCGGTTGAAGAAACCCGTATTGTTGATGTTTTCCCCAATCCTGTCAATACTATGGGTGCTGTTCGTATGGAATTCTCCAAGACAACTGCAGCCAGCTTTGCCCTCTATGACATCTATGGCAAGAAGGTACAGGACATCCACAATTCACGCTTTGTACCTGGTATCCACCATGTATATTTCGATGCTTCCGAGCTCGCCAATGGTGTCTACCTGCTTCAGGTTAATACTGAAAAAGGTACGCTTAGCCAGCGTGTAGTGGTTGCCCACTGATAAATACGATTTACTCTGTATAACAGAAGAAGCTGTCCTTTTGGGACAGCTTCTTCTGTTTTAGGAGGGCAACCGACTCAACCATGACGAAAGGGCGTACATATCAGGGCAAACCACTGGAGGTAGTGGATGAAAAGGATGGACAGCAAGGGCAAGATGACTGCGGAAAGGGTAAGGAGGTAACTGGGGATGATTAAGGCTGATCGTTAATAGAATCAACTTCCTCTTCTGCGGACTTCCTTCCGCAACAGTTGGACTTCGCGGCTGCTTTGTCCTGCAATGGCAGTATTTTCATTGGCTCTGCGGAAGAGGTAGGGAAGTACAGCTTTTACGGGTCCGTAGGGAAGGTATTTGGCTACGTTATAGCCGTGGTGGGCCAGGTTGAAGGAGATGTTGTCGGACATTCCCAGGAGTTGCGCAAAGAGCACATGGGGATGGCCCGGAGGAATGTTACGGTCCTGCATGAGCTTGGTGATCAACAGACAGCTTTCTTCGTTGTGGCTGCCAGCACAGATCGCTACGTGGTCTAAATTGTCTATGCACAGCCTGAGGGCGGCATTGTAGTCTTTGTCGGTTGCCGCCTTATTGGGCTGCATGGGGGTGGGATAGCCATTTTCTATTGCCCGCTCATTCTCTTTCTCCAGATAAGCACCTCTCACAAGCTTGACACCTAGGATATAGCCTTTTTCCCTGGATTGCTGGATCAAGCCTCTCAGGTATTCAAGCCGGTCGTGGCGGTAAAGTTGTACAGTATGGTAAACGAGGGGCTCCTCTGTGTTGAATCTTTCCATCATTTCCTCGGTCCACCGGTCAATGCCCCTTTGTATCCAACTCTCTTCTGCGTCCACAAAGACAGGTTGGCGTAGGTCGTATGATTTCTGGCAAATAGCCTCCAAACGTGCCTTGGAGCGGGTGAGTGAAGCTTCTTCCTTTGTATTCAGTTTTTTGTTGGCGTCATTCGCTGCCAAATAGCCGAAGTGAGCAATCCCGGTTACCTTCATGGCGGAGAAGGCAACTGCATCATTTTGCGCACCGTGCACCAGGGTTGCTATGATCTCATCTCTGGTGGCATCAAATCCCGCATCGGTTTTGGTCCCTTCTACGGAGTAATCAAGGATGGTTTGAACCTTGTTCTGGAAGAGTTCATCGGATCGCCTGGAGGTGTCTTTCAGAGAAACCCCACCACAAAAAATGTCGAAGATAGTTTTCCTGATCAACCCTTTCAGGGGAAGGCCAATCTTCAAGGCAAAGGTTATCATGGGGGGCCCAACCTTTGTCAAAAACGGCGAATCGATCATTTTGAACAAGCGATAAGTACGCTTCAGTTCTTTGTCGCTTTTGTACCCGAAGGCCAGGCTGGTGTCCTGGAAATCCAGGCCAGACGATTCAATCTTTGTTGCCATCTACTAATCAACCAGTGAATGATGCGGAAAGTTAAGAAAATTTGAATGGGAACAACTGCCCCAAACGAGCATTTGAAAAATTCATACCTTCGGTGGTATGACCTCTTTCATTGAGCAATTGGTACAGGAGTTGAAGGGCAAATACGGTAAGGATTTGGGGGAATTGTGCGTGGTTTTCCCCTCTCGCCGTGCCTGTGTCTTTTTCAAAGATGCCTTGCAGCGGTCCCTTTCTTCTCCAAGTTGGTCTCCGGCCGTCTTCGCGGTTGAAGATTTCGTTCGGGAAGTTCATCCCAGAACCATCCTCGACCAGGTCTCTCTGACTTTCGAACTGTACCCTTTGTACCGGGAACATTTCCCCGACGAACCCTTCGACAAATACTATTCCTGGGGTAGTACGCTGGTTGCTGATTTTGACGAGATCGACCTCTACCGGGTGGATGCAGACGCTATCTTTCGCAACCTGTACGAGCTGAAAGCGATTGATGCGACCATTGACAGTTGGCTGGAAGAGTCAGGAGAACTGACCGAATTCCAGGCAAAATATCTTCAGTTCTGGGAGTTGATGGGCGATTTTTATGGGGGACTGCGTAAAAAGCTGGATGCGCAACACAAGGCGTCACCAGGGATGGCGATGCGCGAATTGGCGGATCAGTTTGAGGCTGCTCCTCCTGCCCTACCCTGGAAAACGGTCATTTTTGCGGGGTTGAATGCTTTGACTCCGGCCGAGGAGGGGATGATCAAAGCCTTGATGGATCATGGCATGGCGGAGTGCTACTGGGATCTGGACGCCTATTATATTGACGATGAGTTTCAGGAGGCGGGGCATTTCTTTCGTGGGCTTCGGGAACGGTGGAAATTGAAGGACTGGTCCTGGATCGGGAATCATCTGAGCCAGGGTAAGCGAAGGATTACTTTGACCGGGGTTCCTCAAAGGGTTGGCCAGGCCAAGGTCGCTGGATTGAAGCTCAAAACTTTGCTGGAGGATCAGCAGCCTGAAGAAAAAACCGCGCTGGTGCTGGGAGATGAAAATCTTCTTTTCCCCCTTTTGCATAGCCTTCCCGATGGTTACAAGCATATCAATGTAACGATGGGGTATCCACTCCGCAACACACCGCTTTACAGCCTGGTAGATTCCATTATTCAACTGCAGGAAAACGCGGAACGTCTACGCCCAGGCAGAGACAGCAAGGTCTATTATTGTCGGGACGTGATGAATATCCTTCGTCACCCCTATGTCGCCTCTATCTTACGGGATACTTCCCGCGACCTCTTGTACGAAATAGACCGTGAAAACCTCGTCTATATATCTCCTAAGCTCTTCGACCGCTTCAAAGAAGAAGATCCGGAACATCTGCTGAGCTTCCTTTTCCAACCCTGGAAACAGATTGATCAGGTCATTGCATATTTTCTGGAGCTCTACCGACGGTTGAAAGTCGCTATGGAAGATGCCCGTAGCGGAAGCAGTACCCCCACCCTTGAAGCCGAGTATTTGTTCCACTTTTATACGTTGACCCAGAAGCTGAGTGACAAACTTGATGCATACTTTGTCGACTTTGAGCTGCGGGTATTTCGACGGTTGTACAAGGAAGTGCTCCAAAACGGCTCCATCCCCTTTTCCGGCGAACCTCTTGAAGGCTTACAGGTGATGGGTATGCTGGAAACGCGTGCTTTGGACTTTGACCGGTTGATGATCCTTTCGGTCAATGAAAATATCCTTCCGGCCAAGGCGAATTCTGTTTCCTTCATTCCTTATACGCTCAGGAAGGGTTTTGCCCTGCCTACCCATGAGGAAAAAGATGCGATTTACGCCTACCACTTTTACCGGTTGCTGCAGCGCTGCAAGGAGGTTGTCCTCATGTACAACACTCAGCAGGATACTTTTGGCAGTGGGGAGAAGTCCCGTTTCATTGCCCAGTTGGAAAGTGAATTGCCGGAAAAGAATCCGGACCTGGAGATTGTGCATGAAACCATCACTTTCCCTCTCTCGGCTGAGCCCATCCTTCCTATTGTGGTGGAAAAAGAGCCTGACGTTCTCGCTACGCTGAAATCCTATATCAACGAAAAGGGATTTTCTCCTTCGGCGCTCTCTACCTATTTCAATTGCCCGCTTCAGTTTTACTACCGCTATGTACTGCGCTTGCGGGAACAGGAAGAACTGGAAGAGAGCATGGAAGAAAACACCTTTGGTTCGGTTTTGCATGGTGTTTTGGAGGAATTGTACCTTCCCTTCCAAGGGAAAGAGATCACTCCCGAAGAGATTCAGGGTTTTGAAAAGCAGCTCGACACCGTGATCGAGACCCAATTTCGCCAGGTCACCCGAACTGAAAACTCGAAATACGGCCGGAACCGATTGCTCTTGGGCGTTATTCGGAATCTGGTATCTAAGCTGCTCGACATTGATAAAGGCAACGCTCCTTTCCTTGTGAAAGGACTGGAACTTGAACTGGAGACCCTTCTACCTACACAGCGGGTACCCGAAGGGGTCAAATTGAGGGGATTTATCGACCGGGTGGATGAAATCAGGGGTGAAACCAGAATCATAGACTACAAGACCGGAAAGGTCAACCGGCTGGACATCAAAGAATTTGACCAAATTCGGGAGGGAGCGAAAAAAAGGGAGGCTTTCCAGTTGAGCACTTATGCCTACCTCTACCTGCGGAATTTCCCAGACACCAAGGAAGTCAGTCCAGGCATTTATTTTATGCGGAATTTGAGTGGGGGACTTCATTTTCTTGAAACTGGGCCTCTTAAGTCCACAACCCTAGATTTGGAATCCTTATTGGACTATGAGTCTGTAATGGTTTCGATCATCAACGATATCTTTGACCCTGACATCCCATTTTCACAAACGGACGAGATTGACCGCTGCCGTTTCTGCTCCTATAAGGTTATGTGCGGTCGTCCCTGATACCAAGTTTCACTCTGGTTTGAAGAGATTCGTATCATCCACTATATTTAGCAAAAAAGGTAACCATTCTGGATAAATTAGCATTTGAGGAACTCTTTCAAAAACACTATTCGGAGCTCTGCAGGCACGCCTTCAGGCTCACGAGGGATTCTTCTGCGGCTGAAGATATCGTTCAGGAGCTTTTTGTTAAGGTATGGAACCAAAGGGATGAATTAGAGATCGTTGGTGCATACCAATCCTATCTTTTCCGTGCCACCACCAATGCCTCTTTGAACCATCTTAAGAAAGTTCAAAAAATGGTTCACGAGGATTCTTCGCTGGAGGAAAAGCCTGACCAGGGCAATAGTTCTGACAATCTGGTGCGCAACAATCAATTACAAAGTGCGATCGAAGCTGCATTGGAAGAACTCCCTCCCCGTTGTCGGACTATTTTTATCCTGAACCGCTATGAAGGGATGAACTACCAGGAGATTGCCGACCATCTTCACATCTCGTTTCACACGGTCAAGAACCAGATGACGATTGCTTTGAGTAAATTAAAAGCCCAGCTCAGAGAATTTATTCAAAAATAAGAGTGCTATAAACCAGCCAGTTACGAATTAATTTTCTTTTTTTTTCATTTCCCTTTAGGAATACCAGCGTTTTGAAATGTCTTAATATCAGTTACCCATGAAGCAGCAACGCATACAAGAACTCATCAGTCTATTTGTCTCCGGAGAAATCTCCGGGGATGAGCAGGAAGAGTTGTCCGCGCTGATCGTTGAGCATCCTGAAATCCAGAGTGATTTGGATGAAGCATTGGAGGTCTGGAATTTACTTGGGGAAGATGCAGTTTCTTTCCAACCAGAAGAAAGTGCTGCCTGGGAAAAGATTCAGAACCGCATTGAAAGCGATTCGGTCGTTCCTGATTCAGTTGTTCAGGCACGGTTCAAGCGTCGCGGTGTTTATCTATGGATGGCTGTTGCAGCAGCGGTCTCCTTATTGGTAACCTTTGCGTATTTCAATTGGGCAGGAGATTCTGCGGCTACTATCCAAGGGGTTTTAGCCTCTTCAGACCAGGATCAACCGTCTCAAGTACATGAGATTACCTTCACCGCGAGGGACAAGAATATTTCTTTCTACTTGCCTGACAGTAGTCTTGTACAATTGAACCAGCACAGTACCCTTACGGTATCAGATAGTTTTTCGTTTGCAGAGCGGATCATCTTTCTGGAAGGGGAAGCCTTTTTTGAAGTAACTCACGACGAAAACCATCCTTTCATCGTCATCACAGAGCACACCCGAACCAAAGTATTGGGTACCTCTTTCAACGTGCGTGCTTATCGGGAAGAAACCCGGAAAGTCGTAACGGTTGAGACAGGTGCGGTGTTGTTCAAGCCAACAGATGAAGGGGTTGTAGATAGCTTATACCTTTACAAATCGGATCAAGGCGTATATGATCTAAACATTTCATCGCTAGTTAAGGAGCCAGGGGACACCCCTGGGCTTCTTGGCTGGCGCTCAAATGACAAAGTCCTTGAGGGAGAGATGAGGTCCCCCACCAAATACCTCGTTCCCGAGTACGATGTGAAGGCCAAGGTCATCGCGCCATCCGTGGTGCGGATAGAGGTCGTAAATGAAGCGCGCTTCGCCAGTTTCAGGAATGTGCAGATTCTTATCCGCTATACCGCTAAAAAAGGAGAGCGTGAAGCGATTTTCGATATGGAGGGCAATGTTGCCCCCGGAGATCGTATCAAAGGGAAGTTTAAACTCAAGGATTGGTTCCGAAAGAGTAAACTGCTCGACATCAGTATCAAGAATGCCGAAGGATTTCAACATAAATGATAAGAGGCTGTCTTTGTAGGGCAGCCTCTTCAGTTTTTCATCTCTCCTTTTTTACCTTTCCTTTTTTACCTCTCCTCGATTTTTCCACTCCTTGTCAGTTATTTTCACCTCTCCCCTTCTGATAATGATTGCATAATTCTCATGCATTCACCATCTTCATTCCCGCATGTCGCGTTTCTCCTATTTACTTCTTGTATGGATATGGCTCCCTCTGCTGGTTTCTCTTTACTCAACGAGCAAAGCCGATCAACCGAGCACGATTCCTGATGATGTGACCGATCTTCTCCGGCATGATAAACATGCGCTTCTTTATTACCCGGAGGTCAATGGGTGGCTGGAAGATGCATATCTGATCACCCGCAAGAAAACATTTCACAAAGGGCTCTCTATCCCCCACCGGAGTAATTCCTGGATTTTCAAGCTTCAAGAGGCGGTGGAAAGCCCTGAAGCCATTCCAAGGGACTCTGTCTATTCGTATTGCCGGACTGGGTATATGCAGCTCGTAGGCATCTTTGAGGCAGAGTTAGAAGACCTCTACCAGATTACCGTGGTTGCAGGCAGTAAACTATTGAGGAATATCCCTTTTGAAGCGTTTGTGAAATACGAGTATTCAGAAGGGGAATCTCCCCGGTTCCTGACGGAGTTTTGGGCGGTGAGTTACCTCTACAACCTCAATTTTGAACGGATCGAGAAACGTGCTGCTCCCGGAATAATCCAATGGGATAGCAGTGGTTTATATCTGAAGGATCCTCCACCGAGCCAGGGGACTTCAATATTTCACCGTTGGCCGGGAAAAGCACGGTCCTTACCGCCGGGCAAGTCTCATCGCTTCACTGAACTTATTGCCAAAGGTTACTTTACCGACGAAGCATTGGGGCTTAGCAGAACTGAATACCTGGATAGCATCAGGAACCTTGATGACCAAAGTGGCCTTGACCCCAGAATCTGGGCTTCCAGCATTGTCTATGGTGAAATAGCACCTGTCAATCCCCCCTTTTCATTTCCCTGGTGGATTCTTGTCCCGATCGGGCTGGTGCTTGTAATTGTCTTTGGAAGAAGGTTATAGGGATAATTCTATATTTAAGGAATATGGCCTGTAGGTACATTGGCTTGTAGGTACTATGGCTAATAGGTACTATGGCTTGCCTAAATGGATCAACGCATCTCCAGTGTTGACGATTGGCTGGTTGTTCAAACCTATGATATACCCATTTCCAGGAGCCCTTACCTCATGTATTTTTTTACCGTACGGATCTCCCAGATGTGCCAGCACTTCGGACTTGGAAACAAATTTGCCGTACTCGATAAAGGGTACAAACAAACCAGAACTTCTTGCCCTGATCCAGGACCTGTCTCTTATTTCTACAGAGGGTGTCCCTTCTGAATCCTGGTAGATCATTCCGAGATAGGCCATCAAACGCTTGATTACCTTTACAGCATGCCAGATTGCATTGTCATCCAATCGCAGGGATTCTCCGCCTTCGTATACAATAATCGGTTTATTGATATTGGAAGCAGCCTTGCGAAATGAGCCCGGAATTTCTTTGGAATGAACAAGAAAGGGGGCTCTTACAGCTTTGCCCAACTCATAAATTTCCGGTCGATCAAAATTGCAGCGTATCTGAGGATAATTGGTTCTACTTGCCCCTCCGGTGTGGAGATCCAGTATATAATCTGCTTTGGGGACAATATTGTCCATGATTGTTTTGGCGATTCGACGGGCCAGTGATCCCCGTGTACTGCCCGGAAATGAACGGTTCAGATCCTTCCCATCGGGAAGGGTTCGGCTTTGGTTGTTGAAGCCATAAATATTCACGATTGGAATGGTGATCACCGTCCCGGAAACCGGCATCAGGGTATTGTTCCGCGCCATTCGGCGAATCGCCTCAGCACCATTGATCTCATCACCATGCATGGTCGCTGTTATCAGCAAAGTTGGTCCCGGCTCATGCCCACGGTACACGTGAACCGGCATGTCAATCAAAGTATGCGAAGGTAACCGGTCAATTTCCAAACCGATTTCTTTCCGTTCGCCTGGGCCAATCTGTACTCCGTTAATTTCCATGGTAGGTTAAACTCCGATATTGTCCCTTGTTTTAGGAAGTTGCCGATACTTTCGTTCGATGAATCTGATGATTGCAGCGGCCACATCTACACCACTTGCCTCCTCGATGCCCTCGAGGCCAGGAGATGAGTTGACCTCCAGTACGAGGGGTCCCCTTTTTGAAGGCAGCATATCAACACCAGCTACGGACAATCCTAATGCCTTGGCAGCCCGGATTGCGGTATCCTTCTCTTTGGGGGTCAAATAGATTTTCCTCGCCGTTCCCCCCCGGTGCAGATTCGACCGGAATTCTCCTTCAGGCCCTTTCCTTTCCATTGAAGCGACGACTTCACCATTAACCACAAATGCACGCAGGTCTCTTCCATCCGCCTCCGGAACAAATTCCTGGATGAGAATACTGGTATTGATGGCGTGAAATGCTTCAATGACAGATTGTGCAGCAGGACGGGTTTCAGCCAGTACCACTCCTAATCCTTGAGTGCCCTCTAAAAGCTTGATCACGATGGGGGGGCCGCCAACATACTCGATCAGACCTCCGACTTCAAGGCTCTCTCTTGAAAATGCAGTTTTGGGCATCCCTAATCCTGCTTTGGACAGGATCTGAATTGATCTGAGCTTATCTCTTGACCGAACGATCGCCTGAGAATTGGCAGCGGAAAACACCCCCATCATCTCAAACTGGCGAACGATGGTAGAGCCATAACTGGTCGCTGAAGTGCCGATCCTCGGGATAACTGCATCGAATCCCCCTAGAAGACGTCCCTGATAAAGGAGGTTGGGTTTATCCGCCTCGGTGAGTACCACACATTTCAGGTGGTCAATTACCTCAACATGATGCCCACGCTCCTTGGCTGCCAGAACAAGCCGGTTGGTACTGTGGATTCTGGGATTACGAGACAATATCGCAATGCGCATGGGCAAAAAGTCCTCTTATTAGGATTTGAATCAGCTGTAAGTTAGGTCTTTTTTGAATTCTTTTGAGCAAGACAGCCACTGGAGGGTGGAGAGATAGTCAAGTATAAATTCATCCAGCTTCAAAACAGAATCATTAAATTGGGACACCATGGAAATAGTTCAGCCTGGACAAAGCCTCCTTTACCTCTTCTGTCTTTGCTTCTTTTAACTCCAGCTTCATTGGCGTCCCTCCTGCCTCCACTACCCCCTGGTGCTCAACCAGGTAAGGCACTCCTTCCCGCTTCTCTACCCCGATAATCTTATAGGTGTAGCCAATCGGGATATTGGGAAAGCAAATTTGGTTGCCATTGCAAACCTTGTCACCGGGCAGGATGGAACGCGTCTCCTTCAAAACGAGAAAAAATGCCTTGTCCCCGGGGTTATCCACCTCCAGCGCAACATTCGCCAGCGGCAAACCTGTGTTTAGGTAACGGTCACAATTGATCCAACCCAGCCTTCGACTGCTAAGAATATTGTACATCACGCCCCGGCTACCCCTCCCTTTCATGGCAACCTGGGTAGTTCCCAAACTGTCCATTTTACCCTCTACTTCGAGCAGAATTCCCTGGTAGTATTCATCGGCAATGATGCCACTCTTTACAAAGTTGTCATACTCTTCCTGGAAATCGGCCCATTTGTAATCCCGGTCAATTACTGATTCTGGTTGAAAGAAAAAGGTGATTTTCATATTGTCACTTGAAACGAATTCGCCCTCTTTTGAAAATGCAGGGTAAAAATGCATTCTTCCTAATAAGCGGCGGCCTTTGTGCGCAAATGAAGGAAATGGATTTCCGAGCAAATGAATGTTCTTCGTTTCTCCCCCCGCAGTAACCGTAAATTCAAACGTGCACGAACCCGTGATATTTTTGCGCCCGGCATCAGCGGGATACTCCAAATAATTTGAAATGTACACCGACATTGCTCTGGCTCCTCCGGGAAAAGTTGCTCTCCGAACATATTTACCGGGATAGATTCTGGACATATCCCTTTGGTTGAAACCATAGCGTTCTGAGATTTCATTTCCCAGGGGTAACCAATCCACGTTTCCATTCTTTCTGCTTCCGATAAATGTCTGCATTCCCCTTTTCAAATCACGGGTTGGTATCTTCAGTTCAATCTCCTTGTCTTTCCCCAGTTCTAATTCATTCCCTTCGCGGTCCTGAGCGGTAATCTTTAACATCCCACCAGTTTCAAGAATACGGTCCCCAGACATGGTTCCCAGTCCATTTTGAATCGACCTGCTTATACTCAGGAATTCATCAACAACCACTTTGACCTGTCCTGATACCGGTTTGCCATCGGACCTGACAAAAGCATCATGGGGAATGGTAACCAGGCTGCCCTGCCGCCCTTCCACTACGCCTCCCTCCCGACATGAAATATAACTAACCGTAGGTTGCTCCTCATCTAATTCCATAAGATATGCGAGCCCTTTGTGCTGAACCTGTTTGGTTTCTTTCGAATGGATATCCTGGTTGTTTGCCCTGGCATCCGATTTTATTGCGGTCGCCTTCTGTTCCTTCAATCCATCGGTGATATCATCAACTGCATATATTGAAGTGTCCGTTTTCAGAGGTTTTATGGTAGGAATCGCATTGTTCGTAGCCATAGCGACTGAATCCTTGCTGGTTTCTCCTTCTGCCAGGGTGGACTTGCCTCCGCTATCTGATTGACAGGAGGAAATCAAAAAAAGGAAGGTCAGGGCTGAAAAAAAGATTGAATTCTTCATGGTTCTTGGTTGAGTGTACTGTCCACAGAACGGACTATTGGCAGAAGGTAACACCCCCTCTCCCCAATTATTTTTCCAGAGTTGCCTCTCCTTGTATTAAATTTGGGGCAATGGACAGAAAAAAAAGGTTCTTCAACAGGATGCTTTTGGTTTGTGGAGGAAGTGCCCTCCTCGCCTTTGCGCTGTATATTTTGTTCACCAAAAGGCAGGCGCGGTACTATTACATTCCAGAAGGATACACTGGGTGGGTCACTGTCAAGTATGAAAAGGAAGGGCAACCACCGTTGAAAGAAGTAGATGGGACCTGGGAGTTGAGAATACCTGCCTCAGGGGTGTTGGAAACATCCAGTTCATTGGGGAGCGGCTGGGCCCGGGACGAGTTTTTCTGGACTGACGGTGTGAATGACGAGAAAATTCCGAGGAAGGTGGATGTTGATGGCGAAGCGATGCGGTCTGTGCATGACCGGGAGGAGGGGTCACCCGACTATTCAGAATTGATGATTAACATGCCGGATGGAAGCGACACCACCTTATGGGACGGTACCCGAATTTCCAAACAGGGTCAATCTGTAGAAGTACGGTCAGGACGTAACCTTCTTGAACATTTTTACATTACCGCTGAGCCTCAACCTTTCTTTTTTGAGCATGATTCCGTTCCAGACGACCGGAAAATCTGGTAAGTAATCAAAATGAAGTGGTGTAAAGCCCCGTAAATGAATAAAAAAGCTGAATAGCTTTTGGTAATTATGGGAAAGCACACTAATTTTGCAACTCGTTCGAAATTAAAGAATAGCATAAAGTCTAAAATAGAATATGTCGGTAAGACTCAGATTAAGCAGACAAGGACGTAAGGGTCGCCCCTTCTACTACATCGTAGCGGCTGATTCCCGTTCCCGTCGTGATGGAAGGTACCTGGAGAAATTAGGTACTTACAATCCCATCCCGGATCCAGCACAAATTGATGTGAACCACGATGCAGCCCTGAAGTGGTTGCTGGATGGAGCACAGCCATCAGATACAGTACGGTCGATTCTGCGCTACGCAGGGATCAATCTGAAGTTTGCTTTGATCAAGCAGGGGAAAACCGAAGAAGAAGTTGAGACGATTTACCAGCGGTGGGTAGCCGAAAAAGAAGCTAAGATCACCGGAAAGAAAAGTCGTCTTCAAGAAGAAGCTGCTCAGAAAGCTGAAGAAGCCAAAGCTCAGGAAGCTAAGGTTCGTGAAGCAAAAGCTGCTGCCATTGCTGCCAAGAACGCTCCTCCTAAGGAAGAAGTTGTTGAAGCTGCACCTGAGGCAGAAGAAGAAGCCCCTGAAGCTGAAGCTGCTGCTCCTGAAGCAGAGGCTACGGAAGAGACTTCTGCTGAGTAAGCATTTCTATGCTAATAGACGAATGCTACTGGGTAGGTGAGATCAGAAAAGCTCACGGAATTAAAGGAGAAGTAAAAGCTTACTTCGACGTTGACTACCTGGAAGAATACATAGACATGGAGTCAGTTTATATCCTTAACGGAAATAAATTGACTCCATTTTTCGTTTCTAAAATCAATCCTATTGGCCCTAACCTGGCCATTCTTACCCTGCGGGATGTCCATACACGAGAAGATGCAGAAGCCATCTTCGGCATGGAAATGTACCTTCCACTGGACGCGCTGCCGGAATTAGAAGAAGGACAATTTTACTACCATGACATCATTGGGTTCTCAGTTGAAGATCAAAATCTAGGCATCTTGGGAACCGTCAAAGAAGTCCAGGAAATGCCCGCCAGTGATCTCCTGATCATGCACTACAAGGGCGCGGACGTGATGATTCCCATCACCGACCAAATTGTACTGAAAGCTGACGTTCCCAATGGGAAAGTATTCACCAACCTCCCGGAAGGTCTTTTAGAAATCTATACTTAAAAGTGGATGTCTATCGCCTCTAACAAGGCCTTGATATCATCTACACGGTCCTGCTTTCCTGTCCTGTCAAAATCAACAATCAGATTGTTCAACAAGGACAGGATGATGTAAATATTTGAAGTCGGTTTAAAATACGAGGCCTTGGGCTCAACTTTTACCTGTTCCAAATAATTCTTGAGACGCTCCCGGTTAAAGGTCTTTCCACCGTTATAGACATCTATATAAAACGGATCTTTCCGGTCATTGTAGTACAAGATGAAATACCCCGGAAGGAGAACCCCTCCAACCGGCATGTCCAATTGCTGGGCAATAATCAAATAAAGCAAGGACAGAGACATTACATTCCCCTGTTGCTGCTCTATCAGATAGTTCAGGAAATTATTGTTCGGGTGCTGTGGACGGGCATTGTTCGGTCCATAGCCTTCCATTCTGAAGATGATATGATTCAGAACCTTTATCTGGTCAAATGGTGAGGCACTGGTGTCCAGTTCCAACCAGGCTTTATTGACCAACCGATTGAACTCCTTTCGGAACAGTTCAAACTCCAGATCTGGAAATTGAATCCTGGAAACCAGAAACCATCCCATGAGCAGGTCCTTTCCCCCACCCCGTCGCCACTCCAGCAATTCCCTTGCCACCTCCTGCATCTGCAGACGGTGAATGGTATCTTCCAGGATACTTTGTACAACCGGGTCCTTAGAAATCTCCCATTCTGCTTCCAGCCTTTCCACACCTTCATTTCCCATGGCCAGCAACTCCGCCCACACTTGCTGACTGACATCAGGATCTTCATCATCGAGCAGACGTATGAGCGCTTTGAATTTTTGATCACTTATGGTTGCCATCCTATCTCCTTTCTTTTTGATTAAGATTCCCAATGGGAATGCGGTCAAGAAATTGTACCAAGATTTACTAAACAAACGATACTGCGGAACAAAGGTTGCACCGGGAAAGAAAGAAGCTGGAATGATCAGGTTTGGATTACACCGACATTATAGGGTGGAATAACTGGATTGTGAGAAGCTACCTCAATCCCGGTAGAGATGATTGATCTGGTATCCACTGGATGAATGATTCCGTCTACCCACAACCTGGCGGCTGCGTAATAGGGAGAAATCTGGGCATTGTATCTTTCAGTGATCTCTTTGAGCATTTCTTGTTGGTCCTCCTCGCTGATCTCCAATCCCTTCTTCTTCATGGATGATACCTGTATTTGCAGCAGCGTCTTCGCTGCGGATTCACCACTCATTACCGCCATTTCAGCACTCGGCCAAGCAAAGATAAGCCGGGGGTCGTAGGCCTTGCCACACATTGCGTAATTGCCCGCTCCATAAGAATTACCAATGATAAAGGTAAACTTAGGCACTACAGAGTTTGCCATAGCAGATACGAGCTTCGCACCATCTTTGATGATCCCGCCATGCTCTGCACGTGACCCTACCATAAATCCAGTCACATCCTGGAGAAAAACCAGCGGGATTCTTTTCTGATTGCAGTTCATGATGAAGCGTGCCGCTTTGTCCGCAGAATCAGAATAGATCACTCCCCCTACCTGCATCTCGCCTTTCTTACTTTTCACCACCTGGCGCTGATTGGCAACGATACCAACTGACCAACCGTCAACATAGGCGTAACCGGTGATAATGGACTGCCCATATCCTTCTTTGTATTCATCCCAACTATCCCGGTCAATGATCCTTTCGATGATGTCCCGCATGTCGTAAGCCGCCTTACGGCTATCAGGCAGGATTCCGAGCACTTCACGGGGATCAAATCTTGGGAGGGAAGGATTCGTTCGTTTAAAAACATTGGTTGGTGGACGATTGATCTTTGCAATCAATGAACGAATCCGTATCAGCGCAGATTTATCGTCAGGAACCTTATAATCGGTAACGCCCGAGATTTCACAATGGGTAGTCGCACCTCCCAAAGTTTCATTGTCAATGGTTTCTCCGATGGCGGAGCGTACGAGGTAAGAACCTGCAAGGAATACAGACCCTGTGCCATCAACAATCATGGCCTCATCGCTCATGATCGGGAGATAAGCTCCACCTGCAACACAGGGCCCCATGATGGCTGCCAGTTGCGGAATCCCCATGGAACTCATCACCGCATTGTTCCGAAATATTCTACCAAAATGCTCTTTGTCTGGAAAAATCTCGTCCTGCATGGGAAGGAATACGCCAGCAGAATCTACAAGATAGATGATGGGCAAATGGTTTTCCATGGCGATTTCCTGAGCCCTCAGGTTTTTCTTTCCCGCCATGGGAAACCACGCGCCAGCCTTCACCGTTGCATCATTGGCAACAATCATGCAAAGCTGACCTGACACTTTCCCAATCCCTGTTACCACCCCTGCTGAAGGACAACCTCCATATTCTTCATACATACCATCAGCAGCAAGTGCCCCGATCTCCATGAACTTATAGCGATCATCCAGCAGATAGGCAATTCGCTCCCGGGCAGTCATTTTACCTTTGGCCTTGTGCTTATCGGTGGATTTTTTGCCTCCACCCTTCTTGACTTCATCCAGCCTTCCTTCTAACCTGCGAAGAAGTTCACGATTGTGATCTTCATTCTTATTGAATTCAAGGTCATTGTCCTCGAAAGCTCTCTCGTAACTATTATTTTCCATGGACAAGAAATTTAAGTGGAGAAGGGGGTATTTACAAGCATTGGGGAAATAAGACCACTAATTCTCTGGGAATCAACTGGAAATAGATTCAACACAAAGAAGTCAATCGGATTCGGTTATGAGAAAAAAGGGCAAAAAAAGTGCGGTGTCTCACTGATCAACCATCTAAGGCTGCTTCCTTCCGGACCTGACCTGATTCAATAGGATCTAGTAGCACCGCAAGACAAAGGTAAATGAGAAGTTTGAATTCACAAAGGTATTCTTAGCTTTTTTCATGAACAGGGAAACTATATTTTTGACAACATGGATCCATTCTTAAAAAGATGTCTCGATCTGGCCAGAATTCCAGGTGCTTATGTAGAACCCAATCCCAGGGTAGGTGCGGTAGTGGTTCACAAAGGATCCATAATTGGGGAGGGCTGGCACGAATTATACGGAGCTCCCCATGCAGAGGTCAATGCGGTCAATTCCGTAAAGGACAAATCTTTACTGCCCCTGTCTACCCTTTATGTTTCCCTCGAACCCTGTAACCACCATGGAAAAACCCCTCCTTGCACCCAGCTCATCTTAAAATCCCGGATTCCCAAGGTTGTGATCGGGGCCCTCGACCCAAATCCCAAAATGGCGGGAAGTTCGGTGGCACTCCTGAGATCCAAAGGAGTTGAGGTAGTTGTGAATGATTCACCTGCTCCCTTTTGGGAGCTCAACAAGCATTTCCAGTACAATCAATTGACCCAACTCCCCTTTATCACGCTTAAGTGGGCCGAAAGCACCGATGGCTTCATCGCAGGTTTATCCAACCAGGAAAAGCCCCTGCAAACAACCATCTCCCCCCCTTTTTTATCCCGTTGGGTACACTTCCTTAGGCACGAACACCAGGCCATTATGGTGGGTAAACACACAGTAATTACAGATGATCCCGCCCTTACAACGCGCAAGTGGCCTGGTTACAGTCCGCTAAAGATTTTCTTTGACCGTCAGTTGGAAATACCCCTCACTGCAAAAATTTACAATTCCGGTCCGGTAGTAGTCATAAATGAACTCCGCAACGAGGTCGTGGGAAATGCCACCTACTTCGTTCCCGTGGAGGAGGAAGCATTTTTGGAGCTCAAGATGCTATTGACCGAACTGTATGGAAGACTTGGGATCGGTAGTATCCTGGTTGAGGGAGGAAAAAATCTATTGGACCAATTTATTGACCAAGAGATCTGGAACGAGATTTGGAGAAATGTAGGAGATGAACAATTGGGGAATGGAATCAAGGCACCAGCTGGATATGGCAATATGAATTGGGTTCCAGATGCTCACGGTCAACTTTGGCACAAAAAGAATCCGGCGCTCAGGTTGCCCTGAGGTTGCCGGATTCGGTGTAATTGGGTCCATCAACGGACCCTCCAATAGGTTTGCAAGGTTGCTTGTTAGTATGTGAGGCTCGCTTTTATAGGGTCAGTTGCTTGGGATCTACACCAGGTTTTCGGATAGTAAGGATCGTTCAGGCTGAAATTCATGGTTAAGCTTTCCCGTCGGTAAACGCTGATATTTCAATGTTCCAAAGTGTCTGGTTTTGCTCGTCGGCATGTTGTCTGCCGCCTGGTCTCGTTTTAGAACTTATTTTGTGTTTCGTTTTTTTCATTGTATTTCCTTGACAATTCAAAGGTGCAGGTTAGCCTCCAAATTTCCCTGAACGAAAATCTCCCATTCATACAATGAGTATTCACCATACATCCCGCCTATTCATATTAAAACCAAAAATAAGCTCTATATTGGAAACGAATAATTACAACGGGAAACACACCTGTCCCTTCAATAAAATCTCAAACCGTGGAAAAAAGGAAGATTATTCAATGGCTGAGACGTCTTGCCCCAGAGGAACGACATCAATTTTCAGAGTTTCTCAGATCCTCCCTCCATAGCAACCGTCCCCAATTGGGTCAGATGATGGACCTGCTGATTGCGTTCTTTTTTGACCAGCCAGGAGAAGAGGTTAGCAATGAAGCCTACTGGGCACTGGTATACCCTGACAAACCCTACAATGCCAATTTGCTGAACCGATTGTTGTCCGAAATGACAGGAGAGTTGAAGTCCTTTCTGGGACTGCTTCAGTACCAAAAAGATGTGGCCCTGCAACAGGTCAGTCTGATGCGGGAATACCGGGAACGAGATTGGGAGGATGTAATTCCAAAGGAAATTGTCAAAGCCCATACAAAGCTGGACGCTGAGATACCAAGGAACGAAGAGTACTACCATGCAAAATTGCAATTGGCGGTAGAGCGGATGTACTACGACTCCCAAAACCTTGGAAAAGTTCCAGGACCGATTTTTCAAGATAATATTGATAAACTGGAAATTTACTTCGTGCTGCGCCTCCTGAAGTTCAGAATGTACAGCAGCCAACACGACAGGATGCACAGAACGGATCACAAAATCAGATTCCAAGCTCAACTCTGGCCTGAATTTGCGGCAAACAATCTTCCCGAATCAGAAATGGTAAGCATCTATTGGCTTGTAGAAGTGCTCAAATTGGAAAAAGATCAGGTGAAATCCTTTGAGGAGTATCTGGACCTGTTAATGAGAATCACCCCCGACTACCAAAATGATCCTGGCCCTCACCGAATCTCCAAGCAAGAATGCGAAGATCTATATATTGTTGGGCAGAACCATTGTACATTAGGGATAAACAGAGGAGAAAATCAATTCGGCGAATATTTCATTAAACTAAATTCTAAGGGTTTAAAAAGTGGGGTGCTCTTGACCACTGGCCAAGTTAAAGCCGTTATTTTTGTCCAGATGATAATCCCACTGATCAAGTTGAAGAAGTTTCAATGGGCTCAGGATTTTATCCAGAATTACAGTCATTTGATCAGACAAGAAGAAAGGGAATCGACTATCCTATTCCTGAATGCCAGCATCTATTTTGCCATGGGTAAGTATACTTTGGCAAAGAAATATTTCCTGAAGACTAAGAACTTATTCTCCATTTCCACACCGTTAGGTATCAATTTGAACTTAAGGCAAATGTTATGTCGCCTATATTTCGAAGAAGGTGACTTTGAAGCGTTTCTTTATGAAGCCAACGCATTCCTGACCTTTACCCGCCGCAACAAGTTCTTCTCACAAGCGAAATTTCGCCGTTACCAGGAATTCGTCCGGCTTTCCAAAAGCCTCGAGAGAATCATTCACAGTCCATCGGGCGAAAAGAAAACCAGGAAACTTCTAGCACTCAAGGATGAGGTTTCAAGTGCACCGGCATTAACCGCTAAGAGTTGGCTCCTGGAGAAAATAGAAAATGAAATGGGGCTGAACCATTGCTGATCAGCCCCAAATTTTCTTTACAAGTCAGCCATGTCAACTGCAACAATACCATCGTTAATGCTGACCCTCGCCACTCCGACCAAAACATCTCCTTCATCAAAGATATTGATCTCGCCTACGGTATGATCTCCGCTTTGTGGAGCATCGACCAGAACCACCATCAATTGGGTTCCTGTCGCATCCAACTGAGCCCCCATGAAAGCCTCTGGATACTCGGCGATAAATGTCGTGTTCATGTCAAGGTCAATTGACCCGCCAGGAACATAGTAGTTAAGGCTTACAGTAATTGTGCTCTGATTGAGCTTCCATTCGATTCTCTGAACCTGGGCATCCAGGGTCACCGCAGGAAGTTTCCCCCCTGTAAAGGCCATTAGGACCAATCCCAGAGCCATGCCCAGTGTGTTTCTTACAAATCTTTTTTTGCCCACCATGAAGCCTTGCTTCATGACAGTAATGCTTTGCTTTGTCATGGATATAACGGTTAGTTAAAAAATGCGATTCCGGATCCCCAATGGGGACAGACACTCAGGCTATCATCCTGAGATATAAAAAACAATGATCCAATTCACAGTACGTCCCACCTCATAGAGGAAAAAGAATACTTCATCACCGAATTCATTTGGATCACTGCATATTCAAAGCAAGGGAGCTAGTGCATACAATGGCTATAATTCATCTTTGTGGTCTATAATGGGTTTACTTTGTTAGGTACTATTATATACGTATATGGTTCGTTTGTGTTGCAAGAGTGAGTGATTTTCTTCACTTTTTTTTCACCTTTTTTTCGATCCGTATAGTTTGAAAGTTCAGTAATCAAAAACGACCGGTTAACGGTCCGGGAAAAAGCCAAATACGGCACTTCCACTCCCCGTCATAGCTGCATAAACAGCTCCTTCCTGGTAGAGCTTCTCCACCTCCTGTTGTATACCCGGAATTCGAGGAAAGACGGACGTCTCAAGGTCGTTCAGCACACTTCCCCTCCAACTCGTTATTGGTTGCCGGAGCAGCTCCTTGAGCGGAGCCTCATGACTAATCGCAGCCAGGTCAAGACCTGCATAAGCTTCCGGGGTACCCGAGTGCCAGGATTGCGGCCGAACCTCCAGGCGATAGCCTTTCAGGTCAATCTCCAGTATCTCAAACCGGTTTCCAATCCCGGTCGCATACAAAGGCTCTCCATAGATAAAGAATGGAACATCAGCCCCTAAAGGTTCCGCCAAGGCGGCAAGATCATCTCTGGAAAGCCCCAGATCGTACAACAGGTTGATTGCCAATATTACCCCTGCCGCATCGGAAGAACCTCCTCCCAGGCCTGCTCCAGAAGGAATCCCTTTTTGAACAACTACCTTAACTCCCTCCACTTGATTCGGATAGTGATCAGCCAGCAAGCGCCACGCTTTCCAGACCAGATTCTTCTTCAGCGGCACATCCTCCTTGAAGCCTGGCATTTCTACTGAACAATTATTTCCATCGGCCTTTTCTACCCTCAAATCATCAAAAAGTTCCGGGACAGGGTAGAACAGTGTTTCCAGCAAATGGTATCCATTCGGGAGACGCCCCATGATATGAAGCCCTAAATTGATCTTCGCTATACATCTTAGTTCGATCTGGTTCATTCCTGCAAAGGTAATTAGTGATCCCCTCCGATTAGCAAGAAAATGTATTAAATTCGCGGGATGAAAGGATCAGATCGGCTAGATGCGTTATCAGAATCAGCAACCCTTGCAATGTCCAAACGGGTCAGGGAACTCATCGCTCTTGGACAAGACATCATTGGCTTGACATTAGGTGAACCGGATTTTGACACCCCTGATCATATTTGTGAGGCTGCAATCCAGGCCATACGAGAAAGTGATACCCACTATCCCCCAGTCGCCGGGAAACCGGAGTTGCGCAACGCCGTAGCCCAACGTTACCAAAAAGAGCTGGGCCTCTCATATACCGCAGCCAATGTCATGGTTTCAACGGGCGCAAAGCAATCCCTGGTAAACGTAATCATGTCACTGGTCAACCCCGGCGAAGAGGCAATCTTGCTTGCCCCTTATTGGGTTTCCTACCTGGAAATGCTGAAAATGGCCGAAGCCGTACCCGTTACCGTTCAAACTGGTATCGAAACGGGGTACAAGCTAAAACCTTCAGATCTGGAGGCCGCCATTACTCCCAACACCAAGCTCATTATCTTCAACAATCCCAGCAACCCTACCGGGGCCAATTATACCCGCGAGGAACTGGAAGGAATTGTCAGCGTTCTGGAGAAATACCCACACGTATATATCATCTCGGATGAGATATACGAGCATATCACCTACGGGCATGCAGCTATATCTATGGCCACATTTCCGAGCATCTTCGACCGCGTCGTGATCATCACCGGAGTTTCCAAGGCTTTCGCCATGACAGGATGGCGAATTGGGTTTACCATCGCTCCGGAGTGGCTGATTTCCCTGTGTGACAAATACCAGGGGCAGATAACCTCAGGTGCCAGTACCATTTCACAGAGAGCGGCCATTGCAGCTGTCTCTGGGAATATGGAACCTACTGAAGCTATGCGGAAAGAATTCGAGCAGCGTAGAGCTTTTGTTTATGCCGCCTTACAGGAGATTCCCGGAATGAAGACCTACCTCCCGGAAGGAGCATTTTATTTCTACCCTGATCTCTCCGGATTCATTGGCAGAACCGCTCCGAATGGCGAAAAGATAGCTGATATTGAAGACCTCAGTTCCTATATCCTCGATGTAGGCGGACTGGCAGTTATCCCCGGTACAGCATTTGGAACCGATACCCATATCCGGATTTCCTATGCCTATGAGATGCACTCCCTTGAAGAAGCCATGAAACGATTAAAGTCTTGCCTGGGAAAATTAAAATAATATCCACAACTGATCGGATCAATTTCGAAAAGCGAATTCCGGATCTGCACGTCATGGTCATTGGTGACCTGATGCTTGACCGTTACCTGTGGGGAAACGTACACCGAATCTCACCTGAAGCCCCTGTTCCCGTGGTTGATATCAACCAATCTGAAGACCGTCCCGGTGGAGCGGCAAACGTTGCCTTGAACCTGAAAGCCATGGGAGCAAGCGTTACAGTGGCTGGTGCCATTGGAAACGACCCTGATGGAGTTATCCTCAAAAAACTCCTTGAAAATAATGGGTTTGAAACAAAGGCGGTCATTACCGATCCTGATCGAGTGACTACCACCAAAACCAGAATCCTGGGCAACCGCCAGCAGATGCTGAGAATTGACCGGGAGCAAAAAGACAGCCTCAGCCCTGAATGTCGTAAAACCCTGCTCAAACTGGCTCTGGATTCTTTGGAAAAAGTTGATGTCCTGATTTTCGAAGATTATGACAAAGGCGTGATTACCCCCGATCTCATTGAGGAATTGATCTCACGTTGCAATGAAAAAAATATTCCAACCATCGTTGATCCTAAGTTCAACAATTTCTTCTCCTACGCGGATTGCACTCTTTTCAAACCTAATCTGAAAGAATTGAACGACGGATTGGGCTTGCAAGTCAAGAATACCAACTTAAAAGGTATCCAAGGGGCTGTCAAAGAATTGCGCAAAAGAATGCCTCATCAAAATACCCTGATTACACTGAGTGAAAACGGCGTTCTGGCGGTCGGACAATATGAAGATTTTCATATCCCGGCCCACTTCCGAAAGATCACTGATGTTTCGGGAGCTGGAGATACGGTAGTGGCCCTGATGGGACTGGCCCTCGGCGCCAGGCTTTCCTTGCAAACTGCCGCATCAATTGCCAATCTTGGTGGAGGGCTGGTCTGCGAAGAGGTCGGAGTTGTCCCCATTGACCGCAACAAACTCCTCCAGGAATTGGCCTAAGACTCAGATATAAGTCTATTATAAGCTATTGTGCCTGCAAAGGCTTTCCTTTTTCCAAGACTCCCTCTATTTTTGTTGCCTTATTAAAACCACATGAAAGTAACGGAACATCTCGATCGCGCTACAAACCCGCTTATCAGTGTAGAGATTATCCCTCCGCGCAGAGGGATAAATATCCAAAAGCTATACGACGCGATCGAATCCATTCGCCCTTTCAATCCCCCTTTTATCGACGTTACCAGCCATTCAGCTGAGGTCATCTGGGATGAAATGAAGGACGGTACCTTTAAGCGACGCGTCAAAAGGAAAAGCCCTGGCACTTTTGGACTATGTGCAGCCATCAAATATAAATACGGCATCGACCCTGTCCCACACATGCTCTGTAACGGGTTTACCAAGGAAGAGACCGAGGACGCCCTGATCGAGCTGAACTACCTCGGAATCGAAAATGTCCTGGCGATTCGCGGAGATTCAAAAGTTAAGAAGAATGAGAGGCCAGATCGCTCCGTTAATACTTATGCCATGGACCTCGTGGAACAGGTACACGGTCTCAACCACGGCCAATACATCGATGACCTCATTGATGCAGCGCCGACTGACTTCTGCGTTGGCGTTTCCTATTACCCGGAAAAACACTTTGAAGCCCCCAATCTTGAATTCGACATCAATGTATTGAAGCAGAAACAAGATAAAGGTGCGGACTATGCCGTCTCTCAAATGTTTTTCAACAATGAGCATTTCCACAACTTCAGTAAAAAATCCAAAGAGGCGGGAGTTACCATTCCGCTTGTCCCTGGCTTGAAAATACTCACCCTACAGAAACACCTGACTTCCATTCCAAGTATATTCCACGTTGAGATTCCGCAAGAGCTTACTGAGCGGATGATGAAGGCGGACACAAGGGAGAAGAAAATGGACATTGGGATCGACTGGGCCTACAAGCAGACCATTGACCTGCTTGAAAATGGAGCACCCTGTGTCCACTTCTACATCATGCAAAACACAACTCCCTTTATCAAACTGATGGAAAAGCTCAAGAAGCACCTGTAAAACCTTGTTATTGGCCCTTGATTCTTTGATCTTTGACTTAGAGCATGAGGCAAATTCTCCTATATCTCGAAGGAATCAGAACAGCTGTTAAATCCTTGAGGGCGCATAAATTGCGTACCACATTAACTATGCTGGGCGTTGCAATCGGAATTTTTGCCATCACCATCATTTTCACCCTTGTCAATTCTCTCAACTACAACCTCAACAGCAATCTCAGCAGACTTGGAAATTCAGTTCTCTTTGTGCACCACTTTCCCTGGTCAAGCGAAAGCTTTAACAACTGGCAAAAGTACGTAAAGAGGCCGAAGATGAGCTACAATGAGTTTCTAAAACTCAATAAGAACCTGGAGCATGTCGAAGGAGTCTGTTATGACGTTCGGGTCAATGGGCAAACCATTAAGTACAAAAGTGAATCAGTCAATTCCGTTGAAGTAAGATGTGTTACCGGAAAATACATCGATCTGAACGGATGGGAAATTGGAGACGGTAGGCCCTTTACAGAACTGGAAGTTGAAGCAGGTCGACCAGTGTGTGTACTTGGATACAACGTGGCAGAAAAGCTATTTGGTGACTTTTCCCCTATTGGAAAGGATGTAAAACTCAAAGGACGAAAACTGAGAGTTGTAGGAGTTGTAGAGAAATCCGGTACCAATATGTTTGGAAGTACGCCTGACGACCTTTTCTACCTGCCATACGCCTATTCCACCCGGATTTTTGACATGGACAACCGGCGCCTGGACAAATTCATTATGGTAAAGGCCTTGGGAACGGCACAGATTGATGAGATTGAAAATGACATTATAGGCCTTCTAAGAGCTTCTCGTGGACTACGTCCTAAAACGGAAAACGATTTCAGCATCAACAGACCGGAGATGCTCATGGATGTATTCAGCGATGTCACAAAATACCTTTGGTATGGCGGATTGTTCATTAGCTTTTTTGCAGTCGTAGTAGGTGGCTTCGGAATAGGCAACATAATGTTCACTACTGTAAAAGAGAGAACCTTTGAGATCGGATTACAAAAAGCACTGGGTGCAAAAAAAGCATTTATCCTCTTTCAATTCCTGATGGAATCGGTAATCCTGTGTCTGCTTGGCGGTTTCATCGGCCTCCTGCTCAACTTCGGAGCTTCTACCCTGTTACAAGCTGCAATTGACTCCATGCAGGTTAATTTTGAAGTGGTTGTTTCAGCAGAAAGTATCGCTTTTGGCGTCATCCTTTCCCTCGTCATTGGTCTCGGTTCCGGACTCATTCCCAGCACGATAGCCTCCCGCATGGATCCGGTTGAATCCATGCGAAAATAAGCCTTTCAGGTTGACACAGGCTGTCAAACCCCTATCGTATATTATAGTAGAGAGTCACCTTTAACAGAAGGCATGAGTCTACTATTGTTCAACGAAATCAACCTCAATGACAAAAGAGAAAACGTCGATCAAAGCAAATGAAGATTTTGTCAATCTGCTGCATGAATTTTCATTCCATTTGATAAGCAAAATGGAGGAATTCGCCCAATATGCTATCCTGATGGAGCGGCTATTACGTGATAGTGGAACCCTGTTCTGACTAGTCTGGAGTATGGACAGATCGTGTTGGATAAATTTAATACTGCTTTGGGTACTACTGTAATGTGTAGTGAATCAGGAACTTAAGATATTCATTCTCAGTTTGTCCCCTTTTTAAAATCCGTCTATATTGCGTAAGAAGAATAACCAATACCAAGTATATGAACAGAATTACTCCTAAACTTCTCCTGCTCTCCATCTTATGTCTCTGTTTTGGCAGCCAGGTTTCTGCGCAGAAATCAAAATACCAAGGCATCCAGGGACTAGGTTATCTACATACCCAGGTGACCATCTTGATCGAAAATTGGGAAACCCATCCCTTATCAGAAATAGGTCTGGACGTATTTGAGGAAGAATATAAGCAGCACTTCATCGAAGAGATTGAACACGACGAGGAGTGGGTCGAATTCATGTTGGTTGAAGACAACCTGCTCTTTCAATTTGACAGCCATATTGATGCGAAGGTGGAAGAAGCCATTGAAAACAACTTGGGTTTCTACCACAAAGTCATCCAAATGATAAGGGAGCCCGATTCAATGGAAGCCTCACTAGATGTATTAAAAGGTGATCTCCAGCAAGCAGATTCCAATCTTTACGATATCATTTATCCAGCCATCTGTAAATAGAAACCCGGATCAACCCTTGATATTCCAACTCTCATTGTAGGGAGTTTTACATAAAAGAGGCTGCCTCATCGCTAGGCAGCCTCTTTTAATATTTGTGTGAATCTGTCGATTACTTGACAGTGATTCGCTGTACAAAGCGACCTTCTACACCGCGCACTTCTACGAAGTATACACCACTAGACAGATCAGAAACGTTGATCTTAGCGATATCGGAGTTAGATGGGATCACTTGGTTGATCAGGGTACGGCCTTGAACATCGGTAACCCGTACGTCCAGGTCAGCATGGAGACCTGAAGTCACAGCTACATTGATGTAGTCTTGTGCAGGAACAGGATAAACTGAGATGTCAGCACGAAGCTCATCTTCAACACTGATCATGGTAGGAGTACCAAAAACAGCGCGCAGTACATAGGCAACATTGAAGTTAAAGTCTTCGCTGTTAGACCATGAACCGTTGAAGAATACCCAGCCTTTGGTAGGCGTAAATACCTGGTTGGATGTTCCCAAAGTCAGGACACCTGCAACAGTTTCTTCCAATCCAAGGAAGTAGGTAGTACCAGCACTCAGTGCAACTCCACCTGGGAAAGCCAAATCATAAATCTGGCCAGTGGTATCAGTGATAATCAAATCTTCTGAAGTAGCGATTGGAGCACCTGCAGGAGGCATTCCAGCACCACCCATAGGGATGACAACCGCATGTACAGTATCACCGAGATCAGGATTACTCAACCAGAAGCTGGCGTGGGTCAGTGTGGCAGCTGTAACGATGTCAAATTCCTGACCAATGAAACCAGGAGCGGTTGCACCAATGGAAAGCGCACCGGTAACATTACTGTTGTCACGTGCATAAGTACTGTCATCTACTGAGAAATTGCGAGTCAGCGTATCATTGGAGTTGTCCGGATCCGGAGTGCCAGAAGTAGCCCAATATGCAACACTGTAATTGTCAGCAGCAGCAGGAGGAGTGTAAGTACCAACTGAAAGGAGGGTATCAGTAAATGCAGCCAAAGCAGCTACAGTTGAATTACCGGTGTAAACAGAACCAGCAGCACCATCAAACACTTCCACATTGAAAGCTGCGTTGTTAAGCGTAGTAGCACCATTGTTCTCAATAGCTCCGGAGAAGGTCATGGCCTGAATCTGATCGATGGGAACAATTGGATATTCTCCAAAAGAAGCTGAAACCTGACGCATGTCGCCACCAGAAACCAATCCAAGGAAGATATTGTCTACCAGGAGGAGGTTGTCATCATCGGAATCGTGTACATAAGCAATCCGGACGGTAGTGTTGTTGTAGGCTGACATAGGCACAACCCATGTTTCAAGCACACCACGTGTACCATTGTAGCTGGAATGAACCCAACCCGGACCAGGAGTACCAGCACCACCACCTACGTCCTCAGCAAGTACAGCGAGAGTATCGGTGAAAGAAGCGAAAGTCGTGTCCGCGGTTGGAGAGCAAAGTACCTTGTAACCATCTGCAAATCCAGGTCCTTCAAAAGGAGCTGATTGCCACTGAAGAAGAACAGCAGGGTCACAAATAGCAACGGAGTCAAGAATCAACCAGTTGTTGGCCTGGGCAAAAGGAGTGAACCAAGAGGAAGACGCGGCTACCCAATTGGTATCAGTACCAGTAGTCGTTTCAAGATCTGCAGTGATAAACCAATCCTGAGGACGTCCATTTGCATCAGTGTTACCGTCAACATCAATGTTCAGCCAAGAAGCAGGGATTGTCTGTGATTGAAAATCTTCGAAAAGAATAGTATCACAGGTGCCAGCAGCTGCTGAAGAGGCATTGATGATGGGTCCCAGTACATGGATACCCTGACGCTCAAAGGAGTAGTTTCCAGGGATAGCATCCTCAATGGTGCTGGCCTGAGTTCCACGTACCTGAATTGGACGTTGGGCAAACATTGTACTGCCCATTAAAAAGGCAGCAAGCAAGCAAAAGACAGCTTTTGCGTTGAAATTTCTCATACTCTAGTATATAATTGAATCCTAAAAAAACAAACTCGTTTGGCACAGCTACCCTAACAGGCAACAATACCAATCCCAAATGTAAGAAATATTCGCATTTTTCCCATTCATGAGGCTTTTGTGTATACAATTTCCTATTTTGGTCTCTCAAGGATCAATCACTGCTTATTTAAGCTGTTGGCCAGGAAAAGATGCGGTTTTTTAGAATTTGGATGGGTTCACGAATCAAGTCTTTCTTTTTGAACAAAAGGATAATTCCTCTTGCGATATTTTTCACAAGTATCCTTTTGACCTTCAGTAGACAATACGGCTTTTCACAAACTCAGACTTTTGCCTGGGAATACAGCTTCGGAGATGCCCAATCCCAGGAAGCAACAGCAGTTGCCTATGATCCTTCTACCAGTACGGTTGTATCCGGGGGTATATTTCAAGGAAACATTATTATTGGAGATACGAATTTCACATCTCCAGCCGTCGACAATATATGGCTCTCCAAAATGGATGCGGCTGGCAACGTTCTGTGGGCATTGAATGCCCCCTCCGCTTCTAATGACAAGATCAGTGACATTGCCCTCGATGACTTTGGTAATATTTTCATCATTGGAAGTTATACCACCACGACCATCTTCACAGGAACATTGGGCTCTACATTTAGCCTCACCTCCCAAGGGGCAGAAGATATCTTTGTTGTCAAGTTCAATGCAGCGGGAGAAATACAATGGGCTGAATCCTTCGGAGGTACCGGTCAGGATTTTGGTGGTGGGATTACAACGCAAATGGGCAATGACAATGTGTTTATAACCGGTAGCTTTTCAGGAGCAGCAACCTTTCAAAGTCCTCCCATACTCAACTCTTCAGGAGTGAAAGATGCCTTCATCATGGCCCTTCACAGAGTCACAGCGTTAAAAACGTGGATTCGACAAGGAGCCTGTGCTGAGGATGCGGAAGGTATCGACATTACAGCAGATGGATCTGGAATATATGCCACAGGAAACTACTTCGGCAATTCGCCCCTTTCCTTTGACAATTTCGGGTCCAGCCTCTCCAATTTAGGGGTAGGAGGCGAAAACATGTTCGTAGTTAAATATACACTTAATGGGGTCGGTGTCTGGCAACGCTATGCTGGCAATGGCTCCGGATTTGTAAATTCTTATGGTGTCAGCACATCTGGTGGCACCACCGTTTATGTTACGGGTACTTTCGACGGCTTTACTACTTTCAGCACCACTTTTGCCTTTGTAAGTGCCAATTCCAGCGGGCTGCTGGATGTATTTTTGGTTGGGTATGACCGAAATACCGGACAAGTTTTAAATCTGGATGGTTTTGGAGGTCCGGGAAATGATATTGGCACCAGTTTATCCTTGTCTTCCAGCAATGACATATTCCTTTCCGCCACCTACGATGATACCATGTTCGTAGGTACAGATACCCTGGTCCCAACTGCCACAGATGCCATGGTAGCCAGCTTTAATCAAACTGGTGCCGCTTTTCAGTGGAGTCTTCCCATAACCGGGAACAGCAATCAATCCGCCGTGGATATAAGTGCTCCTAATGGTCTAATATTCATTGCCGGATTTTTGGAAGATGTTTCCAGTTTCAATCCCTATACCTCCTCTTATTTTGGGTTGAGGGATGCCTTCGTTGCCCGTATTGGCTGTCCGTCACGCCTCTCCCCCAACCTGCTCGATTCACTTGCTGGAGCTGACACCACCGTATGCATCAACAACTCCATTGTCCTCGCAGCTGATACACTCCCCCCTTTCACCGGCCAATGGAATATTCTGGCAGGTAGCGGGTCCCTTTCCTCCAACGCTGACCCAGACGCTGTTCTTACCCCAAATGCCAGCGGAACCATCGAATTGGAATGGGAGCTTGCCAGTGGAAGTTGCATCATTCGAGATACCGTGCTGGTTTCAGTTCCGGCTACCTTCACCCCTGAAGCTGGTCCTGACACCGTAATCTGCGATACATTTTATACCATGATCGCGACTGACCCAAGTCCAAATACCGGAACCTGGAACCTCATATCCGGATCAGGAAATATTGCCAGTCCCAGCCAGTTCAATTCTCCTGTCAATGGGCTTGCTCCTGGTACAAATGTATTTGAATGGGAAGTAAATGATGGTAGTTGCACTTTGCAAGATACGGTTACGATAACAGTGGCTCTTACCCCTATCCAAAATGCTAATGCCGGGGGAAACATAGCTGTTTGTGGTGATACCATAACGCTGGCAGGAAACAATCCCCTGCCGAATACAGGAACATGGGCCATTGTCTCCGGAGGAGGAACCTTTTCAAATATCAATGACAGCAATGCGTTTGTATCAAACCTCAACAATGGAATTAACGAATTCAGCTGGACCATTTCCAATGGCACCTGCTCCACTTCGGATACGTTAGTCGTTGTCTCAGATGCTCCGATTTTTGCCAACGCCGGAATTGACAGTTCTATCTGCTCGACCACCATTCCATTGTCAGGAAACGCCCCGATCTTCAGTTCCGGTGGCTGGGAAGTTGCATCGGGAGGTGGAACCATCGTTTCCCCATTTCTGCCCTTTACAAATGCGGTGAACATGACCAGTGGAACCAATGAATTTGCCTGGATTCTCATAAGGGGAGCATGCTCAGATACCGATACCGTTACCATCACTGTATTCAGTCCTCCTACACCCGCCAATGCTGGCTTGGATCAAAGTCTTTGCAATGATACCATCACCACTCTCTCAGGCAACTCTCCGGTGACCGGAACTGGAACGTGGTCATTGATCAGCGGACCTGCCAATATCGTTTCTCCTGGCAACCCAGCTTCCAATGTAAACGGATTACAAACCGGAACGGCTACCTTCGAATGGGAAATTGCCAACGGAATTTGCCCGGTCAGCCGTGATACCGTTGGCATAAGTGTCACCCTCGAAATACCTTCTAATGCAGGGCCTGACCAAGCTCTCTGTGATACCCTTGCCACGACCCTGGCTGGTTCTCCCACAGGTACAGGTACCGGAACCTGGACCGTGGTAGCTGGAACCGGAAACTTTGCCAATGCGAATAGTCCCGGCAGCGATGTTGGCGGGCTGGCTCCCGGATTGAATCAATTGGTTTGGACCATTGTCAATGGCCCCTGTATTACCACAGACACTGTGGATATAAATGTGACCATTTTTTCCTCCACGGTAAATGCAGGACCGGACCAGTTCTTGTGTGATACGCAGACGGTCTTCCTTGCAGCCGTGAATCCTGCACCGGGGACAGGTGCCTGGTCTGTTATCGCGGGAACACCTCCCACATTCTCCTCTTTGGCGAATCCTAATGCAACCCTTTCCAACACCAGTTTTGGGGTAACCAACCTACAGTGGACGGTCATCGAAGGAGCCTGCTCATACCAAGACACTGTTGCGATCGATATTGCCAATCCCCCTCCTCCAGCCAATGCCGGCCCCGATCAAAGTCTTTGTGACACCGTCGCCACTACTTTGGCAGGATCTGATACCACCGGCGTCATAGGTACCTGGACCCTTCTTAACGGAACGGGGGCATTCGCCAATTCCGGGGACTCCAATACCGTCGTTTCCGGCTTAGCTCCTAACCTCAATCAATTCGTCTGGACAACCACGGCTGGTCCATGCACGACAACAGATACGGTAGATATAAATGTGACCATTTCCTCCGTCATCCCCAATGCAGGTCCAGACCAGGAACTTTGCGGAATACAAGCTGCCACCATGGCCGCCAATGACCCATCTCCTGCCACTGGAATATGGACCGCCCCCTCCGGTAGCCCAAGTATTTCCTCAGCTACGGACTCCAGTGCAACCGTCAGCAATTTGCAATTAGGGACAAATTCATTGGTATGGACCATTACCGAAGGAGCATGTGTTTACGCTGATACCGTCAATCTCAACATTACCCAACTTCCTCCTGTTCCCCATGCCGGGACCGACCAGGCACTCTGCGATACCTTTAGCACCAATCTGGATGGCTCTGACCCCATGTGGGCAAGTGGAGCCTGGACTGTTTTATCTGGGACTGGAACGGTTGCCAATGCCAACGACTCCGCCACAACCATCAATGTACTTTCATCAGGCAGCAATCTTATCACCTGGACAACTACCAATGGCAATTGTGAGCTCATTGATACCTTAGAAATTTTCGTTACCATTCCCTCTGTACTCCCCGATGCAGGACCAGACCAGTCCATCTGCCTTGGAGACACGGCATTTATCAGTGGCAATACACCACCCGCAATCGGTACTGGAAATTGGAGTTTGCCCAGCAGCCTGGGCTCGATTGACGACCCGAATGCCCTCAATACCTTTATTATAAACTTCCCACTGGGGGTGCAACCCGTGGTTTGGTTATTCACAGAAAATGTATGTGTGAGAACAGATACCTCCTTTATTACTGTACTCCCCATCCCAACACCAGTTGCAGGTCAGGATCAGTTTATCTGCGACACTACGAGCACAAGCCTGGAAGGGCTCGCGTTTGGCAACGGCACAGGTACCTGGAGTGTTCTCAATGGTCCGGCAACCCTCAGCAACCCAGCTGACTCCAACGCCGTCCTGACCAATCTGGTGATAGGGACAGCCACCCTGGTCTGGAATGTCGACAACGGGTCATGTGATGCATCCGATACGGTTGACATCACCGTCATCGATCCTCCCAGCAATGCCAATGCCGGAACCGACCAGTCCATTTGTGACCTCCCAACCTCTACCCTGAATGCCCAGTCCCCGGTGATCGGAACCGGTAGCTGGACCTCGCTTGGTCCGGCCAATGTTGACAATCCTAACGATCCCAATTCAACCATCACCGGACTGCAAACCGGAACCAATACCTTTGTTTGGACGGTATCCCTGAATCTGTGTCAGGATCGTACCGATACGGTTGACCTCAGTGTCACCCTGCCTCCTGTGGTAGATGCTGGGCAAGACGACATTATATGCGAAGGAGATAGCACCGTGCTCAATGGGCTGCCCTTCTCGGGCCTTGGCCTGTGGTCCGACCTTTCCGGTAACGCCAACTTCTCACATCCAGACTCGAACATTACTGAAGTAACCAATCTGTCTCCCGGGGCAAATGGATTTGTATTAACGGTCATCGATGGCCCATGTGTAGTGGAAGATACTGCCTACATTCAAGTGGATTTGTTGCCCACAACTGCCGATGCAGGTGATGACCGGGATGTCCCAAATGATTTCACCAACCTGGAAGGCAATACGCCAGTCGTAGGTACCGGTATCTGGACTATACTCTCCGGGGATGGAATTATTGCAGATCAAACCTCTGCTACCAGTGAAGTGACCAACATGAACCTGGGGGAAAACATCTTTGTCTGGACCATTGCCAATGGGACATGCCCTTCCAATGCTGACTCTGTAAGAATACAGGTCCTAGATCTACTCATCCCAACCGGCTTTTCACCTAACGGAGACGGCACCAATGATACTTGGGTAATCAGGGGCGGTCAAAACTTTGGGAATGTCGAAGTCCAGGTATTCAACCGTTGGGGAAACATTGTCTTCCAGACGAAAAACTACAACAACGATTGGCAAGGCAGAGCAGAAAATGGTTCTGAGCTTGCAGACGATACCTACTACTATATCGTCAACCTGGGTGACGGAACCACCTCCAATGGATATGTAGTCATCAAGAGATAAAAAAAGAGGCTGCCTCCGAAAAGACAGCCCCCCTGTATACTTCTTTCAACAAAATCTTATTGTCTCTTCATCCAACGAATTTTGGCACGTTCTGCATCGTCATTGCTGATACCGATTTTTCCGGCCATTGAGAAGAGTTCATCGCGGGCGATGTCTTCGCTCAGGTATCCTTCCAGAACATTGATCTTTCCGAGTTTTTCCAATTCAGTGGCCCGGTCAGAAGCAATACCGAAAATATCACGGTAGCGGTTCAACAATGCAACTTCAGAATCATCTACATCCATATCGATGGCAGAAATGCTCCACGCCAGCATGTAAATGGTTTCTCGGACCCCGGCATCAATTTCTTCTGCCTCGATGGAAGAAACAGTATCCTTGGCATTCAACTCGGCAATGGTACCCAAAGAAGATGGAATCGAATCCTTAAAGAATTCTAACTCCTCACTTGCCAACTCACCATCAGCATAGGCAATCTTGGCCAGCATACGTGCCAAAACATCTTTCTCAAAACCTGTTCTTACCGGGTGGTCCTGCAATTGTTGCATAAATTCAGAAACGACAACTTCTGGAGTGGCGTCAGCCACCGCTGCAGATGGCTTCCGCCATCCATTGTCATAACGGAAATTGCGGGAAACCTTTTTGAAGGCCTCTACCACTGCTGCCTGCTTCTCACTTTTTGAAACAGAATTTTGCAGATTTCTCGTCGATTCGCGGCTGGCAGTATTGACCGTCTGGGAAGCAGTTCGGCCCAGAAATCCACTGCCAAATACATTTCGTAGCAGGCGGGAAGCAGTTCGGCGAACTTCATTGGAAAGATTCCGGGTTAAGCTCTGCTTGACATTGCTGGTAAGTGTCCGCTCCTTTCTGATGGATGCGGTGGACTCAAAGACCTCATCTGAGCCTGGAAGGGCAAACTGGCAATGAACCTGCCTGCCATCCACGTCCTCAGACACGATCAAGGGTTGGATTAAATCATACGTAATTTCTGGATTCGCCATATTGGGTTTTTTAATATTCTTCAGATGTGTGACTAATAATACCGAAATAAGCCCGAAATCGGAACAAAATCAACCATTCCGGTCATTTCCTTACCTCATCCCAACCTAAGCCCTCTAATTCTCGTTTCATACTAAACATCTTTACTCCTGCCCCTCGAAAATTCTTGCCTGTATGACAATTAAAATGAAGGGACATGAAAACAGAAAAGAAAAATGAGAAAGAGTTCTTGCAAAGTTCACCACTCAGTAAATCAACGCTCAGTAATTTCCTGGCACGCCGCAGCCCATTTGGAGGTCTGTCCGTACGTGCTACCCTCATATTGGGAACGCTGGTCTCCGGTTTTATCCTGATTACTTCCTTGTTGGGGTTTTTCTTTTTTTGCCATAGCTATTGGCTGTTGTGGTTCAGCACCGCATCTTTTGCTACCGTTTGCTGGACCGTTTGGATCGAATTTGCCCCCAGAACCCTCAAAGAAAGATTGGAGTGCCGACCATTCAAAGGCATCCGGTTCAATGGTGCATTCGGCGCAGGTTTCAATCTGATTTTGCTGTTTTTGGGTGTTTGGTACTTAAAGGGATCGCTTCCTTATGCACCCGAAGATCAAACCATTGTTATAGCCCTGTTGATCTCAATGGCTCTTTTCTATCCCCTTACCGTCTGGGCCTCTGGAAAAAGGACCTATCCAAAAGGATAATATTTTCATTATCTTGGCTCCCTAATGAAGAAAAAGTATGTTTGGTTAGGGATCATCATGGCAATTGTACTCACCTTTATATTAGGACCGAAACCCTCTTACCCCGCTATGGATCCAGAGCTCAAGCCCTTGGATTTGAAAACTGCCGATTTGGAAGCCCATATTACAGAGTTGAACAATGCGGTGGAGAAGCTCAAACCAGACAATGGAGGACGGATCATCTGGGCCAATGACAGTGTCCCGGAGCAAACGGAGTATTCAGTCCTGTTCTTGCATGGTTTTTCGGCCAGTCCCCGGGAAGGCTATCCTATGGTTCCTGAGTTTGCTTCCAGATATGGATTCAATGCTTATATGCCTTTGCTGGCAGGCCATGGGATCGATTCGGAGGACTCATTTCTAAAAATAACCCCGGCTGACCTGGTCTCATCAGCCAGAGATGCACTTGCCCTCAACCAAGTGCTCGGAAAGAAAACCATTGTCATCGGGTCTTCCACCGGCTGTACCCTGGCCATTTACCTGGCTGCTAAAAACCCTGAGTCCATCCATGGCATGTATCTCTTCGCTCCCAATATCGATCTCGCCGACAAAACATCTAACTTCCTGCTCTATCCCTGGGGATTGCAAATGGGCCGTTGGGTGATTGGCAAGAGAAGAACTATTGCGGAATGGGTCGATACGGAATCAGCAGATTTCTGGACTACGACTTACCGCACCGAGGGAGTTGTGGCCTTAAAATACCTGCTCAACCAAACCATGACCGATGACGTCTTTGCATTGGTCAAGCAGCCGTTTTATGCCAGTTATTTCTACAAGAACGAGGAAGAAAAAGATGGAGTGATCTCGATTCCGGATGTACAACGCTTTTTTGACAACACAGGCACTCCTGCGGAAAAGAAAAAACTGGTCCCAAACGCTGAGGCAAATGCGCATGTGATGACCTGTGATCTTCGCGTCACCCCGGAGGTGATGAACTCAGTTCTGGGAGAGATGTACGAATTTGGGGAACAAGTGATCGGGCTCAAGCCCACCAAATAACTTCTCGATTCCTCGGGGAGTCAACCTTTTGGCATCCCATTCCTCCCATCCCCTTCCCTCCTATTTTCCTGTCATTCCCTTGGAAAATGCTCCCCTTCACAGAATACGGACTGTTTCGACGAAAGATAATAGCCTGCCCAACATCTTAATGGGTATACAATTCAAATATCCAAAACCTAAAAGCTCATTCCGCAGAAAGAAGCTCACGTATACTAAAAGTCACCCTCTGGGGTGGCTTTTTCTCATTAGCATCCATACCCTGGCCTCCAACACTCCCCGATAATAACAATCTCTAATAAATGGGCACCCAAAATCAACAATCTATCACCCAATCGGATATATTTATGATATTTACTTAATAAAAGTGCCACAACTATTTGAATCATTAACTTTTTGCCCTATAATTGCATCAGATCATTAGTTATTCAACACATTTACTAACAAATTATCATGTGCGGTATAGTTGCAGTATTCGGAGAGGAATTGGACCAAGGGTCCATACGCGGGCAGGTCTTGGAAATGTCGCGTAAGATTCGCCATCGCGGTCCCGACTGGTCCGGCATTTTTGCCAGCGACCGTGCCATCCTGTCCCACGAACGTCTCGCTATCGTTGATCCGGCTTCGGGCCGTCAACCCCTCTTTTCACCAGACAAAGCAGTCGTCCTCGCCGTCAATGGCGAGATATACAACCACCGGGAAATCCGGGAGCGCTATAACCCAGGCTATGCCTTTCAAACCAAAAGCGATTGTGAGGTCATCCTCGCCCTCTACCAGGACAAAGGCAGTGCCTTCCTCGAAGATCTTAACGGCATCTTTGCCTTTGCCCTCTATGACGTCGCGCAAGACCGCTATCTCATAGGACGCGACCACATGGGCATCATTCCACTCTATATGGGATGGGATCAGGAGGGCCATTTCTATGTGGCTTCAGAATTGAAGGCACTGGAGGGCTTCTGTACCCGGATCGAAGAATTTCCCCCAGGCAGTTTCCTCGACAGTCAGGTCGGTGAGATCGAGAAGTGGTACCACCGGGACTGGATGGATTTCGAAGCGGTCAAGGACAAAGAAAGCAGCGTGCAAGAATTGAAAGATGCCCTTGAAGCTTCCGTTCACCGGCAGCTGATGTCCGATGTACCTTATGGCGTTCTGCTCTCCGGTGGCCTGGATTCCTCCATTACCTCTGCCCTCGCCAAACGCTATTCCAGCAAACGCATAGAATCCGATGATGCCGAACAGGCATGGTACCCACAACTCCACTCCTTTGCGATTGGGCTTCAAGGTTCCCCTGACCTCGCCAAAGCCAAAGAAGTAGCGGCTCATATCGGCTCTATCCACCACGAGATTCACTTTACCATTCAGGAAGGACTCGATGCCATCCGCGATGTCATCTACCACCTGGAAACCTACGATGTGACCACCATACGCGCCTCCACCCCTATGTACCTGATGGCCAGGGTAATCAAATCAATGGGCATCAAAATGGTCCTCAGTGGAGAAGGGGCAGATGAAATCTTTGGCGGATACCTCTATTTTCACAAAGCACCCAGCGCCAAGCACTTCCATGAAGAAACGGTTCGCAAGGTTGGTAAACTCCACCTTTACGACTGCCTGCGGGCCAACAAATCAATGGCCGCCTGGGGCATCGAAGCCCGCGTTCCTTTCCTCGACAAGGAATTCATGGATGTCGCCATGCGCCTCAACCCTGAAATGAAAGTGATCAAAGAGGGAATGATGGAGAAGCAGATCCTGAGGGAAGCTTTTGAGGGCTACCTGCCAGCAAGTGTGGCCTGGCGCCAGAAAGAGCAATTCTCAGATGGAGTTGGCTACTCATGGATCGACACTCTCAAGCAAGTGGCAGAAGAAGAAGTCAGCGACCTCGACATGGAGCGTGCGCATTTCCGCTTCCCCATCAACCCTCCACAAAACAAAGAAGAATACCGCTATCGGAGCATCTTCGAAAAACACTTCCCCTCAGACGCAGCTGCGAGTTGCGTACCATCTGTCCCCTCCGTAGCCTGTAGTTCTCCCGAGGCCCTGGCCTGGTCCGATGCCTTCAAGAACCTGAACGATCCGTCCGGACGGGCGGTGATGGGCGTACATGACCAGTCTTACGACAAGGAAGAACCCAAGGAAAAAGCAATAATCTAATTACGAATGGTTCGCAGGGCAGTAGATATTCCAGACGGTCACTGCCCTGCTGAACCGGGAAGGTAGCTCATCGATGGGCTATCGGACCAGAAACTTTGCCAGCACCTTTGCACCAAGGTCGTTTTCCAGCTGCATAAAGTACATTCCGGGGCGGAGTGTAGAAATATCAACTGGGAAGCGGCCTTTCTGTATAGTAATGACTGAGACTGACTCCTGAATCATCGTTCTACCGCCCAGATCAATTACCTCTACCTTGATTACTTCTGAAACCAACCCCTCCTTCCAATCAACATTGATAAGGCCATGGGCTGGATTAGGATACAGAGCAGCTTCCCCGCTGCCAAACCCATCTTCCAGTGCCGTCACTTGGTCAAACTTGAGGAGTAAAAGATCTTTCCCGGTAGTATCTCCTGACTGCCAACCGGCAACATAAAGCTCTCCCCCCTGCCCATAAACCATTCCCAATCCAACACTTTCAAGACCTCCTCCGGGATAATAGTCGAAAATCCAATTGGCCCAGCCACCCGGATTCGTATTGACTACCCTCATCCGGGGCGGAGAATCTCCATTCAAGCCCGCCGAGACCATTCCTCCTCCTGCGGTGGGTAAGAGAGCCCTGGCCCCTACCTCTTGCGCATTGGCTCCATTTCCATAATCCTGCTGCCAGACCAGGTTGCCAGCGGGATCGTATTTGGCCACAGAATATTTATAAAAACCAGTCCGGCCACAGACATAGACATTACCTAAAGCATCTGTCTCCAAATCCTCAGGTTCTGCATAGGCCAGACCATTTCCGGGAATCAACCCGCTCCAAAGAAGGCTTCCGGATGAATTGAATTTGTAGGTTCCCCAACGGTAACCTTGCAACAGACTATCTTCTCCCCGACCCAGGAGAATTGGGTTCCCAAAAGGGTCTATGGTAAAGTCAGAATTCGCGTTGGAAGTTCCGGCAGTATGTTCAAGGGAGGAAACCAAGTTACCTGTCTGGCCCAGTTTTCGATATGCCAGGTTCCCATCCAGTTGTCCGGCAAACCATACCTCGTTTCCATCCGGCATAATCTTGGTAAGGTCACTGAACCCATAAAAAGCCGTAGGGTTCTGAGGAAGTAAACGTTGTCCCCAAATACGGGTACCACCTGAATTGTATTTAGCGACATACCAAGCCTCTTTGTTGATGGCGAAGCGGTCGTTGGCTCCCAGGTAAATATTCCCGGAGCCGTCGAAGGCTACGCATTTAGCCGTCTGAACCAAACCGGGAGTGTTGGTCTGAAGGGTATCCCACCAGAGCAGGGTCCCATTGGCAGCAATATGACAGAGATACAAGGCCTGGTTACCATTGTTCTCAATGCTACCATGCCCAGCCATAGCAACATGCCCCAACGCATTTACATCCATGTCCATCGCCCAAAAGGATGCGCTGAATGGCAGCATGTAAACAGTATCCATTAACAAAGTTCCAGCGGGGTCAAATTTGGCCAGATGAAAGCCATAGTGGGTATTGGATCCTGTGACACGTCCTCCCAGATATATATTTCCGGCACCGTCCTTTTTTAAAGCTATGAATTCCTCCTTTCCGTTGACCTTACGCCCGGCTAAACTATACCAAAGGCTGTTTGCTGCAAAGTCCATCTTCAAATTCACCAAGTCCCGATTGCGGTAATTTTCCTTGGCCTGTCCGGTGAGCAAAACGGCACCACTGGATGCCACCCAAAAATCTACCAGGAACTCCTGCCCATCTCCCGGACCATTCCATTCCCGTTCCCGAATTTTTCCGCCAGCACTGTCCAACTCCATGACAATAAAGTTATCCGGATAATAATTGAACAGGGAATCCACACTTCTAACCCCGGCTAAGAGCAGGTTTCCAGATGGGTGAAACTTCAAAGTGTGCCGAATTTCAGGCTGCACAGTATAGGAAGCATCTATTGGTTTGTCCCAGACAGTTTGGAGACCAGAAGTACTCTTCCAAAGGTGGCGGCCTTCGCTGAAAAGGTTATCCATGAACTGATAAGTGACATAGACACTTCCGTCGGAAGCGATTCCCATTGAGTAAGGGATCAAATACAAGGTATTGGTTAAAGACAGCACATTGTACCCGGTCTGATTTCCATTCTGGTCCAGCGCCAGTAATTTCAGCTGATGATCATTTTGGTTCTCATCCAACAGCAGCAGCACCAGCTCCCCAGCTGAATTCAGGCTCATTTCAATACTTCTCAGGGAAGCGAAATTCGGCAATGTGGATGCGTAACTGGTATCCCAGGTGATCAGACCACTTGTCCCCACCTTATAAACACACATGTCTGCCGCAGGGCCTCCTCCGACCAGACCATTGCTACCCGTGACATACACATCACCCGTTGGTCCGACTTCCATGTCCCAGACCGATTGATACAGGAGCGTTGCCCCAACCCTTCGGTTTTGGTATACGGCGCTCCCTCCTGAATCATATCTTAGGACAAGAATATCCCTGGTGGAGGACTGTGACTCAGAAGTACCACAAATCGTCGCCTCACCGCCTGCAGTCACATGCAACTCAAGGGCAATATCTTCCATATTTCCCGTTCCGTCATAGACCGCCTGCCAGAGCATGGAACCTGCCGGATCGTACTTTATCAAGAGGATATCAGGACTGGAAGGGGAAGAAACAAAACTATTCACCAGTGCATAGACGTTGCCAAGCGCATCCGTCCCGACATCAATCGCTTCGTCATTTTTGAGAAAACTGTTGTGATACCCTTTCTCCCACAAGAGTGCACCATTGAGATCAAACTTTTGCAGCAATATCTCAGTGCCGGTCGACGCATTCTGTTTTACTTCACCCAGCACCAGGACATTGCCCAGGCCATCCTCACAGATCGCCTTTCCAATATCAGCACCGTCCACCCGGGAGTTCACGGTTCGCGTCCATTCCGGGGATACGGACTGGGCCTCAACAGGATTGAAAAACAACAAATAAGCAAAAAAGCAGAAGGTGAAACGCAATAGGTTTAGTTTGAGCATTCGATCTAAATTGACTTTCTATTCATAAGATACTAGAATCAAGCTGAAAGGGCAAACTCCTGTTAACCGGAGAAGACAAATAGGATGATTGTATTTTTTCGAAGCTATGTGGGAAATCGAATCAGGAAAGTTGTTCCCTGTCCCACTTCTGTCTCCACCTTGATGCTCGCTTTCGTGGCATCCAGAAGTACTTTCACAATGTAGAGCCCCAGCCCATTCGAAGACTCACCACCCGTGGGGCGATTGCTCAATTTGGCAAATCGCTGGAACAATTTGGGGATTTCTGATTTTTGAATGCCAGGCCCTTGATCGGTAACTGAGCACCAGGGACCATCCTTGTCCTTTCCCCAACTCAATTCCACCTTGGTCCCATTACGCGAAAACTTGATGGCATTGGAAAGCAGATTGTCCATCACCCGGATCAAATAGGGAGGATGGATGGTAGGCTGGATGGGGGTGTCGGGTGGGCTCAGGACCAGTTCGATCCCCTTTCTGGAGGCTGTATCATGGAATTGTTCTTTCAATTCTGCAAAAATGGGGGCCAGGTCCTGCTGGACCAATCCCGGTGTTCTTCCCTGCCCTGCCTCACTCAAGATCAATATATCGGCGACCAGATCCTTGCCAGCTTTCAAGACATTGGTCATCATATCCAAAGCCGCCAATTGGGTATCGGACAAGCCTCCTTCCATACTGAGAAGCCCCATCAAACCTTCGATCTTACTCAAAGGAGCCTTCAGGTCATGGGCGACAATGCCTACCAACAGTTCATTCTCTGCCGTCAACTCCTTCAGCTGTTGGTTTTGCCGGACCAAGGTCTTGTGCTTGGTGTAGACCTTATTATTGAGCTTACGGAGCTTCAATACAAAATAGGCCAGCAGCAAACCAATGGTAAAAACCAGGGCGATAATGGCCAGAAAAAACTGTGTATTCCTCCTATTTTCCGCCACCGTAGCCTCGTTCATTTCCCGGAGGATCTCGTTTTCTTTTTCTGACTGCCCTGTCTCGTACTCGATCCTAAGTTCCTCAATCTGCCGGGATTTCTCTTCTGAATACCACTTCTCCCGAAGCCTGTCCACTTCCCGGAAGGTCTGCAACCCATGCTCAAAATCTCCAAGGGTGCTGAATATCTCCGACCGCAACTGAAACATTTCCAGTCTTTGCAAAACGTCATCGGTAGAGTCTATTTCCAGCAAACTTTTATTGAACCAGTACTCTGAGGAATCAAATTCAGATTGCAAGGCGAAGGAGATGGATTTGGCTTCCATGGCCAGGGCTATTTCTTCCCGCAAGGTAAGCTCGGGGAGGATGTCTCCGGACTGTTGAAAATAGGACAACGCCCCTTCGAAGTTCTCCTCGGCCAGTTCAACTTCTCCCATGGTAAAATAGGGAAACAACAATGAACGAGAATCATCTGCTTTCATCGCAACCTCAATCCCAGCTATCAGATAAGGTTTTGCCTCCTCAACCCTCCCCATCTCCAGCAAATAAGTGCCCGCGTTGTTGTAAATATTTGACTTCAGGCCAAAGGTGGTTTCACTGAATTTCCCGGCCAGGGACAGAGCGGAATCCTGCAATTGAAAGGCCTTTTCAAGAGAGCCATCAGTCCCATATAACCGTGCGAGATTCCCCAGGCAATCGATTTGCCCAAAAGTATCCTGAACGCTTATGAATTCATCCATTGCACTCAGGTAGAGTTCGATCGCATTTTCAGGCTGCCCCAATCTCGCCTTCATATTCCCAATTGCATTCTTAACCTCAGCCCTGAACCCGACCGAGTCTATGATTTCCAATTGATTTTCGATCAATTTGGCAATAGGCTCAGCTCTGGTACTGAAAGCCCCACGATCGAGAAAGATAACCCTATGTCCAAGGGTATAGACCCAGTCTTTTTGTAAACCAAGCTCTCCGTAGATCGCAACCGCAGAGTCAAGGGAAGCCAGTGCGGAATCAAACCGGGTTTCTTTCAGTTCCAATCCCAAAGCGAGCCAGGCGTCCGCTACTTCTTTCCCTTCGGAGGTCCGGATCACCTGCCAAAGGCTATCCTGATAAGCACCTTGTCCATGCGCAATGCCTCCTGTCAAGGTGAATGACAGCAACAGAAAAAGGACGATTTGGTAGAAGAATTTCTTCAATTCGCAGATAGTTCACAGGTATTCATCAATATAAGGATTTATCTGCTGGACGAAAACTCTATCAATTGGAACGTCTGGCTTTCACACCAAATTGTTCCATTGCTGACCAAACCCGAGGACTTTCATCATCGACAACATCTCCGGTTCCGGGGTAGTCTCAAGTTCGAGCAAGGTTCTTGAATAGGGGTGAACAAAGACAAGCTTCCAAGCAAGTAGCATCAGCATTTCCGACTGAAACTGTTCCCTCCACATGCGGTTGTGGTGGCGGGGACCATGCTTCCGATCTCCCAGGATGGGATGCCTCAAATGGTTGAAATGCCGCCTGATCTGGTGCATGCGACCTGTTTCCGGTTGCACCTCTAAGAGCGAATAACGAGCAGTCGGATAACGGCTCACCGGAATAGCCAATTCCGCGGTGGCCATTCGTCGGTAACTGGTCACTGCTTCCTGCAATTCCCCATCCCCATCTTTTTCCAGGGGACGCTCGATCCGCCCTTGCTCCGGAGTATGTCCGCGGACGATGGCCAAATAGGTCTTCTGAACCTTACGGTCCTGAAACTCCCCAACCAAAAGCCGCGCTGCCTCTGAACTCAGGGCAAAGACGATCACTCCCGCAGTCGGACGGTCCAAACGGTGCACCGGAAAGACCTTTTGTCCTATCTGATCCCGCAGTCGCTGCAACAGGAAATCAGTATCCTGAGAAATGCGGGTACGATGGACCAACAAACCGGGTGGTTTGTGCACCGCCACATAATACTGATCCTGGTAAATTAATTGCAGCATATCGTGAAGATGCGAATTTCCAAACCAATGGAGTAGCATTTCGGTTACCTTTATAGCTGAGTATTCAAAGTATTACATTGACCCATCCTTTCGACAGAGACACCCTCAAGTTGTTGAGAATACCCTTCTCATTCTTCTTGTTACCTGTATTCCTTTTGGCGGTCAGCCGGGTGGAATCGGTGGAGCTCTGGTCGTTTATCGGGATCTTCATTGCCCTCCACCTGTTTATATATCCTGCCAGCAACGGGTACAACAGCTATATCGACCAGGATGAAGGTCCCATTGGTGGTCTGGAAAAGCCTCCCAAACCAAGCCGGAACCTGTTCTGGGCTGCACTTGTATTTGACATCACAGGACTTGCCCTCGCCTTGTTCATAGACTGGCAAGCCTTCCTGCTCATCCTGGGTTATATGCTGGCCTCCCGCGCTTACAGCAGCCCTCAGTTGAGGCTCAAAGGGATGCCCATCATCGGTTTCCTCACTGTTATGGTTTTCCAGGGAGCCGCTACTTTCGCTATGACCTACTTAGGGGTCAGCAATGACAGCTGGCAGGAGCTGGCCAACCACTGGCCCATGCTCATCGCCAGTTCCTTCCTGATTGCAGGGGTCTATCCCCTCACCCAGGTTTACCAACACGAAGAAGACCTCGCTGCCGGTGACCGAACCATTTCAATAATGCTGGGCTACCGGGGAACATTCGTATTTTCTATGCTTATGTTCCTGATTGCTTTCGTCTTCATCTTCATAGAATTCTTTCACTACGAACAATTGAACTACTTTTACATCTTTGCCGGCATGCTGGCTCCCTGCCTGATCTATTTCAATTGGTGGATGCTTCAGGTCTGGAAAAACCCGGACGCAGCAAATTTTAAGAATACCATGAGGATGAATCTTATCGCATCCATCTGCATGAACATTGCCTTTTTCACCCTGATCCTCCTCAACAGCTTCGCATGAACGGACGCATCGTCAACATAGCCACGCAAACTCCGGAATTCGTTTTTCCCCAATCGGAGATCCTCGAATTCATGCAGAATTTCCATGGCAGAGAAGCCACCCTGGACAGGCAACTCAAGGTATTGTACAGCCGGAGTAAGATCGACCAGAGATCATCTGTTTTGCCTGACTTCGCGCACGACTGTCCGGCTCCCCTCCTCTTCGCTGAGAACGGAACTCCCGGACTCACCCAGCGCCTCGGTATTTTCCAGAAAGAAGCCATCCGGCTGGCAGCCTCAGCGTCAATCAAGGTCATGGAAGGGTTTTGCAAACCCGAAGAGATCACCAATGTCATCGCCGTTAGTTGTACCGGGCTGTTCGCTCCCGGACTCGAATTCCAATTGATCAAGGAATTGAACCTCTCCCCTTCGGTGGAGCGTCATCCCATGAATTTTGTGGGTTGCTATGCCTCGGTTCCAGCCCTGCACCTGGCCAACCTTATTTGCCATAGCAATCCCAAAGCGCGGGTTTTGCTGGTGAGCGTGGAACTGTGCACCCTGCATTTGCAGAAGGATACCGACCGGGACACCCTCACTGCAAATGCGATCTTTTCCGATGGCTGTGCCGCCTGCCTGATTGAAGGACCCGAAGTAGCTGAAGGAGTCGAAGGAGCTGCAACTCGGAAATCCGGCACAGGAAAAGCCCTGGAACTGGGGCAACATTTTGTCGAAGTCCATCCGAAGGGTGAAACCGACATGACCTGGGCCCCGGCTGAACGTGGCTTCCTGATCCGCTTGAGCAGCTACATCCCTCTCCTGATCAGTGAAGAAATCAGAGCATACATTTTAAGAGCTCTGGAAAAAGAAAACTTATCTCTGGACCAAATCCAATGGGCCTTCCACCCCGGAGGAGCACAAATCATAGGAAAAATCAGGGAAGCTCTGAACCTGTCAGCCGCAGAAGTGGCCGTCAGCGAAGACGTCCTGCGCAAGCACGGCAATATGTCCTCCGCCACCATCCTCTATGTCTTGAAAGAGATCATGGACCATCCCAGTGACCGGCAACACGTATTTGCCTCCGCCTTTGGGCCTGGACTCACCTTCGAAAGTATATTGCTCAAGCATGTTTAAGCAGCGATCCAACCGGAAAGAACTTTTGGACGAGGAGGATATCCCCCGGGAACTGCTGTTCCAAAATCTCAGAGAATTGGAACTTGTCAATACCTGGTTGGGAGGCTTACAGATTACCCTGGCCGGCTTCAAACATGTGCTGAAGAGCAGGGCCGGGAATACCCCGAAATTCAAAGTCGCTGACATCGGCTGCGGAGGTGGAGATGCTTTGCGGGCCATGGCCAACTATGCCGACCAAAAGGGGTTCCAAGCTAAATTCGTCGGCATAGACCTCAAATCTGATTGTATCGATTATGCCCGGAATGCCTCCGCCAAATTCGACACCATCAGTTTTGTTGAGGCTGATTACAAAGAGGCAATTCACAACGACCCTGAGATTACCCATGTGCATGCCGCCCTCTTCTGCCACCACCTGACCAACCAAGAGTTGATTGAACTATTTCGCTTTTGCCGCGAAGAGAAGAAAACCCTGATCATCAACGACCTCCAGAGGCACCCACTCGCCTATTACAGCATCTGGGCCATTACCCGTCTCCTGAGAGGCAGCAAATTGGTCAAGCACGATGCCCCCCTCTCCGTCCTGCGGGGATTTAAAAAAAGTGAACTTCGGGAATTGCTGGAGAAAGCAGGGATCAAAACCTACTACATGCGCTGGAAATGGGCTTTTCGTTACCTGATCATCGTCCCACATGAGTAAACTCGATTACGATATCGCCATTGTCGGGGGAGGTCTCGGCGGATTGAGCCTGAGCATCCTCATGGTACGCCAGGGTTGGCGGGTGGCCCTCTTTGAGAAAGAAACCTACCCCTTTCACAGGGTCTGCGGGGAATACATCTCCAACGAAAGCCTCGATCTCGTCCAGCACCTCGGAGTTGACCTGAGTGATAGCCCACAGATTCACCGGCTGGCCATCAGTTCGATCAAGGGGCGGGTCCTGAAGGCCAACCTGCCACTAGGAGGGTTTGGAATTTCCCGCTACCACCTCGACCATCAACTGGCCCAAATTGCAGTTGCCGAAGGTGTAGACCTTTATGAAGGCGGACGCGTCGATCAAATCAAGTATATAGATGAAGGAGAAGGTAGATTTGAAATCAAGAGCCGAAAAGGGGAGTTTACCTCCCGCCTGGCCGCTTGTGCTTTCGGGAAAAAATCCAATCTGGATGTAAAACTGGACCGCGAGTTTGCCCGGAAGAAACCCAAGGCCAGCAACAACTATGTGGGGGTCAAATACCATGTACGCCACCCTGATTTTCCACCTGACCTGATCGAACTGATGAACTTCAAGGATGGATATTGCGGGATGTCCATGATAGAAGATGGAAAATACTGTCTCTGCTACCTGACCACCGCTGCAAGTCTCCGCAAGCATGGCAACTCTATCCCGGAATTGGAAGAGAAAGTCCTCAAGCAAAACCCACGGCTTGCAGAACGGTTGGAAAAATCCGAGCGGTTATTTACCGAGCCGGTGACCGTGTCCAATGTCAATTTCCAGGCAAAGTCAGTGGTGGAAAATCATCTGTTGATGGTTGGAGATGCAGCTGGCAGCATTGCCCCCCTGGCCGGAAACGGAATGAGTATGAGCTTTCACGCTGCCTGGCTACTGAGTGGCTTGGCCGCGAAATTTCTACGCGGGGAAATGGACCGTGCACAACTGGAAGCGACTTATACCCAACTCTGGAAGGGAAAGTTCCAAACCAGAATCAAAGCTGGCACCCGTCTCCAGGGACTTTTTGGCAAGACAGGCCCCACTGAATTGGCGATTGGAAGCCTCCGCTACCTGCCCTTTGTCACCCGACGCCTCATCAAACTGACCCATGGCAAGCCATTCTTCAAGGTGCCCGATTAAACTTTCCATTTCTTGAGAAACCACGGCCCCCAGACAGCTACCAACCTTTATAGGTTTGATTCCCGACAGTCTCCTTCTTTTTTCCACGGAATAGCTAAAGATTTGATTACTTAAGGGATAGAACCTAACGGGTAATTGATTAAAAATTGATCTTTGACCTCACAGGGGCTGTTCAGGAACAAATTGTTCCGTAAATTTTTACTTCTAATGAAGATCCGACTCACTAAAATGACCTCAAAAGGTCCAAGACCAGTAAATCTCCGACTTATGCTCCCTTCCCGCTCCCAATTAAATGCCTTGCTATTTGGTTTCTGTATGTTGCTCTCCTTCGGAATCCCTCTCAAAGCCCAACCGCTTTCCCTGGAATTCCAATTGTCATCGTACCAGAGCGCGAGGCCCAATGATTGGGCGGAGGTCAACGAAGCATCGGCGCTGATCGTTAACAATTCTTTGGAGAAATCCATCCAGGGCACGGTGGTATTCTCAGTTTTCCACGAAGGGGAATTGCTACTTTCCACGGATATGGAGCGGGTTAATTTTTCAAAGATTGGTCCCGGAGAGCAAAGCATGAACCGTACCCCTATTGCTTCCTTGTGGAACGACCTGAGGGTAGAGAATTATCAAAATCTGGGAAAACTGATCCGCCGCAACGGCAAATTAAAGCCAAACAAAAGATGTTTTATTTGTGCAGCGGTGGTGGACGGTGAAGGAAACCAACTCAGCAATGAAGACTGTGAATGGATGGAAATTCCAGCTCAGATCCTTCCCCCCCAGATCATCTATCCCTTGTGGGGCAATACCGTCGCTGCAGAAGAATTGGAACTTCAAGTAGCTCCTTCCTTCCCCATCTCAGACTACTGCATTGTTCAGATTTACAAGAAGGACCCCAAACTGAGCGTGAAAGAAACCGTTCAGAAAAGAAAGCCCTTCTTTCAGGACCGGATCAGAACTTCAGGGACCTATTCCATCCCAAGCGATGCGGTCCGTTGGTCCCAGGATTCCGGAGAAGAAGATTTGATTATTACGGTCACCTCCGTCGATCCGTCCACCTGGAAGATTGGCACCCAGCCTTCACGGCTTGTTTCTTTCCAGTGGCAGAATCCGGATATGTAGGACTTCATAGACAGGGGTGAATCCAAATAGGTACGACTCAAAAGACAGGGGTGAATCCAGATAGGTAAGACCCTACAGATAGGTGTGAATCCAGAAATACTGATCGGTCAATGAAGCAGGTATTACACTCAATGTATTCCCGTCTCAAAGCCATCAATACTTTTGGAATTCTTTTGTTCCCAGTAGTCCTTCATCTGCTCCTCATCTTTCTTGTCGGCCCATTTCCTCAACTGGCCCCTCTCCTCTTTGAATTCCATAAATGGAACAGCATAGCCACATGAGGTCTGTACCAAATCGACATCCATTTCGATGATCTGCCGCGCCCCCGGAAGGTCGGGGAGCAACTTGGCATACACAGTGAACTCCTCGTCCCGGGGATGGAAAATCTTCGCAGTGCCATAGAGACGCAGGATCATCGGATCGGTGTCGAAGGAGCAGAACATGATGGTCATACGAGGCAATTTCAAAAGATGGGCCGCCGTTTCATTGCCACTGCCGGTCACATTCAACCAAATTACCTTGTTTTCATTGACCACCCGCAGGGAGTCCATTCCCTTGGGCGAGATATTGATCCGGCCATCCTTCGCAGCGGTGCCAACAAAGAAGACTTTTTGGTGGGAGATGAATTCTTGTAATGGAGCTGGGATTTCGGAATAGAGTTTGGCCATGCTGTAAATTAAGGAATCCCTTGATTGATTGGTAAATGAAAGGCATAAAACGTCTATCAGTTGTAGCCTTGTTGCCGGAAAGAACCTGATTTAGGGTCTCCAAAAGGTATATAACAGCCGTAAACCACTAGGAATAACATCCTAAAATCCTTTAATTGTTATCCTATACCAATTAAATCAATCCACTATGATACAGAAGCTATTTTTCTGCTTAGCCCTTGTATTTGCATTGGGCAAAACGTCAGCACAAACCAGCGCGTTAGAATTCCTTGGCACCAACGAATATGTAGAGATCTCACCTAACTCTGCTTACAATTTTGGGGCCAATGATTTTACAGTAGAGGCACGGGTTAATTTTGATGACCTGAGTATTGATGGGGGTATTTTCCAGGCCTGGAATGGAGGAGTGTGTGGAACAGTCGGCTGGGGATTGATTCCTGAACCCAATGGTCGGATCTTTTTTTTTATCGGTGACGGTGCCTCAATATGTGGTTTAGATGGATGTGCCTCTCAGGTTCTAAATACCAATCAATGTTACCATGTTGCAGGCGTAAAAAGCGGCACAACCATTTCCATCTATATTGACGGGTTACTTGCAGGTACCAACACCACCACCAAGGTTTTGACCGATAGCATTCCGGTGAGACTAGGCGTAAGGTATGCGAATACGACTGCATTTCCGCACGATGGAACTATTGAAGAAGCTAGGATGTGGAATATTGCACGTACAGCCTCACAAATTCAATCTACCATGCATACCTCCCTTTCAGGGAACGAACCGGGACTTGTAGGCTACTGGCCACTGGATGACGGTCCTGGAAATTCAACCGTAGCTGACCTGACAATTGCTGGAAACAATGGGACCATGGTCAATATGGACTCCATTACCTCGTGGGTGCCGACTTCCTGTCCTGATGCCCTCCTTGTACCAACTGTATCTCAATGGGGATTCATCTTACTGGCCTTAGTGATACTCTGTGTGGGGGCCATTGCTATCAGAAGAGGAGGAAAAAGCCTCGTTTCCTGAAAAGTCTTTATCACTAAACCACCTTACTTTGCCCTGCTGGACCGCATCGCTTTGACCTTCTTCATCGAGCCATCCTTAACAAACTGCTCATACTCCTCCGAACCTGCCGCGAACAAGGCCACCTTGCCCTCTGAATCACTGTGAATGCCCCAACCATATCTTTTCGTCAGGGGTGAAGCCCTGAAGCAAGCTTGCCCTTTGGAGAAGAAAGCCTTCCGCTGTTCCTCCATTTCATTCAAAGTGAACCCTTTGCGCATCGCAAATACCCCGAAGATCACCTCGTCGGATGTGTATCGGTAGGGATTGTCATAAAGCATCTCGAATTGGAGATTGGCCACCGACCTTTTATCTCCTTTTACCGGAGGAACTTCGGCCTCGGCTACCGGCGAATCCTCTGCGATTTCAATGAAGGTGTCAAAATAATTCGTCGAATGCATGATGCTTCAATTGGAATGATAAGGTATCGATTTCTATACAATGAGGAAACTTAGATACCAGAATTGGGTATTTGAAAATCATTAATTACCTCAACCCTATTCCCCGATGTCCTCATTCCAGAGGTTCGGTTTGTTGGCGATAAACTGCTCCATCATATCAATGCATTCCGCATCATCGACAACTTCGACCGAAACCCCTCTACCTTTCAGCAATGCTTCCTCCCCCATAAAGGTCTTGTTCTCACCAATGATCACCTTCGGAATCTTGTAGAGCAGGATGGCTCCGGTACACATGGAGCAGGGAGACAAAGTCGTGTAGATC
>CAYGRE010000017.1:0-53801 GCA_964352215.1 uncultured Bacteroidia bacterium
TCGCGGGTACAGACCCGTAGAGTCGCGGGTTCGGACCCGTAGAGTCGCGGGTTCAGACCCGTAGATTCGCGGGTTCAGACCCGCAGATTCGCGGGTTCAGACCCGTAGATTCGCGGGTCCAGACCCGCAGAGTCGCAGGTTCAGACCCGTAGAGCCGAGGGTCCAGACCCGCACGGTCGCATCCCCAAACCCGTAGATTCAGGACTTTTTGCCTCCCCGGAAGCGGCCCAAAATATGCGGATTGAGTCCCCCAACCCCCTGTTAACAGCACCTAAGAACTTCTTCTGCTCAGGATAGAACCCTTCATACCAAGGGCCCGGCCCCGCACGGAGGAAGGGATAAATATCCGTGTATCCATCTCCGGTGATGCGGCAGAAATCCCCGGTAGTAAATCCCCTTTTACCCTTCCCCCCTACCTCCTTAAGTCGGGAAGTTTTACGGAACGCAAACCAGCGGTTGTCTTCACAACTCCCATTCACAACTTCTTTAGGTTTTGTCCAGCTATCTACCAGATAAACACTCTCAATAGCAACGCTCAAAGGGCTCAAGCCAGATCTTCGGAGATATCTCCGAGCACGCCAATTCCCCGAGCCGGGGAGAATCCTCCGGGCACGCCAATTCCCCGAGCCGGGGAGAATCCTCCGGCAATCGATTGAGGGCTTGTAGACAGGAGAACGCTTCTCCCCTTGGCTGTTGGCGCAGTGCTTATGCAAGTATTTCCGGTTAAGTACGCCTGCAATAAGGGAAGGATGCTTTGCAGTAAAAAATAGAATTGCAGCGATTTCTGTATTTCCTGCATTTTCGTGTTTGGGGGTGGACGGATTGCAGGAAAAATCAGAAAAATGCAGAAAAATCAAAAAGTACAGGAAAAATCAACAAATGCAGAGAAATATGAAAATAATGCAAAGCTCCAGCAGCTGAATGCCTGGAGAAATTATTCCCAATCCATATTGAAAGCGTACAACCGGTTCACTGGATCATAGATATTGTCCTTGTACAGGAAGAAAATCTCGCTCCCATTCACCTGAATCTTGGAGATAAATTTCTTGGGGAGTTCCCATTGCCTTGAAATGCTCCCATCCACCATATTGATTTCCCCAACCGTAATTTGGCCCAATTGATTGTATACCGTAAAAGCCCGCTTCTTTTCCTCATCAACCAGGATCAGCCGTTCCCAGAATCGCTCCTTGTGATACAAGATTTCAGTCTCTGAAGTGATCTCTCCATAGTTGCCAAACTGAAGAATTCGAGACTGGTTGTGGTCAAAAATGGTCACCGTATTGTCAATCTCGAACAGGGGAGCGTAGGATTCCGGGCATTGGATGGCTTCAAGGTAGCGGGCATCCAATGCTTCATGAAACGCACTCTGAAAAATAGGAGTGGCCATCCGTTCCTTAATGGTAGATTCATCTTCCATAGTGCGCACCGCAACGGAGTCCATGGTCAGGTAAAAGCCTATTTTTACTCCCTTCCATTGCTCGACGAAATAGTACCCGGTGGTAAACCGGCTCATCCGGTCTTCAAAATAGTAGATGTCATCAATCCGGGCGCGACAGGGGACCATTACCCGCTCGAAGTCTGCCATGCTACTCTTCTGCAGGATCAACTCTCCATCCACCCAATCAATCTGATAAGCCCAATTTCTGGAAAGGTAATGTTTGCCTCCCATGCAATCGGTAAACAGCGAAAGGGGTTCTTCCCCCAAGCCAAAATGCTCCTCCACCGTATTCAACTCATTGTCCAACAATACCAGCTTGTTGCGACGAAGGTCAGGGTCCAGCACCACCATAAGGTAATGGTCACCCAAAAACGCATAATCCTTGATATAAAGGGTGGGGTCAGGATGGATACGCCTCAGGGCATTGTCTGTGATGACTGTGGTTTCTAAAGTGATCGGATCGGGGGTTAGCCAGATTTCCAAAGGTTTGCTGTTTCCTGGCTTTCCGATGAAGATCTCCGTTTTGTATCCCAAGTATTTGACAACAACCTCAACTGGCTTTGTATTTTCGAATTCTAGAACAAATAAGCCTTCTTCGTTGGTATAGCTTCCCTTTTCAATTTCCGGAGAAGAGACAAAGGCCCCTTCCAGCGGCTCGCTCGTCTCCGCATCCCGGACATATCCGACGACACTTCCAGCCTGAGCATCTAGGAGTTGGGGAGCAAGCGCAAGAAGTCTGAAAAAAAAAACGATATACGATAGCGTTCTACTTTCAGATATATGATGTTTGTTTAGCTAAAATAGGGGATTCCGGCAAACCAACTATAACTTTTTAGGCCAAGATGGCTACGAAGCATCTAGACGTTCAAATGCTTTCTCAGAGGTATTAGGCTCGCAATACTCTCAGAAATAGGGACACACTATATATACGGAATTCCTTCTTTTGGTAAGACTGAGGCCTCCGTTTCGAAACCTTACCTTTAATAGTCCTTACCCCTCAGCATTCTAAAAGCCAAGCCATAAGTGGAGCCATTATTTACAAAAGTGTTTACTTTCCTTGGAATATGTGAATAAACTCTTTTTGATTTATTGTGAGATTAGCCTCTGTAAAAATTAACAAAATTATTATGAAAACATTATTTATAAGCGGAATTACCAAAGTAGTTGGTCAATCAGACGGTTATGTACAAATATCTTTTACATGGCTCTTTTCAATAGATGGTAAGGAATATAAAATAGAGTCCGTTGGGGGCGCACATGTTAGTGATGATGGTGGTCAGTTTCGTGGCGATGGTGGTAATCCTGTTGGGCAGGCGGCAAAGGCAATTGAATTACGAGCTACTAGAAAAGTAAAAGACTTTGCTAAAGACTTAAAGGAACTAGAAAAAGCGACAGATATGAAGAAGCATTTTCCTGATTCCGATAATTCATCAGAAGAAATCATGAAAGAACTATTTGAAAAGACCTACAAATTGGTCTCGGGAACTGAAGAAGCAGCGGAAAAAGTACTTCTTGACGCTGGTGAAGATGTGCTAATTGACATCTTGGAGGATGTAGGTGAAGTGTTGCTCGCATTTCTCTTATAGTCTTCCCCGATATGTAAATTGACAGGGAATCGCCCCCCATCCACAGTCATTCCAGCGAAAGACCCCAAAATCCCTTACTCATTAAACGGTCCCGTCTAAAACCAGAAATGAGGACTGTATAAGTTGGGGACAAATCCATAAGCTATGACCATTGATCTGTTCGTACTCGGAGTGGCGCTTATCTTAATGCATGAACTCGACGCCATAAGGTGCCATGAATGGAGAATATTCCCTGCGACCAGTTTCTTGAATGACAGGGCTGGTATGATTGTCTTCCTATTTTTGCACATCCCACTTTTTTACTTTCTCCTACTCCCAACCTATTTTGAAAGGCCCTCATTTAGAGTCGGCTTCAGTATTTTCCTGATCATTCACTTCTTCCTTCACCTGGCCTTCCTGCTTCATAAGAAAAATGAATTCAAGGACTGGATTTCCTGGTCTTTGATCTCTGGAGCTGGAATCTGTGGGCTGCTCTACTTAATCATCGAGTGAGAATGGACTGCTGAGCATAGCAAAGCATCCAGATTCTGTCCTGATCCCGATTGGTTAAAATAAAAAGAGGCTGTCTGATTCGGGCTGTATAAAACAACCACCCATCAAACAGCCTCACTTATGATCCATTGACTTATGGGAAAGTCAATTTGTTCTTATTCTTCTTCGTCCGCGGGAGCTTTAGCAACTGGCTCTGTAGCGGGAGCTTCAGCGACTGGTTCAGCAGCGGGAGCTTCAGCGACTGGTTCAGCAGCGGGAGCTTCAGCGACTGGCTTCTCCTTTGGAGCTTCAGCGACTGGCTCAGCAGCAGGAGCTTCAGCGACTGCCTCCGCAGCAGGAGCTTCAGCGACCGCCTCCGCAGCGGGAGCTTCAGCGACCTCCTCAACCTCCGGCTCGGGATTGTCCCGCTTCTTCCGAAGTTCCTTTATTTTCGCCTTCATCTCCTTGATCCGGGCCTTTTCGCTGTCGATCTGGCCTTGAATCTGCTTCCGAAGTGAATCTCCGCTCTTTCCTTTGGAAATGTATTGGATATTCAATTCGTACTGGTCGACCTTCTCCTGGATGATTCTGACCCTGGCCTGGAGCTTTCTGATCTCGCTCTCGATCCGGTCTTCACGAACATCTCCTTCAGGAATGTTACCGTAGGTATCCCGTCCATATCCTCCTGAACGTCCACGGCCTCCGCCTCCTCCTGCGACACGGCCCCCGCCTCCACCACCGCGGCCACCACGACCCCGGGTCTTGTCAAAGAATTGACCAATGGCCTCCTTAAAGGCATTGTTGACCTTGTCCTTCACACGGAAGGGAACATGACCGGTGTCTTTCCAGCGGGTTTGAATATCGTTGAACTCATCCTGACGGGCGGCTGCATCTTCCGACGCTGCCAAAGCACGCAATTCTTCGATGAGCTTTTCCTTCTTCTCAAGATTTTCAGAGTATTCGGACTTTTCGCTGTCCAGGGCCTTCGACCTGCGGTCAAAGAAATGGTCACAAGCCCGGCGGAATCGCTTCCAGATCTTATTGGAATGCCGATCGTGCACGGGGCCAATCGTCTTCCATTCTTTTTGCAATTCCTTCAGAACCTGTGCGGTTTCTCTGAAGTCTTCGCTTTCTTTCAATGCCTCTGCCTTCTCACAAATCTCCGTCTTGCGGGCAAGGTTCTCAGAGCGAACGTTGTCAAATTCCTTGAAGAATTCACCTTTGCCAGCGAAGAATGTATCGCACAAGGCACGGTATTCCTTCCAAAGCTCTTTGTTCAATTCGATGGGGCCCGGTCCGATTTCCTTCCATTTGGCCTGGATTTCCAGCACCCCCTGGGTGGCCTCGTTCCAGTCCTTGGCCCGGTCCGATTTGAAACCGGTATAGACTTTCAACTGCTCCAGCAGGGCCTGCTTCTTCTCAGCATTTTCCCCCTTCTGTGCATCCTGAATCTCATAGTATCCGGAACGCATTTCATAGAAGCGGTCCAATACATTGCGGAAAGATGAGTTGATCTCTTCAACTTTCTCTTTGGGAACATGGCCGGTAGAACGCCATTCGACCTGAAGTTCTTTTACCGCTGCGCTCCGCTCTTTCCACAACTCGCGGGTCCCTTCTTCTCCGGGAATCAGGGCCTCTATCTTTTGGATAATCTCCTCTTTGTTTTTCAGGTTGTATTCCCGGTCCAACTCGAGCAGTTCCTGGTATTTGCTACGTAGGTTGTAGTAGATGTCCAGGTATTGCTTGTAGGTTTCCTTGAGTGGCTGAACATCTTTTTGCAATACCCAACCGATCTCTCTCCATTCTTTCTGGATCTCCCGGACTTCCTGGATCTTGGTCACTTGCTCTTCCTGAACAATGACTTTCAACTGCTCAAGCAAGGCGTACTTCTTGGTAGAATTTTCTCCTTTTTCTGCGTCACGGTCGGCATAGTAGTTGGTACGCTTCTTATTGAACCGTGCCAGAGCTGTCGAGAACTTCTCTAACAGCCCTTTTTCCATGCTCTCCTCATCCGTCTTCTGGTCAAAGCTGCCCTTGATCAGTCCAACCTTGCTGATGAATTCGCTGATATCTCCACGCTCTGAGATTCTCTCCAGGAGCAATGCCAGTTCATGTGGAGTGGCTTTGTCAACCACACTTTCGAAATTATCAGCATCACCGATGATCTCCTCCAGAAAAGAAATGGCTTCTTCATCACCGGCAGGTTCTTCACCAGGAAATTTAACTCCCTCAGCTTCACCCTCTGAATCCTCTGCATCCCCTGAAGCTTCCTCGGTTTCCACCTGGGGAGGAGCCTCAACCTGAGGCTCGCTTTCATTGCTAGTGGCTTCAATGGGTTCAACCTCCACTACCGGTTCTTTTTCCGGTGCGGCTGATTCAGTTTCCTCGACTGGTTCCTCAGGAGTCACGTGGGCTACTTCGGTAGCAACGGCCTCCTCTTCGACAGGAGAATCTTTAACTTCGGGAGTGCTTGATTCTTCGGCAGGTGCTGATTCGTTATGAATTTCAGCTCCAGGCGTGGATTCGGCAGTTACCTCTTCCTGGCCTTCGTCGACCGAAGAAACCTCCTGATTCGTTTGATTCTGAGTCTCTTGCTCGTTGTGCTCAGGGTTAAGTCCTTCTTCGGGCATCATCCGTAATTGTATTGGCGTTTCCTTTATGCAGGATAAAGAATAAAATAGTAAGGTTATGTAACGATATCAAATAAAATAAATATCTGAACCATTCCAACGGAAAACATGAAATAAAGGGTGAACAGGTAAAAATCAGAGGCTGCCTCATAAGAGACAGCCTCGTCTCCTGTATTTTCTGTCAACCGCTTAATTCACCCAGGCTTCCACAGAATCCTTGCTGGGGTTCTTCAATCCCAACTTGTTCTTCTTGTTGTAGCCACAGAGATCGTTGAATAGTTTATTGATGTTCGCCTCCTTGAGGGCATCCACCGTATGAATTCCGAGCTTGCGCAGTACGCTTACCCATTCTTCCGCAACCCCTGAGGCGATGAAATCACCGTCGCTGGAGATTTGCTCGACCTTCTCAGGTTTCATTTGAGGGAAGAAGAGGACGTCCTGAATGCTCTGAGAGTTGGTCATGATCATCGACAAACGGTCAATTCCAATCCCAAGGCCGGCCGTCGGGGGCATGCCGAACTCCAGAGCGCGGAGGAAGTCTTCGTCCAGGACCATGGCTTCTTCATCCCCGCGTTTGCCCAATTCCAGTTGCTCTTCAAAGCGCTCGCGCTGGTCGATCGGGTCGTTCAATTCGGAAAAGGAATTCAGAATTTCTTTCCCATTGACCACTGCTTCAAATCGCTCAACAATGCCTTCCTTGCTGCGGTGCTTCTTGGCCAATGGACTCAACTCGACCGGATAATCGGTGATAAAGGTCGGTTGGATCAGTTTTCCTTCCACCGTTTCACCAAAAATTTCGTCGATCAGTTTGCCCTTGCCCATCGACTCGTCCACTTCGATTCCCAGTTGGCCGGCTGCTTCGCGCAAGCCATTCTCGTCCATTTCGGAGATGTCAATCCCGGTGTATTCCTGGATGGCCCCAAACATGGTGTAGCGTTTCCATGGACGCTGGAAGTTGATCTGGTGCTCACCGACTTGAACCAAAGTTCCCCCGGTGACATCGATGGCTACTTTTTCCAGCATTTCCTCCACCAGGTTCATCATCCACTCATAGTCCTTGTAGGCGACATAGAGCTCGATCTGGGTAAATTCAGGATTGTGAAAGCGGGACATGCCCTCGTTCCGAAAATCCTTGGAAAATTCGTAAACCCCGTCAAATCCACCAACGATCAGCCGCTTGAGGTACAGCTCATTGGCGATCCGCAGGTAGAGGGTCATGTCCAGGGTATTGTGGTGGGTCTTGAAGGGACGCGCCGCAGCACCACCATACAAAGGCTGAAGGATGGGGGTTTCTACCTCCAAATAGCCTCTCTCGTCGAGAAAATCCCGCATCGACTTCACCAAAAGGGTCCGCTTGCGGAAGGTCTCCCGAATTTCCGGATGGACGATCAGGTCCAGGTAACGCATGCGGTACCGGGCTTCAGTATCGGTAAATGTATCATGCAATGTCCCGTCCTCTTCTGTCTTCCGGAAAGCAATGGGGCGCAGGGTTTTGGTCAGAATGGTAAATTCACTCACAGAAAGGGTGACCTCTCCGGTTTTGGTGGTGAATACATCTCCTTTGACCCCGATGATGTCCCCGAGGGAAGTGAGCTTCTTAAAGACGGTGTTGTAATGTGTCTTATCTTCTTCGGGACAGATAACATCCCGGTTGAAGTAGAGCTGCATTGTTCCGGTGCTGTCCTGAAGTACACCGAAGGAAGCCTTACCCATGACCCGTTTCACGACAAGCCTTCCTGCCAAAGATACCTGTTTGTATGCTTCAGCCTGCTCATCGGTGTAACTAGCAAGGATATCCGCTGCATTAGCAGTCACCTCATACTGAGCTGCAGGATAGGGTTCGATACCCATATTCCGCAATTCTTCCACTTCTTTACGACGCTGGATTTCCTGGTCGTTGAGTTGTCTGGTTTCCACGGTTCAGTAATTGTTGTAAATGAAATTCCCGGCAAAGTTAAGACAAATTCAAAATTCCTATATTCGTATCGCCGAGAATTAATTATTTACGACCAATGGTGCTACGAAAACTGTTCCTTTTTTCCCTCCTGGCTCTCTCTTGCTGTCAACTCTCCATGGGACAGGTGATCACGACTCCGGGTGAAGATTCTCTCAACTCCAATAAGCCGGGGGGTGCATATTGCAATGTATTTTATGTCACCTCTTTTGATACTGAGGTACTCCCTTTTGATGACGTTTGCTTCGTCGTGGATGAATACAGTATGGGAAATGCGAAATATTTCCGTTGCATCGGCCCCATCCGCGGAACGATTGACCTTTTCAGAAGCTATCCCTGGTCCCTCCAGTTTCACTTGCCTTATGTGGCCGAAGGAGAGCGCCTCGCGGTTACCACTCCGGAAGACATCGGTGCCAAAACCTTAGAAATGGCACCTGGGGAATTTTTTGTCACCGTATCCGACAACCGTGACCCCGAACGGGCACGGCAGGGATATGAGCAAATTGACTACGCTACTGTAAAAGGTAAAGCTACCATTACTGAATACCACCCTATGGAGGGAACCATGCAGTTTCCTGAGTACACAGCTCAGATGGATTTATGGATGAGCCCGGTAACTTACAGGGAAGGAAAGGCAGCCTTCGATGGTCCTCCGATCAGGGTCAAACTGGTGCTGCGGGTAGAGGCTTTGGATTGACCGGTTCAGGGGTTTGGTCCTAGCTCTGCAAATCTCTTTTCTCCTGTGCCAAATCCACCCATTGCTGAACTGCTTCGACTGGCTTTTCGAGGTTTCGGGCAATGTACTGAACTGTATTTTTATCCACCTCGGCCAGCCGTTCCATGGTATTGATACCCAATTTCTCCATGAATTCCGCTGAGCGGCCCCCCAATCCTTTCAGGCTTGTGATCGGTTCCAGGTTGGTGTTTCCCCCCTCTTGTCTGCTTCTGGCCGAATTGCTGTTGTCCAACTTCGAAGTATTGTTCCGCATCGTTTCCACCTGCCGCTGCAGTTGGTCCATTTTGAATTGCAGGTCATCCAACTGTTCCAGGGCACTGTCCCTTTCCTTGACCGCCGCTTGGTTTTCTTTTTCCAGTTGCTTGGTCCGGTGGTCCGCATGGCGCACCGCCGCTTCCTGAGTGGCAAGCATGGCCCGCATGCGGATCACTTCCCGATTGGCCTTGGCGGCATCTTCCTGTTCGACTTTCTGTTTGGCCTCCTGTTTGCCCTCTTCACCTAAATCTTTGGCCTTCGCTCCTTTCCTCAACTCTTCCAATTCTGTTTTCAGCTCTTTGATCTCAGCCCTGAATCCCGAAGCCCGACCAATCTCAGAACGGTTGTCACTGACCTCCTTCTCGAGGCCTTTTACTCTTTCCAGAAGAGCGGCTTTTTCCTTCTCCCATTCGGGGGTAGATGGTGAGTTCACTGGGGGCTTGGAAGCAGGCTTGGCCTCCGTGCCTGTTCCGGACTTGGAAGCAGGCTTGACCTCCGTGCCTGTTCCTGACTTGGAAGCAGGCTTGACCGCAGACGTAGATTTGGCATCGGCACTTGGTGGGGACTTAGACACAGACTTGGCCACAGCGCTTTGCTCCTTCTTCTCCGCGGCCTTCCGAATTAGCCAGGCCGTCAAAAATCCTATCAGGAATGCTCCCAACAGCATGATCAGGATTTCGAGAATGGCGGTGTCACGGCCAAGAGGATTCAGGTCAGAAAACATGCTTTTGATTGATTATTCGTTGGATTGAACGGTGATCTCGACCCGGCGGTTCAATTTGCGACCAGCCGGTGTTTCATTGGTAGCAACGGGGTTTGCCTCTCCCAAGGATTCTAAAATCATTTTCGCCCTCGGAACTCCATGCCCCTCCAAAAGGGTGGCAATTGCTTCCGCCCGCTTCATCCCCAATTCTTTGTTCTTATACTTTGCTGCGGTATCGTCGGTATAACCCACCACTTTCACCTTCGCCTTGGGATTTCCAAGTAGAAAAGCTGCTACCTCCTCCATGTATTTGTCGGCCTTGGCCTTGTTTGCGATCAGCGGCTTTGCATAAGCGAATAGAATGGTGTGCTTTTCCGGGTAAGCAGACTGGGCATTGTTGTCTTCTCGAGCTGAAGAATTTTTATTGTCTGAGAGTGTTGCATCCTCAGCCAAAAGTTCTTCCTCACTAAGTGACAGTTCCTCAACGACGACCGCATGATCCGGGAGACAATCATCGTAAAAGTACACTTTCTCATGAGGCTTATCTTTCTTCGGGCTGACCTCATCCCCTAATACAATATCAGAATTATCGGATTTGCCAGGTGCGAGTTCAGAATCAGCCAGCAATTCCGTCGCTGGTATTTCCTCCGAACACAGGCCTTTCACCTTACAGACGTACCAATAAGCAGAGCCTCCCGACCATGCCAAAAAAGCGACCAAACCAATGAGTAACCGCATGCTTCTAATTTAATAAAAATCCGACTTGGGTCCCTATGAATAAGTCTGGCTGTACCGCCGCATCATCTCGATCGCTTTTTGCATATCCTCCGGCAGGTCCGAAGTGAAATCGACAAATTCTCTGGTACCGGGATGGATAAAGCCAAGGGTGCGGGCATGCAATCCTTGACGGGGCATGGCCTGCATCACATGGGTCATAAAATCATCGAACTTGGGCAGGTTGGGCCGGACCAGAATATGGTGACCACCATAGAACCAGTCGGACAACAGGGTATGCCCGATATGCTTCATGTGAACCCGGATTTGGTGGGTGCGGCCCGTCTCCAGTTTGCATTCGATCAGGGTGGCAAAACCAAAGCGTTCCAGTACCCGGTAGTGGGTGACCGCATGCTTGCCTACACTGCCATCTTCATATACCGTGAATTGCTTGCGGTGGACCCGGTGCCGCCCGACATGACCGGTTACAGTTCCCTGGTTCTCTTTCACATCTCCCCATACCAACGCGGTATAGAGCCTTTGTACTGTCCGCTCGAAAAACTGGCGGGCGATGAAGCTATTGGCAAATTCATGCTTGGGGATCACCAGCAAACCACTGGTGTCCTTGTCGATCCGGTGGACGAGGCTGGCATAACTCCAGTTCTCCTTGGGTTGGTCAAGTATGTCTTTGTTGAGGTGGTAAAGCAAGGCGTGTAGCATGGTCCCGGTCCAATTGCTGACCCCGGGATGCACCACCATTCCCGGATTCTTATTCAGAATGATGACGTCAGCATCTTCGTAGGTGATATTGATGGGGATGTCTTCGGGCGCGAGTTCGGGAGGGGGAGGATGCGGGAGCATGATGGTCACCTCATCCCCTGGTTTAACCTTGTAAGAAACTTTTACCGCTTTCCCGTTTACCCGTACACATCCGGCTTCGGTCGCCTGCTTGATATTGTTGCGGGATTTTCCAGCCAACAGGTTCGTCAGCCATACATCAATCCGTATGGGCCGCTGCCCGGAATCAGCCTTGAGGTTCTTGTGCTCATAGAGCGTTTCTTCACCGTCATTGGCTCCATTGGTCTCGTTCTCCGGTTCCTGGCCTTCTTCTTTGTTGGAATCCATCTGTTGCAAAGATAGACAAAGGAAATCGAAGTGTGTACCGACTAAATCTTCCCCAATTCCGAATGGATCAGCTCACGCGATGTCCTGGTAACGCCGGCCTCTCCCCTATTTGAATAAATCGTTCAGGGTCTCAGGTGTATCATCGACCGGGAATATCTGCTCGAAAGCAGCCGTACTGTTCAATGTATAAGCCAGTTTCAGCAAGGACTCCAGCGAAATTTTTCCCGTCATTTCAAATCGCTTCAAACTCCCAAGGGATACGCCGGACCGCTTTGCCAATTCTGCTTGGGAGAACTTCCTTTGTTTGCGCAAGTCACGCGCACGGGAAGCAATTTCAAGCATGAGCTTATGAGGCAATTTACGCCATTGGAATTCACTTGCGTGGCTATTCATTGGGATAATCCAGAACTGTATGAGTAGATAATATATTAGCTATCTAATGAGTAGGGTCACCTCATGTTTTCGCCTTGCTCTGACCTTTCAAAGCGATTTTGGCTTTTAGCGAATAGGCCATGATCCCGATCCCTCCCAGCATCAGCAATACACCAATGAATTCTGCCTGAGTGGTTTCGATCCCCAGGATGGTATAGTCTCCGTTCACCCGGATTTTTTCGATGCTCCAACGTTCCAAACCATTCAGGAAGAGGTAAATGGCGGTGACCATGCCTGCGTAGGGAAGTTTCTTGCGCAATCCCCACAGGAGGCCAAAGATGCCCAGGCCCATGATGGTTTCATAGATAGGGGTTGGCCAGACAGGTGGATCGAGGCGTCGGCAATAGGGGCCTTCACAACCGGGTATGGGTACGCCATCCTGGGCGACATTGTGGGGGTAGTCGAAGGACCAGGTCCATTCAGGGAGGAAGGACAACCATTCTGGTTGTGGGTCGGGATTGGCAATTCCCCAGTCTCCGTCTCCGGAGAGTTGGCAACCGATGCGTCCAACCGCATAGGCGAGGATGAGTGCCGGGGCAAAGGCATCGACTGCAGTGAGAATATGGAAACCTTTGCGCCGGACGTAAAGGATGATCAGAAATCCCGCCAAAAGGAGTCCTCCGTAGAAAGAGAGTCCATTGAAGCTGAGCAAATCCCCAATCGGATCGTTCCAGAAATTGCTGCCGGGTTCGAGCATGGCGGCCAACTTGGCCCCTCCCACCCCGGCCACAAAGGCGATGGTCACAATGATTCCCAGGTAATGCGAAGGCCCGGCCTGGATTTCTTCAAACTGCTCTTCTAAATCTTTGCGCTTGCTGTATTCCCGGTATTTAAAGCCTCCTGCAATGATGATCCCGAGCAATCCCGTCAGCCAAAACCCTTTTGCAGACAGCAGGGCCGCTTCAGTTTCAGTATTGAAAAACTCAGGATCGGTGATCATCAAACCGAGCTTGTAGCCGACCAATCCCCAAACCAGGGCAAAGATCACCACCTCTCTGATGTGCATCGGGCCTTGCTTTCGGATTCTTTCAGGCCGCAACGTGAACTGCCCTAGCCCTTCCCTTCTCCTGAGATCTGACCGCAAGGCAATGTAGGCTGCGATGAAAGCCAGGGCCAGAAAAAAGCCAAAGGTCTTCATGGGAAGCTGTATATCAGTTCCCAACAGATCGTTGAAGAGGTCACTCAGGTATGGATACATCAGGGCATTAGTTTGCTCAAAGGTAGTGTAATCTTAAAAAAGCAGCCAATCGGAATATTGTTTTCAAATCTGTCCGTATTCCTTGATGCACCCTACCTGCCCAAACAGAAGACTTTCAACTCGTGCAAAGCCCCTATTTAAACGCAAGCCGTTGAACCTACGCCAAGCACCTGGCTAAAACTGATAATTGTCATTATTCTCCCTGAAGGGCATCATCCTTTTCGTTGCCTGTTCCTGTGATATTTGTCAAGCAAGTTAAATCTGGCTTCACTAAGTATTTCCCTCAATGAATACCGCGACCCTCCATATCACCGGCGACCGTTTGCTCGTTTCCATTCAGTCCGAATTTCACATGGCATTTCCCCATTTGAGATTGGAATTCTACCACCATGCACATGAAGTTTTCGAAGGAAACAGCCGCCGCGACATTGCTGATCCCGGCCTGAAAGTAGCTGATATCGGTGATCCCAAGGCGAATGGCTATATCAATGCCAGCCCGGAGACCATGGTATTTGAATTTGAGCAATCTCTGATGGAGAATTTTAAGCTGAGTGCCCAGGTATTCCGCCACTCAGGTGGGAAATGGGTTCAGACAACCGCTTCCGACCAGTGGACCCTTGGACAACAAAACCTGAGGGGTGAGTCATCTTCAGCTATTTACCGCCATCTCACCGGGGAGAAATGATCTTCAATGACATCCGTTTCAGGATCTCGGTACTCGGGATCGGAAATGTTGGGACAGCAATCGCCCAACTACTCCTTGGGACCCGTGATTTCCCATTGGAGATCAACTTGGTTGACCCTTCACCAGATGTCGCTGGAAGTCTGCTGGATTTGGCGCAAGCCTGTACCGCGATCGGACTTCATGATATCCATATCAATGACCAGGACAAACTTCGGAATGCCGATATGATCTTCCATACGGCTGGCGTAAACTCCCAACGGGGAACTTCACGGCATACGGTAGCCAGGGAAAACATCGCATTGACCCGTAGTATCTTTGAGAATCTTGAGCTTCCTTCCCGATGCAGGATTATAGTTCTTCCCAATCCGGTAGATGTGATAGCTTACCATACCTGGAAATACTCTGGCCTTCCCTCCGCCCAGGTGGTCGGGACCGGCACTTTGCTGGATACCCACCGCCTCCGGTACTACCTGTCTCAAATCACAGAATGCCCGCTCCGTGAAACTGAAGCCTGGGTTCTTGGAGAGCATGGACATACCATGACCCCGATTTTTTCCCGGAGTTACTGCCGGCTGATCCCTACCTACACCCTCTCTGAAGCCACCCGAAAAAAATTATTTGAGCAGACCAGAGACACGGCCACCACCATTCGGCAAACGGCCCCCGCCACCAAATGGGCTGTGGCAGCCTGTGCGGTCGAACTGATGCGGGCATTTCTCGCTCCCCCTGTCCGAACTCTGGTCGCAAGCGTTTTGATGGATAACCACTTCAGTAGCCGGCTGAATTCAAGCCCGATCTACATGGGATTGCCCGTTCGCTTTTCTGAAGAAGGCTGTTTCCCGGATCCAGGCTTCACCATTGACGACTCCGAATGGAAATCCTTGACCGCATCTGCGACCTCTCTCAGGGAGAGCATATTTTCCTATGCCTGAGCCCATTGATCTGAAATTTACTTTTCATTTTCCTTTCGCTTGGATATGGCTTAACTTAGACCCCCAAGTCCAAAAAACACCGATTTTTAATGAGCATACTCGTAAATAAAAGTTCCCGGGTTCTGGTGCAGGGTCTCACTGGCAAAGAGGGATCGTTCCACGCTTCTCAGATGATCGAATACGGCACCAATGTGGTCGGCGGGGTAACTCCCGGTAAAGGCGGCCTCACTGAGTTGGGCAAGCCCATATTCAATACTGTCAAAGAAGCCGTTGCTGCCACCCAGGCCAATGTATCTGTCATCTTTGTTCCACCCGCATTCTCTGCGGATGCCATCATGGAAGCTGCTGATGCCGGTGTCGAATTGATCATCACCATTACGGAAGGGATTCCCACCCGTGACATGATCTACGCCAAGAAATACATTGATGACCGCGGTATCCGCATGATTGGTCCCAACTGTCCCGGTGTCATTACCCCCGGTGAATGCAAGGTTGGTATCATGCCCGGATTCATCCATTCGCCCGGTAAGATTGGGATTGTCAGCCGTTCCGGTACCCTGACCTACGAAGCCGTAGACCAGGTGACCAAGCAAGGGATGGGTCAATCTACCTGCGTCGGTATCGGAGGTGATCCGATCATCGGCTCTACCCATATCGATATTGTCAAGTTGTTCAACGAAGACCCCAATACGGAAGGGATTGTGATGATCGGTGAGATCGGTGGTTCCAATGAGGAAATTGCCGCTGAATGGCTGAAGCACAATGCCAAGAAGCCGGTTGTCGGCTTTATTGCCGGCCAGACCGCCCCTCCCGGACGCCGCATGGGCCATGCCGGAGCAATCATCGCTGGTGGCAAAGGTACTGCCAAGGAAAAGATGGAAGTCATGGCAGCGTGTGGAATCCACGTCGTGGAGTCGCCTGCTGACATTGGCACCATGATGGTCCAAGCCCTCAAAGAAGCTAAATCTGCTGTCTGAAAACGACAGGTCTAACGATATTGAAAAAGGCTGCCAATTGGCAGCCTTTTTCATTGCAGACCGATTCCAAAGGAGAACCGCTGTGGAATACGAGGCGTTATTTCTGCTTGGGACCTCTGCGCGTCTTCGCCTTTTCATACACCTCGATCACCTGACATCCTCCATTGGTCAATTCTACCTTCCCTTCCATCAGGGTCCTTCCCGACATTCCAGCGAAAGTCTTCCGAACCATTCTGAAATTGTACACACCCGGTTTGTAGACAACATTGATTTGTTGGTTGTCTCCACATTCGGGCGCATTGTTCCAATCCCGGTGCTCAGTAAATGGTCCTAAGAGTGCATCCTCAAATACGATGCAGATCTTCCCTTTGTCGTAATCCTTCTGACTTGTCCAGAAAGTGACCGTGCCCGGCTTGAGCGGTGCATCTGCCGCGATGGGATTGTCCCCCAGGCTATTCATGAAGTATACATCAACCATTCCCCCCAATGGCCCGGTTCCCCCTTTGATCCGAACACCTGCCATCGCTTTCACAATCGGCCCGCTGAAGGTAAGCTCTTCTTCCATCCAGTTGTCCCAGACCATACGCTTTACCCGTCCACTTTCCACCAATACCTTGCGGTCACCGATGTACTCGTCTCCACCGAGGATCACAACAGTGTGCCACCCATCTGAAACACTGGCTGGATAATTCTCGAATGAACTGTAATAACCCCGCATGTCTTCAGTTTGCTTCTGCATGAGCTTTTTCTCGGCAGCTGCCTTTTCTTTCTGCTCTTTTGACTGGATCAGACGGTCGATAAAGTTCAGGGATTCCTTGAAATAATAGGGCCCATAAGTGTACTCCGTCCGGGAATAATAGTAATAGGTCTGGGCTGGAAGAAGGTTCGCCGTGACAACCAGGGCAACGATTAAAAAGAGATGTTTCATAATAGATTTGCTTTGAAAAGCTCAAATGGTTTTATCATCGCAATAAAGTAGTCAAATGGGGATTATACAAGGATTTCGGAGTCAAAGCAGATAAAAAAGGGGCCTCCCCTTTGGAAGTGCCCCACGAAAATTCGGTCGAAAAAGGTTGGTTAGCGGTTAGGTTGGTCGGTGCTGAAGGTCTGTCTGCTGGCTAAGGGTTCATTCATAAAAGGCATGTCAGCTGGTTAGGTTCATTCGCTACAATAGGCCTGTTTGCTGGCTAGCGGATCGATACTGGTGGTTTGCAATAAAAAAGGGTTGTTATGGATCTCAAGAGAGAATAAATGGTTTGAAAAATGCTTTGGTCTGGTGTTAGTTTGCCGCCTGTTTCTCTTTGCAATGATCAATGTTTTTCATAAGTCTTTTTCCTTTTTGTTATACTATAAATATAGCACCGGGTCTTGACAGCCTGTGTCAAAAACCCGGACAAAAAGAGGGTAAATAAATAGCTATTAATACACTGAATTACAGATAGTTACAACTTCGAAGCATTCTATCCGTTACAGCCATTTAAAGTCAATCTGACAGGTCTGAATAGTGCTGGGAGATGCTCCCAATTGCACCCCAAATAACTCCACCGCAAAGCTCCAATCCGGTGTCTCAGTACGCCTTAACTTCCCCAGTCTGAACCGCCCACAAGTCGGCATAAATCCCTCCTTTTTCAAGCAGTTCCCGGTGGGTACCTACCTCCGCTACCTGGCCCTGGTCCAGGACGATAATCCTGTCTGCATTTCTAATGGTCGACAAGCGGTGCGCGACCACCAAGGCGGTTCGTCCTGACGCGAATTTGTCCAGGTTTTGCTGAATCTCCCGCTCGGTTTCCGTATCCACCGAACTGGTCGCTTCATCCAATACCAATACCGGAGCGTCCTTGAGGATCGCACGGGCAATGCTCAATCGCTGCCGCTGTCCACCGGACAATTTGATCCCCCTTTCCCCAACCAAAGTTTCATACCCCTCCGGCAAGGTCATGATAAAGTCGTGCAGTTGCGCCATCTTCGCGGCTTCGAAAACCTCGGATTCGTCCATTTTGGGAAGCCCATAAGCGATATTCTCCAAAATGGTTCCATGAAAAAGGTAGGTATCCTGGCTGACCAGGGCGATGTTTTCCCGAAGGGTAGTCAGAGAATATGCCCTGATATCGTGGGCATCAAGTTGAATTTCCCCTTGGTTGACATCATAAAAACGCAGCAATAACTTGATCAGGGTAGACTTCCCGGACCCGGTGGTACCCGCGATCCCGATCGTCTCTCCCGGATGGATCTCCATGTTCAATCCCTGAAGGATGGGAACCTGATTGCCGTAGCTGAAGTGTACATTTTTAAACCGGATTCCGCCTTTGCTCCGCTTGACAGCGACGGGTTGCGCCGGACTCAGGATCGCTGATTCCTGGTCCAAGAGGCCAAATACCCTGGCCGCACTCGCCTTGGCCCGCTCAAAGTTGTCGAATATGCTCCCCAGGCGGGTAACCGGCCAGAGCAAGCGCTGAATCATCATAGAAAAGAGCACCAATTCTCCCACCGATAATTTCCCGCTGTCATTCAGTACCCAATAGCTACCGATCAGCAAAACCCCTCCAAATCCAAGGGCAATGAACATCCGGATCAAGGGGATATAGACAGCATTCAGGCGAATGGCACCATAATTTGCATTTCGGTAGGCCTGAGAACTCTCCTCCACCCTTTCTTCTTCGAATTTTTCAGCCGTAAAGCTCTTGATGACACTGATCCCACTGAGGTTATTTTCCAATCGACTGCCCAACTTTCCCACTTCCCGCCGCATGGTCTTGTATTTCGGACCAATCTTCTTTTGATAATAGCTGCTACCAATCAGAATCAGAGGGATCGGGATCATGCCAACCAAGGCCAGCTCCCAGGAAATGGTAAACAGAACCACTCCGGCAAATAAGAACAGGACGATCAACTGAAGAATATCGTTGAACCCGGTATTGAGAAAACGCTCCATCTGGTTGATGTCGTCGTTCATGATCGCCATGGTATCACCGGTGCGCTGGCTCTCGAAAAAAGCCATTTCCCGGCTTTGGATCTTGCGGTAAGTGTCCATCCTCAGGTCGTGCTGCACCCGCTGGGCGAGGCGCATGAATCCCCGCTGGAATACCCATTCGAAGAAGCTCTCAAACCCAAATACAAAGACGGCCAGCACCGCCAGAAAGACGGCCAGGGTCCAACTGTCGCTGGTTCCTACCAACTGCTGAATCCACAGGGGGGATTCCCCACTCACTGAATCGATCACCCAACCCACCAGCAGTGGAGGCATCAAGTCAGCAATCTTGTTGGCAATACTGGCCGCGGAGGAACTGTAAAGGGAGGACCTGTAAGGATTGAGGTAACCAAAAAGGCGACGCATGGGATTGGCGATCTCAGTAGTCATAGGCAGAGGTAGATGGATGCATTCTAATTCTTGATGGGTAACTGGAAGTATAGGTAGATAGATGTTTTCCTTTTATGGAAACCGGAGCCAGGGACAAAGGTTCAAGGGAGGTGGAAAACATTTTTATCCCGGGAAGGTGAATTCGTTCCATCAACTACTGCTCTTTGGGGGGAAAATATTAATTTGCAGACTATGACCAGTACCGAAGAAAAAGTATATCCAGTATCGCGCAAGGCCGCACATCTGGTTGGCTCAGAGATTATCAAGTTAGCCGGTGAAATCCGGGATATGCAGGCCGAAGGAGCGGAAATTTACAATTTGACCATTGGTGACTTCGATCCCGAATTGTTTCCGATTCCCGAAGGGTTGCTGAACGGTATTGTAAAAGCTTACCAGGCCGGTGAGACCAATTACCCTCCCTCCAATGGCATTCCTGAATTGCGTGCCTCTGTCTCCAGGTTCATTGAGAAACGTCTTGGTCTTGCTTATTCTCCCAACAACTACCTCATCGCTGGTGGTGCACGTCCTTTGATCTTCGCAGCCTACCAGGCCATCGTCGATCCGGATGACCGGGTGATCTTCCCGGTTCCCTCCTGGAATAACAACCACTATACCCATCTTTCCGAAGGTGAGAAGGTGATGATCCCTACTACGGTTGAGACTGCCTTTATGCCAACCGCAGAATCGATCGCTCCTCATATCCAGGACGCCACCCTGATCGCGGTTTGCTCTCCTCTGAACCCCACCGGAACCGTATTTCCCAAGGAGCAATTGGAAGCTCTGTGTAACCTGATCATTGCTGAAAATAAGCGGCGTGGCCCGGATGCCAAGCCCCTCTACCTGATCTACGACCAGATTTACTGGCAACTCACCTTTGGTGATACTGTGCATTACAATCCGGTAGGACTTTGCCCTGAGATGGAACCTTACACCATCTATATCGATGGAATTTCCAAATGCTTTGCCGCTACCGGGGTTCGGGTAGGCTGGGCTTTTGGTCCTGCTGCCGTGATTGGAAAAATGAAGAGTATCCTGGGGCATGTCGGTGCCTGGGCGCCACGTGCCGAGCAGGTCGCAACTGCTAAATTCCTGGATGACGACGAGGCGGTTGATACCTATATGGAAGACATGCGTTCCAAGCTCCATGAGCGCCTGGATGGTATCCACAACGGTTTCCAATCTCTCAAAGCAAAGGGTTACCAGGTTGATTCCATCACCCCTAAGGGAGCCATTTACCTGACTCTCAAGCTGGACCTGGTAGGCAAAACACCACCATCCGGTGAGACCTTTACCCACAACAGTCAGGTACACAAATATATCCTGGAGAAGGCTGGATTGGCAGTCGTTCCCTTCCGCGCCTTTGGTGGCAACGAAAACTCTTTCTGGTACCGCTTGTCGGTTGGTACCGCCCGGGTAGAGGATACGCCGGTCCTGATCGAAAAAGTTGAAGCAGCACTGGCAGCCTTGAAATAAGAGGCTATCTATCGGATGTGAACCAACTTTTTGTACAGGACTGCACCTTCGAAGGCTAACTTCACGATATAGGTGCCTTCCGCAAGCTGAGAACCTTTTTCCCATTTCCAGCGGTGATCTCCTGAGTTGACTTCTTCCTGGGCAATTTGATGGGTCACTCTTCCCAGAACATCGGTCACCGTGATGTCAACATTTCCAGCCACCGGGAAGTTCAGGTCAAAATAGACCGCTTCCTGGAAGGGATTGGGATAAATGCCATTGATGGTGAACAGGTCATTCCCGCCAGGCTCCACTCCCACCAATTCAACCATGACCGTATAAGAAATGGTATCGCTGCATCCGGCAGGACTGGTCGATATCAAAGTCACGGTGTAAGTGCCGGAGGCAGTATAGGTATGGGTCGGGTTCTGCTGAGTAGAGGTAACCAGGTCTCCAAAATCCCACAGGTAGGTGCCTCCGCCGACCGATTGGTCTGTAAAGGTCACCACCTGGTTGTTGGTGGCAAAAGTAAAGTCAGCAACCGGATTGGGGTTAACAGTTACCGACTGAGAGGCGATCGCTGTACAACCATTGTTGTCGGTCACTGTGACCGCATAGTTGCCCGGTGCATTGACGGTGATGTTCTGTGAGGTAGGACCCACATTCCAATTGTACCCGATCCCACCATTTGCAGTGAGCGTAGTACTGTCTCCCTGGCAAAAGCTGATACCATTGCTGGCCGTGATACTTGGGGTTGGGAGTGGATTCACAGTGATAGCGACGCTGGCGACATCGGTGCAGCCAGTGCCTCCGGTGACGGTGACGGTATAGGTACCAGCGGTGCCCACGGTGATAGAAGCAGTGGTCGGTCCGGTGGACCATGTATAGCCTCCTGTTCCTGATGCGGTCAAAGTAGTGGTACCTCCCTGGCAAATCGAATCAGCGGTGGTGCTGATCCCCGCCACTGGTGGAGCCAATGCGGTGACATTGAAGGCAGTTGCGTTTGCAGCTGAACACCCTCCCGGGAATGTAACCGTTACCGTATAAGACCCCGTACTCGTGGCCGTAATGCTTTGGGTTGTGGCGCCATTGGACCAGAGGTAGGAATTGCCTGCAGTGGCCGTTAAAGTTGCGGTATCTCCTATGCAGAAATTCTGTCCAATGGACGAGCTGATACTTACACTGGGAGTATTGGTAACGGACACCGTTTGGGTTGCGACCGCGGTACAGCCATTGGCATCCGTGACCGTAACCGTATAGTTGCCGGAGGAACTTGCATTGATGCTCTGTGTGGTGCTACCGGTGGACCAGTTGTAACTGGAGCCGGAATTTGCAGTCAGAGTGACGTTGTTCCCGGAACAGAGGGTCGTCGGCCCGCTGGGGGTGATCGTCGCGGTTGGAGTGGTAACCGTGACCGCTTGAGAGGCGACCGCTGTACATCCGTTGACATCGGTAACGGTGACTGAATAGGTTCCTGCCGTGCCCACGGTAATGTTCTGGGAATTGCTGCCATTGGACCAGCTGTAGCTGGATCCGGTATTTGCATTCAGGGAGACGCTGCCTCCTGAGCAAAATGTGGTGGGCCCGCTGGGAGTGATGTTCGCAGTTGGATTGCCGATCTGGATGGTGATGACGGCGGAGGTGTCCGAACATCCTGCCCCTACACTTCCGACCGCATAGTAGGTTCCGGCCTGGTTGACCGTAATGGAACTGCCGGAGGCGCCGGTGGACCACTGATAGGTGTTGGCACCAGAAGCGGTGAGGGTGGTGGAACCACCAGGACAAATGGTATTGGAGCCACTGTTGCTCAACGTAACCGTAGGCGGAGGGGTAATGGTTGCCGGGACACTTGTCCGGAGGCTGCGGCAGGAGGTGCTGACTTCCCAGTCATAGAGATAATAGTAAAATGAATTCCCGGCAGAGGAGCCAGTAATGCTGACAATATTGCCCAGATTATAAGGATAAGTCGGCCCGGCATTGTTCCGGTAGAGGTCCATCTGGGCCCCACCGATACGGTAATCGCCCGGAGCCAGATTCCAACCAATCGAGATTCTCTGAGGCTGGTTGCTGATGTTCATGGTTGTATCCCGAATAAAAGTACCAGTTCCGTCCCACAAGGTAATGGTTCGGTTGCCCCCTCCTCCCGGATCTACATAAGCCGAGATAAAGGTCATGTCCTCATAGACGGTAAACTCGAGGTATTGGGGGGTGCCGTTGTTGTGGTAACCCCCATTGCCTACGCTGGCCGGATTGGCCGGACCTACGTAGTTGGCAAATTGTGAGCCACCAGGCGTCCGTTCTTCTACAAAATACACCCCGGAATTGGTCAATTGGGGAGTGGTATAGCTGGCACCAGTTCCAAGCAAATTGCCACCAGAAGCGGCATCGTACCAATAGTAATCTCCTCCCCCACTCGCATTCAAGGTTACGGTGCCGGGACCACAACGGGTTCCCCCGGTGGCAACCGGACCATTGGGCTTGGCAACAGTGATATATGCGGTCCGGGTCAGAGAATCAGCTCCAATCTGATTGGTAGTTACCAATTTGACGCTGTAGGTCCCGTTGTTCGCATATACATGGGTAGGATTTTGCTGAGATGAAGTACCACCATCGCCAAACTCCCAATCCCAAGTACTTACCCCATTGGAGGAGAGATCCAGGAAGGTCACCATGCCATTACAGGATTGGAGATTGTCGGCACTAAAATCAGTAGAGGGTGGAGTGGATGGGAAGGCACACTGCCAGGTCAATTCAAAGCCAGGAGCAGTAACCGATTGATCGGTGTATTGAACCAGGGTGATGGCACCATTGGAAGAGGTAATCGTGCCGCCATTGGGGAGGGTGTTCCCCGTATACGCCCCTATTTGGGGACTGCTGGTACTGGGGCCATCGTAGATGTAGAGGTAATCCCAATTGGTCTCAAAATCAAAAGCGAGAAAATTGAGGGTGACAGTGGAGGCTCCCGTAGGCGCAATGGTAATCTCAGAAGTCTCCTGGTTGCCATAATTATTTCCCGGTCCACCAGTATCGTACAAGACGCCCGAACAGGAAGTCTGAATGGAATTCGCGGTAGTGGGATTCAATGAAATGGCACAGGTGATATTGGTATCTATTTGTATGTACTGAGCTCTGACAATCGTGTCGTTGCCACAAGGACCACCATAGGCGATCATTGAAACTGTGTAAGTTCCCAAAGTATTGTAGGTATGGGTCGGGTTCACAGCGGTGCTGGTCCCCCCATCACCAAAGTCCCATAAGAAGCTTCCCCCGTTGGTGCTGGCATTGCTAAAAGAGACCAGGGCCGGAACAGAGCAGAAGGAATCTGTGGGAGCTGCAAAATCGGCTATCACTGAAAATGTAAATGGGGCTCCAACCCCGACTGCATGCCAGGCATTGGTGGTAGCGACTACTTCAGGCGTACAGGGACCATAGAGATCAATTGCAGACTGAATTCCATAAAATCGGGCATCAGAATGGTCAGAATTCGGGGTCAGGTAAACGGTCAGGTTCCGAAAGGCGATGGCGCTGGATTTGGTAAATCCTTGTGCCGGCACATTGTAGGCATCTCCATTGTCATTGGTACCGGATTCCCCGTCGGTTAAGATATAGTACCACTTGTTTTGAACTCCACTGTTGGTGTGTACGCCTCCGTTGTCAAGCGTTCCAACGTAATAATTATTGCCCTGGTAAGTATCGGGGTCACCAAAGGTGTTCGGGTTTTGCATATTCCTGATTCCCCCCGAAGTCATATCCTCGCCTATGATCCAGGACCATTGGTTGGGGCGGGCATAATGCTCAATCGCATTTCCGAAAATATCACTGAAAGACTCGTTGAGGGCTCCGGATTCATTTTGGTAAACCAGGTTGGCGGTGAAATTTGTCAGGCCGTGGGATACTTCGTGCCCGGTTACGTCGAGTGCGGTCAAGGGAGTGAAGGACCCTCCGTTCCCATCTCCATAGGTCATGCGCTGACCGTCCCAGAATGCGTTGACATAATTGTTGTTGTAATGGACGTAGGAAAGCAAGGCAAATCCATTTCCATCTATGCTGTTGCGGTTGAATGAAGACAAGAAGAAATCATAAGTCATTTCAGCCCCCCAGTGTGCATCGGTTGCGTACTGATCCAGATTGGCATTGACGTTGTTCCAGACATTGTTTCCATCTGTGAAGTCAACCGCATTGTTGTAGTTACTTGTATTGTTGAGGTCGTAGGTTTCCACCCCATTGCCGCGCCCTGCTTCTCTGAGACGGTAGTTACCTGGGCCTGTACTGTCTGTGGTAATTGTCCGTGAACCACTGTAAGCTGTCACTGCAGTTCCCTGAACATCGGCAGTATGGATCAGATCTTTTTCAAAAATAACTTGTCCGGTCTGGGCATCCACATAGAGATCGCTCCGTGAGAGGGGTTCAGCAGCATAGACATTGAACTTCCAGGCCAACCGAAAATCACCTTTGCGGACATCTCCTTCGAAGGGAGCAATCACAAGCTCTCCCTGGGGATAGAAGGTCGCCATAGGGTCGCCAGTCTCCAATTGGAGAAAAGCTTCGGCACCGGGAACCTGCCACTGATAAAGATTTGCGTGGACGTGGTTGAGGGCAGCCTGGAGTGCAGCGGCTTCTGTCATTCCCGGATTTGGACTGATGGCCAGGTTCGGATAGAACTCCCCATTCATGGAGACCAGTTTTCCCTGGTATGAATGCAATAGGTACATCGCCCCTTCGACCGGCAGCCCTTTGTACTCCTGCAAAAACCGGTGGTGGGTATAACCCAAAGGGTCCTTATCGACCGTACCCAGATTCCAGCCGTCGTCGTCATTCATGCCAAGGGCCTTTCGAACCCAACTCTCCGCCTCAACCATCTGAACTTCCTGTCCCGCTCTGAAGCGGATAAAGGCTGGTGCGGTTGTCCGGTCAACAAAGCGTACCTGCTCAGCACCATGAAGAATTTCTTCAGCTGCCGGCCCGGTAACAACATGCTCTGCCTTGGCCAATATGGCAAAGGATAAAAATGTCCAGGTGAGGAAAATAATCTTTCTCATACCAAAATTAGTCCAGATTTCGAAGAAGCCCCCACTACAAACCCTGAGAGGATTATAGAAAGGGCAATTGTTTTTAAACACCCAATAAGCTTCTATGAAAATACTTAATCCAATCCCTTAAAACAAAAAATGCACCCTGTGAAAGGGTGCATTTTAATTTATTAAAGTGGCTTGTCGGGGGCTTTACGCCTTGTCCTCTTCAGAGCCGCTTTCTTCAGTTGATTCTTCTGCTTCAGCAGCAGTTTCTTCAAGTTCAGTACTTGCTTCAACAGCAGTTTCTTTAACTTCTGCGCTTGCTTCAACAATTGGTTCCTCAACCACTTCCTCTACGATATCCTTAGCAACTTCCTTTGCTGGAGCAGCTGCTTTCTTGGTAGAAGCTGTGTCCTTCTTAGAACCACCACGACGGCGGCGAGAAGACTTCTTCTTAGGAGCATCTTTGAGGAGTTCATTGAAGTCAACAAGCTCGATCAGTGCCATTTCAGCGTTGTCACCTTTACGGGGACCCAGCTTCAAGATGCGGGTGTAACCTCCTGGACGGTCAGCAACTGCTTCTGCAACTTCACCGAAGAGGATGCTGGCAGCTTCCTTGCTTCTCAAGTAACGGAAGGCCATACGACGAGAGTGCGTAGTATTGGTCTTTGACTTGGTGATTACAGGCTCAATGTACGTGCGCAAGGCTTTTGCCTTGGCCAGGGTGGTGATGATCCGCTTTTTTTCACTGATCAGGAGAGAAGATGCCATATTGGCCAGCAAGGCTTTGCGGTGCCCGGCTTGTCTTCCCAGATGATTAACTTTTTTTCCGTGTCTCATGATGTATCAAATTACGAATACCGGCCGTCGGTCCTGCAAAATACAGCTGCTCAATCCTAAAGGAGAGCCCGACCGGGTACCGGTACCCGGGTCAAATCCGAATATTATTCTTCGTCCAGGTTGTACTTGGACACTTCCATTCCGAAACTCAAACCTTTCTCCGCAACAAGTTCTTCCAGTTCTGAAAGAGACTTCTTACCAAAGTTTCTGAACTTCAGAAGATCGGCGATGTTGTAGCTCACCAGGTCACCCAAAGTCTTGACTTCAGCAGCCTTCAAACAGTTAAAGGCACGCACAGAGAGATCAAGATCAGTAAGCGGAGTTTTGAGAATCTTGCGCATGTGCAGATAGTTCTCATCAACTTCCTTACGTTTCTCTGGAACCTCAGACTTCAGTTGGATGTTCTCATCAGAGAACAACATAAAGTGCTTGATAAGGATGTGGGCAGCTTCCTTCAGCGAGCTTTCAGGATCGATGGTACCATCGGTGGTAACTTCCATGATCAATTGCTCGTAGTCGGTACGTTGCTCCACCCGGAAATCCTCGATGGTGTACTTAACGTTCTTTACCGGGGTAAAGATAGAGTCGATTGCAATTTCACCAATGGGGGCATTGGGGTCTTTGTTTTCATCAGCAGGACGGTAGCCACGGCCTTTTCCTACCACCAACTCAATGTCGAACTGGGTATTTTTATCCAGGTGACAAATGATGTGGTCAGGATTGGTGATCTCGTAGGCATTGGTATGCTGTGCAATATCTCCGGCAGTGAATACATCCTTACCTCTGACAGATACGAAAATCTTATTCTCTCCGTCGAGAACTTTTTTCAGGCGAACCCCTTTCAGGTTCAAGATAATGTCAGTGACATCTTGGACGACACCTCTTACAGTGGAGAATTCATGATCCACACTGGGGATCTTGATAGATGTGAAGGCGTAACCTTCAAGAGAAGAAAGAAGAACCCTTCTCAGGGCATTTCCGACAGTGATGCCATAGCCGCGTTCGAGCGGGCGGATCTGGAATTTCCCGTAGAAATCCTGATCCTTCTCCATGACTACCTTTTCGGGAATTTGAAATTCGAGCAGTGCCATATTGGATGTTAAATGGTCTAAGGTGTATTACTTCGAGTACAATTCCACAATCAGATTTTCCTTAACATTTTCAGGAATCTGATCGCGCTCGGGATATTGCATAAATGTTCCCGAGTGGTTCTTGGTATCTACGTTCAACCAAGGCCAGGACTGCTGTCCTGCCCGCTCATTGACAACTTCAAGAGCTTTACTTTTCTCCCGAATTTCAATTGAATCACCAGGACGCAGCAATACGGAGGAGATATTACAAATCCGGCCGTTCACTTTTACGTGCTTGTGACTAACCAATTGACGAGCTGCCCGCCGGGTAGGAGCAAATCCCATCCGGAAGATCGTGTTGTCTAAGCGGGACTCCAACAGTTGGAGGAATACTTCACCGGTAACACCTTTTTTCCGGGAAGCTTTGATAAACAGGTTGCGGAATTGCTTTTCCAACAAACCGTAGGTGTATTTTGCTTTTTGCTTTTCCATGAGCTGGACAGCATAGTCAGAGGGTTTACCTCTGCGACCGCGGCCATGCTGACCGGGACCATACTTCTTACGCTCAAGGGCTTTGCTTGGGCCAAAGATCGGTTCGCGGAACCGACGTGCAATCTTAGCTTTGGGGCCTCTGTATCTTGCCATTATTCAGGACTAATTTTTTTCTTCGGATAATAGAACAGAAATCATGAAAATCAGAACGGACGATCAGACCCTTCTCTTTTTGGGAGGACGACAACCGTTGTGAGGAAGTGGAGTAATGTCCCGGATAAGGGTAACATTAATTCCAGAGTTCGCGATCGCACGAATGGCGGCTTCACGTCCGGATCCTGTTCCTTTAACAAACACCTCTACCGTTTGAAGACCGCGGTCATGACATGTCCGGGCGACTTCGGTAGCAGCAACCTGTGCTGCATAGGGGGTGTTCTTCTTTGATCCACGGAAACCCATTTTTCCCGCTGAAGACCAGCCAATCACATTACCGGCACGGTCAGTGATGGTAATGATGATATTATTGAAGGAAGAGGTAATATGAGCCTGACCAGTTGGGTCGACTTTACTCTTTTTTGCTTTGCGTTGAACTTTTCCTTTTGCCATTGCTCTCTCAAAAATTTAGGGACCGAAAGATTATTTAGTTGCCTTCTTCTTACCAGCAACTGTCTTTTTACGTCCCTTACGGGTACGTGCGTTGGTACGGGTACGTTGTCCACGGAGAGGAAGACCTTTCCGGTGACGAAGCCCACGGTAACAACCAATGTCCATCAATCGCTTGATGTTAAGTTGTACCTCAGCGCGAAGCGCACCTTCTACTTTAAATTCATCGCCAATGATTTGGCGGATATTCACAACCTGGTCGTCTGACCAGTCTTTTACCTTGATATCAAAATCAATACCTGCTTCCTTCAGAATTTTCTCTGAAGAGGTACGTCCGATTCCGAAAATGTAAGTGAGGCCAATTACTCCCCGCTTATTCTTTGGTAAATCAACACCTGCAATACGTGCCATAATTAACCTTGTCTTTGCTTAAACCGCGGATTTTTCTTATTGATCACATATACCCGCCCGTTCCTGCGGATGATCTTGCAGTCAACGGACCGCTTTTTTACCGATGCTCTGACTTTCATGATGATATTATTTATATCTGTAAACTATTCTTCCTTTTGAAAGGTCGTAGGGGGACATTTCCAGGGCTACCCGATCCCCTGGGAGGATTTTGATGTAATACATCCTCATTTTTCCGGAGATGTGAGCAAGAACTTTGTGACCGCTCTCCAACTCAACATTGAAAGTTGCGTTGGGAAGGGCTTCAAGAATGGTTCCATCTACCTTTATGGAGGGTTGTTTGGCCATATACTTATATTTGATTCACGATAAAGTCGTGCGAAGATAATATTTCACACTGGTTTTTCCTCACTACAACTGTATGTTCGTAGTGTGCCGATGGAGAATGATCCGATGTACGGATTGTCCAACCATCACTTTCGACAACAATTTTTCTACGGCCAAGGTTCACCATTGGCTCAATTGCCAACGTCATTCCCTCTACTAACTTGAGTCCGGAACGTTTCCTTCCATAATTCGGAACCTCAGGCGGTTCGTGCAAATTGGATCCGATTCCGTGACCGACCATCTCCCTTACAATAGAATACCCGTAGGACTCTACATGATACTGGATGGCATGTGACACATCTCCCAAGAAGTTACCTTCTACCGCTTTTTCAAGTCCTTTGTACAGGGCTTCATTGGTAATCTTCATCAGACGCCGCTTCTTAGAGGCGACATCACCGATCCCAAATGTATATGCACAGTCACCATAGTAACCATTCATGTACACCCCACAGTCGATGGCAACAATGTCACCATCAACGAGGAATTTATCTGCCAGCGGGAAACCGTGTACTACTTCCTCATTTACCGAAACACATAGAGTTCCGGGGAAAGGAGTATCGGTTGGAGACTGTTTATAGTCTTTGAACGCTGGAATACCACCGTGATCACGGATGCATTCCTCAGCAACCTGGTCAAGCTTTAGGGTGCTAACACCTGGCTCGATCAACTTGCTTACCTCCCCAAGAGTCCTGCCTACCAGCATAGCACTCTCGCGGATCAATTCGATCTCTTCCTCAGTCTTTATGGTTACAGTTCCTACTGCCATCAGATAGATACTCCCGGAGCTCCTTGAGTTCTACGGATTCGTCCCTGGCGCATCAGGCCATCGTAGTGACGCATCAATAGATAACTTTCAACTTGTTGCAGGGTGTCCAGAACCACACCAATCATGATAAGGAGGCTGGTACCACCAAAGAATTGGGAAAAGGACTGAGAGACTCCAAATGCACTTGCGAAAGCAGGAAATACTGCTACAAAGGCCAGGGCAACAGAGCCAGGAAGAGTAATCCTCGAAAGGATGTTGTCTATATATTCAGAAGTCTTCTTGCCAGGCTTAACCCCCGGTATGAATCCTCCTTGTCGTTTCAGATTGTCTGCGATGTCATTTGGATTGATAACAATCGCCGTATAGAAGTAGGTAAATATTATAATCAGGAGTCCAAATGTGATGTTGTACACCACCCCGGTGAAGTCCGAAAACATCGCACCGGTTGAAGTCCAAAAACTACTTTCTGGGAAGAATTGAGCAACGGTAGCCGGAATGAACATGATTGCCTGGGCAAAGATGATCGGCATAACCCCAGCTGAATTAACTTTCAGGGGAATATACTGACGGGCATTGTTGGTCATACCACCAGCGATTCTGTTGCCAACCACCCTTCGGGCGTAGTTGATCGGTATCTTTCTGGTGGCTTGTGTAAGCGCAACCACTCCCATGGTAGCGATTCCCAAAGCAATTATTTCGATGAAGAAGAGCATAGCAGGATTGGCTCGCCATTCGTTGATCATTGCACCGGGCATTCCAGCGATGATACCGATAGCAATGATAAGAGAAACACCGTTTCCGATTCCATTGTCAGTAATTCTTTCACCCAGCCAAACAAGGAACATGGTACCAGCGGTCAGGATCAACACAGAAGTCAACCAGAAAATGCCGTCCTCTTGTGGCACTGCATTTGGATACATCGCACGAAGGTTAACGACAAATCCAGCAGCCTGACCAAAGGTGATCAGTACAGTGAGATAACGGGTCAATTGATTGATCTTCTTTTGGCCGGATTCCCCCTCACGTTGCAACTTTTGAATAGAAGGCAAAGCTGCACCCAATAACTGCACAATAATGGATGCAGATATATAAGGCATAATACCCAATGCAAAGATCGCCCCCCGGGAGAATGCTCCCCCAACGAAGGTATTGATCAATCCAAGGATACCACCTCCCTGACTGTTTGCGAACGATGATTCCAACAATTCCCCATCGATACCAGGAAGGATCACATAAGATCCCAGCCGGAAAACGAGCAACAGCAGCAAAGTATAAAGTATCCTTTGCCGCAGCTCTTCGATGCGGAATATATTCCTTATTTTTTCGATAAAATCTTTCATGATCAGACTTCAGTAGCGGTGCCTCCAGCGGCTTCAATAGCTGCCTTAGCAGATTCGGAGAACTTGTTGACTTTTACCGTGACACTTTTTGCAATTTCACCACGACCGAGCACTTTTACAAGTTGTCCGCTTTTTGAGATAACACCATTCTCCTCAAGAAACTGGTGATCAACTACAGTGACCTCCGGATGCTTCTCTAACAAGAAGGTGATGGTATCCAGATTAATGGCAGTATACTCTACACGGAAGCGGTTTTTGAAACCAAACTTCGGAATCCGACGGTAGAGGGGCATCTGACCACCTTCAAACCATGGACGATACTTGTAACCACTCCGGGATTGAGCTCCCTTATGGCCTTTGGTAGAAGTACCACCTCTAGTAGATCCCTGACCACGGCCAAGTCTCTTATTTGCTTTGTTGTGCCCTACGGTAGGCTTTTTAAGGTTATGAAGTTCCATTGTATTATGCCTCCTCGACTTTTACCAAGTGGCTCACTTTCCTGACCATCCCAATGATTTGAGGTGTTGCAGTGTGAACTACAGTTTTATTGATCTTTCCGAGTCCGAGTGCCTGGATAGTATCCTTCTGGCGACTGGGACGATTGATGACGCTGCGAACTTGGGTAACTTTTATCTGTGCCATTGTCTTATCCGTTAAAAACCTTTTCAAGGTCAACACCACGCTGTTCAGCTACTTTGTAAGCGTCCCGCATTTCTTTGAGTGACTTAATGGTAGCCTTGATAACGTTGTGAGGGTTGGAAGATCCGAGAGATTTACCAATCACATCTTTAACTCCAGCTGCTTCAAGAACTGAGCGCATTGCACCTCCTGCCAGAACACCTGTACCAGGAGCTGCGGGGTGAAGAAGAACTTTTGCTGCACCGTATTTTGTAAATGAACGGTGAGGTACAGTTCCTTTTGAAGTAATAGGCACTTTGATCAGGTTTTTCTTAGCGTCGTCAACACCTTTTGCAATGGCGTCCACGACTTCATTGGCTTTACCCAATCCAAACCCAACGGTTCCTTTACCATCTCCAACAACGACCAGCGCAGAAAAGCTAAAACGACGTCCACCTTTTACTACTTTGGCAACACGCTTGATCTTTACGACCTTTTCGGAAAGCTCAACGTCACTGCTTTTGACTCGTTGCTGCTGTTGTCCCTTATTATTTGGTTTCTTCATGATTTCTCTTTTTTAGAAATTCAGACCTCCTTCACGAGCTCCTTCAGCTAAGGCCTTTACACGACCGTGGTATCTGTAACCACTGCGGTCAAAGACAACAACTTCTACGCCTGCCTCTTTTGCACGTCGGGCGATTTCCAAACCGACCAATTTACTGACTTCAGACTTAGACTTATCGGATACATCTTCTTTGACCGCCTTGGTCAGGGAAGAGGCGCCCGCAATGGTCTTACCATCGTCGTCATTAATTACCTGAACGTAAATCTCCTTGTTGCTGCGAAAGACAGCCAGGCGGGGGCGTTCAGCAGTTCCGCGGATTTTCTTGCGGATACCCTTGCGAATTCTTTCACGTCGGGCTCTATTTTCTATCCTTGCCATAGCTTATTACTTAGCGCCGGTCTTACCAGCTTTCCTTCTAATTTCTTCACCTACGAAACGTACGCCTTTTCCTTTATAGGGCTCCGGCGGTCTGAGAGAACGAATTTTGGCGGCAATGTGACCGATCAATTGCTTGTCGATGCCTTCCAAAGTGATCTTGGGATTGGTTCCCCTTTTGGTTTCAGTTTCAACCTTGAGTTCTTGCGGGATGAGAATGGCTATCAAGTGTGAAAAACCAAGGTTCAGTTCAAGAATCTGTCCCTTTGCTTCTGCTTTATAACCCACCCCTACCAACTCAAGTTGCTTCCGGTATCCTTGGGAAACGCCGGTGATAAGATTGTCAAGCAAGGAACGGTACAGACCATGAAATGACCTGTGCTCCTTGGAATCTGAAGGCCGATCAACAATCAGTTGACCATCCTCTATCTTCACAATCATATCTGGATGGACAGCTTCTGTAAGCTCTCCTTTGGGTCCCTTAGCTGTGATGACGTTGCCGTCAATCTTTATATTAACACCGTCGGGAATTGCGATTGGTTTTTTTCCTATCCGGGACATGGCTCTTAATTAATAGACGTAACACAAGACTTCCCCACCGACATTCAAATCTCTGGCTTCTTTGTCGGTCATAATGCCTTTGGAAGTTGAGAGAATTGCAATACCCATACCATTCAATACACGTGGAAGATCCTTCACGTTCGTGTATTTTCTCAGTCCTGGCTTTGAAACCCTGGTAAGAGAAGTGATGGCGGGGCGTTTGCTGATCTTATCGTACTTCAGTGCGATTTTGATCTTGCCTTGTGGTTGTTCTTCAATGAATTTATACTTGGCGATATACCCCTTCTCATACAGTAACTCAGTGAGTGACTTACGAAGATTCGAAGTGGGTACTTCTACCACGCGGTGACCGGCTGCGATAGCGTTTCTCAACCGGGTCAGGTAATCTGCTACTTTATCAGTTGACATAATCTTACCAGCTAGCTTTTGTAACACCTGGGATCCGACCAGCCAGAGCAAGCTCTCTGAACTTGATGCGGGAGACCCCGAATTTACGAATGTATCCTTTAGGTCTGCCAGTGATCATACACCGGTTTTTCAGACGTACCGGAGAGGAATTCCGGGGCAACAGAGCCAGAGCAGTATAATCTCCTGCTTCTTTGAGGGCTTTTCGCCTGTCAGCGTACTGGGCTACCAGTTTTTCACGTTTACGCTGCCTTGCGATGATCGATTTCTTTGACATAATTCCTATTACTTTTGCCCCTGGAAAGGCATTCCAAAACGCTTGAGAAGTGCGATTCCCTCTTCGTCAGTGCTTGCACTGGTTACAAGGGTAATATCCAATCCCTGAATACGATCGATCTTATCTACATCGATCTCAGGGAAAATGATCTGTTCTTTGACTCCAAAGTTGAAGTTACCACGGCCATCCATCCCTTTGGGGTTGATTCCGCGAAAGTCACGGACTCGTGGAATGGCAATGTTAATCAAACGATCGAGAAATTCGTACATGTTGACCTTCCGAAGGGTGACTTTACACCCAATGGCCATGCCTTTGCGAAGTTTGAAGTTTGAAATGTCCTTCTTTGAATGGGTGATAACGGCTTTTTGACCTGTGATCAATCCAAATTCATTGACAGAACTTTCGAGCAACTTTTTGTCCGAGATAGCTTCACCAAGTCCGCGGGAAAGACATATCTTTTCGAGTTTCGGAACTTGCATGATGGAAGAGTACTGAAACTCTTCCATGAGTCCAGCTACGATCTCTTCTTTGTACTTTGTATAGAGTCTTGCTTCTGTTGCCATCTTCTTATCCAATTATTTCGCCAGACTTTTTAGAATACCGGACCCAACCTTTTCCCTTTTCGTTTTCCTTACGGCCGATTCGGGTAGGCTCCTTGGATTTAGGATCGATCAACTGAAGGTTGGAAATATGAATTCCAGCTTCGGTCTCTACGATCCCACCCTGTGGATTTTGTTGATCCGGACGACGGTGCTTGGAGACCAGGTTCAGGCCTTCAACAATCGCACGGTACTGGACTGCTCCAGTTTTTGGATCAACCTTGTGGGTGATCACGAGTACGCGGCCAGTCTTACCACGCTCGCGACCTGAGAGGACTTTTACGTCGTCTCCCTTTTTTATGTGCAGCTTGGGGCGCTTATTGTGTTTTCTGCGGGACATTATTGCTCTCCTCTTTATTAAAGCACCTCTGGTGCAAGGGAAACGATCTTCATATAATTCTTTTCGCGGAGCTCTCTGGCAACGGGGCCGAAGATACGTGTACCGCGTGGTTCACCTTCGGGGTTGATCAGAACAGCGGCGTTGTCATCGAAACGGATGTAAGATCCGTCACGTCGACGAATTTCTTTCTTGGTCCGAACAACAACTGCCCTGACCACGTCTCCTTTTTTGACAGCGGAGTTAGGATCGGCTGCCTTTACGGAGCAAACAATCCGGTCGCCAATGCTGGCATAGCGGCGCTTGGTTCCACCGAGCACACGAATAACGAGCAATTTCTTTGCTCCACTATTGTCGGCAACGCCGAGTCTGGATTCTTGCTGTAACATTTGTTATTTCGCTTTTTCAATGATTTCAACTAGTCTCCAGCGTTTGCGCTTGCTCATAGGACGGGTTTCCATGATACGAACTGTATCACCTTCACCTGCAGCGTCCTCAGCATCGTGGGCCAAATACTTGGAACTTTTCTTTACGAACTTCCCGTAAATCGGGTGCTTAACTTTCCGTTCGACCATAACAGTAATGGACTTGTCCATTTTGTCACTGATCACACGTCCAACACGCTCTTTACGCAAGTTGCGCTCAGCAGCTTCTGCTTGGACTTCCGGAGTATCTGTATAAGTCTCTTCAGCCATCTTCTTATTGCTTATTCTGTTCTGCCATTTCACGCTCCTTCAGCACTGTCAACATTTTTGCAACGTTGCGCTTGCTGGTTCGGATTTTGGTAGGTGACTCAATCTCAGAAATTGCATTGTTAAAATACATTTTCTGAAGCATCACCCTTTCGTCTTCGATGCGCTCGTTGATCTCGGCATCGGTAAGATCTCTGATATCGTTTATCTTCATGTCCTTATCCGATATAATCTCGCCTTACAACAAATTTAATCTTGACCGGAAGTTTTTGAGCGCCAAGGCGCATCGCTTCACGTGCAACAGCCAAAGGTACACCTTCTGATTCAAAGATGATACGGCCTGGCTCAACTGGAGCTGCCCAGTATTCGGGTGATCCCTTGCCCTTACCCATACGAACCTCAGCTGGCTTCTTGGTCATGGGCTTGCTTGGAAAAATCCGAATCCAAAGCTTTCCTTCACGCTTCATTTCACGGGTGATCGCCTGACGAGCTGCCTCGATCTGGCGACTGGTTATAAAACCTTTTTCCAGGGTCTTGATGGCAAAAGAGCCGAAGGCGATCTGGCTGCCACGTTGGGCGTTGCCTTTGATCCGGCCTTTTTGATGCTTCCTGAATTTTGTTCTCTTTGGTAACAGCATGGTGATTAATCCCTTTTAATCTTTCTGTTCAAATCATCTTCTACGACGATCGCGCCGCTTTCCTCGCTTGTTGTCGACACCGGCATTTGGTGACAGGTCAACTTTTCCGTACAGCTCCCCTTTAAAGATCCATACTTTAACTCCAATGATTCCGTAAACGGTTTTGGATTCGGTCAAAGCATAATCAATATCGGCGCGGAGTGTTTGCAGTGGAATACGTCCTTGCTTGTACTGTTCAGTACGAGCCATTTCAGCACCACCCAGACGACCGGAGCACATGATCTTACAACCCAGAGCTCCCATACGCATGGTAGAGGCCAAAGCTGTCTTCATTGCACGACGGAAAGAAATCCTTGCGGCCAACTGTGAAGCGATCATCTCACTTACCAGTTTGGCATCAAGCTCAGGACGTTTGATCTCATAGATGTTGATCTGAACGTCTTTGCCGGTGATCTTCTTGATTTCCTCTTTCAGACGGTCAACTTCCTGACCACCACGACCGATAACAATACCTGGACGAGAAGTGTGAATGGTAAGTGTAATCCGCTTCAAAGTACGCTCGATGACGATCTTCGAAATACCACCACGTGGAATACGAAGGTTAAGATAAATACGAATTTTCTCGTCTTCGATCAGCTTATCGGCGTAGTGCTTACCGCCGTACCAGTTGGACTCCCATCCCTTGGAGATACCAAGGCGCAATCCGATTGGATGTGTTTTCTGTCCCATTTATTCTTCGGTCTCTTTGGTGTCCAAAATCAAGGTTACATGGCTGGTACGCTTCCGGATACGGTGCGCACGTCCCTGTGGGGCAGGACGAAAACGCTTCAGCATCCGTCCTCCGCCTACAAAGCCTTCTTTTATTACGAGTCCGCCTTCGCCTACACGTGAGCCTTCATTCTTTGATTCCCAATTGGAAATCGCGGACAAGAGAAGCTTGCGAATAGGTTCTGCACCTGCTTTGGAGGTAAACTTCAGCACGTGCAGTGCTTTATCAACTTCCATCCCACGAATCAGATCCACTACCATGCGCATTTTGCGAGGAGCAATGGTTGAGTTGCGTAGAGAGGCTTTTGCAATATCCTGGCGTTCGTTTTTCAAACGCTGAGCCATTGCGGTCTTACGTTTGGGGGCCTTATCCAGACCCTGCGCGATTTTTTCCTTGCGCGTCAGTTTTGTTGTCTGTTCAGCCATTACCTTCTTCCTTTATCTTTTTTCCGATCTCCAGCATGACCACGAAACGTACGAGTGGGGGAAAATTCACCGAGCTTGTGTCCCACCATATTTTCAGTGATATACACAGGAATGAATTTATTTCCGTTGTGAACTGCCACAGTAAACCCTACGAAATCAGGCGAAATGATAGATCGACGCGCCCAAGTCTTAATGGTACGCTTCTTTCCGCTCTCCGCCATGGCAGCGACCTTTTTGTCCAACTTGGGATCAATAAAGGGTCCTTTTTTAAGTGACCTAGCCATGCTTATTTACGTTTCTTTTTCCTACTGATGATCAAATTGGTGGAGTGCTTTTTCTTGTTCCTTGTACGGAATCCCTTTGCAGGTACTCCAGTACGTGAACGTGGATGACCACCGGAGGCACGACCTTCACCACCACCCATTGGGTGATCGACAGGGTTCATTACCACACCACGAACGCGGGGACGACGACCCTTCCAACGGTTACGGCCGGCTTTACCCATCCGCTCGTTCATATTGGAAGAGTTGCCTACTGAGCCCAGGGTAGCCTTGCATTCGATGAGAACCCAACGGGTTTCACCTGAAGGCAGACGAAGACTGGCATACTTGCCTTCACGACCCAGGAGCTGAGCATAGGTTCCGGCTCCACGACACATCACTCCGCCTTTACCAGGCTGAAGCTCGATGTTGTGAACAATAGAACCCAGTGGAATATTCTTCAGCTTAAGACTATTTCCCACAGTAGGGGTAGCCCCTTCGCCTGACATAAGAGTAGAGTCAACCTTTAAGCCTTCAGGCGCAATGATGTAACGCTTCTCCCCATCTGCATAGAAAAGGAGGGCAATACGAGCAGAGCGGTTTGGATCGTATTCAACAGTCTTTACAACTGCGGGGATACCATCTTTATCTCTTTTGAAGTCGATAACCCGGTAACGACGCTTGTGACCGCCACCCAGCTGCCGCATCGTCATCTTACCTTGGTTATTCCGTCCACCGGACTTATTGATCTTCCGGAGGAGGGACTTTTCAGGCCGCGATGCCGTGATATCCGCAAAGTCGGACATTCGGACAAATCGTTGGCCAGGAGTAGTTGGATTTAACTTTCTAATTCCCATCGTCTCTCTTCCTTAGATGTTCTTGTAAAAATCAATCTCCTGACCATCAGCAAGGGTAACTACCGCTTTCTTATAGTTGGAAGATTTTCCGTGAATGAATCCAGCGCGGGTATAGCGGGTACGACGCTTACCCCGGACGACCATGGTGCGCAGACTTTCTACATCTACGTCGTACATTTCTTCGATCGCTTCCTTAATCGCTGGCTTCTTTGCTTTCAGATCTACTTTGAACGAATACTGGTTGTTACCAGGACGCTCGTTCAGCAGCTCCATTTTTTCCGATACCAGGGGTTTATTCAGTACACTCATGGTCTTATCCTAATTGCTGTTGGATTTTCTCAACTGAATCCTCTATGAAAACCACACGGTCAGCATTGAGAATATCATAAGTATTGAGGTCTTGAGCACGGACTGCATTCACTTTAGGAATGTTCCGTGAAGACAAATAGATGTTCTTGTTGTCGTCGGGAAGTACGAAGAGCACTTTAGACGAACTCAGTTCAAGAGCATTCAGAATTCCAAGAAATTGCTTGGTCTTGGGAGAGTCCATATCGAAAGACTCAACGACCATTACCTTGGATTCACGTGCTTTATAAGTCAAGGCACTGCGACGTGCCAGACGGCTGACTTTCTTATTCACCTGGAAGCCGTAGCTGCGTGGTCTTGGACCAAATACGCGACCACCATGACGCCATAGTGGAGAACGCTTGGAGCCTGGACGTGCATTACCTGTTCCTTTTTGCTTATATGGCTTCTTGTTAGACCCGCTAACTTCACCACGCTCCTTGGCTTTATGAGTTCCCTGACGGCGGTTGGCGAGGATGTTACGCACATCTTCATAGATCGCCTGATCATTTGGAGTCTCCAGTTCGAATACTTCTGCCGGAAGGGTCACTTTGCGACCAGTATCGGCACCTTGGGTATTTTGTACGGTTATTTCCATGGTTACTTTTGAATATAAACGTATCCACCTTTAGGACCAGGAACCGGGCCGGAAACGACCAACAGATTCTTTTCTGGAATAACTTTAAGAATGCGAAGGTTTTGAACAGTTACCCGTTCGCCACCCATGCGACCTGCCATCTTCATCCCTTTGAATACACGTGAAGGTGTAGAACCAGGACCGAGTGAACCAGGTGCACGACCACGGTTGTGCTGACCGTGAGTTTGACCACCGACTCCGTGGAATCCATGACGTTTTACAACACCCTGGAAACCTTTACCCTTGCTCGTTCCGACAACGTCGACAAACTCACCGGGGCGGAAAATGGTAACTTCCAATTGGTCTCCCAATTTTAATTCACCCTTGTTGTCGGCAACGTATGCTCCATCCTCACCGAGGCTGTAAACAACGTTGGCAAACTTTTCAGTCTCCCAAACAACCTTCTTAGGAGTAGTGCCAGCCTTGGCAAAATGTCCTTTTTCAGGATTGGGAGTGTTCTTTTCTTTCTTTTCGTCGTAGCCCAACTGAATGGCTTCGTACCCGTCAGTTTCCAGATCGCGGATCTGGGTAACTACACAAGGTCCTGCCAGGAGGAGGGTACATGGAATGTTCTTGCGGTTCTCGTCGAACACACTCGTCATTCCTACTTTTTTTCCGATAATACCAGCCATAGTAATAACCTCCTATCAGACTTTGATCTCAACATCTACCCCGGAAGGCAGTTCCAACTTCATCAATACATCAACAGTCTTAGCCGTTGAGGAAAAGATATCAATGAGGCGCTTATAGGAGCACACTTGAAACTGTTCCCTGGACTTCTTGTTGACGTGTACAGACCGGTTTACCGTGACAATACTCTTGTGAGTTGGCAGCGGAATCGGGCCGCTTACGACTGCACCAGTGGTTTTCACGGTGCGTACAATCTTCTCTGCGGACTTGTCCACCAGATTGTGATCGTAAGATTTCAGCTTGATTCGAATTTTTTGATTCATGCCTGTTTTAATAATCTATAAAGGATTAAGCAGTAGCTACACCTTTTACTTTTTCAATAACTTCTTTTTGAATGCCTGAAGGGGCATCTGCGTAGTGGGAAAACTGCATGGTAGAAGAAGCACGACCAGAAGAATTGGTACGGAGCGATGTCACGTAGCCAAACATCTCTGACAGTGGAACTTTTGCTTTAACCACACGGTCCAGACCACGAGAGTCCATTCCTTCAATGAGACCACGACGCTTGTTCAGGTCACCTACGATGCTACCCATGTAATCTTCAGGAGTCACAACTTCTACAGCCATGATCGGCTCCAGAATGACGGGGTTACACTGCTTTGCTGCATGACGCCATGCAAGGCGGGCACACAATTCGAAAGACAATGCATCGGAGTCAACTGCGTGGAAGGAACCAAAGTGAAGGCGTGCCTTTACTCCGCTTACTGGGAAACCTGCGAGGATTCCTTCTTCCATTGCTGACTTAATTCCTTTTTCTACAGAAGGGATAAAGTCTTTGGGAATAACACCACCTTTGATGGCGTCTTCAAATTCCAAGTGAGCACCTTCCACATCAGATTGGCTGAATTCAACGTGGATATCAGCAAATTTACCGCGACCACCAGTTTGCTTCTTGTAAACTTCACGGTGATCAACAGAACCACGGATAGCCTCGCGGTAAGCAACCTGGGGAGCACCCTGGTTAACTTCTACCTTGAATTCACGCTTGAGACGATCTACGATAATCTCAAGGTGAAGCTCACCCATTCCTGAAATAATGGTCTGACCGGAATCTTCATCCGTCTTAACATTAAAGGTAGGGTCTTCTTCAGCCAGCTTAACCAAACCAGTGGTAAGTTTCTCTGAGTCGGCTGCGGTCTTTGGTTCCACAGCAAGAGAGATAACCGGTTCCGGGAAGGTCATTTCTTCCAGGATGATCGGATGGTCCAGATCACAGAGGGTATCACCAGTCTTGATAGACTTGAAACCTACTGCGGCTGCAATATCACCAGCTTCAACAGTATCGATCTTCTGCTGCTTGTTGGCATGCATCTGAAGAATACGGCTGATACGTTCTTTCTTTCCTGAACGCGTGTTCAGTACATAAGATCCACCATCCAGCTTTCCGGAGTATACCCGGAAGAATGCCAGGCGCCCTACAAAGGGGTCGGTCATGATCTTAAATGCCAATGAAGCGAAAGGAGCGTTTACATCAGCTTCGCGGGTTTCAGTTTGGCCAGTTTCAGGATTGATTCCTTCCACTGCATCCACGTCCATTGGAGAAGGAAGAAATTGGATAACTGCATCAAGGAGGGTTTGTACCCCTTTGTTCTTGAAAGCGGAGCCACAAAGCATGGGCGTAATTGCCATGTCAATGGTAGCTTTACGGATAGCAGCGATCATTTCGTCCCTTGAGATGGAATCAGGGTCCTCGAAGAACTTCTCCATCAATACGTCGTCGTATTCAGCGACAGACTCGATCAATTTGCCACGCCACTTATCAACGTCAGCCTGAAGCTCAGCCGGGATCGGAATCTCGGTGAAGGTCATGCCCCGGTCCTCTTCGTTCCAGACAATCGCTTTGTTCTCGATCAGGTCAACTACCCCTCTGAACTTTTCTTCAGCTCCGATAGGAACCTGAAGAGGGATTGGATTCCCGCCCAGACGCTCATCAACTTGGGTAACAACATTAAAGAAGTCTGCCCCGGAACGATCCATCTTGTTGACGAATCCGATGCGGGGCACTCTGTATTTGGTTGCTTGACGCCAAACTGTTTCAGATTGAGGTTCTACACCTCCAACGGAACAGAAAAGGGCAACGGTCCCGTCGAGTACACGAAGGGATCGCTCCACTTCTACTGTAAAGTCAACGTGACCGGGAGTATCAATAATATTGACGCGGTAATCTTCTTCTTCAAACTTCCAATAGGTGGTGGTAGCAGCAGAGGTAATGGTAATACCACGCTCCTGCTCTTGCTCCATCCAGTCCATAGTGGCTGCACCGTCGTGAACCTCACCAATCTTGTGAGTGATACCTGTATAATAAAGTACCCTCTCTGTGGTGGTGGTTTTTCCCGCATCAATGTGGGCCATGATGCCTATGTTACGGGTATGTTTTAAATCGACCTTGCTCATTGCCTTAGTATCCTATTTAAATCTTCTTGAGTACGACTAGAAACGGAAGTGGGAGAAAGCTTTGTTTGCATCTGCCATACGGTGCGTGTCTTCACGTTTCTTAACGGCACCACCCTCACCTTTAGAGGCAGCGATCAACTCAGCAGCCAGCTTGTACTTCATCGACTTTTCATTGCGACGACGGGTAAAGCTGATTGTCCACTTGATCCCTAAAGAAACACGGCGACTTGGCCGAACTTCTGAAGGAACCTGGAAGGTTGCTCCACCTACCCTGCGGCTACGGACCTCAACGACTGGCATGACGTTCTCAAGCGCACGCTCAAAAACTTCAACGCCATTCTCACCGGTTCTTTCTTCGATGATTTCAAGCGCGTCGTAGAAGGTTCTGTAAGCCAGTGACTTCTTCCCGCTGAGCATCATATTGTTGACGAAGCGGGAGATCATTACGTTCCCAAACTTGGGATCGGGCAGAACTTGTCTTTTCTTGGCTCTTCCTTTTCTCATTTTATCTCAAGTGACTTGTGTTCTAACTACTTTTTGACCTTAGGACGCTTCGTTCCATACTTGGAACGACGCTGACGACGATCGTTAACACCTGCAGTATCCAGGGAACCCCGGACAATGTGATAACGAACACCAGGTAAATCCTTTACACGTCCACCTCGAATGAGGACGATGGAGTGCTCCTGCAAATTGTGACCTTCTCCCGGGATGTAAGCGATGACTTCATAGCCATTCACCAATTTCACCTTTGCCACTTTCCGAAGTGCGGAATTAGGCTTCTTAGGAGTAGTGGTGTACACTCTTGTACACACACCCCGCTTTTGAGGGCAGGATTCAAGCGCCGGAGACTTGCTCTTCTTTTTCTGGCTGACGCGGCCGTTACGTACCAATTGCTGTATAGTAGGCATAAGATACCTTAATTTTTAAGCGAGCTGCGAAATTAGACATAGAATCCATGCCAATCAAGGCAGCCCAGATTTTTTCAACAATTTTATTAACAAGATGACCTTTATATGAGTCCGCAAAATTTGCTTTCTCTGATCTGTCACCTTTAATTAGTCCGAAAAGTGAATGAATGCCAGCTACGAACAACTCCAAATTTTCCGGACTGCAAAGGTACTACTTTCCAGCTTAATTTCAAGCTATTCATTTAGAGAATCAGAGAATATCATTCGAATTCTGGTCGAAGAGATATCCGGATACCCATATTACAGGGTAAAAATGGACGAAGACCTCTCATTTACGAAGGAGCAATTCGACCGCTGGACAGCTGTAAGCCATGAATTATTGGCCGGACTCCCTCTCCAATACGCCCTTGGCAAAGCCTGGTTCATGGATATGGAACTGGTGGTGGGGCCAGGTGTACTCATCCCTCGTCCCGAAACGGAGGAACTGGCAGAATATGCGATCAAAACAGTGGACGCAATCGCCAAAGATTCCCGGAAGTTATCAACTTCCAATCCGCAGGAATTAAATATCCTGGACATCGGTACCGGATCAGGATGCCTGGCGGTCTACCTCGCAAAAGAGCTGCCTCTTGCAAAAGTGGTTGCCAATGACATCAGTGCAGAGGCCTTGGAAATTGCCCGGAAGAATGCACATATATATAAGGCTACTTTAGAGCTCTTGCTGCTGGATATCCTCAAGGCCCCGAAGAACCAGTTTGAAAACCTCGACCTGATCATCTCCAATCCCCCTTATATCCCTGCCGCTGAAAAAAACGAAATGATAGACCGGGTGACAGCATTTGAACCTGAAACTGCGCTTTTCGTTCCGGATGGTGATCCCCTGTTGTTTTACAGGTCAATCGCTCAATCAGGTAAGGAATGGCTTCAACCTTGGGGGGCCCTCTTGTGTGAAGTGCACGAAAACCTGGCCAAAGAAACAGCAATTCTCTTTGAGTCACTTGGCTACCAGCAAGTTGAGATTTTCAAGGATTTGCAGGGAAAAGAGCGAATGGTTCGTGCCTTTTTACAAATCACGTAAGATTCGAATATCGTTTTATTGTCCGATCATTACTTTATTCTGCCAGCCCCATTCTTTTTCCCAGTTACAAAATATCCTTCTGTCAAGCCAGAAAAGCCATTCCTATAATTTTGTCCCGGAAAACACTCCCTTTTCCCATAACGACCTTACATACATGAATCATTTAGCCCAAAAAGGCCGTAATATTGGGTATACGCCTAGATAGCTGTTTAGTATTTTTTATCATCTCAACCGTACCATTATTATGAACCGTACCATTCGTTTGTACCTACCTTGCCTTTTTACCATGTTCTTTTTGACGCTCTTCGCCTTCAACGCAAAAGCGCAAAATTTACAACAATCACAAAATGCAAACCTCTTTGAAAGTCATTTGAATCAATTCGAAGCCCGGGTTCAGGATGCCGATGCCATCTGGTGGCAGGCGGCCGGTGAACTGAAAGGTGCCGCTAACGCTGGTGTCCTCAGTAACCAACTCGCCCAACTTCGAAACAGAATCAATGGCCTCAGCACCTTTGCCTTCCAGATGCGTTACTACGCCAATGCCCTGAACAGCCGGGAATTGATCCGCGGCGTCAGTCAGCTCTCACGTGCACAATCCGGTGGCCTGAATGCTGCCATTGCTGCGGTCGATGCGCTGAACAGTGGCAATCTGATCACGCAACACCTGATTCCAATCGAAACATCCATTGATGAGATGCAGCGCATTATCGATGACTGCCTTCGCCGCGAAATTCAGGTGATCCGGCGTAACCTCTGATTGAGGCAATCAATTGCCCATCAGACTGTTCAGAAAACTGGATTTACCGTACCGCACCAGCAAATCACCAACAAATCACCAGCACCGAGAAGATACAGGAGAAGCCGTCTCAAAAGGACGGCTTCTTTATTTTTGAAACAGCCTCTTCTTTTTTAAGCTCTGGGGTGAAAAGTCTGGTGTACTTCACGCAAATATTCCCGGTCCAGGTGAAGGTAAATCTCCGTAGTGGTAATGGAAGCATGTCCGAGCATTTCCTGAACTGCTCTCAGGTCCGCCCCTCCTTCAAGCAAGTGAGTGGCAAAGGAATGCCGAAAAGTATGGGGGCTAACCGTCTTCTGGATTCCGGCAGCCTTGACCAAATCTTTGATCAACATAAAGACATAGACCCTGGTAAGGCGCTTTCCCCGGCGGTTGAGAAAGAGGACATCCTCCTCCCCTTTTTGCACCTTCTGAACCAACCCATGCCGGTATTCCAGGTAATAGAGGATATGCTTTTTGGCCGAATCACCCAACGGAACCAGTCGCTCCTTACTTCCTTTTCCAAAGACGCGGACGAATCCCTCATCCATGTACAGCATCGACAATTCGAGGTTGATCAATTCACTTACCCGCAGTCCGGAACTGTACAGCAACTCCAGCATGGCCCGGTTCCGGGTGCCGTGGGGAGTCGAAAGGTCAATGGCTTCAAACAGGGCATCAATCTCCGGAACGGTCAGGTAAACGGGAAGTTTCCGCACCAGCTTAGGGGTGTCGAGCAACTCGGTGGGGTCCTTTTCACAATAGTCTTCCTGAAGGAGAAACCGATGGAAAGACCGCAGAGACGAAATATTCCGGGTCAGAGAATTCTCATTGAGAAAGGCATCGGTCACCAGGAATTGGATAAATTCACGGATGTGGCCCGTCTCAACCTTAAGCGGGTTGTCAATCTGGAGCACTTCCTCCATAAACCACTGGTAACGCTCGAGGTCATGGATATAGCTGGTAAAGGTATTTCCGGAAAGTCCCCGCTCTACCTTCAGCCAATGCTTGTACTCCCGAATTGATGACTTCCACTTCATGCAAATCAAAGCTAGTCACTTTCAACCACTTGCTATACCCGAAGATGGATCTGCATGGTGCTTATTTTGGACAGTCTTTTTACTTAAATTTACCCCTATGAAAATTCTGATCATCAACGGGCCAAACCTGAACATGCTGGGTAGGCGGGAAGAGGTCTTCTATGGTACCGAACCCTTCGATAAGATTCTCGAGGAATTGAAGGAAAAGTACCCTCAGATTGAGATCGACTATTTCCAATCCAACACCGAAGGGGAGATCGTCACGCGTATCCAGGAAGCTGCCGACGAAAAACTGGATGGTTTGCTGATCAATGCCGGGGCCTACTCCCATTATTCCTACGCCATCCACGATGCCTTGCTGATCATTCAGGCCCCCAAAATTGAGGTCCATCTGAGCAATATCCATGCGCGGGACGAATTCCGAAGGAAATCTATTCTGACCAGGGTTTGCCAGGGTATGATCTCTGGTTTTGGCAAAGAAAGCTATCGGTTAGGTGTGGAATTCATCGCTGGACGGGAACGTAAACCGATCGGCTTCGGAAGAAAAGATTGACCCCAGGCCAGATGTACAGATTCATTTTCCCGGTTCTTGTTCTCATAAGCCTGCTTGGTTGCGGAAAAAGCGAAGAAGCAAAGGAGCCCAATCCTGCCGAAGCATCCGTCTGCTACCAGGTGGATTCATTGGTCAATGCCATTGAGTCATTCAAGTCCTCTTTGGAAAATGAAAACAATACCAGTGCAAGGGAAGCCAATCTGAGGAATATCATTGGCTTGATGAACCGCAACGCGGTCGTCGAAGGTGATTGCAATTACCTGAATACTGAGCTGCACCCGGACCATCTGCGCTTTGATTTTGTTGAGAACCTGCGCAACTGGACTATCCGAGACACTTTTTACCAGGGCATCTATTATCTGCTCAAACTGCGGGGAGCCTATTCCGATGATTCTGCGATCTACGAATTCTTCTCTGAGGAGATTGCCAGGGTCGCTTTTGACAATCCTAGCTGCTACGATGGCTATCTCCGTCAACAACCCAGCCAATTGAATATGGTCCTGAGCACTACGCATTGGAGCTATCCGGATCTGCCCCAACTCAAATCCAAATTTACCGCCATCAATGCCCTGCCGGCCATCACTGACTTCCTGGACCAACTCAAGCCGACCCTGCCTTGAAGTTACCACCTATATACTTTATTCCCGGCCTCGGCGCTGACCACCGGGTTTTCAAACGGCTGAAAGACCATGGACTGGAATTTGAGGTGCTGGAGTTTATTCCTGCCGTACCCGGAGAAGATCTGAGACAGTACGCCCTTCGGATGGCTGAGGGCATCGACCATTCTCAGCCCTATATTTTAGGAGGAATGAGCCTGGGAGGCATTATTTCGGTGGAGATTGCCAAAGTACATGACCCTTCCCTGCTCCTGATGATCTCTTCTGTCCCCACTTCGCGGGAATTCCCCTTTTACCTTCAGACCTTTCGTTATTTACCGGTTCACCGCATCCTGCCGGCCAAATTTATCAAGGCCCTTGCGCCCAAAAGCCGGCCCAAAGACCCGGAAGTTCGGGAACTACTCAAGGGACAGCGGCAAGATGCCGATCCTGCATTTGTCAAATGGGCCGTCGATGCAGTGGTCAACTGGCGGAACCGGGAGGTCCCGGAAAAGTTGATTCGGCTCCATGGCACCCGAGACCTCCTTTTTCCCGGAGTCCTTTGCGGCCCCCGGACCAAAGTTCCGAAAGGAACCCACACCATGATCCTCAGCCAGGCCGAGGTAGTTCACCAGAAGCTCTTACATGAAATCGAGAATTTCGTATCTTAAAGGCATGCGCATTCACACCGCTCTCACGACACTTGGCTTTTTACTGATCGGCCTGGCCCTTCAGGCCCAACACCCCAGCCGCATCCGTGGCAAGGTTACCGATAAAGGACTGGAACTGGCCAACGCGAGGGTTGTGCTCTATTCGGGCCTCGAGAAGGTGGCTGTTCAGCAAACCAACGAATGCGGAGAATTCAATTTTGGAGTGGTGGAACCCGGAGATTACGATGTGGAGGCCCAGGTCGGTAGCATCAAGGTTTTACAAAGCATTTCCCTTGCCCCTAACACCATGTACATCCTCAATATGTACGATGGCCCTCCCTGTCCCTGCTGCCCCTCCAAACAATATGTCGCCAATCCCTCCTGGCATGGAGAGGCCCCCCGCGGTGACCTTGAACTCGCCCCCATGAGTGATCCCCATCTCTGACAATTGGGAATTGGGCTTTTATCTTTGAGAAATAAAGCCAAAATTTGCGGCTGTTTGAGCACGAAATACCCAATCTCTAATATAAAGCCGCATGATCAGCATCAAAGAAATCCTGGCCAACCCGGATGCAGTCGCAACCGCCCTTTCCAAGCGTATGCCACGCCCTGACTTCAGTGATTTGATCGAAAAGGAGAACCTGCGCAAGTCACTTATTGGTGGTGTAGAAGACAAGCGCCGTGAGTTGAAGCAGATTTCGGCAAAAATGGGCAAAGCCAAGGGTGATCCTGCAGCGATGGAGGCGATCAAGGAGGAAGGCGGTGCCCTCCGCGGAGAAATCCAGACCGAAACCGAACGGCTGAAGGAGCTGGAATCTGAAATCCGCGACTATCTGCTCAACCTGCCCAATATTCCTGAAGCCGATGTCCCCGCCGGTGGCAAGGAAAACAATGAGGTCATTGCGACCCATGGAACCCTACCGGTGCTGGACTTCGAGACCAAAGACCATTATGACTTGGCTACCAGCCTCGGATTGGTTGATTTTGAGCGCGGGGTAAAGATTGGCGGCAATGGCAAGTGGTGCTATACCGGTGATGGTGCGCTGTTGGAATGGGCCCTGCTCAATTTCTTCATCGCTCAGCACCGCAAAAACGGATATACCTTTATCCTCCCTCCTCACCTGCTCCGCATTGAGAGCGGAACGGTGGCAGGGCAATTCCCCAAGTTTACCGAAGACGTATTTTATATTCAGCCGGACGAAGCGGGAGGCGAACCTACCCACTTCCTGCTTCCCACTGCTGAGACTGCTTTGGCCAATTACCATACCGATGAGATCCTCGCCGAATCAGATCTTCCCCTTCGCTACTTTGGCTATACACCCTGTTACAGGAAAGAAGCTGGCAGCTACCGTACCGCCGAACGTGGCACCATTCGCGGCAATACTTTTAACAAGGTGGAGATGTTTGCCCTGGCAAAGCCGGAGGATTCAGCTGCCATTTTTGAACGGATGGTCAGTGAAGTAGTCGATATCATGAACCAATTGGGCCTTCACTTTCAGGTTTCGCGCCTGGCTGCGGGTGATGTCAGCTTCGGAATGGCCAAGACATTTGATGTAGAAGTCTGGCTGCCCAGCATCAACCAGTTCAAAGAAGTTTCTTCCGTCTCCAATGCCCACGAGTTTCAGGCCTTGCGTGGCAATATTCGCTACAAGGACACCGAGAAGAAGAAGAATTTCCACGTGCATACCCTGAATGGGTCCGGACTCGCAACCAGCCGTGTATTTCCTGCTATTCTGGAGCAAAACCAGCAAGCAGATGGATCGGTCAAGGTTCCTGATGTTCTGGTACCGTTTATTGGCAAGGAGTATTTGGGAAGGGATTGATACTGAATGCCAAGAAAATTATCTTTTTGCCATCATTGAAAATCCGAGCTAAAAATATTATCTTTAGGAAACATAAAGAAGTGGTAACAAACGTCGATCAACTTGTGTTGGAAAGTTGTACAAAAGTACAATTCGCCCCCAACACCTCCTTCCATCACCAGATTACCCGACATTTAGATAGTCTTTTCCAAGGAAAAAGGCTAATTAGATTTCCACAATTGTGGAAAGAAACATTCATTTTGTATATTCGTATATACAGTTAATGAGCATCATGAAAGAAGAAAATATAAAAGAGTTCCTGCTCAATGAATGCGAAGCCACCGGGCAGCGGAAGGATGTCAGTGGGATTTTGTCTTTGTTGGACCAGATCGGCAAGATTGATCCAGAAAGGCGCAAGCAGCTCGAAAGCTTTCTTCGTATGGTCATAGATCAGGTTCGTAGCGATGAGCGCACCCGCATTGGTGCTGACATCATGGAATCCCGAATTGCCTTGGTAGACTAAGAATCACATACAATAATACATATTTGAATGGTAGGCTTTGCCTACCATTTTTTTATATATATTGACGACACTTCTACCCTATTTCGCGAATTTTCAGACAGAAGATGCCCCTTACTCAATCCTATATACTCTATTCCTTTGAGGCGGAAAATTTGGAAAATGAGTTATTGTCTGCACTGCAAAAGACATCCAACAAGATGCCGAAGCATGAGATCAAAGAAAGTCCACGCTTCAAATACCTGTGTAAATACCTCAACTATGCTAACCGCAACAATGGGTCAGAACCAAACGATGGCTTCGAGACACGTACCATCATCATAGAATTAAAGTATGTAGATAGCGCATTTCTCTTAGATCATCAATCCTTCTATTCTACCAGTTTCAGGGAGCATGACAGGTACACTCAGCGGCTCCATTTCTTTTCAAAGCCGACATCGGAAATAGATTTTGAGGCTGCAATCCAAAATGGAAATCCTCCGACACAGGACGAAGAGGATTTTTGGGAATCATATCTTGGTTGCGTTGTTATCAAACCCTTGCGAAACTCTCTCATTGGTTCTACCCTATTGAAGCATTATGGCCCCGGCCAGGAGAGTACCAAGCAGAGATCATATCCAGTCAAGAAGAAGTACTGTATCAACCTGTTTGGCAAAACACTAACAGTTGAGACCCTTGCTTTCCAGGAACAGGATCGCGCAGTAGCCGCCTGTGCCACAACTGCACTCTGGACTGCATTTCACAAGACATCTGAACTTTTTACGACCAAGTGTCCGGCCCCTAGCCAAATCACACAATCCGCAGGATTTGCACCTGAAGGTGGCAGGATATTTCCCAATGATGGACTTCAGATGATCCAGGTTACCCGTGCAATCGGAGATGTTGGACTTTCCGTCGAAATCACCAAAGGCTCCCGGATCAACGGCTTTCTTTCCAATATTGAGGTGAAGCGAATAGCCTACGCCTACTCCAGGGCAGGTCTCCCCGTCCTCCTGGCTTACCGCCAGAAAGAAGACAGCCTCACACTGCAAAAGATAGAAAAAACTCCCCCAAGGGAGCCTGCTCCAGCTACAGTTGGAACGGCCCAAGATCAGCACTACCCCGATCAAATGGCAAACTCAGACACGAGCAATGCTCCTTTGCATTTGGTGGCTGTACTTGGTTACAGATGGGGCCTTTCAACCGAAGCAGAGTGCTTTTCTCCCATTCTGACAGGCAAAGCAGCAACTAAGGGCAAAGCAGAAAAAACAAGTAATCCGCTTTTCGATGTATTCTACAAGGCGGACTTTATTTCGAGGTTGTATTGTCACGATGATCAGGTGGGACCTTTTTGCAAGATCGGGTTCAAGGCGAGAGAAGATCAACCTATCCAAGGATCGGAACGCCTGTTTGTGCATTGGATTGGCGACAATCGAAGAACTGCCCTGGGCCAGGCATTCATAGTCCCGATCAAACCCAATATCCGCATCCGCCTTGAAAATGTAGAAAGGATAGTACGGCTTCTGAACACCCTGGTCAATATGATGCGCTCCGGAACAACCGGAAATCCTGACAGTGTATTGAAAGACCACCCTCTGATATGGGATATTTACCTGGAAAAAAGCAATTCTTACAAGGAGGATGTCAAAAGACAAACCCTGAAATATCCAAAGGAAACAGCAGAGCGGTTAAAAGATAAGGTACTGGGTGAATGCTATCCCAAATACATCTGGGTAGCCAAATGCGAAATCTATGAATCCCTGAAGGAAAAAAAACTGGAAGAAAAAACCACTCTTTTTGAGGCCATCTTTGATTCTACGGGAGTGCCGGTTGGCTTCTTTTGCTTCCAAATGAATTACCATCATCTGGATTTTGAACAAGAGTTAAAAGGCTACATGGAAGAAAACCATCCCATACGGAAGCAAAGGATCAATTTTGACAAGTTACTTCAGTCGGATGATAGAAAGATGAACAAGATAATGGAACAATTCTTCAAGGAAACTGAGATCTATGCCGGGGAAGAAAGCTTTAAGAAGGTTGCCAAGATTCCGCCTCAAATAATCCAGTTCATCCACAAATCTTTCAAAGACGAAGAAACCCAATTTTACCATGGATCTTGAGAAACTCAACCCCACTATTTACAAGTTTGCAGGAGGTGGTCAGATGGACGTATTTGAAATGGAAGCCTTCTCCTCCCATTTCTACGAACTCTGCGAATTCATCCTGACCAATAGAAACCACAAGGTACTGGCCATGATTGTAAGAAAACCAGAAGCCAGGTCCTTTCGGTCAGTCTTTGAAAACGATGAGTTTCTTGAAGATTTCAACCATATCAGCGGAAATGGAATCGGCCTGTTCCACTTTACTTCTCTAAGGATTCTCGAGTCTCACAATGGAAAAATGGGAACCATCTACGCGTTCAACTCTGATCCATCTTCCTGGGAAACAGGGTCTCCACAACAGGCCTCCAGTGATTTCACGCGTGATTTGGTCGAAGGCAAAGACAGGCAACTGCCTGATCGCCCCTTTATGTTTCTCCTCCAGCCAATTAGAGATGGAGAGGATTTAGACGTTTTGATTGGAAATTTCCTTTACCTGAGTACCGAATCCCCCAATCAGCTCATGACTGACATCACCGATTATCTAAAACAAGCAAACAGACTCCTGCAGCGCCCTCCCCTGGACAGTTCCACTGATTATCCCAACCTTTTCCGCGTTTTGAACCAAAACCTCGCTGGACTAAGCAAGGAGAAGAGCGGAGACGATTGGGTACGTAGAAATCCTCTTCGGATAAATATTTCCAAGTTTCTGAAGTGGTTCTTATAAATCTGCTTCACTCAGCCAAATCGTGAGCTGGCTCACGCCAGCCGACAGTGCCACTCAGCCAAA
>CAYGRE010000017.1:53901-78101 GCA_964352215.1 uncultured Bacteroidia bacterium
TGAGCTGGCTCACGCCAGCCGACAGTGCCACTCAGCCAAATCGTGAGCTGGCTCACGCCAGCCGACAGTGTCACCTCGCCGGGTCATCAGTCCGCTTGCCCCTTCCCTGAGCCAGCCTGGCCCAACCATCCATTCACTTAGCCAAATCATGAGTGACACTCACGAAAATCATGAGTGACACTTGGCCTGGGCGTAAGCAAATTCTCCCACAGACCAAGTGATATTCCCCCATTTCCCGTGTACTATTCATCAAAACCCCACCTGAAACTGCCCTGGAGGCGATTCCAGACTCCGCCCCAACTTTACCTGTACTTAGCCGCTCCGTCAGCCCGCTCTCCCGAGGGTCAGACAATACCTGGATTCACAGATCCCCCTGCTCACCCCGCCACGACTTCAACCTGTGCCGGGAAAGTAGTTCAGAATTTGGCAAGACCGAGCAAAACCTAGCCTGAGAGACAGCAGGCGCATATTCATACCGGGGTTCACTCATGAAATCCGTAAGTGACACTCAGGATTTGGCCGAGTGTTACTCACAGAAATCGTCAGTGAAGCCTATAAAAACCATGAGTGAAGCTCATGAAATGGCCGGGCAGTACTCATTCCCAGGCCAAGTGAACATTTCCTTAAACATTTTACTTGTTGACAATCAGCCACTTAAAAACTAGTCATGAATATTTACCATCTTCATGCAACTTTTCGGAGCCGACCTCCATCTTACCTCCGAACACCAAAAATGAAAGTATTTAAGACATACACTGAGGAAGAGAAACTGGTCAATGGTTGTGCCAAGGGCAAGGCCAAGGCTCAGGAAAATCTCTACCACAAATACTACCGGACCATGTTCGGGGTTTGTCTGAGGTACTGCAAAGACCGCGATGTAGCAGAAGATGTATTGCAGGACGGTTTCATCAAAGTGTTTCACAACATCGGGAAGTACAAGGGAACAGGATCACTTGAAGGCTGGATACGCCGGATCATGGTCAACACCGCCCTTGAACACCACCGAAAATCAGCGCGGTTCATTGCATTGACCGACCTGGAGGAGGCGAAGTCGGAAGACACGGGCCACGACATCGTGGACCAGATGAGTGGAGAAGAAATCCTGGAATTGGTCCAGGCGTTGCCGGATGGCTACCGGACGATCTTCAACCTCTTCGCCATTGAAGGATTCAGCCACCGCGAGATTGCGACGAAACTCAACATCTCGGAAGGCACTTCAAAATCGCAGTTTGCGAGAGCAAGAAAGCAGCTTCAGGAAAAAGTATTGGCATTATACGGAGACAATTATGGCACGGCAAAATCAGTTTGACAAAGCAGTAAAAGGTAAGATCCAAGGCTTGGAAGCCGAACCCTCCGCCCGTGTATGGGCGGGGATACGGGAAGCAGTTCCTGCGAAGAGCGGGCCCAGCCGTGGATTGTACATCAAACTTGCTGCCCTGCTGATCCTGATCGGTATGAGTGGTGGCGCATGGTGGTATTTTTCCGGCACCTCCACTGAGAATTCAGACAAAGGCGGCAAGCAACTGACAGAACAATCCCCTAACTCTAATACGACACAGAATCAAAAATCACCCGAGAATAACATGCCTTCCACTTCGCCAAATGCGGAAGGTTCCGACCAGGAAAACAATTGGAATGGCGAAACTTTAGCTGACAATGCCACCGAAAACAATGCCACCGAAAACGCCAATGTCAATGCCACCGACAATGCCAATGTCAACCGCGCCCAATCCGACAAAGCCAATACGGATTACCCCAATGCAAACGATGCCCGCGCTGAATTTGCCAACAGCCCAAAGCGCAATTCTCCAACAGCCAAGCGCAACGGACTGACTGACACCAAGAATGTAAAGACTAAGGACAACAATTCTGCGAATACCGTGGAAGAACCTCTCCAGATCTCAGGTCTGGAATGGAAAGGCGAAACGCCACCGACTGCAGCAACAGAAAAAGCCCCTGTCCAACTGCCCACCCCTACCCTTCAGGAGATCATCGCCCGGGAAGATGCCCTGCAAAAGGATCAGGAAGCGGCAGAAAAGGTGGACGTGGAAGCTGAATCTGAAACCGGACGCCGGCGTCGTCTTGACCTTTCCAACCTGGACCGTGATGAGATGAGAGCCAAAACCGGCAATGTGCTGGGAAATCTGGCCCAGGGAGCAGGAGAAGCAATCGGAATTCGTTCCAATGTGACAGAGACAGAAACTGATACGCTGAAGACCAAAGAGGTCACGGTAAAATTTGGCCCCCTTAAATTCAAACGGGTCAAGAATACCAAGCGCTAATCACCCTTTACAAAATTCAATTAGAACACAAATACCAGGAAATATGAAAACCTTATTTTTAGTACTCGCTTTCGGACTTAGCTCCCTGTTTGCCTCCGCGCAAACCACTGACGAAGCCACCAACGATACGACTGAGATCGTGATCGGAAAGAAGGTCATCACCCTGTCGAATGGAAAGGTAGAGGTCACCAACAAAGATGATGACGACTCGGACCAGAACTGGACCATGGACGACGACCATGATGGCGACAAGAAGAACAAAGACAATGTGGATGTTGATTTTCTCCACCTCGACCTGGGAATGAATTTTCTTACCCAGAACCAAAGTTTCAACCTTGATCCCGAATGGAGCTCACTCGAAACCAAGCCTCTCGGCTCTACCAACCTTGGACTCCATTTCCTGAAGACCAATATCAACCTGGTCAAGCACAAGTTCAATCTGGTAACCGCCATCACCCTTGACAACAACCGCTATTCTTTCCGGGACGATGTGATCCTTCAGCCAGACCAGGACCAATTGACCATCCTGACTGACTCCAACGACTACCGGAAAAGCAAGTTGATCACCTGGCATGCACAAGTCCCCGTGCTCCTGAACTTCCAGACCAACCCCGGGAACTCCAAGAAGAATTTCCACTTCAGTGTAGGTGGTTATGCCGGACTGCTGATTGGCTCCGCGACCAAGCGTAAGGGCGATGTCCTCGGAAAAGTCAGACAGCGGGACGATTACAACCTCAACAATGTTCGCTATGGCGTGACGGGACGGATTGGATTTGGTGGATTCGAGCTGTACGCGAACTATAACCTGAGCAGCATGTTCCGCGAGGACCAAGGCCCCGACATCATGCCCGTCACCTTCGGTATCTCCCTGATGGGAATCATGTAAGCCTTGCTCATGGCAAAGCCAGTGAGCAACCTGAATAGTACTTCCTAAACCCTGTTATACTTCAAATTTGGTTATCTGGAGGCTGTCCCCAAAAGGGCAGCCTCTCTTCGTATTCTTATATCCCAGTTATGCCAATTCAAAAGATTTACTATGCGGGAAAATGCGAAGTAAAATTGTCCATACATTTGGAAATTATTGGGGGAATAGCTAGCTTCACTCTTAACCAAAACAAATAAAATAATTATAATGTATTACTCAACCATTGGCAAATGCCTAGCTGTCTTGCTATGCTATTTCCTCTCGTCTCAATCCCTTTCTGCTCAGCAAAATCTGGTTTTCAACGGGGGCTTCGAATCTGGAAATCAACCGCAATGCAATTCCCATTATTCACAGACAAATGGTGCTGCTTTGGATTTTGATACCGATGTGGATTACTGGAACCAGTCAAGAAGGTACTGGCCCTCGAACACTTCCGCGGACTATACCAGCATTCAAAACTGCTTTACCCCTTTCGGACCCAATACCTGGCAAAACCATGATCCTACTAACAGGTTTGTATTTATGGGATCAGATCCTGGCCAATGGCCACAACCCTACCACGAAGGCGTTCGTTCTACCTTGGACACTCCTCTCATTCCGGGACATAGCTACAAGTTCAAAATCAAAATCATGAAGCATGATTTGGGTGCTGGTGACCTGAATATATGGTTTGCCAAAAACAGCAACGACTGGTTCTCAAACAGTGGGAACAACGAGAAACACCACGAAACAGTTCTGTGGTTCGATACCGCTTACCGAACCCGCTATGTTTGGTATCAGTATGTCCACAACTTTGTAGCGCCACAGCAATTTTCCAACCTGGCGAATATCATCGTTGAAAGCAGGGACGGTCACAGCTTTGTAGACGATGTAGAACTCTACGATTGTACCACTTCACCTGCTCCCAGTGCCAATTTCTCTCTCCCCGAAGAATTTTGCCCCGGTGACAACAACCTTATCATGGAGGACCAGGGATCGGCCAATTATTACCGGTATCTGGTTCAAATCTTTGAGAATTCATTGGGAGGAACTCCGGTCTACCAAAGTGTATGGCTTGATGCTCCCCTCACCACCCTTGACCTTTCCAACGTGTATGCATTCAACTGCCCTGAAACCTACTACGTAAAATTGATCACGGAATCCCATTGTGGAGAAACAGCAGACCAGATCAAAACCCTAATGATCGACTGTCCCAACCCTGAGGCAGAACTACCTGCTATGATTTTTCCTAATTGTCCGGGAGATCCCGTGTGGTTGACCATATTACCGTTGAACAATACAACGGAGTGGAAATACCAAGTTAGTTCCATTGGAGCAGGTTTGATTTACGATTCAGGCTGGCTCCCTGTCCCTTTTACTGCTAACCAGATAGATATAGGCCCAAATCTTGGATTTACAGCTTGTGGTGATCCGGCGGTTCAGGTTACCTTGATTGCCAGAAACCAATGCGGTGAAACAGATCTGGCGGTCCGAACCATAGAACTGGACTGCGATGCCTTGGGTGGAAGCTACACCTTCCCTTCCCAAACCTGCTATGGAGACCCAATCATTCTCGATGGAACCGCCGCCAATAATGTGACCTCCTATTTATATACCATACAGGAAGTAGATGCGCTTGGTGCGACGATTCCGGCCGGGCTTAATTATATCAGCGGATGGATCTCTGGCTCTCTTGGTATCATCCAGGTAAATCAGTCTCTAAGAATGAAATGTGGCAGGTATTTCAAAGTTTCTGTCTCGGTTCAGGGTGAATGCAATCAGCAAATGTCCTTGGGTTCAAAGACGGTCTATGTGAATTGCTTGCCTGATTTACTGCAATCGGTTGTCACCCAGCCGCAGGTAGGGAGTGGATGTAGCAATGGGGCCATCGACATAACAGTAGGTGGAGGTACTGCTCCCTACAGCTATTCATGGACAAAATCATTTAATGGAGGTCCCCCGGTAGTATTTTCCACTTCAGAAGACGTTTCCAATCTAAAACAGGGAGATTATTCCGTAGTCATTACCGATGCCAACGGATGCTCAATTGATGCGGATTTTGTCCTGGTCTGCACGAATAAGAGAGGGATTGTCCATGGAGCTAACGCATTGGACATAGAGTTGGACATCGTTCCCAATCCTTCCCAAGGCAAATTCCAGATGCGTTTTTCAGAGGAAATTGTTGGCGGGATAACCGTGGAAGTGCATGATATTCATGGTCGACTGGTGTACAATTACACAGCCCCAGATTACCAGACCAAACGATTGATGATTGATCTCCAAGAGGCTGACAAGGGAGTCTATTTCCTTAAAGTGCTAAGTGGCGATCAGGAATGGGTACGGAAAATAATTCTGAAGTAGCAGGTAAATAAATGCTGAAGTATTGTAAAGAAGCTGGCTCAAAAGGGTCAGCTTCTTTTTTTAAAAGCTCTATGATGCCCAGTCAAACAAAAGAGGCCTTCTCTTTTCTCTGCGGTCGTTCCCTTTTTAGCTATTTTTGCAAGGATGATTCGGAAATTTATCCTGCTGCTCTGCCTGTCCCTGGGCGTTTCGACCTTATCTGCCCAACACGGGCATTACTACCAGCATGAACTGTTTTATTCCCCCGACGCCACTTCTGAAGCGGACTACGATGCGGTGATCGGACTGAGTGGCCCCTCCAATCCCAGGCATACCAACAAGCACTTTATGCGCAAGTCGGTCTATGGCTTTCATCCAGGCTGGAGCGGAACGGCTTGGGAATCTTATGACTACGGTCTTTTGCCCATGGTGGCCTACTATGGCTATATGGTTGATCCGGCAAATGGTTCTTACAAAAGTGTTTATTTCTGGAAAACGACGAGGATGATCCAGCGGGCACATGAAAAAGGTTCGGCGGTTGAGCTTGCGGTCGCCACCGGGTCCAAGGCTGCGAACCGCCAATTGCTGAAGAATCCCCGTTCGGTAACGACTTTGGTGGACAGTGTGGTAGCCCTGGTGAAACTGCGGAACGGAGATGGGGTTTGCCTGGATTTTGAAGGGCTGCCCGGCGATCAGCGGGATACTTTTACCGGGTTGGTCCGCCAATTGAAGGACAGCCTGGCGAAGCATTTGCCCAAAGCTGGGATCACCTTATGCCTTCCGGGGCGCGATGAAGAAAAGGCTTATGATATTGATTCCCTGCGTTCGATGGTGAATCAATTTGTGGTGAAGCCTTATGACTGGAAGAGCGGGTTAATTGCCGGTCCGGTAGCCCCCCTGCGGTCCGGAAGTTTCTGGGGAGAAAATAGCATTGATGCCAGTATTTCTCATTGGTTAAAAGCAGGGGTCCCGAGAGAAGATATGATTCTAAGTGTCCCCAACTTCTCCTGGAAATGGAATCTTCGGCCCACCACTTCTTCAGAAAAGTCTCTGATGGGACCTCCGGAATTGATCACCTACTCAGAGCTCAAGCGTAAATACAACTATCCCGTGGAAATGGATTCTCTGGCACAGGAAAATTGGGCCGGCTTTCATGATGATGATGGCAGTTATGAAATCAAGATTTCGGATGGAACCAGCATCCAACCCCGGTATGACCTGGTATACGACCGGAACCTGGGTGGAGTGGCGATCTGGGCCCTGGGTTACGACAACGGATTTGACGGGCTCTGGGATATCCTGAAAAGTTCGTTTTCTCAGTCTGTGAAGGACGAAGTCGAGGGATTTGTGGTAGACCAGCGGAATGAGCTGTTGTTGGGTCCGGACAATGGGGAAACGATGGAACGGAACCGGAACAACTGGATTCCCATGCTGGTCGGTTGTATTTTCCTAATCATCGTCTTGTTTATTGTGAAGCGGGTTATGTAGTGGGCTGTCTTGAGGGTTATGTAGCGGGTTGTCTCAAGGGTTATGTAGCGGGTTTTGCAGGGCGTATTTTCCAAAGGGCTGCAAATCGCTGAGGCCCTGATATGGAACATCCCTGTGAAATGACTATCTTGCAGGGTAGATAAAAGCAGAACAGGATCCATGAATTTCAATCCTTTGCATTCTCCTACTGTGGACCAGACCGGCGTTCATGAACGCGTAGCTAAGTTTCGCAGCCGGAGCATAAAAAAATCGTCCAAAGTCCATGCTTTGAAGCTGGCTTTGAGCATGATCGACCTTACTACTCTGGAAGGTGCAGATACCCCGGGGAAAGTACGGCAAATGTCCTATAAGGCGATGCACCCCCATGAGGCGCATCCCGGACTTCCGAGCACCGCGGCAGTTTGTGTCTATCCCACCCTGGTCAGGGTGGCGGCTGAAGAAGTGAAGGGATCGGGCGTCAAAGTAGCCGCCGTAGCCTCAGCTTTTCCGGCCGGGCAGTCCCCCCTCTCGGTAAAACTGGAAGACACACGCTTTGCGGTTTCCGAAGGCGCCGACGAGATCGACATGGTGATCGCCCGTGGTGAATACCACCGTGGCAATTACAACCGCGTCTTTGACGAGATCGCTGCCATCAAGGAAGCTTGTGGCAAGGCCCGCCTGAAGGTGATTCTGGAAACCGGCGAATTGGGTTCATTGGACCATGTACGCCGGGCCAGTGACATCGCCATGAATGCCGGAGCTGATTTTATCAAAACTTCGACCGGTAAGATTTCCCCCGCAGCGACCCTGCCCGTTACCCTGGTGATGCTGGAAGCCATCCGTGACTTCTATTATGACACGGGTAAGATGATCGGGATGAAACCCGCAGGTGGGATCAGGGATGCCAAGACTGCCATCGCCTATCTGGTGACAGTAAAGGAAACCCTCGGCCAGGCCTGGCTTACCAATGAATGGTTCCGTTTTGGTGCTTCTTCGCTGGCCAACGATCTCCTCCGCCAGATCGTCAAGCAGGAAACCGGCGTTTATCAAAGCTTTGACTATTTCTCCATCGACTGATTATGGCTGATAAAAAAAATTCTGCCCCCACTCTCCAGTTCAAAACGGACTGGGAATATTCTCCGGCCCCCCAGGGCACTGACTTTGTCAAGATCAAGGACCGCTATGAGTTGTTCATTGATGGAAAATGGGTCCAGCCAAAATCGGGGAAGTATTTCCCGAGCATCAACCCTGCGACTGAGGAGCAACTGACCGAAATCGCGGAGGCCAATGCGGCTGATGTGGACCGCGCTGTCAAGGCAGCCCGGAATGCTTACGACAAATACTGGAGTCGGATGTCCGGCAAGGACCGGGGAAAATACATTTACCGGATTGCCCGGATGCTTCAGGAACGTGCCCGGGACTTTGCCGTGGCTGAATCTCTGGACGGTGGCAAACCGATCAAGGAATCCCGCGATGTGGATATTCCCCTGGCTGCCAACCACTTTTTCTACTATGCCGGATGGGCTGACAAGCTGGAATATGCATTTCCAGGGCGGACGGTTTCTTCCCTCGGGGTTGCCGGTCAGATCATCCCCTGGAATTTCCCCTTGTTGATGGCGGCCTGGAAACTGGCACCGGCCCTGGCTACCGGGAATACAGTGGTCCTGAAGCCGGCGGAAACGACCTCCATCACTTCGCTGATGTTGGCGGAGTTGATCCAGGAAGCCGATCTTCCTCCTGGCGTGGTCAATGTTGTGACTGGTTTTGGCGGTACGGGCGCTGCCCTGGTCAACCACCCGGATGTGAACAAGATTGCTTTCACCGGTTCGACCGGGGTGGGCAAGATCATCCAGCGGGCCATCGCTGGTACGGATAAGAAAGTGACCCTGGAACTGGGTGGCAAAGCGGCCAATATCATCTTTGAAGATGCGACCATTGACCAGGCGGTTGAGGGGATCATCAATGGGATCTACTTCAACCAGGGGCATGTCTGCTGTGCAGGTTCAAGGCTCTTTGTCCAGGAGTCGGTCTATGACAAGGTGATTCACAAACTGAAGGACCGGATGGAGACCCTGATCCTGGGCGATCCACTGGACAAGAATACCGACATTGGTGCGATCAATTCTGCGGAACAACTCAAGACGATTCAGGAGTACCTTGAGATTGGGGTGCAGGAAGGTGCAGATTTGTACCAGGCCTCTTGCCCTATTCCCAACAAAGGGTACTGGGTAGCTCCTTCGCTATTCCTGAATGCTTCCCAATCCAATCGGATTGTGCAGGAAGAGATATTTGGGCCGGTGCTGGCGGTTCAGACTTTCCGCACGGTTGACGAGGTGATCAAGAAGGCCAATAATACGCCTTATGGGCTTTCCGCTGGTGTTTGGACCGATAAAGGTGCCAAAATCTTCCAACTGACCAGCCAAATGCGTGCTGGTGTCATCTGGGCGAATACGTTCAATAAGTTTGATCCCACCTCTCCTTTTGGTGGCTTCAAAGAAAGCGGAATTGGCCGCGAAGGTGGCCTCCACGGTTTGAACGCGTATCTGAATATCAATTGAAATCGTTGTTGAAGCATCACCCGCTGGGGTAAAAGAATATATCATGGCCAAGACCACCAAAAAAGCAAAAATGACAGAGAACGGCAGCAATGGCAGTGGGCATACTGAGCCTGGCACCCATGTTTCTGTACTGAAGACCTATAAGCTCTATATCGGTGGGCAATTCCCCCGTACGGAGTCGGGTCGGTTTTTCCCGGTTTCGGACAAGTCAGGTAATCTGATTGCCAATATGTGCCGGGGATCGCGGAAGGATTTCCGTAATGCAGTTGCAGCCGCCAGAAAAGCCCAGGGTGGCTGGGCCGGGCGTGCTGCTTTCAACCGTGGTCAGGTTTTGTACCGGATCGCGGAAATGCTGGAAGGCCGCAAGTTTCAGTTCATGGCTGAGTTGCAACAGACGGGTGCAACTGCCCAGGCCGCAGAACAAGAAGTGATGGCCTCTATTGATCGCCTGGTGCATTATGCCGGGTGGTGTGACAAATACCAGCAGATATTCAGCGCTGTCAATCCAGTTGCTTCTTCCCATTTCAACTTCTCCATGCCAGAGCCTACTGGTGTGGTTGACGCTTTTGCCCCCGAAGAGAACGGGCTGATCGGATTGGTCTCCGTGATAGCTCCTGTGATCGCCGGCGGCAATGCCATCGTGGTACTCGCTTCAGAAAGCCACCCGCTTTGCGCCATTTCATTTGCCGAGGTTCTGAATTCATCTGATGTCCCCGGTGGGGTCGTCAATATTCTTACCGGACACCGCTCCGAACTGATCGAGCATTTCTCCACCCACAAAGATGTCAATGCCATGGTTTATACGGGCAGTGACCGGGCTGAACTGAAAATGATCCAGGAGAATGCCACAGAGAATGTCAAGCGGATCGTCTACTGGAAAAACAGCGATTGGCTGGCCGACAATGCCCAAAGCCCCTACTTCATCGAGGATCTTCAGGAGATTAAAACTACCTGGCATCCGGTGGGAGGCGCATTTGGTGGCGGGTCTGCCTACTGATCGAACAATTTTTCCAGCGCAATGGTCATTATCCTGATGAAGCGCTTGTCTTTACTTTCCTTCCTGCTCTTCGCTTTTCTTTTTGTTCAGGCTGGCTCCGGTGGTCCGGATGGCTTTGGCTATACCTGGATAGACTCTGATGAGCCAGGTGGCCCCGCCTTCAACTGGGTGGATATCACGGCCTGGCCGGATGCGGTGCAGGTCACGGGCATGGCCGATGACAATGCCAGGGGACCTTTCGACCTGGGATTTGATTTCAGGTATTATTGGGTTGACTATAGCCGTGTCAAAATCGGTAGCAATGGCTGGCTCAGTTTTGAGAATCCTGCCAATCTGGGAAGTTGTTTTCAGGCGATGCCTACCGCATCCAATACCCCCAACAGTACGCTTGCCCCTTTTATGTCGGACCTAAGCTTTACCAGTTCCTATCCCACCCTGCCCAATGTGGGAGAAGTCTGGTATTGGAGCAATCTTCAGGACAGCTTTGTGGTGTCCTACCTGAACGTACCCTGGTGGAACGATGACAATGGGGGAACTGCGCCCCCAGACTGGGCGGGTTCCAATTCCTTTCAGATCATTTTCGATGCTTCCGACAGTAGCATCACCTACCAATACCTGGACCTGAGCCCGGGGGACATGCCATTTTACCCCACCTGTGACCGGGATATCATCATCGGGCTGGAAGGTCCACTCGGAACCAACGGCTTGGAATTGTACCGGGAAGCTTTCCCGGCGGATAGCTTTGCCATTCACTTTGTCTACCCCAAAGAGGATACTTTTCTGGTGATTGATGGTAGCCCCGTGTCCTGTCTCAATCCTGAAAGCCGGGGAGAGATATTTTTCACCGACACCGACATTCCCCTGAGTGCGACCATCGCCAACCTTGGAAATACGGATTTCCCCTCTGACCTCAACCTGACTTATAAGGTCATCAGCCAGCAGCTTTCGCCTCAGTGGCAGCGGAATGATACCATTGCTCCGGTTCCGGTTGGTAGCGCAGTGACGCTTGCGTTTTCACTTCCGAATGGGCTGAGCAACAAAGGGCAATACTATTTTGAGACGGAATTGTCCAATGCGGATGATGTGAATGGTACAAATGACAAGCAGGTCGCAGAGTTGCTTCTCATTGAGCAGGGCGCTGAGTACCATGATATCTGCTATTGCACTGGTTTTAATCCTGATGCAGTCCTGGCCTGGCCGGTCAGTTTTACCGGCAAGTTTGGCGGCGGTGTATTCATTGATCCGCCGATCGATGCCTACACCATCGATACGGTGGAGGCATTTGTCATTGGGAATGATGGGTTGCCGCAGACCCCGATGCTGGCCGATTTCCGGATCGAGTTGTTGGGGGTGGATACCTCCGGGCTGCCGGGTGCAGTACTGGCCAGCCAGACGGTCAGCCGCTTTGATGCGGTGGAGGATGCGTGGAATACGGTTGTGTTTGACCCGCCGGTGTCAGTGGACTCTTCCGGATTCTTCCTGGCCTGGATTCAATTGGGCAATGGGATCGGATTGGGCGCAGAGACTATTGGACCAAAATCCCGGCAAAGCTTCGAAGTGCTTTCCGATGAATGGGGCCCCTACCGTTTCCGGGAAGGGCAAGATTTATTGCTCCGTGCTCATGTGAGAGATTTGAGTGTCGGCCGCGTGGAAGAGCTCAGCCGTGAATTGGCCTTCCAATTGGGTCCGAATCCTGGGCAGGATCATTTCCTGGTTGACTTTGAAGTTCAAAAGGGCGGAATCTCTAGCCTGCAGATCCTTGATCTCACCGGAAAGCTTGTTTATGCAGAAGACCTGGGACGACTTGGACCGGGAAGCCACACCTTTCAAATCCAGCCAGAGCTGTCTGCTGGTACTTATCTGGTCCGCCTCCGGGTTGGAAATTCTTCTTCTACATTGAAGTGGTCTTCTTTGAGATAAGAGATTCCTCTATACAATCAGTGGCTTTTGCACAAAACTGGCCTCCGATAAGATTATAAGGTGGATTTGCAGTGGCCCGGCAGCGTGGTTACAAGTTCCAACAAATAGCATTGCGGTGGTTTCCCAGCTATTTTTCCTCTGAATAATCGTTGTCTGTCGTTCCCGGTATTAATTGGTACCTACTTCTCATAGTGCCTTTGCATAGTTTTTCATATTTTGCAGGTTCATAGAAGTTGAATCAAGCTTCGCAATTTTACATTATTCGATAAGTATGAGAAAAAGATTTTTACCTACTACTCTCCTGTTGCTCATGGCCCTTGCCTTTGGCATGGTCAAAGCCGGATCCGGTGGCCCGGATTTGTATGGATACACCTGGATTGACTCCAACGAACCCAACTATAGCTTTAGCTGGGTCGACATCACCAACCGTCCTGGCGCTGTACAGGTAGCTGGATTGGCTGATGACAACTCTGTTGGCCCAGTTAATATTGGATTTAACTTCCGCTACTACTGGCAAGATTACAATTCCCTGAAAATCGGCTCCAATGGCTGGTTTAGCTTTGACAACGTGGGAAATATCGCTTCTTGCTTCCCCATCATCCCTACCCAGGGTGGTGCTGGAGACAACCTGCTTGCACCTTTCATGTCTGACGTTACCTACAGTTCCAGTTTCCCCAATCAACCCAATATTGGTGAGATGTACTACTGGACCAACAATGTGGACTCGTTTATCATCCAGGTCAACAATGCGCCTTGGTGGCAGCAGGGTACTCCCGACTGGGTCGGTTCAAACACTTTCCAGGTGATTCTGGCAGGTCAAGATTCCTCTATCACTTTCAACTATCTCGACACTGACCAGGCTGCCTTCGTACCCGGAGGAGCCTGTCCTACTTCTATGGAAGTTGGAATCGAGAACCTCACCGGAAACATTGGTCTCCAGGTTCTGAGTGGTACTACCACCATTCCTGGTGACAACTACTCTATCCACTTTGACTACCCAGGTACGGTTACCTTCCAGGTTCCTGATGCTACTCCAGCATGGAATGCCAACAGCGAAAATGCAGGTCAATTCCAGTTCATCAACACTCCCGTTGATATGACCACCAATATCTCCAATGTTGGTAATGCTGCGATCACCACCGATATCACGGTAGATGGTCAACTGCAAAACCTGGCCTTCCAGACTATCTGGACCGATCAGAGCAGCATTACGGGTGGATTGGCTGCTGGTACCAACCAAACTGTAACCTTCCCTACCCAGGCGAATATTGCAACGGTTAATCAGTACTATTACAATGTTGCTTCCGCTAATGGACAGGACATCAACCAAACCAATGACAACAATACGGTTGAAATCTCAGCTGTTGAAGTCGTTGGTGGTCGTTACAACCTGACTTATGCGACCCTGAATCCACCAGATGGTGCGATCAGCTGGGCTGGTGGTGGAATTGATGATGGTATGGCCGTCAAATATGTTCCCCCAAGTTACCCCTACACCATTGACTCTGTCCGCCTCTTCATCCTTGGTGATGATGGTGACCCACAGACTCCTATGATCATTGGTTACACCATTGGCATATACGATACTTTGGGAGGAGCTCCTGTTCAATCCATCGTGCAATTGCCTACCGATATCACTGAAGATGATTGGAACACAGTAGCTCTGACCACTCCTTATGTTGTCAACTCAGGTTCTGTTTACATCTCCTGGTTGCAAGGTGGTACCGGTGTTGCACTGGGTACTGAAGCTTTCGGTCCAATCTCACGTCGTTCTTACGAGATCCTTGGCGGTGCCTGGGCTCCTTACCGTCAGAACACGGTTGAAGATATGTTGATTGAGATAATTGGTGCTGGTGTTGTCTCGGTTGACGATCCTAGCTCTCTTGCCAACTCTCTGGTTGCTTACCCTAACCCGGTTGCTGATCTCCTGAACGTGGACTATGAAGTTCCCGCCATCAGCGATATCAACTTCCAACTGACCAACTCTGTTGGCCAGATGGTTTGGAGAAAGACTCACACCCAGATCCCTGCTGGTAACTACCAGTTCAACATCGATGTCGCCAACCTGAGCTCTGGAATGTACTTCCTGAACATGGAGCAGAATGGTCAGCGCGTTGTGAAGAAGGTCATGGTTAAGTAATCTGATTTTACTGAACATTTGAGATCAATTGCTTGATCTCATTGCTAAAAAGCTGGATGGTCCCTGGACTGTCCAGCTTTTCTATTGGACTGTATTTTCGGATTATTAAGAGGGTAATACAGAAAAGCTATCCACATAAAACGGCTGCCCCAGAATCAAATCGACACAGCAAGAAAGAGGCGGAGTCCTAAGTTCGATCTACGATTTAAGCGATAAGCGTAATGTAGGACTCTGGATACTTTCCCGAAAAAAAAGAGACTGTTCACAAATTGAACAGCCTCTTTTATATACTTAAATTATTGCGACTTATTCCGGCGTATTTGCCTCTTCTTCAAAGGCTTCGCCCATCATCTTCCGAACTGCACTCTGGTCCCTGGGGGCGGACTCAGCGCTGTCTTCCACCCCAGTCACTTCTCCCTCTTCGCTGATCTCCACTTCGATGAGCCTTCCACTGGGGGCTTCCTTCTTCACCTGAACATCCACTTCCACTTCGGAAGAAAGATCAGGGCTGGCAACGCCTCCTTCAGCTTCCGCTCTCAACTCGGCCTTCATTCTCGCCACCATTTGCTCGGCCGCGATCTTCTGCATCTCTTCTTCAGAGATCGCCAATTCCTGTTCAAGGGAAGGTTCATTGGCTACCACAGATGAGGCAATCGCAGTATCCAAAGCGATTTCCGTCTTGGCTTCTCTGAATGCAGTTTCCTGGTTCAGCTTTTCAATCCACTGATCCGTATCGTCTTCCACATTCATGCTTTCCAAGGCCTTGTTGATGCTCTGGGTACGGCGCAATCCTTTCACTTTGTTCAGGAATTCCTTCCGTTCCCGCAGTTCTTTTTTGTACTGCTCTTTCATCTTCTGGCGCTTTTCTTCGCCGGATAATTCCTTGTCGCTCATTTTAGGTGCCGGTTATCAGGTGGTTGCGTCCTTGTTCAGATCAGTCGTGGTGGAAGTGCCAGGGGTGCTGACTTCATTTCCACCTTCCATACCCATTTCCATTTTGAACTGGTTGACCAATTCCTGGGCGCGAAGCTTTTCAGCTTCTTCTTCCAGTTGGTAGGTAGTGGTATCGACAGATTCGAGGGCCATTTCCATGCGGGCTTCGCTGTGGGCAGTCTGCTCATTGAGACGTCCGATCATTTCCTCGTGGGTCTGATCTGCACCGCCAACTTCAAACTGTTCCATGGTATCAGCAATCCGGGACTGCCACTTGGCACGTTCGTGGGCACGAAGTGCTTCTTTGGCTTCGGAGATTTTCTTCTCTTTTTCCCGCATGAAGGCTTTCTTCACTTCCAGAGACTTCTCGTAAGCAGAGATTGCCATCGCATGCTGCTCTTTGGTTTGAGCCATGTGAGACTTCACAGACTCCAGGCGCATAGCATAGTTGGCTGCGATATCATCACGACCAGCTTTGATAGCTGCCTTCATTTTGGATACCAGGTCGTTGTTCTCGACCTGGAATTTCTTGAGTTCCTTTTCTAAAAGGATCACATTTGCCTTGACGGTAGCAATGCTTTGGTTCATCTTCGGAACCTGGTCATTCATCTCCCGAATGTTTTGCTCAAGGATGAGTTTCGGGTCTTCAATGGCGCTGACTGCTGAGCCGAAAAGGGCTTTTATCGCGCGTACAAAACGTTTCCACATAGCCGTATGGTGTTTTACAGATTAATTAAGTTCTTGATGGATAGCGAATTTATCCAAGTAATAATGTATCAGATTGATCTCGAATTCATTGCCCATGTACAACGGTGTACGTTGATGAAGGGTTTCTGGTTCGAGTCCAAGTATTCTTTCTTTTCCATTGGTAGCGACGCCCCCCGCCTGCTCGATCAGGAAGGCCATTGGGTTCGCTTCGTACAGCAGACGTAGCTTTCCATTTGGCTTGTCCACAAAAGCAGGGTAAATAAATACGCCTCCTCTAAGGAGGTTGCGGTGGAAGTCCGCCACCAGCGATCCGATATACCGGGCCGAATAAGGGCGGACATTGGGATCGTACTTTCCTTTGATATGACGGAGGTATTCTTTCAGCCCCGGCTCAAAACGACGGTAGTTGCCTTCATTGAGGGAGTAGATATTGCAGGTTTCGGGCACTTTCATTCCCTGGTGGGACAACAGAAATTCACCGATAGATGGATCGAGGGTAAAGCCATTGACACCGTTTCCGGTGGTGTAAACCAGCATGGTACTTGATCCATAGATCACATAACCAGCGGCGATTTGCTTGGTGCCTTTTTGCAGGCAATCCTCCATCGTTCCCGGCTGACCGGTAGGACTTGTACGGATCAGGATGGAGAAAATAGTCCCGATAGAGACATTCACGTCGATATTGGAGGATCCGTCAAGAGGGTCGATGAGGACTACATATTGCGCACCCTGGCTCTGGGGATTGTCTACCGGAATGATTTCATCGTTCTCTTCCGACCCGATCACACAAACCTGGCCTCCAACAGAAAGCGCTTCTACAAATGTCTCGTGGGCAAACATATCGAGCTTCTGAACTTTCTCTCCCTGGACATTCACATCCCCGGTAAAGCCCAGTATATCAACGAGTCCCGCTTTATTTACTTCACGGTTGACAATCTTGGCAGCCAATCCGATATCCCGTAACAATTGGGAAAACTCACCAGTGGCGAAAGGAAACTGCTGTTCCGATTCGATGATGTACTGCTCAAGCGTTATGATTTTTCTAGAAGATGCCTTCACGATAAAGCGCTGCTTTTGGACAAATATAATAAAATATGTATGGCTATGGACCCGTTTGTCCTTTCAAGGGTTTTTCTTAGCTTTATTTCGTTTCGGATATCAATCTATCAGTTTTAACTAGTCGAATTCCTGTATGAGAATCATTAAGCTACTCGCCTTCTCTTCTTCTCTTTTTTTGTTAATTTTCTTAGGTGCTTGCTCAAGCAACAGCATCGAGGACATTGGGTCAACATGCAATACGGACAGTGTTTCGTATGCTGCTGATATAGTCCCCATAATTAATACTTACTGCTCTCAGAATTTTGATGATCGCAGTGGTCGTTCCTGCCACGGTGAAGCAGCTCCGGATGGAGACTGGACTAACTTTAACTTCATAAAGTTAATTGCAGAAGATGGAAGCCTGGTTAATCGGGCTGTTCGGGATGGTGGTGCTATGCCTCCTTCCTATAGCACTGGTCCTCAAACACTTGATCCTTGCGAAAAAGATTTGATTCAGGCCTGGGTGGACGCAGGTGCGCCGGATAATTGATTCCTCCTCTGATTCCTCGTCATTATTTATTTACCTTTCCTTGCCAAAGATTACCTAAAGGATCTAATCCACTCTGATGAAAAGACTTATACTCATCTTTCTTGCCCTTCTCACCGTTTCAGGTTTACAGGCTCAGGACAGCCAGCCTATCCGGGAAATTTTTTATGGTACCCGCGCCATTAACCTGATGACCACTTCACAAGTTGGTAAGAAAGTACTGGCTTATCGGATTTCTCACCGTTTCGGTCCTATCAACTCTGGTTTGTACAACCTGATCGGACTGGATGGTCCTGCCAATATTTCCCTCGCATTTGATTATGGGATTACCGATGATCTGATGATCGGGGTGGCTCGGGATGGTTTCAACAAGACTTTCAATGGTTTTGCCAAATACAATATCCTCAACCAGACTACGGACAACAGTGTGCCATTGACTTTGGCGGTTTATGGCCGGGCAAATATGGTTTCCCTGAGAGATGACGGTCCTCTCGAAATTTATGATCCTTTCGCCAACCGGTTCAGTTATATCAGCCAGGTGATGGTCTCCCGCAAGTTTGGCGAGCGCCTTGCGGTGCAGGTTGCGCCTACCTTCATTCACCGCAATCTGGTCAACCGTACGTCCGACGCCAACAGTATGATTGCGGTATCGGCATTGGCACAATTCAAGATCAACAAGCGGCTGGGCATCAGTGGTGAATACACTTACCTTATTACTTCTAATTCGCTTACGGTCATTGAGCCAGGAACTGGCAATATCATCAACGACCCCGCCCGGGCCAACAGTGCATCGATCGGGTTGGATATTGTAACCGGAGGACACGTCTTCCAGATTTGCCTTTCCAATTCAGAGCCCATCAACGAGGTTTTTGCCCTCCCCTACACCCGCTCGAAGTGGTTTGACGGTGACTTCCGGCTTGGGTTCAATATTTCCCGTAAATTCTGGCTGTGATCCTCGAAGGTCACCTCGTGGTCGAGCTCGCAAGTGTGCTGGCCGGGCCAGCGGTGGGCATGTGGCTGGCTGAACTGGGTGCACGGGTGATCAAGGTTGAATACCACCTCAAAGGAGGAGATGTCACCCGTTCCTGGAAATTACCTACTGAAGATCCGTCTGAAGATCGCTCCGCTTATTTTTCCTCAGTCAATTGGGGCAAGGAATCCATTGGGTTGGACCTCAGATCCCAGGAAGGGAAAGAGATTGTCTACCGATTGGTTGAGAAAGCGGATATTGTACTCGCCAGTTACAAACCTGGGGATGCTGAGAAGTTGGGGATGGATGCCGAGACCTTGATGGCGCTCAATCCAAGACTGATATATGCAGACCTGACGGCTTATGGGGCCGATGATCCCAGGGTGGGATTCGATGCCATCATTCAAGCCGAGACAGGATTTACCTATATGAACGGGAGTGCTGAGAGCGGGCCGGTCAAGATGCCGGTGGCCTTGATGGACTTGCTGGCGGCCCACCAATTGAAAGAGGGTGTGTTGCTGGGGTTGTTGGCACGTGGACGCACGGGTAAGGGCCGTCATGTTTCCACTTCCCTGCAGCAAGCGGGGATTGCATCGCTGGCCAACCAGGCCACCAACTGGTTGGTCGCTGGTCATATTCCGGAGCCGATGGGCTCCGATCACCCCAATATCGTTCCTTATGGGACGATCTTCTATTGTCTGGAGGGACAGGGCCTGGTCCTGGCAGTCGGAGATGACCGCCAATTTGCGCGGTTGTGCGATGTTCTGGGGGTTCCTGAGTGGGGGGGTGATCCAAGGTTTCAGAAGGCGGTAAGTCGGGTCCGGCACCGGGAAGAGCTCAAACTGCTCTTACAGGAAGTGATTGAAAAATGGGAACGGGATGAACTTCTCAAGGAATTGAATCTCCAGCATGTACCCGCTGGCGCGGTGAGAAATATGGAAGAGGTCTTTGTGGAAAAAGGTGCCGGGAAGATGCTGATGGAACAAAATGGTTGGAAGGGAGTGCGGTCTATGGCCCTACAAGGTGTCGGAGATAATATTGCGCTTTCAGAACCGCCTCATCTGGGCCATGCAAGTGAGCTTATTTTAAAGGAAATGATCGGTTACAGTGAAGATCAGATCAGACAATGGAGGGAGAAGGATATCATTGGTTAAGCTCCGTTTTTGAATCACCAAGCTACAGCTTGAACCACTAAGCTGCAGTTTGAATCACCAAGGTTAAGACTAATATTTTTCAAGGCTCAAACCGATCCCACATTAAGCCTCTACCACAGCCATGGACTGCACAATCTTCAAGGCTTCATTCACATGGCGGTTGATGTTGATTTGGGATTGAAATGCATTCACAACCACTCCGTTTTTGTCAATTACGTAGGTGACTCTTCCCGGGAGAAGCCCAAAAAGCTTTGGAGAGACATCGTATAGCTTGTGTACTTTTCCACCGGGATCTGACAGCAAGACAAATGGTAAATCCTTTTTGTCGGCAAACTTTTCATGCGATTCCACGGAGTCGGTGCTGATTCCGACCACCTCAGCCCCTGCTTCCAGAAAGACTTCGTAGGCATCTCTGAAGGTACAGGCTTCTTTGGTACAGCCTGGGGTAAAATCCTTTGGGTAGAAATAGAGTACAATGGACTTCTTTCCAAAAAGATCGGATATTGAGAACGCTTCTCCCTTGGAATCGGTGAGCGTAAAATCGGGGGCTTTTTGTCCTTCTGTTAACATGCTTTCAAAATCGTTTGCAGAGATAACCCCAAGGATTTAAGAATAGTTCAGAATCCCGATACCTGTTTCCATTTAGATTTTCCGAAAATTAAAATTAAGTCTATATTTGGTTGTTAGCATTATTAGCTAAGTCGCAAACTTGATCCTTTTTGTATGAAGAAAAATTTACTATTCCCCCTATTCCTTGTGCTTGCTGGGTTGATGATCACTCCACAAGTCAATGCACAGGTTTGTACGGTTGACTCACAGTACGTCTCAGCTGGCATTTATCCAAGTGACACACTTCCTGATATGACTATCGGTACTGCTGTGAATGATGTTGTTCAATTCGCTTTCCCATCTGATACCGTCATCTTTGGTTTCCAGTTGGACTTTGACAGTTTCGTTGTCAAGGAGTTGCTGTTTGAGCCATCCTGGTTGTCCTGGGATTGTGATCAAAATCAAAACAACTGTACCTACTATACCTCTCCACCACAATTAACCCGTGGATGTGTAGCGGTAACAGGTACTCCCAACATGCAGAACCCGCAGTATCCAGGATGGGATTCCGTGGTTGTAGTAGGTGAAGGATGGGTTACAGTTCCCTTCATTGGTCCCCAAGCGGCTACCGATTCCATCGCTGTTTACTACCGTGTTGCTTCCGGTGTATCTGTCGAAGATCCACTGCTTGCCAATTTGAACCTGACTGTCAGCCCCAATCCAGCTTCTTACCTTGCCAATGTAAGCTTCAATGTGGTGGATTACAGTGACGTTCGTGTAAGCATCCACGACCTGCAAGGCCGTGAGATTGCACTTCTGGCAACCGAAAAAGACGCCATAGGAGAATACAACTACCGTTTCAATGCGTCAGAGCATCCAACGGGGGTATATTTTGTCCGGGTTGATCTGAATGATGGGCAGTTTGTGAAGACCAAAAAGGTGCTTTCTGTCCGTTGATAAATGCTATATTGTGAATATGAGAACTACCAGTCACTTCGCCGTTTCTGGTAGTTCTTTCTTTTTTTTGAATAACGTAAACGTTCTATGCTGAAAGGAAACAGACTAATCATTGGGGCTTTACTAGGTGGATTGTTCCTGATTTGGAGTGGTGATATCCAAGCCCAAAACGTAACGGTAAGTGGAAACGTCTTTGAGGACGATGGTGAAACCGGAGTTGTAGGCGCCACAGTTCAGGCAGTGGGAACAGCTAATGGTGGAAATACAGATGAAAATGGTGCATTCTCCTTTAGCACCAAAAGAACGGATACGATCCGTGTCCTATTCAAATACTTCGAGCAAAACGATACCATCGTCAAGATACCTACCTCTGCCAGCCAGAAAAATTATACCATTGATATGGTTTTCGGTGGGAATACTGGTATCAGCATGGGCGACCAGGTGATCACGGCCGGTCGTCACGTCCAGAACCTCGAAGATGTGGTTGGGTCGATGGAAGTTATCAATCCTTCCAAGGTTGACCTCCAGGCTTCCGGCGACATCGAAGATGCTCTGCAAATGGGTTCTGGTGTCGATATCATCGATGGCCAGCCCAATATTCGTGGTTCCAGTGGCTATGCCTACGGAGTAGGTTCCAGGGTCATGGTCATGCTGGATGGTCTTCCCCTATTGTCTCCCGATGCATCTTTTGCCCAATTTGACCTGATCCCGACCGACAATATCAGCCAGGTTGAGATTCAGAAAGGGGCTGCTTCTGTGCTGTATGGATCTTCTGCCTTGGGTGGAGTTATCAATGTTCTGACGGCTGATGCTCCGCGTAAGCCAAAGACTTCTATTCGTCTACGTGGTCAATTGCATGGCGCTCCCGCCGATCCGCGATTGGATTGGGATGGCGATAAGATGGCCACCACTTATGGTATTCACCTTTTTCATACCCGTAAGATAGGGATGCAGGACGTGACTATATTAGGTGACTACTGGCGTTCCAGTGGCTGGCGTGCCAATACTCCCGAGATCAATGGTCGTTTGATGGCCATGACCAAGTTCCGGTTCAAGTCCATCCCCGGTCTGACCATTGGTTTGAATGGTAGTTACCGTGCAGATTCCAGTACCACCTTTTTGTTTTGGGACAGCTACCTGCCCGACTCCTCTGTAACTCCTTTTGGCTCTTCCAATTCCTACCCTTCAGTAGGGGCTTTGGCTGGTGACCAGACCAGGCGTCGCCAATTGAACCAGCGGTTCACGGTGGACCCCTCCATCAAGTACCTGACCAAGAACAATCAGGTGCACATGTACCGCTCCCGGGTCATGCGGACTTCGAACACCAACGATACCCAGCAGTCCAATTTGAACACCCTCTGGTACAATGATTACCAGTACACCCGGCAGTTTTGGGATGACCGCATAACCCTGGTTACCGGTGGTACGGCTACCCTTGGCTTTGTCAATGGTGACAGCCTCTACAGCGGATCACTTGACAGCCTGGATGACAATCCTGGTTCTCATAACAGCAGGAATCTTGCTGCCTATATTCAGACGGACATCGCTGCCACAGAAAAGTTGAATCTGACCTTTGGCGCCCGTTATGATCACTTCCTGATTGATGGAGAAATCAGGGAATCCTCTCCTATCTTCCGCGCAGGTGCCAATTATGAAATCCGAAAAGGAACAAATGTCCGGACTTCATTTGGACAGGCATTCCGGTCTCCTTCTATCGCAGAACGATTTACTTCAACCGCAGCCGGTGGATTGTTGATCGAGCCGAATCCGGAGATTTTGGTGGAAAAAGGCTGGTCGGCTGAGATCGGTATCCGCCAGGGACTGCAGTTTGTCAATGCTTCCAATAAGAAAAAGTACCTGACCGGATTTGTTGATGTGGCAGGATTCATGATGGACTTCAACAACATGATTGAATTTGGAGTCAAGCCACCTGAAACGGCTGTTTTCCCTCCTCCTCCACCGGTTTTCCAGGCCCGTAACGTAGCGGATGCCCGGATCACGGGGATTGAAGCGACTTCTTTCATCGAGGTTGGCGTCAATGACTTCTTCTTCAATGTCAATGGTGGTATCACCTGGATCGACCCGGTGAACCTGAATGGAATCGAAGACTCCACCAAGTTGGTGGACCTGCTCAATACGCTCGGGCCACAAGACAACCCTTTCACCGCCGACGCCTTCGGAATGTACGCTGCCTATAATCTCCCTCCGGATAATCCACAGGCACGTGTAGACAACCCTGTCTTTCTGAAGTACCGCTCAACCTGGGTGAACCGCTTCAGTGCTACCGTTGGGTATAAGAAATTCTCTCTGACGGGTAATTATCGGTACAAGAGTGAGATCAAAAGCATTGACCAATTCCTGTTCATTGCCATCCCTGGTTCCGCTGATTTCGTAAAATCACATCCCGGTGGCTTCACAGTGGTTGACTTTATTATCAGCGCAGAGGTCATCGACGGAATGAAGCTTTCCTTCAATATCGAAAATGCATTCAACGAAGAGTATGTTCAATTGCCCGGTATTATCGCGGAGCAAAGGAACTTCACCCTTCAGTGGAAGTACGTTTTCTAAAGGATTTATCATAGAACAAAAGGAGCTGCCTCATAACCTTGGGGCAGCTCCTTCTTTTTAGATTGTATTCAAACGGGACGATTGTACGCCAGCGGGTGGGTGACTGTACGCCAGCGGGCTGAACACTGTACGCCAGCGGGCTGAACACTGTACGCCAGCGGGTGGGTG
>CAYGRE010000018.1:0-46845 GCA_964352215.1 uncultured Bacteroidia bacterium
AAAGGTCAGGGCGTCAATTGAGACGCCTTATACCCTCGGCGTTGAAAGGTCAGGGTTTCAATTAAGACGCCTTATACCCTCGGCGTTGAAAGGTCAGGGTTTCAATTGAGACGCCTGTTTCCACCGATCGCGAGATCGGTAAGCATCGACCCGGAGATGGGCCAGGGGCTACTAAAAGGTCATTTCGGCTCAAATTAGGCCATTTTCCAGGCACACAGGGGGGAGATTTTCTAAGAATTCTCTCCGGGAATGCAGATATTTGCCCCAATGGACTCCCTCAAACCCAAAAAACACCTCGGCCAACATTTTCTCGCCGACGAAAATACGGCCCGGAAAATCGTGGAGTTGTTGAATGCCCCAAGCGACGCTACCATCGTCGAGATCGGGCCGGGCATGGGGGTGCTGACCAAATACCTGGTTGAAAAGTTTGCCCAGGTCATGGTGGTGGAATTCGACCCCGATGCGGTGGAATACCTGAAAGCGGAATTTGCCGATACCAATCTGATCGTCCACCACTCCGACTTTCTCAAATGGTCATTTTCTGAAAACCTCACCGGACCCACTTATTTTATCGGAAACCTTCCTTACAATGTCTCTTCTCCGATCTTCTTCCGGCTTCTGGAAGAAAAGCACTATGTGCAGCAGGGGGTGTTCATGGTTCAGAAGGAAGTTGCCGACCGGGTATGTGCCAAAGAGGATGCAACGCCTAAAATGAAGGGGATTCTTTCGGTGCTGGTGAGTCGCTACTTCCAGACCCGCCTCGCTTTTAAGGTGCGGCCATCGGTTTTTCGCCCCCCACCCAAGGTGATGAGCGGTGTCTTTACCATGGACCGGCGGGAGGAAAAGGACGAACCGGAATTCAAAATCCTCAAGAAATTGGTCAAGGCCGCATTCGGCAAACGCAGGAAAACGCTCCGCAATGCCCTCCGCGAACTTGAAATTGATTGGGCGCAATTCCCGGAAGAGTGGCCCAACCTCCGGGCAGAAGCCCTTCCTTACCATGCCTACAACCAATTGGCCGATTCCCTAAACTCAGATGACCATGTCTCCTGAATCTCCTACCATATTGACCCCGGGGCCGGTCGGTGTCCCCGACTTCATCCTCGATGCCATCGGGCAACCCGTGATCCACCAGCGTTCGCCAGCCTTTATCGAATTCTTTGCGGAACTCCAGAAAGGCTTGCGCTACCTTTTTCAGACGGAAGGACCCGTAGTTGTCCTGCCCTCGACCGGATCCATGGCCGTGGAAATGACGATGCGCAGCCTCTTCCCACCCGGCAGTCAGGTGGCCATCCAATCCAATGGGAAATTTTCCGACCGTTGGTTGCAGTACGGTGAATACAGTGGGATCAAAACCACCCCGCTGCGGCTCCCCTGGGGGGAAAACCTCGATCTTCAGACGCTGGTGACGGTCCTGAAATCATTTCCCAACCTGGATGGAATTGTCCTGACCCATTGTGAGACCTCCACCGGGGTGCAGATCGATCTCGAAGAAATGGCCTTTGCTGCCCGTCAAATTCGCCCAGATCTGCTTATCGTAGTCGATGCCATGAGCACGGTAGGGGTGACTCCGCTTTATATGGATGCCTGGGGCCTCGACGCGGTGGTCTGTTCTTCGCAGAAAGGATTGTTCAACCCTTCCGGGGTCTCATTTATTGGGCTCAGTCTGAGGGTGCTCTTTCAAATGGACACGCCAAAAGTCGATGATGCCCTGCACCTGGGACATTACTGGCGTTACCTCTCCCAGGGTAGTTTTCCCTTTACGCCCCCGACCCAACTGTTGTATGGGGTCCACGAAGCATTGGAAAAAATCAAGGAATTGGGATTGCCGCAGCGCTGGAACAACAGCCACCAGATGAGCCAATTTCTGAAAAAGGCCGTCGTCGAGATGGGGGGAAAGCTGTTTGGGGTGGCAAATTCCGATGTGTTGACGGCGTTTTCATTTGGAGGCGGGGACCAGGATGAAATCAGGAAGGCATTGTTGGCGCGGGGATTTGAAGTCGCAGGAGGACAAGGAGAATTTAAAGGGAAAATGATGCGGGTTGGGCATTTTGGCTGGATTGGGATGGAGGAAATGGAGGGATTTGTGGGTGCTTTAAGAGATGTTTTGGAGGAGGTTGCCGATGAACAATAATTTAAAAGTCCTGATGGTGGATCGGTTTCCCCTGGCGATGCGGGAACAACTGACCATATTTGCCCATTCGACAAGGCCGGATCTATCTACTACAACAGATCAACCAACCACACAAGATCAACCAGCAACGCCGAATCCATCAGCCACACATGATCAAGCTGCCAAACCAGATCAACCAAGCACACCCCGAATCGACCTCCACTACCAACCGGACTGGGTCCGGGCCGACATCCTCCCCGCCCTCGCGGATGTGGAAGTCCTCGTCATGAACTCCAAGACCAATGTCGACCGGGAGTTGCTGGATGCCGCCCCCCAACTCAAGCTCCTTTGCCGGGCCGGGGTCGGGATGGACCATTTTGACCTGTCCTTGCTGAAGGAACGTGGCATCAAAGTGGTCAATACGCCTGGGGCGAATGCAAAACCGGTCGGAGAGCAAGCGGTCGGCATGTTGCTGAGCCTGCTCCACCACATCCACGAGGCAGATGCCGAAGTGCGGAACTTCCAATGGCTGCGGGAGCAGAACCGGGGCACGGAACTGGGAGGACGTACGGTTGGGATCATCGGGTTTGGCAATACAGGCAGCCATTTTGCCCATTGCCTGTCCGGTTTTGGTTGCCGGATCCTGGCCTACGACAAATACAAAACCGGCTATGCCCCCCAAGGCGTCGAAGAAGTGGAACTGGAAACGCTCTTTGAGCATTGTGACGTCCTGAGCCTGCACATTCCCCTGACCGCAGAAACACACGGCTGGGTCAATGAAGCCTTTTTCGACCGCTTCCGGCAACCCATCTGGTTCCTCAACCTGGCCCGTGGTCCCATTGCCCCCCTCACGGGTCTCATCAAATCATTGGACAAAGGCCAGGTGATCGCGGCCGGCCTGGATGTGCTTGAAAATGAGAAGCTGGGAAAGCTTTCGGAAGCAGAACGGGAACGGCTGGAGAATTTATTTAGCAGAAAAACTGTTATCTTCACGCCCCATATTGGAGGTTGGAGCCACGAGTCACTGGAGCGGATCAACAACTGGTTGGTTCGGGAAATCCTGGCTCACTTTAAGAACAATTATCAATGAAGCAGAAGAAATGAAGCAGAAGAAAAGAGTCCTGATCATCGCATATTACTGGCCTCCCAGCGGGGGAGGTGGCGTCCACCGCAACCTGAAATACACCAAATATTTCCGCGATTTCGGATGGGAACCAGTGATCTATACTCCTGAAAATCCTGACTCTCCCAGCATCGACGAATCCTTGTTCCAGGACATCCCGGAAGGAATTGAAGTGGTAAAAAACAAGATCTGGGAACCTTATAACCTGTACCGGAAGTTCGTCGGTATGAAGAAGGACAAGCGGATTTACTCTGGCTTCATTTCTGAGAATAAGAAAATGGGCCTGGCCCAGCGCATCTCCATCTGGATCCGTGGCAATCTCTTCATCCCCGACGCGCGTAAATTCTGGATCAAACCCTCGATTCGGTTCCTGAAGAAATACCTGGAAGAGAATCCGGTGGATGCCATTATTTCCAGTGGTACCCCTCACTCCATGCACCTGATCGGGCTTGGGATTAAGAAGGCAATGGATATTCCCTGGGTGGCTGATTTCCGCGACCCCTGGACCGATCTCGACTTTTACGACCAGTTGATGCTTTCCAAATGGGCAGACCGCAAGCACCGGAGGTTGGAGCAATCCGTCCTCAAGGCCGCGGACGAAGTGTCCACCGTTACCTGGGGCTGGGCGGAAGGGTTTGAAAAATTGGGCCTGGAGAAATGCAATGTGGTCACCAATGGCTACGACGAAGCGGATTTCCAATTCGAAGCTTCCCCCAATCCCGACGAATTTTCCATTGCCCACATCGGCAGCCTGAACAAAGACCGCAACTCCGTCATCCTCTGGAAAGCCCTGCAAGAATTGTGCGACGAAGTGGAAGGGTTCAAGGAAAAGCTGGTCATTCGCTTGATTGGCAATACCGACTTTACGGTTCGGGGCGACCTGGACAAATATGGCCTGACCGAAGTGACCGAATCCGAAGGGTATTTGCCACATAAAAAAGTGATCCGGATGCAAAAGGAGTCTCAGGTACTCTTGTTGCTGATCAATAATACCCCCAATGTCCAGGGATTTGTCCCCGGGAAATTGTACGAATACATGGCTTCTGGCCGCCCGATGCTGGCGATTGGCCCGGTGGATGGGGATTCGGCGCGGATCATCAACGAGTGTAAACCCGGAACGATCCATGGCTTCGAAGATTTTGCAGGCTTGAAGGAAGCGATCCGCGGATTGTTCCAGCAATACCTGGATGGCAATCTGGAAGTTGACACCAAGGACATTACCAAATATTCACGTCGTTCGGTGACCGGGAATATGGCCGCAATTCTGGATAAGATTACCGCTGGGAATAAATCTTCTCAATAATCTCGACCACTTTCATGCCTTCGAGGGCATTGGTGGTAATACTTGTGTTTCCGCGCAGGGTGGAAACGACATTTTCAAATATATAATGGTGATTGGCGGCACTTCCTTTGTAGGGGCCGTAGTCATTGGGGGGATTGGCAGGTGGTAGCTCAGGTGCCTCGTATCCCTCCACATGGCAATATTCTACCCTTTCCATGTATTGCCCACCCACTTTGATGGTTCCTTTTTCTCCCAGAATCGTAATGCTGCTCTCAAAATTCTTATCCCAAACAGCGGTACTGTAATTGAGGCTGCCAATCGTACCCGAAGGAAACCGGAACAGGACATGCCCGGTGTCTTCAAATTCGGTATTGTGCTGGTGGGTGAAATTCTCAAAGTGGCTGGAAAAGTCCTCCGGTTCACCAAAGAGCCAGAAGAGGACATCTACAAAATGGCTGAACTGGGTAAAGAGGGGCCCACCGTCCATTTCCTTGCTGCCTTTCCAGTCGCTGGCACCATAGTAGCGGTCGTCGCGGTTCCAGTAACAATTGACCTGCACACTGAAGATTTTCCCCAGGTGACCTGCCGTCACCACCTCTTTCAACCAGGCCGAGGTGGGGCTGTACCGGTTCTGCATCACGATAAATACCTGCCGCGACAATTGCAGGGCCTTGAACAATACGGTTTCGCAAGTGGCTTTGGTGAGTCCCATCGGTTTCTCCATCACCAGATGGCGTTTTGCGTCCAGGGCTTGCATGGCGATCCCGGCATGGCTTCCATTTGGGGTACAGATACAGATGACTTCCGCCTCCGGGATCTGGGCCAGCAACGCATCTGCCGACTCGAAAAAGGGAACTCCATAAGCCTCTGCCTCGGCCCTCTTTTCCGGCTTGATGTCGCATATCCCAACCAGGGTACATTCCGGATGCCCTTTGATGATCTCAGCGTGGCGCCGGCCGATGAAGCCGAAACCAATGATTGCAAAGCGAATGGGAGCCGGTGTTAAGGTCATAGAGGCAAAAGTTACTTAATGATCCTTCTTTTTACCAAAAGGAGCAAGCGATTGACATCCGGAGACACGCCTGAAACATAGACCAGGACACCATAGACCAATGCATAAGTGATCGAACGGGCGGCAATGTCCAGCCAGAAAGGATCGAAAATCGGGATGAAAAAGTCGGGGATGAAAGCGAGCCCGGCAAAAAGGAGGAGCGGGATCATCTTCAGGCTAAAGGGGTGCAATCCGTAGGCAAAGTAGAGGAAGAGTATCCTGCCGGTCTGGAATATGGTCCAGGAAATCAGGGTGGCGAGGGCTGCTCCATCCATTCCGTAGAGGCGAATCAGGTAAACATTCAGGGTGATGGCCAGGAACACGAGGAGAATATTCAGGATGAGGTCGTATTTGAACATCTTGGAAGCCACCAAAATATAGCTGTTGAGGCCGGAAACCATGTCCATCAATTTGGTAAGGGCAAGCAGGAGCAAGGTGATCTCCGCCCCTGCAAATTCTGGGGTGGTCAACTTGACCAGGTTGTGGCGGTTGATCCAGATACCGAAAAACAGGACCAGTCCGAAGAGCAGGCCGAGGAAGGATACCCGCTGGTAAATTTCCTGCAGTCCGGGGATGTCGTTGGCTTTCCACAGTTCACCGACCTTGGGCGATGACACACTGGTCAGAGCACGATAGGGGAACAACATAAAAGTCGTTACATACATATAGGTCGTATAGACCCCTGCTTTCTGAAGCGAAACCATATCGGCTACCATGATCGCATCCACCGTCATGATAGTATAGTAGGAAGCCGCCCCCAGGAAAGCGATAAATCCATAGCCGACGATTCCCTTCAGGCCTTTGCGAAGCTCTTTGCCCAGCTTGGGACGGATAAAATTTTGCTTGAGCCAGATGACATAGCCAATGATGATCAAGGCAATCGAACAATTCAGGATGGTAAATATCCAGACAAATTCCTCGAAGGTGACCAGGTTAACCGCATAGAGAAATATACTCGCGGTGACCATGACGCGGAGAAGTACGTCCCGGATCAGGCTCACCACATACGTCTTGAAAAGGACCTGGAGATAGTAGGTATAGATATTGAACCCGAGGAAGAAAAAGCCGATGATGAAGATGATGTAGTAGTAGTCGACCAGCAGGGCTGAGTTGACGTTCAGGTGGGTCAGGATTGTGTCTTTGTACACCAGAAAAACCGATCCCAGCAGCAGGAAGCCGATCAGGCCAAATATGAATCCGAGAAAGAGGATGCCGTTGTGGTTGTTTTCCCGGTCTTTGAAATAGGGGAAATACTTGACGGTGACGGCTGCATAGCCCAGCAATGCCAGTTGGGCCAGGGTCATGGCCATGTTGATGGACACATTCAGCAGTCCGACCTGGTCCAGGTCAAAGAAGCGGGGCAACAGGATGATCTTGTTGACGAAGCCAAGTGCCGCCCCAAAATAGGCGGACAGGGTTGAAAGGGTACTTTCTTTGCGAATGACTCCCATTGCGAGGCTTTCCAGATCTTCATCCCGAATGGTTTTGGGATTTAGGGTTCGAAGATCGGCAAATTTAGCAATTATTCATGTCTGGCGGCTGAGATTCGGTTCCGGTACCAATTATCAACCCGGATCACCTCGTGCCCCAACGGGATCCATTCCATCTCCTCAAGCACTTCCAACCTTCTGACCGCTTCTTCCAGGGGTTCTTCTTCGAAAAAATGGAGACTGGCGTGGCGCAGCAACTTGTAGATGGCCAGGTCCCGGTCCGATATTTCATGTTTCTCGATATGCTTCCGCATCGATCCCATTCGCGATTCGGCCCACTCATATTCTTGCATTTCTACCAGCACCACGATTTCAAATATCCGCAGTCCGGTTCCCCAGCCTCCTTTGTCAGCATACAGTTGGGTGATCGGTTGCAATTTACGCCAGGCTTCATCGGTCCTTCCCTCCCGAAAAGCGATGCAGGCATCGAGGTAGATGTGCATTCCCATGATCGAGAACTTCTCCTGGAACTGTGGAAAGGCCTTTAGCTTCTCCAAAGTTGCCATTTCCGCCCTGGCCCGGTCGTACTCGCCATGGTAGATCAGGGCATACAACAGTGCGGTGGTGATGGAAAATAAAGTCATGCTTTCGGGCTTGGCAAATTCCCGTGCCTGGTCCAGGTATCCGATCGCTTCGGCAAAACGGCCAAATCTGAGGCAGAGGTTCCCTTGTTGGACGAGCGGTTCACAGCGTCGCTGCCGGGTTCTCAAGCCAGTGTGTTGATCGAGCAAGGCGATGGCGGCAAGCGCACTTTCCTGACCCGCATCAAAATCGTCGGTCAGGAGGGCTTTCTGGATGCCCAATAGGTGAAAATAGTATTCTCCGCGAATGCTGTGGTGTGCTTTCAGCATTTTCTGGAGGGCGGGGAGGTGCTTTTGCAAATAGGCCAACTTCTCGGTGCCAATCCCGGAACGGCTCAGGTATTCATGGAGGTAGCCGTGGTAGATCCCGATGGCCTCTACATCGGTCAACAAGGCCTTTTGGGCTTTGTGCAGGGCCTCGTCAATCTCCTGGTAACTGTCGTCATTGGTGCGAAAATTTCCCCTTAACCGAAGCAGCACATCGGTCTCCAATTCAGTTGCACAGCAAGCACTGGCCAGGTTTCGGGCATGGCGGAGGTGGTCCACCCCCAACTCGCTGGCTCCCATCCCAAACAGGACCTGGGCGGTGAGCGTATGCTTGCGGTACTGCATCAGGTCATGGGAATAGGGCATTTCCTTGTCGTACTTGGCAAGGCTGGTGTTCAGACTGGAGGCCAGGAATTCGGTCAGGCGTTCATAGAGTCGGCTCCGCAGCATCAAAAAGGCTTTGGATTTGGAGTCTCCGTAAAGCTTTTTCGAGGCCTCGCCAGCAGTAATCTCTGGATTCAGTTCGATCATCCGCAGGTATTTCTGCTGCTTGTCTTCATGCTCTCCCCGGTGAAACAGGTCCAGGTAGCCTTTATATGCATTCTTCTGCCGGGTCGTCAATTTGGCATACAACGATTTCAAACGGTCCATTTTGGAAGGAATTTGCCGAAAATTAGGGAAAAGGACGACTTGGGACAAATGCTTAAAATTGCTTTCGAACTGCCGATATGATTACTTCGCTGTATGGAAACCGGAACCTTGTACATTATCTCAACTCCCATTGGCAACCTGGAAGATATTACCCTTCGGGCCATGCGGATTTTGAAGGAAGTCAGTGTACTTGCTTGTGAGGATACGCGGGTGACGAAAAACCTGCTGCAACGCCACGAAATTCCTTATCCGGGGAATGTGTTTTCTTACCATGAGCACAACGAAGAGGCGGCCGCCAAGCGGATCATTGGGTTCCTGAAGGATGGGGTGAATGTGGGCCTTTGCTCGGATGCAGGGACTCCCGGCATCAGCGACCCCGGCTACCGGGCGATTTCTGCAGCGGTGTCGGAAGGCCTGCGGGTGGAGATCATCCCTGGACCCAGCGCCACCACTTCGGCCTTGCTCTTCTCTGGTTTGCCCAGTTCCAGCTTTACTTTCAAGGGGTTTCCACCACGCAAAAGCGGACAACGGAAGCGGTTCTTTGAAGCCGAAGCAGAATTGCCCCACACGTTGATCTTTTATGAATCCAAGTTTCGAATTGTAAAATGTTTGCAGGATGCCCTGGCCGCCCTTGGAGACCGTCAGGTTGCGGTTTGCCTGGAATTGACCAAGAAATTTGAACGGGTCCACCGGGGGTATTTGTCCGATGTGATCGCTGAATTGGAAGCGGTTACGGTCAAAGGGGAGATCACGGTAGTGGTTGCGGGGAATCATCCGAAGTTTTCCCGGGGTGAGGATGGTGTTTCCGACGGGGAATCAGATGAGTAGGGATTCCTGGGTGGAATCCTGGGTGAATCAGATAGATCGTGGTTCTCAGTGGACTTCAGAATGGGAATCGATCAGAATCTCAATCGCTTACAATCCCAAGAGAAATTTTTCAATAGCAATCGCCACTCCATCTTCGGTATTGCGCAAGGTCTTCGCATTAGCCATTTCCAGCACTTCAGCGCGTGCATTTTCAACCGCAACCCCCAAGCCAACCGCTTGAAGCATATCCATATCGTTGTAATTGTCCCCAAAAGCGACCACTTCATTCATTTTAAAACTCCCCAAGTGAGCGATTACCTTTTCCAGGGCACTCGCTTTAGAAATCGACCGGTCCGAAATCTCCAGATAGGTATCCTTGGATCGGTAGAGGTGCAACCGATCCCCATAATGGGTGCGTAAAAAGTCCTCGCTGGCCTGCACGTCCGCAGCTTCTCCCATGCACATCAGCTTATGCCCCCCTTTTCCGGCTCGTTCCCATGCCTGAAGTACCTCGTCAAAGTCTGCCACTTCGCTCTGTACCCTGGTATTATTTTCTTCTCTTGCAGACCAATAATCACTTTCCCGGACATACCATTCATCGGCATAATAAAGGCCCAGGTGCAATCCAATCCGCGCTGTAAAACCAGCCAGTTCGGCACAGATGTCCACCGGAATGGGTGACGAATGAAGTTCCTGCGGGTTTTCCTGATCGTCAAACGCCAGGATATAGGCTCCGTTGTAACAAATCAATGGGCTGTGGAGGATGCTCAGGTCGTGCTGGAGGTGACGCATTGCCTTGGGCATTCGCGAGGAAGCCAGGATCACCCGGATATCCGGGGACAAGCGGGAAATTGCGGATATGGTCCTCGGAGAAAGGACCCGCTCTTTATTGAGCAGGGTTCCGTCAATGTCTGAGCAGATGGCTTTGTATCTCATTCTTGGGGTCTACCCTTCTTTTTCAGTAATGGATCGCTCTTACCTGCGGTTGCGTTGATGGCGCTCTTGAAGGCATAAGTCGGCTTGTCAATCTTGTCCGTAGACATGCTGTCCCAATACAGGGAGTAAATCTTCTCGTCCCCGTTGTAAATCTGAATGGTATTGCCTTTGGTCCCGGTAGCCCCCTTCGCCTCATAGCTCCCTGGTTTTTGTATCTTCTGGGCCAGTTGCACCAATTCGTCCCAAGCTCCTTCCTCCAACTCAGTGGTGGTATTGGACAATTCATCGGAGTAATCCGTCACAATTTTATTACTCCCCTCAGGGGTTACGATGACACGGTAACTGCGGTGGTAAGGCGGGGGGACTGAGCTGTCCCGGAATCGGTAGATGATCTTGGTGATGTTTTTCAATTTCTTAGTGTCTTGATTTTTTTCAGGATCTGGTTTGTTTTCATTCCCGTCCCGGGAATCTGTTGTTGTCATTTCCTCGCTTTCTTCCATCGAGGCTGTGTCCTCAGGAGAAGCATCCTCACCATTTGTTTCGGTGGCGGAAGAATCTGCGGCGTCCATCGTCGAATCTGCCGGGTCCTTTTCTAAATCGGAACTTAGCCCTTCTCCTGACATTTTATCTGAATCTATTGCCAGAGGCTTATTTTCCGCATTGTCCTGGTTTTCTTCGTTGCTATTCGAGCTGCAAGCCATAACAGTGCAACTGAGAAGGATCAGGATTACAAAACGGGAGAGCTTCATAGTTGGGACTTAATGGTTGGGGCTTTATGGTGAACCGTGGATTTCGTTTCTTTGGAACAAATATAAGAACTGATGGGAATCAAGATTGGAATATTAACGGTATCAGACCGCGCCTCTCAAGGGGTCTACGAAGATCTTTCCGGGCGGGCAATTGCGGATACCCTGAATGACTACCTCGAATCCCCCTGGGTAGAGGTATACAGGTTGGTGCCGGATGAACAGGATCAAATCGAAGCAGCACTGGTGGAACTGGCGGATGTAGAGAAATGTGCCCTCATCGTCACCACGGGTGGTACTGGTCCGGCTTTACGGGATGTGACCCCGGAGGCTACTGAAGCGGTTTGTGAAAAAATGATGCCCGGCTTTGGGGAATTGATGCGGGCTACCAGTCTCCAATATGTCCCCACTGCGATCCTTTCCCGCCAGACAGCCGGCATTCGTGGCAACTCTCTGATCATTAACCTCCCCGGAAAGCCCAAGGCCATTCGCGAATGTCTGGATGCGGTGTTCCCGGCCGTTCCCTACTGCATTGACCTGATCGGAGGCCCCTTTCTCGAGACCCGCGAATCTGTCATCAAGGCTTTTCGTCCTAAAAAGAAATAGGCTTCTGTAACCCAGGGTTCCGATAAACTCTTTGAATGGTATATCTTTGCTGCAAATTGTCTTGATATGAAAGGTTTTGTTCTCACTTTGCTCGCACTTCTTTTTTTGCTGCCAGCATCTGCCCAGGTCGACCAGGCCGTTGTACACCCTATTAAGGTAGACGTTGTTTACCTCGCTTCCGAATACCTCCAGGGCCGGGAAGCCGGTACCGATGGCGCTTTAATGGCTGCCGAATACATCTCCCGCCGGATGGAGGACCTTGGCCTGACACCCGGCGGAGCCGATGGCAGCTGGTACCAGCCCTTTGATTTCAAATACAATTCCAATCCTCATGGTGGCGGTGTTCCTGAACCCCGTACCTGCCGCAACGTGGTCGGTTTCATCGACAACGGCGCTGAAAATACGGTCGTAATCGGTGCCCACTACGATCACCTCGGCATGGGCGAGCAGAATTCTCTGGAACCCAATTCCAATATGATCCACAACGGCGCGGATGACAATGCCAGCGGGGTTGCGGGCCTATTGCACCTGGCCGAAGCGCTCCAGGCATCCAATGCCAAATCCAACAATTACCTCTTCGTCGCCTTCTCAGCAGAAGAACTGGGACTGTTTGGCTCCAAGGATTTCGTCAAAAATTCCAGTATTTCAGTCGACAAGATGAATTATATGCTGAATATGGACATGATCGGCCGCCTGGAAGAATCTAAGAACCTGGCTGTCACGGCCACGGGTACTTCGCCGGTATGGGACAAGACTTTTGAATCACTGAGTGGGCTTGGCTTTAAGATCGCCAAGAGCGAGAGTGGGATTGGCCCCTCCGACCACACTTCTTTTTACCTGAAAGACGTTCCTTGCCTCCACTTCTTCACTGGTGCCCACGAGGATTACCACAAGCCCTCTGACGATTCGCACCTGGTCAATTTTGAGGGCATCTATGAAATCTCCGAATACATGCTGGCCCTGATCGAAAAGCTGGATGGCATGGGCAAGATTGAATTCACCAAGACCAAGGATACGGACCAGAAGAAGGCAGCTGCTTTTAAGGTGACCCTCGGGGTCTTGCCTTCTTACGGATATACCGGCAAGGGAATGGAGATCGAAGCGGTGATTGATGGCCGCCCGGCGGCTGAGGCCGGACTTGAGGATGGCGACATTGTGATCCAGATTGGTGAGCATAAGATTGAAGACATCTATGCCTATATGGAGGCACTGAGTAAGTTCGAAAAAGGTCAGACTGCTGAGGTGACAGTGCTCCGTGGAAAGAAGAAGGTCAAGAAAGATGTGACGTTCTGATAACGCATCTTAACCCCAGCTTTCAGTTTTGTTTCTAACTTAGGATCGTGAAACCCTTTCTTTATACGCTTCTCTTTGTATTTGTCCTCGGTCTGCAAGGCTGCGGCTGGGACGATGACAGCGAATATGAAGCCCGCACCCGTGCCTCTTTTCTGATTGCAGAAGATGCGGGTACTGGATTGCGGAAGGTTTGGCGGCATGAGACCGGGGTTCTGTTGGAAGGATGGAACCGTGACCTGGGCGTCCCCGATGCTGGATTCAGCGGCCTGGAATACATGGACGGGGAATTGTGGTTGGGCGATGCTGCTGGTCAGCAAATCCTGCGCATTGATCCCTCCAATGATGAAGTGCTGGAACGCTTTGATGGATTGCCCATTCGGCCCCACCACTTTTCGGTGGGAGAACGCTATATTCTGCTGGCGGATACGGTCTCTGACCAATTGGCTTATGTTCGGATTCGCAACGGGGAAGTGATCATTGCAGAGTTTACCGGGGAACCTGGCCCTGCCCTCCACAACAACCGCCTCTTTTTCCTTCAGGTGGGGGATTCCAGCCTGCATGTGATTGACGAATGGGCCCTGACCGCCCGTTTTGAAAACGACTTTTCCTATACCATCACAGAAATCCAGTTCAACCAGCTCAAGAATCTCTATCTGACCCTGAAGGACGATGCCGGGGATGACTTCTTGGGTTTGATCTCAGGTACAGATGGCACCATCGCCCGCGAAGGTGACCCGGTGAACTACCAAAAGATACGTTACTCTCCCTATCTGGAAGCCCGCTTCGGCACCGAATGGCTGACCGACCTTCGGCTGAGGAATACCAGCCTGGGCAGCGGCGCCATCGTCTTCCCGGACTCCATGACCAATTTTGAAGTAGACTTTTTCGAAAGCCGCCTCTTCTACAATTGGCAAAACACGCTTTACCATTACGATATGAATTCCCAGAGCCGTCTGGATTCGTTTGTGTTTCCCGATCAATTGATCGGGAGTGTGCATTGGGTTGGGGGGGAGTAGGCAGATTTCCCAACGATTTCGTACTTTGCTGAAAACCATAAGCCATGACTGAAAACTGGAATGACAATTGGCTCAAGGACCTATCTATCCGCAATTTCAAGTCGATCAAAGAGGTTGACCTGAAATGTGGCCGGATCAATGTGTTCATCGGGGAGCCAAATGTGGGGAAGTCGAATATTTTGGAGGCGATTGCTTTGCTGAGTGGGGAGGTTGGAGCAGATGGGGAAAAATTGGGCAGGGGAGGGATTAGGTTTGAGAAAACAGCCAATCTCTTTTTTGAGCAGAAGTTTAAGGATTTAATCATTTCGGTTTCTTCAAAAAGACACCGCTCCGAATTGTTTATTTCTGGTAGTACTTTTGGATTCATGCAGGCTAACATGGAAAGTATTCAGTCATTTTTAAAACAGGAAATGGCCAAGCCTACCCTTTCCTTTCCGTCCTCCCAAAAAGGTTTTTTTCAAACTGGGGGTGAACTTCATACCATTGATAAGAAAGGCATTTTAACGAAAAGATTTAATCTCCATGCCTTACCCTCTATTTATCAATACCGCTTTAAGCCTTTTCAACAAAACAAGTCATCCGATGACCTTAGCTTAAGCCCTCCGTTTGGGGACAACCTGTTTTCAGTAATTGAAAGTTTTTCTGATCTAAGAGAAGAGGTCGGAGAATTCATCCGGCCATTCGGTTATACTTTTCTTTTGGACCCCATCAATGAGGTCATGGCCATGCAAAAGTTGGATGGTATGTATGCCATCACAACCCCCTATTCCATGATCGCCGACACCCTTCAGCGAATGATCTTCCATTTCGCGGCGATCTACTCCAATGATAACGCTGTCTTACTCTTTGAAGAGCCGGAAAGTCATTCCTTTCCTCCCTATATCGATATGCTTGCCGAAAGAATTGTGGCCAGCGAAACCAATCAGTTCTTCATGACAACCCATAGTCCATTCATTCTGGACAAGATGATGGGTTACAGTGACTCCGAGAGTGTGGCAATTCATTATGTCTACTATGAAGAGGATCAAACAAAAGTCAAGACCCTCACCGATGAAAAAATCCAGGAACTGCTGGACAATGGCGTAGATGTTTTTTTCAATTTGAACTGGCTGAAGGACTGAGCGATGAACGGAAATCAGATTTTGTGTGAATGTCATGCTGATACGTTTGCCATTGGTCGTATCCTTCGCTTGAAGTATGTCAACCACCAGCGCAACATTCAAAAGGTCCTCCAGGCCTTTGAGCGGAATTTCAGGGATCGGCTTGCAGTTGGGGTGGTTGACAATGATAAAAAGGCGCCTTCTGAATTGAAATTGTTCACTCCCATCTATGAGCACCCAACCCTTTCCCTTCATCGCAAGCCAGACACCCGCCATTTCTTGATTATACTCACCCCCGCCATTGAAGGGTTCCTGATAGATGCCGCTACGAAGGCAGAGCTTGACCTAGCCCGGTATAAAATGGAAACCCTTAAAAAGATGAAAATGATCACCAAGAGTGCACAGGCTCCCCAACGCCGTGAGCTACTTGCTTTGGTGAATGATCTGAGAAGGGCCAACCCTGAGCCAATCTCGCATCTAACTTCATTCTTCGAAGAGATTCCTAAGCTGTAAATTCCTTTCGTAAAGATCGAAAAATCCGGTCTTCGATTACACTTTCCCCCCGCAACCTTGCGGGTCACAACCCCCGGCTATTTCCCATCGAAGCCCTCAAGGCCAAGGCTTCAAAGCCTCGACCCTTTACCCTTAGGACCTGCAAACTTGCCACTCCGAACCCTCAACCATTTACCCAGCCTACCCTCAACCTTGAGGGTGCCGACTGTCAAACCTGTCAGGTGTCAAGTCTCGGGATTGCGGGGTACACCCTCCAAACCCGGGGGTCAGAACCACCCACCAATGACACTCCGGACCGTCATCCGAGAGGGTCCAAACCGTAATACGTGCCGCTTAAGAAGCTGCAAAGCCGAGGGTCGAGACTGTCAATAATGAGGGTCCGGACCCTCTCTCCCCGAGGCAATCAACCCTCACCTTTTACCCAATCAAGCCTCAAGGGTTGGACCTCTATACCGTCAACCATTGCCCCACCATCGCCGCGCCCTTGCGGGTCCAAAGTGTCTCCCCTCCCCCCTTCGACCCTCATTCTCCACCACCCTTTTCCAATCGAATAGGCCCTCATTCCCCCCATTGGCCCATTTCAAATCTTCGGGGTACTCTTTTCCCAGTCTCGGGATATTCCCTAACAACCTGAACTCACAGTCCGTATTCCGAAAGCATGACCTTCCAACTCATATCTTCCGTGTAGCGAAGAATTCCAAAGTTGATTTCGCGTTGCAATTGCGGAGAGAGGTTGTGACTCATGCCAGTCGCATAGAATTGAGGATTGAAATTTATGGGGAGCAGTCGGTAACGCTCCAGCGTATCCGTGTTGATCATGCTTTGCAGAATAGGGCGGTCGTAAGCCACGACTTCAATCTCCTCGCGATCCAGTGCTGCCAACAATTCGGTCATGTCCGGATAGGTTTTCCGCTTGGTGAAGAAGTTGTTTTGCATCCATGAATGCGTCCCGGAATCCTGAATGGTTCCCATTTTTTTCTTCTTGAAATCGTCGATCAAATTGCCATCTGAACTGATGCTGTTCACGGTCAGGGAAGAGGTGATTGCGGCGGTAAAACCGGATATGATGACAATGGCAGTGAACATCCAGACCAGCGCGATGATGCGTCCGCCAGTTGTACGCGGCGATTTGTCGCCGTAACCGACCGTGCTCATGGTCACAGCCGACCACCAGAATCCGGACCAGAGGCCTTTGATGCCGGTGCCAAATTCCTCCGGGTTATGACGGCGTTCGAAGAGCCAAACCAGCAGACCAAAGACCAGGATGGTGAGGAACAGTCCTCCCAGAACGCGGAGAAAATTCAGGGAGAAAAAAGATCCCAGGAATTCCAGCGTTTGGGATGCCCCCGAGGATTCTTTTTGCAACAGTGCGGAATGTGCAATGTAGTAGGGCGAAGAAAAGTCGATGACTTCTGATCGCTCACTGGTGATGGTCAGGGGAGACAGGCTGAGGTCGACTTCTCCACTGGAAAGCGCCTTTAGCAGACTATCCAGGCGCAATTGTCGGTATTCAAATACGATGTTGAGATCCTCAGCCACCTGGTTCCAAAGCCAGACCGAAGGTCCTTCGAGCAGGCCCATATCGGATTTGGTGACAAAAGGCGGCGCGATGTTATAGCCAATCACCAATGTGTCAACGGGAACCAACGTATCGGCTTCGCTGCTTAAATCAGGGGTCGCCTGGCCGTTGAGCGGAAGCTGTGTAAAAACCAGGAATAAGAATGAGATGGAGAAAATGGGGAAAGAGAATCGGTTCATCAATGTTTTTTCAAGGACTTTTGTGAGGTTGACAACTGTGACGCAGAAAACGAATACAGCGACATGGTCTCTCAGAAAATACACTTCTAAAGGGGGAAAAGCAATCCTCGGTGTTTTGGTCTGGGAAATGCTTGAACACCTTAGAAGAGGATTTGGGTGTGTGATTAAGTTAGTTTCTTCGATCCTTCTATCTTAGTAGTATGAAGATCCCGCAGGAGTCAGAGCTCATTTTTTATCAGACCAAGGACAATACCGTTAAGATCGATGTCTATTTTCTTGATGAAACTTTCTGGATGACTCAGAAGAAGATGGCGGAATTATTTGGAGTCCAACGCCCTGCCATTACCAAGCATATGAAAAGTATCGGGTCGTCCAAGACCAAAACTTTCTTTCAGACTTTGACAAAGAAATAAACCGACTGAAAGGAAAGTAGACTTTCCCCCACTTTTCCCCCTCATTCTGTTGATAGCACACCTTGTTGCAAAGCTTCCTTTGCCTGAACTTCGTAGACCAGCTAATTGAATCACAAATAGAAGAGAGCAGAAGATGGCCGAAAGCGGAGAAAATGATCTAGAAATGCAGGATGTATTGCCAGTGTCGGGTATGTACGAAAACTGGTTCCTGGAGTATGCGTCTTATGTAATCCTTGACCGTGCGGTCCCCTACGTCGAAGACGGACTCAAGCCCGTACAGCGCAGAATCCTCCACACCATGAAGGTGATGGACGATGGCCGCTACAACAAAGTCGCCAATATCATCGGTTCTACGATGCAATATCACCCGCACGGTGATGCCGCTATCGGTGATGCCACCGTCAACCTCGGTCAGAAAGACCTGATGATTGACACCCAGGGCAACTGGGGCAATATCTACACCGGTGACCGGGCCGCAGCGCCGCGCTACATTGAAGCAAGACTGAGCAAGTTTGCCCTTGAAGTCGCTTTCAATGCCAAAACCACCAATTGGCAGCTTTCCTACGATGGACGGAAAAACGAACCCGTCACCCTGCCCATGAAGTTTCCCCTGGTCCTGGCCCAGGGAGTAGAAGGGATCGCGGTCGGTCTTTCCACCAAGATCATGCCCCACAACTTCATCGAGTTGTGCGAGGCTGCTATCGCCTACCTCAAGGGACGCCCCTTCAAGCTCTATCCCGACTTCCCTACCGGGGGCATGGTCGATGTCGAGAATTACAACTTCGGAAAACGGGGCGGCAAAATCCGGGTTCGGGCCAAAATCGAGGAATTAGACAAAAAGTCGATCGTCATTCGGGACCTGCCTTACGGGCAAACCACTCAATCCCTGATCGATTCGATCCTCAAGGCCAACGACAAGAACAAGATCAAGATCAAGAAGATCGATGACAATACGGCCCGGGATGTAGAGATCATCGTCCACCTGCATTCGGGTATCAGTCCGGCAATTGCGATAGATGCCCTCTATGCCTTCACCAATTGTGAGGTCTCCATCTCTCCCAACTGCTGTATCATCGTGGATGAGAAGCCCTCTTTCACGGATGTCCGGACCGTACTCAAACTGACCACCGAGCAGACCAAAGAGTTGCTGCGTCGGGAGCTTGAAATACGCAAGGGAGAAATTGAGGACAAACTTCACATGTCCTCCCTGGAAAAGATCTTCATTGAGAACCGAATCTACCGGGACATTGAAGAGGAAGAAACCTGGGAAGGGGTAATTGACGCCATTGACCGGGGACTTGATCCTTTCAAACCCCAATTGTTCCGCGAAGTCACCCGGGACGACATCGTTCGCCTGACCGAGATCAAGATCAAGCGCATCTCAAAATTTGACTCCTTCAAAGCCGACGAATACATCCGTGGTTTGCTGGAAGAGCTGGAGCAGGTCAAGCACGACCTCGCCCACCTGACCGAATACACCATTGCCTATTACGAACGGCTGCTGCAGAATTTTGGCAAGGGCCGGGAAAGAAAGACCGAGATCCGGACTTTTGATACGATCTCAGCGACGCAAGTGGTGGTCAATAACCGGAAGCTCTATGTCAACCGGGAAGATGGATTTGTGGGGACCTCGCTCAAGCGGGATGAATTTGTCAAGGACTGTTCGGATATAGATGACATCATTGTCTTCCTGAGAAACGGTGCCATCAAGGTATTCAAGGTCAATGACAAAGAATTTGTGGGCAAGGGGATCATCCATGTCGACGTTTGGAAAAAGGGGGACGAACGGACCACTTACCACATGATCTACACGGACAGCAAAGACAAAAGAACCTATGTCAAACGCTTCCAGGTCAAGGGAATTACCAGGGACCGTGAATACATCCTCACCAAGAGCAAGAAGCCGGGCAAAGTCCATTATTTCTCTGCCAATCCCAACGGTGAATCTGAGGTCGTACAGGTGAAACTCAGGGGCGGGAATCAGCTCCGCATCAAAGAGTTTCCCTATGATTTTGCAGAGTTGGCGATCAAAGGCCGGGCTGCGGGTGGCAACCTGATGACCAAGCACCCGGTCCTGAGAGTTGATTTCAAGTCCAAAGGGGTTTCCACCCTGGAGGGGATCAAAATATGGTACGACGACAATGTCAAGCGACTCAACACCAATGGGGTGGGTGAATTGCTGGGCAAGTTTGAAGCAGATGACTCCATCCTGGTGCTCTATGCCGATGGTTCCTATGAGTTGACTTCCTACGAATTGACCAACCGGTACGAAGGCCGGGGGAAAATCCAGGAGCTGCAGCGATTGGCAGAGGATACCGTCATCAGTGCCATCCACCAGGACGGAGAGTCCGGCCGGGTCTATGTCAAGCGGTTCCAGGTGGAGACCAGCACCCTGGACAAAAAGGCAAGCTTTATCAATGAATCAGAAGGGTCCCGCCTACTCTTTGTCACTGCCAAGCCAGAGCCGGTCGTAAGTATCGTGTTCAGCCGAAAAACGCTGGAAGACCAGGAAATCTCATTGGAAGAATTCATTGATGTCAAGGGGTGGAAAGCCATCGGCAATAAACTGACAGACGAAAAGATCAGAAAAATTGACCTGGTTTCATTCAAGGAGCCGGAAGCCATGGACGATCAGGACGACGATGACGACGATGATGATCAGGATGACAATGACGATTCGGAATCCAATGATGACCAGGACGACAAGGCAACCCCTACAGATCCCAAAGACATTCCATTTGAGGTAGAGGATGTCCGGGACAAGGAGGACGATCAACCGACCTTGTTCTGATTGCAATCACAACAACTTCGCCCTGGATGGGTTAACTATGGTAGAGGTTATTATGAAAGAAAAGATTCAATCTACCATGTCCTCCAATTTGGTACAAAAGGGAAACAAGCCCACTTTGGTGATCGGAGCATCCACCAATCCGAGAAGGTATTCCTTTCGGGCAATTCACATGCTTCGTGACCACGACATTCCGGTTTATGCATTGGGCCTGAGAGAAGGTGAAGTGGGAGATGTTGGTATCGCCAGAGACCGGGAGGCTTTCTTGGGAAAGGATATCCATACCATCACCTTGTATATGAATCCCTACCGACAGGAGGAATACTACGATTACATTATTTCCCTGAAGCCAAAAAGGGTCATTTTTAATCCCGGAACTGAGAACCATATACTGGCAGATATGCTGAGAAAAGAGGGAATTGAGCCACTGGAAGCGTGTACGCTGGTTATGCTTTCCCTCAACCAGTTTTGATCCTATTGCAGCAAAAACTGCATTTAGATTGCCTTTTCCACCTGATTTCCTTTACTTAAAGTATAGAATTGATGCATTATGTTTTCTGATCTATCTTCTATAAAGACTGAAGGCGTACGGGTAGATGTCCAAACAGCCTGGATTCAGGACCAATCCAATCCAAGTCTGGACCACTATGTATTTGCCTATAAAGTGCGGATCACCAATGAATCGCCGTATGAAGTCCAGTTGCTAAGCCGCCAATGGATCATCACAGATGGACTTGGCCAAAAACGGGAGGTTCAGGGTGAAGGCGTAATCGGACAGCAACCCATTCTGTCCCCCGGAGAACAACACGAATATATCAGTGGATGTAATTTTGAAACGCCAATTGGCAAGATGAGAGGCTATTACTATATGCTCCGCACCAATGGCGACTCCTTCAAAGTCCGTATCCCGGAATTCACCATGGTCGTCCCCCACTTCCTCAACTAAGGACAATTGAATACAGTAGAATCCACTTACCTGGGTGATTTGCGGACAGAGTCTGTCCATGTTCGCTCGGGAAATACAATGCTAACCGATGCCCCGGTTGACAATCAGGGCAAGGGCGAGACCTTTTCGCCTACCGATACCATCGCCGTGGGTCTGTTGACCTGTATGCTGACCGTAGTCGGGATCAAAGCGCAAAAAAATGATTGGCAACTTGGGGAATTCAAAGGGGAAGTGAAGAAGGTCATGGCCGATAATCCCCGGCGAATTATTCAACTGGTTGTGAACCTTCACTTCAATGGCCACAACCTAACGGCTCAGAACAGGGTGATTTTAGAGAGAATTGCCATCCATTGTCCGGTGGCCCTGAGCCTGCACCCGGATATCAATCAGCAAGTCCGCTTTACTTACGATTGAGCCGCTGCCTGGAATCCAGGCAGACACTATTCAAGAAAATGTTCGATTATTATACTTTGCTTCCCCACTTGCGCAGCAAGGAGGTCGGGTCTATGGCACCATGACTGGCCGTGAAAACAGATTTTCCCTCGTGAATGACCAGCACCTGTGGAGATTGATGGTGAACCCCAAATGTCTGGGCAATTTGATTGGATACATTCCGATAGGAAATCAAATCCAGGTAATGCAGATCGAATTCATTGGACAGGGCATCAAGTTCCCCGTCCATTCTCCATTTCGCTGAAGCCGATATCCCACAACGGGTGCTGTGCTTAAATATCAGCTGGGGTTTTTGATTGGATGTTTCAAGAATTTGATCGATCCCATTTAAATCTTCCAGGTTTCTCCAGGACATTTTGTAAACTCTTTATCTGTGGTTACTCGTCTTGTGGGCCTGACATGCATGGCCCTTCTTGCTTAACGAACAAGAGGTTACAATAGTTCCAACCGCAAAAGCAAACACTACCAACAAAACAAACTTTTTCATAACCCAAATATAAGATTTCCGTGATTGAAAACCCCGATCCGAAGGAACCGGGACTTAGAAAGCGTTACGCCTGTGGCGATAACAAAGTTTCAGGAAAGGGGTCGGTTCTCTTACAGTATCCAATCTTTGGTGAGTTTTTGACCGTATCCTCTTTCGAAAAAATAAAGAGCTATTTTCCAGACCGGGAGTGTCCCGGCCCCAGCTTATCAACAATATCCGCATTACTGTGGATAAGCGCAAGGTTTGGTCGCTATCTTTTTTGGTGAAAATTTGCAGCCTGATGAAACTGGAAGAACTATCAAGTCTGGATCGAAAGGAGGTCCGGGAGGTCATGGAGGATTATCTGGGCTCAGATCCGGCCAAATTCGCTTTGAAGTTCCGAGACTCCAACTTACCTACGGCCGCACTTGCGACCCAAATTGACCTTCTGCCAAAGGCTGCGAAAAAACTTCCTGACTGGTATAATGCCCGGTGCTTCTTCACCCGCCGAGGGCTCGAGCAGGCCAGCAGCCAGGAAAGTCTTCGGGTAAAAAATTGGGGGACTGGTCTGCGGGCAATCGATCTGACCGGAGGCCTGGGGGTGGATGTCTGGCATATCAGCAAGCACTTTCAGCGGGTCGATTATGTGGAACCCGACCCTGTCCTTTGCCAATTGGCCCGTATCAACTTCAGGCAATTGGGCCGGGAAAACATCTCAATTCACGCCTCCACTGCGGAAGTTTTTATACAGTCTCTACCTGAGGAAGCTGCTTATGACCTGATCTATCTGGATCCGGACCGGCGCAATGCATCCGGGCAACGGGTAGCTGCATTTGAAGATTGCCAACCCAATGTACTGTCCCTGTTGCCGGACCTGATCCGGCATCTGGCCCCCGGTGGGGAGGTTTGGATCAAGGCTTCGCCTATGCTTGACATTGCGGAAGGGCGGCGACAATTGCTGCTGCTGGCTGCCGGTGTCCGGGCTGAGGTCATTTCTCAGGACAATGAGGTCAAAGAGGTATTGTTTCGCATCAGAGAAAAGGTGGGAGATAAAGATGCAGAGGTTGTTTGCCATATTGTCCGAAAAGACGGATTGCATCGATTTCAGGGGCTTCCAAAGGAAGAGCCGGGGGAAAATAGTATTCAGTCGGAGAATATGGAGGGTGCAGAAAAAGCAGAAAAGGAAGGACTTGCTGAAAAAGATTCTAAGGGCCAATATCTCTATGAAGCGGATGTCGCACTTTATAAAGCCGGCCTGGTACAAGCCTACTTCCATGCTATCCATGGGTTCTCTGGGGAAATGAACCACCCGGAGGGATATTTCTTTTCTGACCTATGCCTGGAAGAATTACCGGCCAGAATTTTCAAAGTCCTGGCGCAATGGCCCTATAAACCTAAAATGCTGAAGCGAGAGCTAAAAAACAGGGGAATTGAAAAGATGGAGGTCAGCCGTCGCTATTTTGACCTGTCCGTAAAATTGGTTTATCAGCAATTGGGAGTCAAGCCGGGTGGAGACCAATATCTTATCCTGACCCGATCCCGGAATGGGGAAAGAATCGCACTGTTGTGTGAGAGGATCAGATAATTCCGTGGGTATACGCCGATGCGTGGCTGAGAGAATCTGATACGTGCTGAGAGAATCCGATACGTGGCTTTTGAGAAACCCACTAAGATCAGTGGTGGAGTTTGCGGTAGAAATCGATCATTTCCAGCGCTGCAACTGCGGCCTCTTCCCCCTTGTTCCCATACTTTCCACCTGCACGGTCTTCAGCTTGCTGCTGGGTATCCGGGGTCAATACCCCAAAAATAACCGGGCGGTTGTACTTAAGACCTACATTCATGAGGCCGTTGGCAACTGCATCACAGATGAAGTCAAAATGGCGGGTTTCTCCCTGGATGACTACCCCCAAGCAAATGACGGCATCTGTTGCTGGCACACTGTCCAATACGAACTGTGCCCCCTGAGGGAGCTCGTAAGAGCCGGGAACCTGAAGGTGGTGTATGTTCCGGGGAGGCACCCCTGCTTTCAGCAGCGTCTCCCTGGCGCCTTCATAGAGGGTATTGGTAATCTCTCCATTCCACTTGCTGACCACAATTGAAATCCGGTCCAGGTGGTGGTCCTGACTACCCTCGTACTTGATGTGTGAAAGGTCGTGTCCCTGATCAGACATCGGTCTCGCCACCCAATTTGTAGATGTACTTGTCGACCGTCTGGTCAGCAACCGATTGGTAGCGTGGGAAATCCTTCTTCAGACGCTGGTAGATTTCCAGTGCACGATCAGGATTGCCGGCAGACTCGAAGTTGCGGGCGGCATCCATGAGGTACATGGGAGTCGTGAAGTCGTTTTCTTCAGGTGTGACTGCTGCTTTTTCATAAGCTGCTGCTGCGCCGGCAAAATCGATCTTCTGCTCATAGGCATAACCCAAAGCTCCCCAGGCAGAGGCCGAAACCATATTGTCGCCCTTCTCGAACTCTTCCAGATAGCTGATGCCAGCATCGATTTCACCGAGCTTCAACTTACCGGTACCCACATAATAGCGGGCCAGGTTAGCTGCATCGGTTCCTTCGTACTGATCAATCACGGACTCAAAGCCCAGAAACTGAATTTGCTCGGTGATGGCCCGACCAACAGAATCCTGCTGGTAGTAGACTTCCGCCATGGCCATTTCCTGAAGGGCTTCGATGTTTTCTTCATCAACGCCACCTCGCTGTGTATAGAAATATACACCAATTGCGACGACGGCAACCACGCCTATGAGTAGCAGATTTTGGTATTTCTGAATAAATGAGCGATCATCTACTTCAGCCTTTACCTCACCACCAACCTCTTCCTCGTAGGTAACTCCATCTTGTTCGGTTACCCCATCGACCTCTTCCTTCTTAGACTTTGCTTTATTTTTAGCCATCTTGGACTGTTTACTCTGATTTTTAAACGAGCCTACAAAAAAAACAAATAGTTCACAACAAACAAAACGTTTCAGACTATCTTTGCGGGCGAATGGAAAAACTGCGCAACATAGCCATTATCGCCCACGTCGATCATGGCAAAACAACTCTGGTAGACAAAATGCTCGTTATAGGTCAATTGTTTAAGGACCATGAGACTCCCGGTGAGTTGATCATGGACTCAAACGACCTGGAACGGGAACGTGGCATTACCATCCTTTCTAAGAATGCTTCAGTTCGCTACAAAGGATACAAGATCAATATTATCGATACGCCCGGTCACTCTGACTTTGGTGGAGAAGTCGAACGGGTTTTGAATATGGCAGATGGGGTAATCCTGCTGGTAGACGCCTTTGAAGGGCCAATGCCACAGACCCGGTTTGTGCTGTCCAAAGCAATTGCCCTGGGTCTGAAACCCATTGTGGTGATCAATAAAGTCGACAAACCCAATTGCAGGCCAGACGAGGTCAACGAAGCCGTTTTCGACCTGATGTTCAGCCTCGATGCCACCGAAGAACAACTCGACTACCCCGTCTTCTACGGTTCAGGGAAAAACGGGTGGATGAGCAAGGACTACAAAGTCCCAACCGATAATATCAATGTCCTGCTTGAAGGGATCATTGAGCATATCCCCCCTCCGGCCATTTCTGAAGGTGCCCTTCAAATGCAGATCACCTCTCTGGACTACTCCACTTATGTCGGCCGGATTGCTATTGGCCGTCTTTATCGGGGAGAAGTCCAAACCAATATGCCGGTCACACTGGTCAAACGGGATGGTACAAAAGTAAATTCCCGGTTGAAAGAGCTTTTTGCCTTTGAAGGATTGGGAAAGATGAAAATCGAATCCGCTGACGCTGGTGAAATTGTCGCCATGGTCGGCCTGGAAAACTTTGAGATCGGAGACACGGTCACAGATCCTGAAGTACCAGAAGCTCTTCCCGCCATCTCCATCGACGAACCAACCATGTCGATGCTCTTCACGATTAACAATTCTCCTTTCTTCGGAAAGGAAGGAAAATATGTGACCTCACGTCACCTCAAAGACCGGTTGGACCGGGAATTGGAAAAAAATCTCGCCCTGAAGGTGGAAACTACCGGCAGTGCAGATTCTTTCATGATCTTTGGACGTGGTATCCTCCACCTTTCGGTTTTGATCGAAACGATGCGCCGCGAAGGATATGAACTTCAGGTAGGACAACCTCAGGTTATCATCAAGGAAATTGACGGCAAGAAATGTGAGCCCATCGAAGAGCTCAATATTGACGTTCCGGAAAACCTTTCCGGCAAAGCCATCGACCTGGTAACTCAGCGCAAAGGGGAAATGACCTCTATGGAATTGAAAGGTGACCGGGCGCTGCTCAGTTTCACCATTCCATCCCGTGGTATCATCGGTCTTCGGAGCGAAATGCTTACCCAGACTCAGGGCGAAGCGGTTATGACCCACCGGTTTGAAAGGTTTGAACCCTGGAAAGGGGATATCCTCAAGCGCCGGAATGGTTCTCTTATTGCTCATGAAATGGGTACTGCGATTCCATTCTCAATTCACAAACTTCACGACAGAGGCAAGTTTTTCATTGCTCCTGGTGAACAGGTTTATGAAGGTCAGATTCTGGGAGAATCAACTCGTGCCGATGACCTGGTGGTAAACGTGGTCAAGACCAAAAAGCTCACCAATATGCGGGCCGCAGGTACGGATGAAAAAATGCGTATCGCTCCTCCTATCAAGCTGAGCCTGGAGGAAGCACTCGAATACATCAAAGGGGATGAATACGTAGAAGTTACCCCTGAAAATATCCGTTTAAGAAAGATTTATCTGAAAGAGCACGAACGGAAAAGGGCTCCCAAAGGCTGATTAAATACAAAAGGCTTCCCCAATGAGGAAGCCTTTTGCATTTATAAGTGAGGGTGTATCAATTGTAACTGGCACCGCAGTTGTAGTCCACACATGCACCATCAAACCGACGTCCAAAGCCAGGACCTTCATAGCTGTCGTTACAGCCAGACTTGATATAGACATGGGAAATAGTCTTACCGACATTGGCACCGGTAGGTGTATAGGTTCCGGTTGTGACATTGAGGTTGTCAAACTTCTCCCAGGTACAGTCATCGTAAACGAGAACCACATTGGTTATTGACTTACAGGAGTTGACATTGATTTCATCACAGTCGACAAACTCAACCGTATTTTCTGAGTCACAACGTTGACAGCTTCCTTTGGTGACTGTTTTGATCAGTGGTGGACAATCAATGAAGTTCCAATTGAAGACCATCGGGCTCAGGGTATTCATTGGTGGGAATCCGACATCGTTCCATTTGTCATTGAATGCATAGACATCGGTTACGGAAAGAGGATCAACATTGCCAGTGACAGGGTCGTTTTTGTAAATCACGATCTTGTTAACAATCTGGAAATTGGCTCCCACATCATTTCCTGAAATCCTGAGTTGTGTTGCATTCACCAGAGGATTGACATCAACAACCCGCCAGGAACTGTTCACTTGAGGGATACCATTGATCAGGGTGAGGTTGGATTCGGCACCAGCGAAGGTGTGCACCTCGTCGATGTACCAACCTTGAGCAACAATAAAATTCATAATGAATTCATCCCGTGAATTCAAATACTCTACTGTTCCCCATTTCGTTTGGTTGGGTGGGCAAGGCTGGCCTCCACAATAGCTGACAACACTGTTTCCGTATTGGTCGATCAATACCAGAGAACTTCTTCCTGAGCAAATCTCAGCAGGGTCTGGATGGGGATTGACATCTCCCAATATCGTTGGTGATTCACTTTCCCCAGCCACACTGTGGGTTGGTTCTACGTGATCAGGTTGACAACTCCACAGCAGCAGGGCAAATAAGGTGGACATCATCCACGCTAAGCGATAAGTTTTCATTGGTTCCGCTAAGTTGATACAAAACTACACTTCAAAACGATTCTTTAAGCAATACTCTTCGCCCCGAATCAGAACTAAAGGCAAAGACGAATAAAAAAATATAGAACGGGTTAATGTTATCGACTTTCTTTATCCTGTGGCATGAGGAAAGCACTTGGCTAAACTCACTACAAAAATAGAATTAGTCTAACCCAATATAAAGCTATTGTTAGTTTCAAACAATATTTAACTACTTTTCCCAGTCTGATAATCAGGGATTTGGTGTTGGATGCCGCCTTTTATATCCTCGCCGACCCCAAAATATCCACCCTTCTGGGCAAGAGGCACATTCTCATTCAGGAAAAAGGCTTCATTTAGACCGAACTTAACATGAGTGCAGATGTAAGATATGGGTATATTTTTCCAGCCTTTGTCACAAAAATTGAAGAAAGCCTGACTCATTTTTTCAGACAATCAGTACCTTGTTGATGAATAATATGGCCCTATGAATCCCTATCAATCTCTATTCGATCAGCAAAGATCATTTTTTAAAGCGCATCTTCATACCTCAAATGCCAGTCAACGCATTCGCAAATTGAGAAAACTGAAGAAGTGGGTCCTGGGACATCAGTCCGAAATCCGAGCGGCCCTGAAACAGGATTTCGGAAAACCCCAGCATGAAGTAGATGGTTCGGAAATCATGCCTGTAATCATGGAGATTAAGGATGCCATTGCCCATTTACATACCTGGATGCGCCCCAGAAGGGTACCCACCCCAATTTCTTTGATTGGTTCGAAGTCTTCTGTTCATTATGAACCCAAAGGGGTTTCTCTGATTCTGGCTCCCTGGAATTTTCCATTTATGCTTACCATTTCTCCATTGGTATCAGCCATTGCTGCGGGGTGTACCTCGATTCTTAAGCCCTCAGAATTCACGCCACAGACCACAGAATTGATCAAAAAACTGGTGGCGGATCTTTTCGAAGAGGGGGAAATTGCGGTTGTAGATGGGGACCATACGGTAGCCCAGGCGCTGACCTCTTTGCCATTTGACCATGTCTTCTTTACGGGTAGCCCGGAAGTCGGCAAAAAAGTTATGCATGCCGCTGCGGATCACCTTACTTCTGTAACGCTTGAATTGGGGGGAAGAAACCCCTTGATCGTGGATGCCTCAGCCAGGTTGAGCGATGCCGCCAGAAAGTTGATCTGGGGGAAATACTTCAATGCCGGGCAATCCTGTATGAGTCCCAATTATGTCATGGTCCACGAGAAGATTTATGACAAATTTCAAGAGGCCCTGATCAAAGCGTACCGGAAGGCCTTTCCCGAGCATTACCAACAGATGGATCAGTCCCCGGACTATTCCAGGGTGATCAATGAGCGCCACCAAACCCGACTCAAAGGAATGATCGACTCAACAGTGGCAGCAGGAGCGCAGATTGTCATCGGTGGAAATACCGGACCGGGAAACTATCTGGCTCCCACCATCCTGAAAGGGGTGAAACCAGACCATCCTGTCATGCAGGAAGAGATTTTTGGCCCGATTATGCCAATTCTCAAATACAGTGATTTGAATGAGGCCCTGGCCTTGATCGATTCTATTGAAAAGCCTTTGGGACTTTATGTATTCGCCCGAAGCAAGCGTGTGATCAACAAGGTAATTCAGTCGACGTCCTCTGGAAGCGTTTTGATCAATGAAACGACGATCGCTTTTGCCCATCCGGGTTTGCCCTTTGGCGGGGTCAACCATTCCGGGATTGGAAAAGCCCATGGCTATGCCGGCTTCATGGCTTTCACCAATGAAAAGCCTGTCTTAAGGCAAAATGTCTACCTTCCCTCGACTCTTTTGCTTCAAGCGCCTTATACGAAGCTGAAAAATCGCCTCGTCAATCTGGTGATGCGCTATTTCTGATAGGGGATTGGCGGAAACACGGGTTGGACAAAGACTGGGATTGGACGGAAGCGCTGGTTTTGGTGAGCCACTTATGGCTGGACCAGTAAACGCTGGACTTTCCGGCCTTCGGAATGGTTCCACTCCAAGAGGTACATTCCCGCTGCGACCGTCGAAGGCAGGCGGACTTCCTGAATGAAATCTTTGCCAATTCTTCCCGAATACAAATCCAGCAACTCCCTTCCTTGTAAATCCAGCAAGCGAAGGTTCAGTTCCCCCGGATTCCTGAAAGAGGCTGTCAAAGAGAATGTCCCCTCGGTAGGATTGGGATATATCGGATCGACATTGAGGACCTCGTTGAAGGCTGGAGTATTCGAGACCAATTGAGAAGCGAATACGGTGTCGCTGTCTGTACATCCGTATTCATTGGTACAGGAAACGATTACATCTGGCGAAGGAAAAGGTTGAAAGAATGGCAAAAAGGGATTGGGGCAATCGGAACAACTCAGGTAGCCAGCCGGGGACCATGAATAGCTGGAACAGCCGGTAGCCAGTAAATCCCCATTGGGATCACCCAATTGGATTGTAACGGAAACCATGGGGGAGGGAAGGACCTCAATCACATCCTGGTAGGTAATGGTATCGGCCCCCATATTGTTAGACACAATCAACCTGACCGAATAAGTCCCGGGAGTAGTATAAGCGTGGGAAGTAGTATAAATACTCGTATCTGTGGAACCATCTCCGAAATCCCATTCCCAGTGTTGTGGATACTCGGTCGAAAGGTCTGTGAAATGGACCAGTTCTCCCGCACATGCTGTGTCCCGGTCGATCGCGAGGTCTGCCACTGGAGCTGCCAATCTGGGTACACACAAAGCCGAAGCGAGTGCATTGATCCTGCCCGCTCCCATCCACCCTACATAATCGGGATTGAGGGCATCAATATTTACGCAACCAGCTTTGAGACATTGCTGGACCTCATCCGGGTCCATGGTCGGATTGATGCTGAGCATCAACCCGCACAAGCCGGCAACCATTGGGGATGCCATGCTGGTGCCTGACATAAAGGTGTACGCGTCGGTTTCGGCAGAAAACACGGACCAGATGCCGCCTCCGGGAGCCATCACATCGACGGTGGGGTGGTAGGAGGAAAACCCGGACTTCCGGTCATCCTGCTCCGTAGACCCAACTGAGATCACATGGTTGTATCCTGCCGGAAAGCGCCCCTGCCATTGCCCGTCGTTGCCAGCGCCCGCTACCCAGACGATCCCGGCAAAGTGACCCAGGTTGATGAGGCTTTGCGTGGTCTGGGAAAATCCAAAACCGGCGAAAGACATATTGACGACTTTGGCACCTGACACAATCGCATAGTCAATCCCTTCTGCTGAGGCATCAATGGCATTGCTGGAAGTCGTGTCGTGCTTGGCTTTGATCGGAAGCAGGGAGCAGCCAAAGCCAACAGCGGCGATCCCCTTGCCATTGTCAGTTGCCGCAACCGAGATTCCGGCTACATGTGATCCATGGCTCCAGCCAATCGAGTTCATCACTGGTGGGTTCACATCTGTATCCTCATCGGCCACATCGTAGCCACTCGCATCATCGATGAAGCCATTGTTGTCATTGTCAATCCCGTCCCCAGGAATTTCAAGGGGGTTGGTCCAGATCTGAGGGGCAAGGTCTTCGTGGTCGCTTCGGAATGCATTGTCAATCACTCCGATCACGATATCTGCGTCCCCTCTCGCAATGTCCCAGGCCTTCTCAGCCTGGATTTTGTACAGGCCCCATTGCTGGGTGATGAGGTCATCCGGAGTATAGGTACTCCGATAGAGTGGCACCTTCTCCACATAATCCACCTCCTGGTATTCTCCGAATGATTCCAACAGGTCATTGACCCTGGCCTTCTCCGAAAACCGGATTGCATATACGTCTTCCATCCCCGGGGTACGGAAGGGCTGCCTGACAGAAGTGATCCCGAATTCGGTGGTCATCTCCTGCCAGGCAGCTTGCGGAAGGTCCAAAGAGAGCTTCAGATAGACTTTGCCATCTACATAATGCGGATCCACCGTTTGCCCACTCAATGAGCCAATGGTCAAGGCAAATGCAAACAGGAAAATCAGAAGCCGCTCTCCGAATCTTACCATATTCTTAATTGGTGAGGATAATCTTTTGTACAGTTTGGAAATCTCCAACTGCTACCCGGATGAAATAGACCCCGTTGGCCAGGCCATAGCCACGGCTCCAACGCAAGGTATGGGTCCCCTGGTCTTGCCAGTCATTCTCCATCACGCTCAGCACCTTACCCCCTGTGCTCATCAATTCGATGCGGGTATTGGCTGGTTGGAGCAATTCGTATTCGAGCACAATCTCAGTGGAAACCGGATTCGGATAGACTGGACGGACCACTACCGGATCTGGAAGTTGGTCTTCGATCCCTACAATATTGACGAATACAGTCACCATATCGGTACGGCTGCAACCAGCGGCATTGAATCCGGTTACCGTGTAAGTGGTGGTGGTATCCGGAGAAGCCATCGGATCAGGGCAATTGGTACAACTAAGGCCTGCGGCCGGGCTCCACTGATAAGTTACAGCGCCCTGACCACTTAACTGAACGGAGTCATTGACCCCGGTAATGGTCTGGTCCTGTCCTCCCCAGGTATTAGGAGTTCCTTCCTGCATGACCTCGACGGTATCGGTACCTGTACATCCATTCGCGTCCGTAACCGTAACGATGAAGGAGCGGGTGCCGGAGATTTCATAGACCGGGTTGGCAATATTGGGATCGCTGAGACCGGCACTTGGGAACCATGAATAGGTTACCCCACCAGAAGCACTCAACTGAACGCTGTCACCGGGACAGCCGGAAGTGTCTCCGGTAGCCACTGCTACTACAGGTGGAACCACCGTGATATTGTAGCTCCTGGAGGTGGAATCGCTTCCATTGGGATTGGTAGCCACCATGGTGACCGTATAGGTACCACTGTTTGCATACACATGGGTAGGGTTCTGCTGGGTAGATGTTCCGCCATCACCAAAGTTCCAGGACCACGAACCGGGCGCATTTTGAGTGGAGTCGATAAACTGAATGCTGCCGCCACAAGCGATGGTGGAATTCATTAACCCAAAGGCTGCAATCGGCTCATTTTGCAGGGAAGAGCTGCTGAACATTCCGCGCCCGTGGGTACCGGCATGGACGGTGTTGTCAGAAGCACGCGCCCGGAGCATGTCGATCCTGGCATAGCCAAGACCACCACTTGCGGGTGACCAGTAGATATCTGGTGCTGCCTGGGTGATGTCGGCACAGCGGAAGGCACCAAGGTCCGTTCCGAGCACCAGTGCATTGGTATTGTTGGGTTCAAAAACAACCCAGTTGCAAGGAACATCTGGCAGATTTCCGGAAAGGTTTTTCCAGGTAGCATTGGCTCCCTGATCTGCATCCCGGCATTCCATCACTTTTTGAATAAGCCCATAACTGCTGTAGGTGATCACGATATGATTCCCATCGTTGGGGTTAATGGATACACAACTCAGGTACCCATTGCCAGAAGCAGAAGGATTCACCGCCACTGGCTGGGAATTGAAGTTGGAGATATGGCCGTCGGGCAGGCGGTAAACCGTTCCGGAGGCGCCAATATAAACCAGATTGGGAGTCGATTCTGATACTGCAATGGCAGTGATCTGCCCGTTCAGACCCATGGTGGCCTGGGTCCAGCCTCCCTGGCCTCCCTGGGCGGCATTGTTGCGACGCCACAAACGATCAGCAGCCATAAAGAGCCGACGCGGATTGTTCGGGTCCATTTCCATAGGATTGATGAACAGCACGTCGTTTTGACTCACCGAAGTATTCGTGATCTGAGAAAAGTTATTGCCCCCATCATGGCTACGCAGCATGGTCTGATACTGGTAGGTTGTGTACATGGTGTCGGGGTCGTTGTAGTCAATGGCACAGAAGGCACCATCTGCACCGGTCAGCTTATTGCTGGGGCCAACACCGCTGGTGTACAATTGATGGCTTCCATTGTCCTGGGTACCACCGATGATCTTAGGATTCCCGGCACGGGGGTCAACTGCAATCGCATAGAACTGACTGGTATTGTAACCGGAATTCCGGGAACCATAAGAGGTACCATTGTTAGAGGAATAATAAACCCCACCATCATTCGCAAACAGTACACGGCCAGAAACATTGGGGTTGAAAACGATATTGTGCTGGTCCACATGCATACTGCCAAAGTTGCCAATATTGGTCCAACTGTTGCCGCCGGTAGTGGTCCGGTGCTGCTCAAGACCACCCGCAAATACACGGAGGTGGTTAAAAGGATCAACCGTGATACAGAGATCGTACCAGGCCTGGTTATTGGCCCACTGATTGCTTCCTGCCGGCTGGTTCTGGGTAATGCCCCAACTGCTTCCACCGTTCGTACTGCGGTAAATATTAGACGCGAACAAGCTGACTTCAGAGACAGCATACAGGTAATTCGGGTTGTTCCCGCCGGCTGTAAACTCGATCCGGCCAAAACCAGCCGGGAAGTTCAAAGGCAAACGGGTCCACTGACCAGAATCACCAACTGCGGTTCCCAAAGAAGCTGGAGATTTGTAGACACCGCCGCCGGAGATAGATGCATAAAGATCGTCGTTACCGGCAATGTCAAGGTCACAGATGAACCCACTGCTGGCCAAATTCCCTGCACCCAATACATTTTGCCAGGTCAGTCCACCATCGCTGGAGCGCTGCAAACCTGCTTTGGTGGCAGCATAAACATCACTTGTTGCGGGGTAAACAATAATTTTCTGGCAATAATAGAAGATGCTATTGGTGGTAGAGGGCAATACATCCCATGACATTCCCCCATCGGTAGATTTGAAAATGCCGGCTCCACGCAAGGCATCTGCATTGTTGTAACCTTCGCCTGTCCCATAGTACATGATTTGAGGATTGTTGGGATCAGCTGCGATGGCACAAACGGCTACGTTTGAAAAGACCTCGCTGACATTGGTCCAGGTTGGACTGGTTACGGTAATGTCGGGGGTATGCCACAGCCCGCCACCAACGCCACCTGCAAAAACAGCTTTGTTCTGGCTGTCATTGGGGTCCCACATGATAGCTCTGGTACGTCCTCCGACATTGTCAGGCCCACGCTCCACCCATTGCAGCGCATTGTTCCGGCTGGAAGAGATATCTCCGAATTGACGTCGGAGGTCCTGGTAGGCACGCACCAAACCATCCGCTGGAACTTCACCCGTACTTGGATCCAACCGCTTCAGCTTGTCAAATTCAAAAAACATATCCGGGCTCTCCCGCTTGCTCTTTGAAGGGTCCGGTTTGGGCATATTGGCGATGTATTCATTCATGAATTCAGCATACGCCTTTTTTTCAGGGGGAATCGGGTCGTAGCGATCCTGAGCTTCAGAACCAGACATACTGCGAAAAACAACTACCAATAAGAGAAGACCTGCCAGGCCTGCGAAGAATGATCTTTTCATAATTCCAACCAAAGAATAACGATTGATATTTACAGCGAAACTCAGGCTCACTGCACTTAAAGCCAACAATGTAAGCAAATAAAGGGGCTTTCTGTTTTGAGAAAGGGGATCAAATTGCGGGGTGTCCTCCTTAAGACACGCCCTTTTCCACATCTAAATACCTAATCTTTTGCCAATGTGTTATATTTTTGCCCCTATGAGCCCTTTTCGAATGCATAAGTACATCTTGATCGCTTTCCTGTTCTGTTCCATCGGTTACATTGGCTGTGATGCTGGTTCCGGTAACCCAACCCAGGAAGATCTGAAAGGAAAATTCGTCCAGAAATATTGTTCTGAGGATGGGAAGACCAACCTGACTCTGGACAACAATGGGAGGTATACCAACAAGCGCCTCCGAAGCAATCCTTTTGGTGGCGCATCACTGCCGGAAAGCTGCGAGGGAGCTTACTCCTTTGTAGAAGGTGACAATTCCTGGAAGTTGGTCTTTGAAAAAAGCGACGAAAAGTCCAACCCGATGCTGCCTGCCTGTCAGGGAGAGATCGAAATCTGGAATGCAGAAGCAGGATATTTGGTTGGAGATTCTATCATCGTACTGAAAGACCTCTTCGGCGACGAAGCAGTTTCCAGTGCCAACTGCGGAGGATAAGAAATTGAAGATTATATGCGTCGGCCGGAATTATGCAGAGCATGCGAAGGAATTGTCCAATCCCCTTCCTTCCAAACCAATGATCTTTCTCAAACCTGATACGGCCCTCCTACGGCACAATCAGGATTTCTTTTACCCCGAGTTCAGCCAGGACATTCATTATGAGTGCGAACTGGTTTTCAGAATCTCACGGGAAGGAAAATACATAAATCCGAAATTTGTACGTACTTACATAGACGGGATTGGCCTTGGCATAGATTTCACGGCCCGCGACCTGCAGTCCGAAGCCAAAGAAAAAGGCCATCCCTGGACATTGGCGAAGATGTTCAACAATTCTGCTCCCGCTTCGGAAATGCTTGACCCGACACAGTTTGAGGATTGGAAAAACCTGAACTTTGAGCTGAAGGTAAACGGTGAATCCCGGCAAAAGGGCTTCTCTGGGGATATGATCTTCGATATAGAAACCCTGGTGGCCTATATTTCGGAATATATCACGGTCAAGAAAGGGGACCTCATCTTTACGGGTACTCCATCCGGAGTTGGTCCGGTGAAGGTCAACGATCATTTAGAAGCGAGTCTGGAAGGAAATAAACTCTTGGATTTTTATGTCAGGTAGGCTGAAACTAATCATACTGTTCTTGGTGGCAGGACTAGCAGTGGGAATGGGGGGTCCGGACAGTGGTTCCTATCGCTTTCCGATGGAAGGCTCAGAATTTGTGCTTTCAGGAACCTTTGGGGAATTGAGGTCCAACCATTTTCATTCCGGGATTGATGTAAAGACAGGCGGAGAAACCGGCAAGCGTATCATGGCCGCGCGGGATGGTTATGTTTATCGGATCAAGGTCAGTCCTTATGGTTTTGGCAAGGCCATTTACTTGCGCCATCCCGACGGAGAGTTCACGGTTTATGCCCACCTACGCGGGTTCAATGATGAAATCGAAACCTTCGTCTACGAAAAACAATACGCTTCCAAAAGCTATGAGCAGGAAATCTACCTTCCTGAAGAGGAGATGCCGGTCCGGCAGGGGCAACTGATTGGATACAGCGGTAATTCCGGCTCCTCAGGTGGTCCCCACCTCCACTTCGAAATCCGGGATTCAGATGAAAAGATCACCAATGTCCTGAAGCACTTTAAGAATGTGATCCGGGATGATGTCCGGCCAATCTTAAAGACCGTTGGTATCCAACCGCTCGACGCCAACGCGCGGGTGAGCGGAAAGCTTGAGAAACTGGAGTTGACCCCCGAAGGCAGCAATGGCACCTATTCAATTCCCGGAATAATTCAGGTCAACGGAAAATTCGGGATCGAATACCATGCTTATGACCTGTTGAGCGCAGCGCCCAACCATTGCGGAATCAATTATGTCAAGGCCTACCTGGACGACCAACCTATCTATGCATTCAATCTGGATACATTTTCCTTTGATGAAAAGAAGTTCATCAATGTCCATTTTGATTATCCGCATTACAAAAAAACCGGTCGCAAGTTTCAGCGGGCTTACCGTGCCCATGGCAACAGCCTTGGCTGCTACGGGAACCTCTGTAGCGAAGGGGTCATCGAACTGAAAGACGATGCCACCCACCGGATAAGACTGGAACTGAGGGATACGCACCTGAACCGAACAACCCTTCGGATGAATGTCAAAAGGTCAAAGCCAGTTCCCCTACCATCCGAATATAATTTCCCCGGCCTTACCTCCATCTCAGGAGAAGTCCAGCAAAACCTGTTTGTCTGCCGCGTGAAAAACCCATCTTCCGGCCACAACAGAGGCATTGACGTGACCTATACCAACGGTACCACGGAACGTATCCAACCGGCCTACCTTGAAGGAAAAGAATTGGTCTTTGTCAGCGCCCTCGACAAATGGCGGCTCCCGGAACTGGCCAGGGACCCGATCACCGGAAAGTCAATCCGGTTCGATCTGGCTGAAACCGTACTCCCAGACAAAAATAATATTGTTGAGAGTGGTGAATTGCAAATGTACTTCCCCTATGCGGCAGTTTTCGATTCACTTCCCCTCCATGTAAAGCGCTATCCCCGGCAGTCCACCATGTATTCTCAGGTATATGAAGTAGGAAATATGATGGACCCACTCTTCAAATCATTTGTCCTCAACTTCCGCCCGGACCAGGAAATGGACCCTACCCATGCCGTGATTGCCAGAAAAGGCAGCTCAGGGGGCTGGTATTTCCTGGGGAAAGATGTCAATGAAGATGGTAGTATCTATGCCTCTTCAGGGAGTTTTGGGAGCTTTTGTGTCATGGCCGACAGCACCTCTCCGGTCATCTCTTCCAAAGGGTTTTCTGATGGAAGTACCATTCCCAGTACCCAAAATACCCTTTCCCTGCGCATTGAGGATAACTTCGCCGGCATTGACAGCGATCGCATCATCGGAACCCTGGATGATAACTGGGTCCTCTTCGAATTTGATGCCAAGACTAGTACAATTGCACATCGGTTAAGACAGCGCCCCACTTCAGGTAAGCACAAATTGCACCTGATGGTCTATGACAATGCGAACAATCTGGCCGAAAAAACGTTTTATCTCTACTTCTGACAGAGATAACCTCTGTTTTAGGAATCGATAATACATCAAATACAAGAATACAAAATGGCTACTCCAGAATTGCTCGAAGTAGGGACAACCGCACCTTCATTTACCGTAAAAGATCAGAATGGAAATGATATTTCATTGGCTGATTTCAAAGGAAAAAAAGTGATCCTGTACTTCTATCCCAAGGACAATACGCCTGGCTGTACCAAAGAAGCTTGTGATCTCCGTGACAACCACAGCGCACTTTTGGAAAAAGGCTTCATTGTATTGGGTGTAAGTACAGACAGTGAAAAATCTCATCAGAAATTTATTGCCAAATACGATCTACCTTTCGCGTTGTTGGCTGATACCGAGCGTGAGGTACATAATAAGTATAAGACTTGGGGAGAAAAGAAAATGTATGGCCGTGTCTACGAAGGAACCTACCGGGCGACCTACATCATTGATGAGCAGGGAAAGATCGAACATGTAATTCCCAAAGTCAAAACAGGGGACCATACCAATCAGGTACTGGCCTTGTATGAATAAACTCCGGTTTCTTCCTAAGAAAAAAGGCCGGCCACTTAGTGGGTCCGGCCATTGATTTTTTAGGATGGATAATGTTGAATTCTTTTAAACAGAGCGGTGGCTAACGTTTTGAGAGGAGGGCCGTACATACGCCTACGACGATGAGTCCACCAAGTATGGCGAGGCCTCCGATTACTTCAATTGACATAATATATGTTGTTTAATCAGTTCCTATATACAGTAAAGGTACAATTTTTACGCCTAAAAAGAAAGTTACTAAGCACCGCAAAACACTGAAAACCAACTGTATACAAACCACCTTAGGCCATAGCCACTGTTAAACCGATTCAGGAAACAATTACTTCTTTCAAAAAAACACTCCATTTGACAGCAACCTGCCCTTGTGTTGCTAAGAATGAGGGCAGCTAATGTTATCCACATACCGTTAACAATCTGATGGGTGGAATCCCCATGCCTTCCAAAAACCACCAGTAAACAAATTCGCTTATATGAACATAATGTGAATTCATTAAAAAGTATGCCACTTAGCACATCAGGGAAGGACGAATTCGCAAGATATTCACCCAATTTCCCAAAATTCCAAGGCGGGTTAAGCTAATTTTCATACTTTTGCCCCGTAGAAAACAATTTTACTTCAGTATAAATGGCAAATCCGAGATTTAAGGCACTCGAAACCATCCAAAGCAGAATTCCGATTGAGCCAATCGACCATCCGAACCGGCTCTCGGAAATTTTTGCAAGCAATGTATTCACCTTGGAGGTAATGCGTCAATATCTTCCTGGCGAAGTATACAAGAAGGTGGTGGACACAATTCAACAAGGTGCAGTTGTAGACCGTGAAATTGCGGATTCTGTCGCACGAGGTATGCAAAACTGGGCCATTGAACATGGAGCCACACATTATACCCACTGGTTTCAGCCCTTGACCGGCCTCACCGCTGAAAAACACGATGCATTTTTGACCCTGAAAGACGGTCATCCCCTCGAAGCATTTTCCGGAGCCAACCTTGCACAGCAAGAACCGGATGCTTCTTCTCTGCCCAGTGGTGGTATTCGAAACACTTTTGAAGCCAGAGGTTATACCGCCTGGGATCCTTCGTCACCTGCATTTATCTTTGAGAACAGGTTTGGCAAAACCCTTTGTATTCCGACCATTTTCGTCTCCTATACCGGAGAGGCACTGGACTACAAAGCCCCTTTGTTGAAATCCATCGAAGCACTGGAAAATGCAGCTGTACCTATCTGTCAGCTTTTCGACCGGAACATCAAAAAGATCGAAGTAACCCTCGGCTGCGAGCAGGAGTACTTCCTGGTGGACCGCGCTTACCTTGAGCTCCGTCCTGATCTCCAATTGGCTGGCAGAACGGTGATCGGTGCACCTCCGGCCCGTGGTCAACAACTGGATGATCACTACTTTGGCTCTATTCCGGAGCGCGTCTATGGGTTTATGAAGGAACTGGAGATTGAATCCATCAAACTAGGCATTCCTACGACGACCCGTCACAATGAAGTGGCCCCGCACCAATACGAATGTGCACCCATCTTTGAAGAACTCAATGTGGCGGTTGACCACAACAACCTCTTCATGGACCTGATGGACCGGGTTGGAAGGAAGCATGATTTCCGGGTTCTTCTGCATGAAAAGCCTTTTGCTGGCATCAATGGTTCCGGCAAGCACAACAACTGGTCCATGAGTACAGATACCGGGAAAAACCTGCTCAATCCGGGTAATTCTCCCAAGGACAACCTCATGTTCCTGACCTTTTTCATCAATACCATCAAGGCGGTTCACCGGCATGCGGACCTGCTGCGTTCAGTCATTGCCTCAGCTGGCAACGACCACCGCCTGGGTGCCAATGAAGCTCCCCCGGCCATCATCTCTGCCTTTATTGGCAGCCAGCTCAGTGAAGTCCTGGACGAAGTCGAAAAGCCTTCCCGCAAGAAGAAAAAAGAACTTCCCCAGGCTTATGTACGCCTCGGGATTCCCAAGATTCCCGAACTGCTGCTGGACAATACCGACCGGAACCGGACTTCTCCCTTTGCCTTCACCGGCCAAAAGTTTGAATTCAGAGCAGTTGGTTCTTCCTCCAATACCTCCGGCCCGATGATCGTCCTGAACTCCATCGTTGCCCAACAGTTGAATGAATTCAGGAAGACCCTCAACCGTAAAACGTCTCGTGGCAAGAAGAAAGAAATCGCCATCCTTGAAATCCTTCGTCAATATGTGAAGGAAAGCAAAGACATCCGCTTTGAAGGCAACGGTTACTCCAAGGAATGGGAGGATGAGGCCGCCCTCCGTGGGCTGAGCAATGTAAAGAAGACCCCCAAAGCGCTGGATGCTTATGTAACTGAATCTACCGTTGAGCTCTTCAGAGAGTTGAACATCTTCTCCGAACACGAATTGCATGCCCGCCATGAAATCCGGCTGGAGCAATACATCAAGAAGATCAGCATTGAAGCGCGGATCATGGAGGAAATGATAACCGGTCAGGTACTGCCGGCTGCATTCGCCTACCAGAAACAGCTCGTGGACAGCATCGAGTCCATGCAGGACATCAATCTGCCCGCAGAGTTGTACGAAGCCCAGACAGCGATGGTCACTGAGATCGCGGGTGAGGTAACTGCCCTGCGCCGCAATGTGATTGCATTGAGGGATCAGTTAGGGAAAGCTGAGGGGATTGAAAACATTCGCGATTCAGCAATCGCCTTTGGTGACCTGGTCGTACCTGCCATGGAAGCAGTGCGTACCAATTCTGACAAACTGGAAACAGTTATTGCCGACGAATACTGGCCCATTCCCAAATACCGGGAAATGCTGTTCAACAGATAAGCACCCTGCTTCGCGAACAGGAAAATCGTGTTTCGAAAACAGATAAGCACCCTGCTTCGTGAACAGGAAAATCGAACGGGTACACATCCAGGGATATGTCTATTGACTCCTGAAACGTGTACCCGTTCTCCTTTTGTTTTTAGTATATTGACCGGAAATTTCTTCTGACATGAGCAACAACCTGGATCAATCTGCACCTCGCCCCACCATCATCACTGTATTTGCCATTCTCACCCTGATTGCTTGTGGGTTTTCACTGATCTTTGCCTTGGTACCGGACAATATCTTCAATGGCTCAGGCGATGTTCCATCCCCACCCAGGGACCCTGCTTTCCAAATTGCCGATGTTGCCATGGCGCTGGTAAAAATTGCCGGTGCCATCTTCATCCTGCAAATGCGCAAGATTGGGTTTTACATTTATACCATTGCTGAAATTGGGGTGGTTGGCCTGCTCCTTTATACCACCAAAGCGTCGCTGGATTATTATGACCTGATGATATTTCCTTCCGACCTCGCGCTGGATCCCGCCATCTTAATTATCATCACCGCAATTGTGCTGATCATTTCTTCCATCGTCTGGGTCGGTGTCTATGCCTCTCAGTTGAAGAATATGCGATAGGGTGCGAAGAAGGGGTTTAGCCAAGCCCAACGTCCAACATCATCATCACGGTAAAGCCAACCATGGCGCCCATGGTCGCCAGGTCTGTATTTCCTTTGCGGTGTGATTCGGGGATCAACTCTTCCACCACCACAAATATCATCGCTCCAGCGGCAAAGCTCAGGGCATACGGTAGAATCGGCTTCATGGAGATCACGGCATAAGCACCGATGACACCTGCAATGGGTTCAACCACGGCGCTCAATTGGCCATACCAAAAGCTCTTGACTCGGGAAAACCCTTCACGGCGCAAAGGAAGAGAGACGGCCAGCCCTTCCGGGAAGTTTTGTAAGCCGATCCCGATGGCCAAACCAATAGGTGCGACCAACATCCCTGCCTCGGGGTTTGCGGTAGAAGCCAAAGCCCCAAAAGCAACTCCAACTGCCAATCCTTCAGGGAGGTTGTGCAGGGTAATCGCCATTACTAAAAGCACAGAACGGTGCCAACTGGTCTTGATTCCCTCGGCTTCGTCCATTCGAAATCCCACGTGCAAGTGGGGCAATACCTTATCAATGCTGAATAAAAACAGGGCGCCGATCATGAAACCGACTGCGGCCGGAACCCATGCCGGGGGGCCGCCGGCGGCTGCATCAACCTCAGAAATCTCAATAGCTGGAGCCAGGAGGGACCAAAAACTGGCCGCAATCATGACACCGGCTGCAAATCCAAGCATTGCATCCAGGACTTTCTGGTTGATTCTCTTCGAGAAAAAGACAGTGGCTGCCCCAAGGGCAGTTACAAACCAGGTAAAGGTGGTGGCCACCAATGCCTGCATAACTGGATGCATTCCGAACATCCATTCCGCGACATGATTGACAATCTCCTTCATTTTTAGATAGGCTTAAAGCTTATTTAGGCAAATCTAAATGTTTTCTCGCGGAAGTCCATAAAAAAACAAAGGCCTGGTAACACTTGTTACCGTGGCCTTTGTTTTACAACGATTCCCTATATCTATATCAGTATTCTTCAGCGCGGTGTAATAATACGCATCTCATTTATTCAGACTTTGAAAAACTTCCAACATCTCTTGTTGGAGGGTGTGGTTTTTGTCCTTGTTGTACCAGTTCTGGGCTTCCTTGACAAACTCGGTGTAGGGTGGCTTGGTGTCAGCATCCATGTTTTTATAATCTATGACCATTTGCTGCACCGGAGCAGGTCGCGGTCCCCAGGTCGTAACGACTTTCCCTGATTCTTTTTCGTAAATCAACAATTTGGGGATAGAACGCCCCCCGTTGGTGAGGTATTGGTCCATCAGGTCCAGGTTGTCATCTCTCAGCACCAGCGTGAGGTTGATTCCAGGATTTTGTACCGCCAATGCTGCCAATACAGGTACATTTTGCGCGGCATCCCCACACCAGGGCTCAGTAATAATAGTCCAATCGTAGCGGTTGCCCATTGCCTTCACGGCATCCACCAATATCCGATCTAATTTTAAAGTCTTGTTCAACCGCTGCATACGGACCAGATTCAGCTTGGTATAATGGGCCATCGCATCAGATTGAATCGGACCTGTGGTTCTGCCCTCTGCCACCAATTGCTCGGTGAGTGCCATGTAGTCTGCGTAACTGAACGTTTTGCGATCAAGTGTAGGTAGCATTGCTTATTTCTTCTTTGTATTATATAGAATACCAACTCTACCCCCATAAGGTTATGTTCAAACTTTGACAAAGTGAGATTTTTGTCGGGTTTTCTCCCGGGACAACCAATAAATATGGGTAACCCTGAAGATTTAGTGCTGGGGAAGGAGCGTTTGCTTATCGGTCTTCTGGAAAAAATGCCCTGCCGAAAGATGTATTTTCAAAAGAATCATTACCTTTGCAATCCTTCGACAAGAAAGCACAAGGAGAGGTGCCGGAGTGGTCGAACGGGCTGGCCTGGAAAGCTAGTGTATCTGCAAGGGTACCGAGGGTTCGAATCCCTCCCTCTCCGCAAGCAGAAAATAAACCCGCAAAACGAATCGTTTTGCGGGTTATTTGTTTTCGGGGCCGTCGGGAGCCGAAGGGTTCCGTAAGGGCTCGGAGACAAATAACCCTGCTCCGAAGGAGCGGGTTTATTTTCTGCTTGCACCGGATTCCATATTGGGATGGCCAATGGCCAATCCCCCACCCTCCGCATTCTCCTACAGAGAAAAAATCCGCTTGAAAGAGCGGATCTTACTGTGCACTGGCCCTACGCTCAGCTAAATCATTCTTTAGATTACTAAATGTAGCTCTCGGTTCCTCAAAGTACAGCTCAGATAATGCCAATTCTGAGCCAAAAACAGCCAAAATATGAGACACAAACTCAATTACCACAACTTATTAGCTCATATATATCCAAAATACAGCTCAATATCATGAATATTTGAGCTACATTTACTGTTGTACTGAGCCATAAGTAATTGGAAACCGTCCCATGATTAATGACAACAACTCTCGAATTCTTAACTACATCAAGGATAACCCTTCTCTATCTTCAAGCAAGATACATAGTGGGGTAGCCCTTGACATAGGCTATGCAACCACCAAAAGGGCTTTGGCAAGTTTGGTCAATGAGGGGCTTATTATTCAAGAGGGAAGAGGAAGGGGAACTACCTATCGAATTAGTCCTGTATATCAATTGGTATCCCCAATTGATATAGAAAGCTATTTCAAACAAGAGATTGACGAAAGAAAAATCCAAAGCCAATTTAACCTTGATTTAATCCCCAACATCATGAGTAAGGCCCAGTTATTTACTGTTTCCGAGCTCACGTACCTGGATGAACTCCAAAATCAATACCATAAGAATATTTCCCAATTGGAGAACGAGATATTCATCAAGGAGATGGAACGCCTGGCCATTGATTTGAGTTGGAAGTCTTCTCAGATAGAAGGGAATACCTATTCTTTATTGGAAACTGAAAGGCTGCTGAAAGAAAAGGAAACAGCGAAGGGAAAGACCAAAGAAGAAGCCACCATGCTCCTGAATCACAAGGAGGCCCTGGATTTTATTATGGAAGATCCGGCCTATCTTATCCCTTTGACCGTTTCACGAATTGAAGACGTTCATAGTATTCTGATCAAAGAGTTAGGGATCAATAGAAATATCAGACACCGTCGGGTAGGTATAACAGGAACCAATTACCGCCCATTGGACAACGAATACCAGATTCGAGAAGCATTCCAGAGTATGTGTGACCTGGTAAATGCTAGGGAAAATGTTTTCGAAAAGGCACTGATCCTTTTGGTTCTGATTTCCTACATTCAGGGATTCACTGATGGGAACAAAAGGACTGCCCGAATCATCAGCAATGCAGTATTGATCCACTATAAGCACTGCCCAATCTCTTTCCGGACTGTGGATTCTATTGATTATAAAAAGGCGATGCTCTTGTTCTATGAGCAAAACAATATCTCAGCTTTCAAAAAGATATTCATGGAACAATTCGAGTTTGCGGTCAAAACCTACTTTTGAATTTCCTGAAGTATGGCACTCAGGAGTTTCTTAAAGCCAGGGGGATTTCGAACTAAAACCCCCCAAATAAAAGCAAATCAGTCATCCAGGTGTTCGAAATGAACAACGTTCCCCCCACAAGCCAAATCTTAGCCCTCTCGGCGGGAAACAAACCTGCAAAACCAGGTTTTGTGGGAAACTACATTGTTCATGTCATGAACCCAGACCATAAAGGCCGCATATTGGGCGCATTGGGTCTGGAAACCTTTGCCAGAGGGTCTGGAAACCTTTGCCAGAGGGTCTGGCAACCTTCGCCAGAGGGTCTGAGCACCCTCATCAGAGGGTCTGGAAACCTTCGCCAGAGGGTCTTGTCACTTTTGCCAGAGGGTCTGGAAACCCTCACCGGAGGGTCTGGTCACCCTCACCAGAGGGTCTGGTCACCCTCACCAGAGGGTCTGAGCACCCTCACCAGAGGGTCTTGTCACCCTCACCAGAGGGTCTGAGCACCCTCACCAGAGGGCCTCAGCACCCTCACCAGAGGGTCTGAGCACCCTCGCCAGAGGGCCTGAGCACCCTCACCAGAGGGCCTCAGCACCCTCACCAGAGGGTCTGAGCACCCT
>CAYGRE010000018.1:46945-77654 GCA_964352215.1 uncultured Bacteroidia bacterium
CACCAGAGGGCCTGAGCACCCTCACCAGAGGGTCTGGAAACCCTCACCAGAGAGTCTGGGCACCCTCTCAGCCGAAGGTCCAACCACCCTCAGCCAAGGGTCAACCGACCCTCAGCCGAGGGAAACCGCCGAAACAAGCTGGAAACGATGATTTCTACATCATCCCCACCTCTATCTGCCATTCATTTGACTAAAATATCGTATAATCGCTGGGGAATAAGCGCAAGATTATTCCCCGAATGTCTCCTATGAATGAATCATTCTCCGATACAGAGTTGGTCGAATTTTATGACCTCATCAATTCCGGCAAGGAAGACCTCAACTTCTTTTTGGCGAAAGCGCCGCACAGTTCAACCAAGGTTCTGGACATAGGGTGTGGTACCGGAGAATTGGCCATTGAACTTGTCAAGAAGGGGCATGAAGTCGTGGCAATTGATCCGGAACCGGCCATGATCAACTGTTGCAGGAAAAAAATGGAACACGAACGGCTACATTGGGAAGTTGGTGACCTTCCCTCTTTTGCCAGCCCATCTTCTTCTCCCAATTCACCCTCGTATACCGACAAACCTTCCTCTCCTAATCCATCTACGTCTGCCAACCAACCCTCCTATAAAAAAGCTCCCGACTTTGGCTTGATCACCATGACAGGGCACGCCTTTCAGTATCTCCTCAACGACCAGGTCATCCTTGGATTTTTCGAATACATCCACCAACTACTCGCCCCGGACGGCTATTTTCTGTTTGAATCCCGCAACCCCACCATAAGATCCTGGGAAAAATGGGACCAACACCGCGATCAGTTCGAACTTCCATCGGGAGAACCATTGGTCCTGGATGTTGAAGTTGTTTCCTACCAGAAAGAAGTCCTCGAATTTCAGGAAACCTATACCATTGGGCAGAAAAAACGAGTCAAGAAATCAAGTTCCAGGCTTCGATTCGCCGAATACGCAACCCTGATTTCCCTGGCCCAACAAGCGGGATTACAAATACTTGAATTGTGGGGAGATTGGCAAGGCAACCCGTTCAGCCCAAACGAAAGCAGAGAAATGATTTTCAAGTTGGGCAGAAAACCATAACACCGGTTGACCCAAAACACCACTCAATTGAAAGAACCCGCAGCTCCCCCATCAAGCCGCAAAGCCATCCCGTTCGCGGAACTCCCGGTCTCATAGATGTACTGAATGGCACGACTACAAGCAGAAAATTCAATGAAATGGTCCAGCTTGATATTGGGCTCCGATTTTGTCAGGTACCGAAGGCGAACTTCCTCAATACTGACCTGGTACTTCTCCGCCAAGGCGGCAATCTGGTCCAGTTTCCATTGGTTTTTAAGATGCCCCAGGATCAAATCGGCCGCCGCCGCATTCTGCCCGGCACAGAAATCCGCCACCCCGGCGGAGAGCACCTTCAGAGCAGCCTTGCTCGCGCCATAGACCGCAGATCCCCGATCGGCATTGTACATCGCACATGAACCAATGAAGATGAAACAGGCAAATCGACTGGCAGCCTTCTTCTTCAATAGTTGGAGGCTCAACCAAAATGGGGAAAGGGCATTGACCGAAAATATCCGGGAAAAATCCGCCAGCGACATTTCAGAAGGATCCTCATTGGAATATTCCGCAGGGGCAAAAACCACCAGGTCGGGACATTCATCCATTTCACTGACCCACCTTTCAACATCCGCCGACTGACTGAAATCCACTTGATGGATCAACACCCCTTCCAGCGATTTCAAATCGGACTCTTTGTTTCGGGAGGTACCAGTCACCCTCCAACCCTCCTTTTGCCATGCCTGCGCACAGTACTGCCCCAGCTCGGAGGTTACCCCAAATATCAAGGCGTGTTTTTGCTCACTCACTTCTTTAAACTAATGATTAAACCATTTTCCGAATTGACCATGACCGTAAAAACAGCTCCACTGCGCCCCAAGGCCCGGCAATAGCTGTCGATCCCCTGTATCTCTTCCTCATTGAAAATACTGCGGTCCTCGTTGTCCGGGTCTTGCCAGCGCAAAGCATCATCAGCGATGAGAAGCCCCCCACTGCGCACCTTGGCAAATCCGGCCTTCAAATAAGAAGGATATTCTTCCTTGGCACCATCAATGATCAGGGCATCTATACTTTGGTCAGGGACAGATGAAAGGTAGTCCACGGCATCCTGTTGCAATACGGTAACCCGCTCTGCAAGACCGGCCTCCTGCAAATTACGTCGGGCAAGCGCGGCGGCTTCCGCATCAATTTCCAATGAAATCAAATGCCCTCCCTCAGACAATGACCGGGCAATATAGATACTTGAATAGCCAAACAAAGTTCCTACTTCAACAACCGTTTTCGGCTGGAGGAGGAGCATCATCATTTGCAGGATGGATCCGGTATTGTCATCCACCTGAATGGTTGGCATCTTGCTCTCCAGCACCGACTTCTGCAGAATGCCTTCCAGCACCTCATCTCTCTGCGCGAAGTATTCATTGATGTAAAGCTTTCTTATCGGGTTGTTATTCATAGTCGTCGTTTAAATCCCTCTGTTATTGATGGCGTCAAAAAACCGCCCAAATGACTCCACCTTTGGGGTCGGGAGCTGGAGTTGGTAGTCGAAACAGGGTTCGAAAACCGGGGGGTGATGGTGTAGCCCCTCTGGATGTAAAACCGTACTGTTCTGGTGATCTTCAAACACCTTACAACTCCAGGCCGATCCCCAGAGGTAGATGAAATTAGCGCCGGGGTTGTTGCGGGCCAGCGGTAGGAAAAGGTAGGGGGGAAGGTTGTAGTAATCTACGAAACGCCCCAGGCCATATTTCCGATCGAGCCCTTCAAATAGTTGCCGGACAGATGCCTCCGGGTTTGTATGCACATGATAGTCCAAATAGGCTACGGCAGTTCTTTCAAATAAACCCCTTCTGTACTCCCAGCACTTGACTTGCCGACAAAGGTCGATCGATTCCCGGTCCACATCCTGCCCTTCTATATGGTCATCAAATTCTCTGAAGAACAAAAACTTTTCGAACCACATACTCAGGCACTCAAGCCTTTCCAGGGGCAAGTATTCCAGGCCGGACTGGTTGGGGATGCGCTCACGGATCAACAAATGGTTGATGGCATGGCCCAATTCATGGTAGAGGCTGTGCAGGTTTTGAAAGGTCAGGAGCTTGTCCTCAGATTGGCTAAATCGACAGGCAACATGGGCCTCAGGATATTCGAAAAAACCACCCCAGTCGACTTTGTTTTTCACGGGAATGGTATGGTTCCCCTTGGTTTCTGAGCGGCTTTCATTCCAGAAATCAAAGGTAATCGTACCGACTTTCTTACCCTTTTGGTGGACTTCGACCTTGCGAAAAGGTGAGTTGGGTTGGGGAATGGGGGAAAAAGTGAGGGAAAAGTAGGACTTGCAAACCTCAAAGGCGAAGTCAAGGGCACTGTCCAGGGAAAACAGCGAAAACCTTCGATCGCCGATGTATTTCTTCAAATAGTACTGAGAATGACGGATGGGATCTTCCACCCCCAGCGCGTTTTGTATTTCGGCCTCGATCTTGCGGTGGTCCTCAAGGACAAATTCCAGACAGGTGTGCAGGAAAGATTCGATTTGCTTCTGGTCCAAGCTGGTTTTGTAAAGGGTATCCTCGAGGGCGGACCCATAACCCAAGCCCGCAGCTTTCTCAGACCTCAAGGCAGATACCTGGTGCACGACCCGGTCAATTTCCGGGTTGAACCGGTCGGCAAGAACATGCCAGGCTTGGTGAATTTTTATCCGGGTGGGGGCTGATTGGACCTCCCCCATTAACATTTCATAGGCTACTCCGGCTTGCTCGGGTGACACGTCGACCCCCAACCGTTGCAAAAATTGCTGTTTTGCGATATCCATCTCTTCGAACAGGCGATTCGCTTCCCCTGCATTTGCAGCAAGGTCTTGCTTCAGGTCGGTCTGCGCACCCTCAATCTGCTTCCGTTCAATAAATCTGATCAGTCTATTCCGCGATATTTCAGCCGAAGGATCTTCATATTGCTGACCCAGGCACTGTATTCTGATCTTTTCGAACATAGATTGGTTGTTGAACAGGGCATTTCTAAGCGGCTCAAGTTGCTCCAGGGCGGCAAATTCATTTTGAGCCTCCAGATAGAGAAAGGTATAGCTGACATTGTCCAGAATGACGAGAATCTCTACCAATTGGTCTTGACCAAACGTACCTGTATGAGAAAGCACCTCCATCCGGTCTCTCCACCGGCGCAGGATATATTCAATGTGTTCAACATTGGTGGTTTCGATGATGGTATTATTTATCATACCTGCAAAATGAAAATTGATACAAATCCCCCCGGTAGGATGCGCCATACATACTGCCATTTCCTCCGACTACAGGAGTGATGTTTAATTCGGGTTCGTGGTCATCCAATCCCAGTACCTGGCTGGTTTCCCACAAAAAGCGGCCATCCGCAGCGGACAGGCAACTGATATTGCCCTCGCAGTTGGTCGCGACAAAGTCCCCCTTGGGGGTAAGGGTAAAAGAGGTATAATCGAAGGGACCACCAAACTCTTTGACCCACAGCAATTCGTGGGTCTGGAAATGATAACAATAGACCTTTCCCCTTGAAGTTCCAATCACAAGATATGCCCCCGAAGCCGCCCCGCTGGAAGTGATTTTCTCATCCAATTGGTGAACCGTGATTTGTTCCCCTGTGTCCAGCGCCAGAAATACCAGGCTGCCTTTAACGGTTGCAACGGCTATTTTCCTGAATTCCTCATGAAGAACCGGGGAAGATTTGATCTCTGATCCCAGCTTCTGGTCCCAGATCACCTCCCCCTTTCGATCAATGCACAGGACATGATCCCCTGAGCAGAAAACGGTTTCCCCTACTTGGGTCATGGCCGGGCTGGCATAAGGATTTCGAAATGCTGGCAATGATTTATAAGACGCGTGCCACGGTTCGGGCAAAGAGATGGAATATTGGACCTCCCCTGTTTCCAGAGACAGACCGAACCCTTTGTTTCCAAAAGCAGCGATGGATAAGAGGTCGTGGGCGGGGCAGAGGCCAGGGGTAGCAAAAATCGGCTTTTCCAGGTCGGTCTGCCATTCAACTTGCCCCTTCAGGCTGAATGCAATCACCCGTCCCTTGGTCGTGGCCACAATCACCCGGTTTCTCAGCGGGTCCACCACCAGAGAGGCATAGACCATACTGTAAATTTGACGCTCCCAATACACCCTCTTCAGCATGGAGTCCATAAAACGAACAAGCCCTTCATCACTTGCAGTCACCAGTCCTATATCAGCGATGACTGCGGGGGTCGCGTGAATAGGAACCAGGATATCTTCCTTCCGCTTCTGATTGAAGTATTTTACAATGCGATGGGCGGTAACCACCGGTTCTCTCTCCCAGTCAAATTCTCCCATTTCTTTCTGCCCTTGCAAATTGGATTTTGAAGGGTGGTGCCGGAAGGTAGAGATAAGGTTGTCTTGGAGGACGGTCATGAAATCAGGGCATTTGGGTTATCAAAAAGTATAGGCCCTTTCACTGAGCGGCCAGGTAAGCACGGTACTTAGGGCTCAGGTCGCCCTGAATCGCATCAAGGGCCTTGGCAAACTTTTCTTTTTGGGAACGGTCGTACCAGGAACTTAGCTTGTATCCGGCAACGATTACCGAATGCTCCTCAGAGAATGCATCGAATAGCATCTCATAAATCTCCATGGCATGCTGGTAGTCCTCCGCTTTTTCGAAGGCTTGGGCTGCGTCAAAATAGTGGTGTCCTACATAAGGTGCGCCAATCTCTGCTGCCTTCAAGAACAGTTTCGCTGCCAGATGCGGTTTCCCAAAATGGCGCTCCACCTGGGCCAGGGCTCCATAACTGGGTGACCAGACCGGATCAAGTTTGATCAGGGCCCTTGCCGAAGCTTCGGCCAGTTCCAGGTCCCGGGTCAAATACATGTGCTGCTTGATCGTAGATTCATAATACGTTTTCAGCAAGTGCGCCTCATAAGGCGATTTGAGATCATTGATCGCCCCCTCAGCTTTTTCCCTGGCCAGGTCCATATACTGCTGGGTTTTTTGCGGATCGTTGTTGGCAGCCGGAGCCATCGCGATGGCACGGTACCAGGAAGATTGAGAAGTATCTCTGACTGAACTTTCAGTAGCGCAAATCCGGGTCCCCAAAGCTTCAAACCACGAATAGGCGGACTCGGAAATTACTTTTTCCTTAAAGTACCAGACCACTGCCTGCACCGCTGCATCCAAGGCCCTTTCCGGAGGGATTCCACCCACCTCAATCAGCCTCCGCATCGCCAGAAGGTCCTCTCCCATCTCCTGGGTATTGCCCAGTCGGTTGTGAATGATGAACCAAAGGCTAACGTATTCAAATTCATCCCGGGGTTGAGTAATCTTCCCTTTCAGGTCGGACAGCAGCTTCTTCGATCTCTCAAACCGGGAGAAACCTATCAGGATTGAAGCAAGGTTGAGCGCCTGAATGACAGTGAGCTGATCCCAATTGGCCAAAAGATCACGGATCTGATTGACGACCTCCCCATCGCCAACTTTGAAATTTTCCAGATCATGGAGGGGAAGGTTTTCCATCCGGGCAATTTCCCGGAGCACGAAGGGCTCGAAAACCTGGGTAAACCGATAGCCACGTTGGTCCAGTGGATGGGTCCGGAATTCCTGGATGGAGGCCTGGGAAAAGAGGTCAATGGCAGTATCTCCCGCTTGGGCCGGGTCGATGCTAACCATGGTATGGTGAAAAGAGTTTTTGCTAAATTTTTTCATCTGGAATAAAATTAATTGGCTCGGAGACCCGGCTTAGCTATTGCCGGGATATCGTTCCAAGAACATGGGTTAACAAAGCGGAAGCACGCCCCGCATCAGCGATCACGGTTTTGTTCAGATCCTCACGACTGGCGGCAAACTCAACGATATCACAGCCCACAATGGTGTTGTTTTCAGCGATGGCGTCAAAAATCTCCAAGAGCTTTTGAAAGGTCATTCCCACCCAGGAGGGGTATCCGGTGCTTTTCATTTCGCTTGCCTGGAGAACGTCCAGATCAAAACTGATATACAACCGTTTTCCTTCTCCAATGGCCTCCCGCAGCACTTCCAGGTCACTGATAGCATTTGAAAACAAGGGAAATTGATGGCCGATTTCCTTGAGTATAGGGAATAGTTGCTCTTCCCATCCTTTCTCCACTTCCTGAATCGGATCCACCCCAATGTGGATGACTTTTCCCGGACCCAGCACTTGGGAAATCTGAGAGGCCACCGTGGTATGGAACAATCCGTCTACCTCCTCCCCCCAACATTGAACATCGAGGTGGTGGTCGAAGATTACCACCATATCAATCCCTTGCGTCCTTTGATGAATGGTCTTCACCAAGGGGTAGGACAAAGCATGATCCCCTCCAATTGCGATGGGAATGGTTTCCCCCGGCAGTTGAGCCACCAGGTCCTCCACCATCCCGCAGTAATGATCCAGATCACTTTCCTTCGGATGCAGATCTCCGGCATCTACAAAACCATCAAAGTGAGTACCAGGATTCCTCAGATCGATGATTTTACCTTTCCCCTCAAACCGGGAATTGTATTGCTTTGACAGTCGGCGAATGAAATAAGGACCATTCTCACTTCCCGAATTGGGAGTCCCGAGGGACGAAGGCAGCCCAAAAATTGCTGCCTTCGGTACCTTGGGAGAATAATCTTCGAATGTTGGAAATCCGAAAAATGTACGGTTGTCGTACAAAGTAGGCAAGGAACTACTTTGGTCGGTCATTTCCCGGTATTCCTTGGATCGTCCTTGCCTCCGAACCTGGGATTTGCCAGTAAAGCAGTCCCTAGAATTTCGTCCAGCTCGGCATCGAGCTTTCTGTCCAAATCAATTTTCGGGAGTTGGACATTGCCTTTCCACATTTCCAAAACACGGCCTTCAAACATAAGGTCAGCCATGGCTCTTCTAAAAAATGCGGGTCTTTTTTCTTCACTATAATTTAACATGGATATTTCTTTTTGGGGTTTAATAAATTGGTGACTTTCAGAATCAATGATCAGCTTGAAAATCGTTTTTCTAAGAGATCAATTGAGTCGCTTTTTGGGAAATTGAATCGATGACTTTGGGGTCTTGCAATTTGCTGGCCAGAATCCCCAGTGCTTTTTGGACCTGCTCGGTAGCTGCTTGACGGTCCCTTGCAGATGCAGCAGAACTGATAAAGGGGACGGGCTGGTATCCAATCCCAAGGTCGCCCAAAGTTTCCGAGATGGCGCGGGAAAAGACGGATTTCAAAGAAAGTGCAGGAACAGAGAGTGAGAGGCTCAGCGTCCGCCCAAGAGACAGACCAGAGTGAATCCAGAACAAAGGCATGTACAGCACATCACCCGGCTCCAGTTCAAATTCGATCTGCCCATCCTTTGGCAAAGGAGCAGCCCCAACCCCTTGTACGCCCAACATCCTCAGGGCGAGTGTTTCGCGGCTGATCGTTTCAGGAGTAGCCAAGGTCCACTTTTCTTTGCCTTCCAGAAGAATTACAAAGTTGTCACTGTGGTCAAAATGCTCTCCAAGACCACCGTCATTGGTGAAGGTTTGGGTGGCATCAAACCAGGCCAGGGGAGAACCTAAGCCTTTACTGATCCTCTCTGCCATACTCCCTAGCTTGGGAACATAATTAGAGAATTGTTCGATGAAGGTCACTGATTTGTCAGAAACAACATTGGGATCTCCTGCTTTCTTCAGGTTCTCTGCGATGTCGTTGAAGGTGCCTCCTGTCAGGTTGAGGTTCAGGAAGTCTCTTCCGCCCCCTTTGAGCAGTACGGGGCTTTTTCGCCAATAGTTGGAGAGAAAATCTTCGGAGCCGAAAAAGCTGAAGTCTTTTCCTCCGTTAATGATTAAAGGTGCTTGATTAGAACTCATAGTAATTCAATTAAAGATTAACATGTTTAGGTTGGGGACACAATCCTCGATTTCCGGCCTCCCCAAAAGAGAGACCACTGGCTATACCAAGAGGCCCGATTCCGACATGAGATCAAATCATTTTTCGGTTGCGAACCATCCTAAGATCTTACCAAGCATCATTCTGTCTGGGCAATAGTTTACCCATCAGATCTACATAGATGTGATCTTTAATGGTAGCCTTATTCAAGAAGACTGTTGATTCCCTTGCAATTTTCCGGGTAAAGGAATTTGCGAAAGGTTAAATAAGAGCCGTTGATTTATTACTTGAGCTAAAAGAACGCAATTTTTTATTGAATTGTCAATTAAACCGCATATTGTTTTTGGTCTGTTCGGTTCAGAAAGAGAGTCAAATCCCCACCTAATATGCCCCTCACAAAGGACTGATTCGATAAAGTGAAGACCATTTTGCTAAAGCGTTCACGGGACTTTTTTTAGCTGTCCATTTCAAACAACGCCTACCAACCTGGGTTTTGCCCCTCACGGTGCAGGACGGTAGAAGAGAGAAGATGTCACCATTGCTGAGAATTTTCATCCCGGCAATTGACATTCCTCATCTGATTTGGGGGTGGAATTTGAGACTTTACGATCCTACCCGACTTCCCAAGACACCTTTCTTAGAGGCCGGAAAAGAATAGAAGAAAAACCATGAAGACCCCCAATCCTCAAACCCTTTCTCGATTCATCAGGCTGATGGCCCTGGGCATCATAACTGTTTTCATTGTTGCAGGGTGCCATCGCAAACACCAGGATATCCAGGCCCCGGAAGAGGTCACCATGCGGGACACCGCACCGCCTCCTGTCCAGCCCACCTTCACCGACCCCTTCCAAAACCCGGTGACTTTGGGCCGCTACTTCGTCACCATGGACAGCATTGTCCTGCATTATGATACCCTTACTGTTTATCCGCTCTCCGAGCACCTGATCGTCCATGCAAATCCCTGGATCATTGACAGCCTGGCCGCAACCGATTATTATGAGATGATGGACCGCGGTGTCTTTGTAGAGGATACCAGGACCCTGGTCATGGTCCATGAAGGAGATAGTTTGCTGATCCCCGATTCTTTGTATGCCGCTCAACTCCAGGAAATGCTCGATTCGATTCAGATTGACGTCAACGTTCCGGAATACCGCCTGCGCATCCATACCAATGGAGATACCATCCTTTCCATTCCCATTCGGGTGGGGCAAAACCGGTCCCGCTATCTGAAATTGGCGGGCCGAACTGTGAGCCTGCAAACTGATTTGGGAACCGGTACCATTATCAGAGCCGACCGGGACCCCTATTTTCTCAATCCGGTAGATGGCAAGCACTTTACCCGAACCCGCCGGGATGATGGTCTCGTCACAGAGATGCCCCCCATCCCCTGGATTGAAACCGAATTGAACGGAATCAGGACCGGAGACATGATCCACCCCACCACTAACCTGAAGACGCTGGGGAAAGCCTATTCCAATGGATGCATTGGCACCCGTGAATCAGATGCATGGCGAATTTATTACTATGCTCCTCTTGGCACGCGTATCGTAGTCCGGTATGACCTGGAAGTGGTTTTACCTGAAGGAGACACCTTAATCCTCAAGGATATTTACAATCTGAAACCAGGTGGGGAGAGCTAATTCTGATTATCTTTAGGTTTATTGTCCCCAGAACGAACTTGTTCACCTGACAATCACCGCCAAACTCAGGGCATGCCCCATAAGAGAATTCTCCTTGTTTGCTTTTGCTTTCTTCTGAACCTGCATGCATTGCCGGCGGCCATGCATTTTAGGGCAAATGCCGGGCAATGGACCTCTTCCATTTGTTTTGGTCTAGAAACAGGACCGGCCAGCCTTGCCTTTCACGCGGATGGGGTGACCTGGAGTCTGCGCGGCAAAGGCAACCCATCAATTTCGGGTCTTCCCGCTGGATTTACAACCACCAACTCAGTGTCCTACCAAACCCGGTTTATCGGGTCCCGCCCCCACCTCCAGCCCCGGGGTGAGCAACCGTTCGCAACACAAATCCGCTACCTCCGTCCAGTCGCCACCACCACTACCACCACAACCTCAACCCCAACCTCAACCACCTACTCAACCACCTATTCATCATCGGTCTCCACTCCTTTCGACTACTCCGCCTCAGCCTCCACTGCCTGCACAACCCCTAACCTCCAAACCCTTAAAACCCTCGAAACCCAAGATTATGCCGCTGTCCGCTACACCCAAACCTGGCCCGGCATCGACATCCTCTATTACCAACAAGGTCAAACCCTGAAATACGACCTCCTTGTAAATCCTGGCGCGGACCCCAATCAGATTCGAATCGCTTACGAAGGCCTCGAACAGATCGAGGTCCTGCCTGATGGCCGGCTCCGGCTCCACACCGAAGAAGGTGTATTCCATGAAGCGCCTCCCTTCACTTACCAGGAAATCGACGGTCACCGAATTGAGGTCCCTGCGCGCTACCGACTCAACCAACAATGCGAATTGACATTTGAATTCCCCGAGGGATACGACAAGCAACGTACCCTGGTCATTGATCCGGTTGCCATTGAGTGGAGCACCTATCTGGGGGGGAATGCTGCCGGGGGCGGCTCCATGACGGACCTTGCCCTCGACGAGGCCGGCAATGTCTACGGCTGCGGCACCTACGAAAGTGGTTTCCCAGTAACCCCGGGAGCCATGGACACCAGCTTCAACGGCAACTTCCCCACCCTGGTCGATGCCGTGATTTACAAAATGGACCCGACGGGCAGCAACCTCATTTGGGCCACCTACCTGGGCGGATGGCGGGACGACTTTGCCCAAAGCCTCGCCCTGGATCCTGCCGGAAATGTCTACATAGCCGGACGCACCTATTCCGATGATTTTCCAGTAACCCCAGGCGTATTTCAACCCACCCACGGAGACGGAACCCTCGGCAACTACGATACATTTGTGACCAAAATTTCCCCCAATGGAGACTCACTCCTCTACTCCACCTACTATGGAGGCCTCGGAGATGAGTACGGAACTGCGATCGATGTCAACGATGCCGGTGAAGCCTTTGTTGGAGGTTATACCCTGAGCCCATTTACCCCAACTACCTCTGGTGCCTATGACGAATCCTACAACGGAGCACCAGGATTCACTGACATTTTTGTTTTCCGCCTAAGTGCAGATGCCAGCAACCTCATCTATTCAACCTATATCGGCGGCAGCGAATCAGAATCCGTGATTGAAATCCTGGTCAACGACCAGAACGAAGCCTCCATCACCGGAGAACTCAATTCCCCGAATTATCCCACCACTCCCAATGCTGTTTTTTTCAACCGAACCGGTATTTCCGCTTGTGCCTACGCTACCCGATTGAGTGCCGATGGCAGCCAATTAGAAGCCAGCACCTACTATTGTGGCAACCGGGGCGATTATGCGGAGGGTCTGGCCCTGAATGACGAGGGAGACTTTTACATCACCGGGAGAACTTATTCATGGATTCTCCCCCTAACCGAAGGAAGCTACGACAGCACCCTCAACAACGATGCCGATGTCTTCATCGCCCGCATATCTGCAGATGCGACCGAACTGCAATACGCCACCTATTACGGATCTACCGGCCGGGACATCGGCACTGGTATCGAAGTGAATGACCAGGGAGAGATATTTGTCACAGGAAATACCGCCTCCCTTGATTTCCCCACCTCCGAATGCGCCATCGACAGTACCAATACCGGAGCCATCAATTATTGGGGGGGAGATGCCTTCCTGTTGAAATTCGATTCCACCGGTGAACGGCTGTTGTACAGCACCCTCCTGGGTGGCAGCAGTGACGAATTGATTCCTGCTTTGGAACTTGACAATAGCCAATGCACCCAAAGCCTCGTCATTGGAACCACCACCAATTCTACAGATTTCCCCACCACCCCCAATGCATACCAGACCCAGAAACCACAAGCTGCCACCAACCACGCAATTACCAGACTGAAGGAGACGATTGACGCCACCATCGCCTTTGAGGCTGACAGCTGCCCGGTCGCTGGCGAGCCATTCGTCATGAGCCCTCTGGTCAATGGCTGTGGTTATTGGTCGGACCTCAGTTTGTGGGAATGGGATTTCGGCGATGGTCAAACGGCCATTGACTCAGCTCCGGCTCATATTTATAATCAAGGAACTTACACGATCCGGTTGCGTCGTCCTGGCTGTCCGGACATCATAGACGAGCGGACCATCAACCTCTTCGGAGTCAATCTCGGACCAGACCTGAGTCTCTGCCGGGGTGATGAGGTCATACTGGATGCCACTACCCCAGCAGCCGTCAGCTACCTTTGGTATGATGGTGCGACCACACCGACCCACCGGATTGACAAGTCTGGAAAGATCTATGTCGACGTTTGGGACAGTGAGGGATGTCTGGCTTCAGATACTGTAAACGTCACCCTTCTGGGAGAGGAAGATATCGAGGTTCCCAATGCATTTTCCCCCAACGGGGATGGCATCAACGACAACTTTTTTGTCACTGGATTGGAGGGGAACCAGTGGTCCATCGAAGTCTTTGACCGGTGGGGGGCGTCGCGGTACAAGGACCATGCTTACCAGAACAATTGGGATGGTCAAAACCTGCCTGAGGGGGTGTATTATTATGTGTTGAGGAGCGGTTCTGGTTGCGGAAACTTTGTGGGGCATGTCACCTTGGTCAGGTGATATAAAAATAATTTCCGCATTTATAAGCTACCGCAACAACACCCGCTCAGTAGCTTCAAAACCAGCACCCGAAACCTTGAGGAAATAAACCCCGGCCTTCAGGTCCGACCGATCCATACTGATCCGATTCGCACCGGGAGCGAGCAATAAATCTGAACGCTGTACCAATTTCCCCGTCACATCATAGATCAAAACCAGGCCATCGCCAAGATATATCGCATTGGATCCCCGGTCGCTCCAGAAGAGATCGAAGAAACCATCATTGTTATAGATAGATTTTAAACCGGGGATTTGTATTCCGGCCAAAGTCCAGGTAACCGTCATTGATGAAGTCGGCCCAGATTGCTGAACGTTCTGTTTTTGCATTTTGCAATCCAGCCGCATGTGAAGATGTAACATCGGTAAACGTTGGACCGCTGACCAGATCACAATTGGAAAGGAAAATCCGGGTCCGAATGGAGTTATTGTTCGTGTTTACCAGGAGATCAGGGCAACCATCACCGTTGAAATCACCCCAGGCAACTCCCCCATCTTTTTGCCCACCGAAATCATTAGATAGAGAAAACCCAATCAAATATTAACTTGCCACATGCCAAAAGTCGTCGTGATCGGAGGAGGTGCAGCCGGGTACTTCGCAGCCCTGTCTTGCAAGGAGCATTATCCGGAAGCAGAAGTCACCATTATTGAGAAATCCCTCAAGGTCCTTTCCAAGGTCAAAATCTCCGGGGGCGGACGCTGCAATGTGACCAATGCGGAACGCAACGTCAAGGTCCTGGCCAGTCATTACCCCAGGGGAGAAAAACAACTCCGCAAGCTTTTTGGTACTTTCAATACCCAGCACACCATCGACTGGTTTGAAAACCGTGGGGTTGCGTTAAGGACCTACGAAAATGGGCACATTTTCCCCGAATCGAACGAATCTCAGACCATCATCGATTGCTTTACCCGCGAGGCGGATAAGTTAGGCATAAGGGTTCTGATGCGGTGGAAACTGACCGAAGTGATTGCCTTAGAGCCGGGTTTCCGCATCGAATTTGACAACCATGGGCCGATCGTCTGCGACAAGATCATTGTTGCTACCGGAGGGCACCCCAAGATTCACAGCTTCGATTGGATGGCCAAATTGGGACACCAGATAGAGCCCCCGGTTCCTTCTCTCTTCACTTTCAATATGCCGGAGGAAGAGATCATCAAGCTGATGGGGGTGGTGATGGATCCGGCCCTGGTACGGGTACAAGGAACGAAGCTCAAAGCTGAGGGGCCTTTGTTGGTGACCCACTGGGGGATGAGTGGGCCGGCCATTTTGAAGCTCAGTGCCTGGGGAGCGCGGGTGCTCGAGGGGTTCAACTATGAATTTAAAATTCAGGTCAGCTGGGTCAATGAGATCAACGAAGAACGGGTCCGCAAGCAATTGGAGCAGGCACTCCCGAATTTGGGGATACGACAGATGAAGAATATGAACCCCTGGGGAATTCCAACCCGCCTGTGGGTATTTCTCCTGGAAAAAGCTGGAATTGGACTGGAAACGCCCTGGAATCAATTGGCCAAAAAGACCACCAACAAGCTGCTCAATGTTCTGACCAACGACATCTATGCGGTTAGCGGAAAGACTACCTTCAAAGAGGAGTTTGTCACCTGTGGCGGGGTCAGCCTCAAGAGTATCGACATGTCGACCATGGAAAGCCGGGTTTGTCCCGGGATGTACTTTGCCGGAGAGGTGATAGACATAGACGGGATCACCGGAGGATTCAATTTCCAGGCGGCCTGGACGACGGCGTATATTGCAGGGAAGTTGGAAACGAAATAGAACCACAAAATTTTCACACTATGGGCCTTGGAAGAAAGGACTTTTTAAAGCCAATGGGGGCTGCACCAATCAAAAGAAGTCGGCCAAGCAGCACAGAAAGAATTTGATGCCTTCAGGGAAAGTTTAATATTGGTTTAAATGCTTTATATGGCGGGATCCAAACGGAATCATCCGGTTATTCAGTCTTTCCTGGTTTGGGTCGTTGGACTCAAGCCGTGCCACCTGGCTGTGCTCTCCCTTGGGGTGATTACAGGGTCTAAAAGGTATATACTGCTGCCGGTCCTTTTCGGAATGACTGGCATTCTCCAGGCCCAACCCATCCGTGAATACATGGACCTGCAAACCCACCTGTCCATGCACATGGCATACAAATTTTTTGGCAATGGCCTGGAGTTCATCGACGAAAATGATCCTCCTAATCTCAGCTACAAGCACCTCCTGACCAATGTCAACTACGCGGACTACCTGCAGGAAAACAGGGGCGCTCGCATCCTCGTTCATGGTGCCATTCTCCCCGAAGTATTGGTCCGCCCGAAAAAGGCCCGGGAACGTATCCTCGCTCAACTGAAATACGTCAACGATTTTGCCGCTGCCAATTCGGAGCATTTCGCTGTGGCAAAGTCCCCGGCTGAGGTGCGCGACCTGGTCAATCATACGGATAAGACCATCATCATCCACTCCATTGAAGGAGGTAAGCGTTTGCTCGATGGCCCAGAGGATGCCCGGTTCTGGGCGGATCAGGGGATCGCCTTTGTTACTCTGATCCACCTCATCGATGATGAGTTTGGTGGGGCAGCTGTACTCCCGGAGTTCGTTACCCGGCTCATCAATTACCGGGCCACATTGAAAGGCGTGTTTGCACCGAATCGGTACCGGGGGCTCACCGATAAAGGGAAGCAAGCCATCCAATGGCTGGCCGATGCCGGGATCATGACCGACCTCACCCACATGTCCGATCAATCCCGCACCGATGCCCTCGACTATATGGAGGCGCACCACATTCCTCCCCTCGTCACCCACGACATGTTCAAACCCATTCAGAACCACCCCAGAGGTATACCTGCAGAAGAGGTGCTTCGGATTTACCGCCTGGGAGGCATGGTGTCCCTACCAGTCAGCGGGTACTCCAACCTGCCACATGACCCCACCGAAAAGTACCAGCGTATGCTCGATTCCCTGGAACGCTATTGCTCCGGGTCGATCGACACCTATAAATTCACCTACCAGGTCGTCCGGGAATTTGTCGAAGGGCATGTTGCGGAGATCAGCCTTGAACCTTCGATGGCATTCACTGCCCTGACCGAAACCGAGAAAGTGGACTTCGCGATCGGGTTCCAGAGCGATTTCAATGGTTGGCTGGACCATCACCGGCCCAGGTACGGGGAAGAGGGTTGTGAAGAAGTGGAGTCCGGCGCGGAATATGAGGCGATTGAGCTGGAAGGGATGCCGCATCCCGGATTGCTGGATTCCCACTGGCAATTGCTGGAGAAGGAAGGGGTGGACCTGGAGCCGGTACGCAGGGCTTCGGAGAAGTTCCTGCAAATGTGGGAAGGGTTGCTGGAGAATAATAAGTAGGATGGAAAAGAATCCACCTTAAGGATAATTCTCTCCTGGTCAAAATTCCACCCTGCCGCTTTTAGTTGACATCTGCTTATTTTGACCCAAGAAATCACCTGATCTGAGGGGCATTTTGTCAGAACCTGTTAAAAAATCAGCTCAGAAACCAGGTTGGCCGGATCGTTTTCCAAGAAAAAAACGTCGATTCCAGCCCGTATGGGAGTTCGGAACTCCCGTGAGAGAGCTCTGACCTCTTGCGAGGGAGGTCTAAGCTCTTAGCAGGGAGCCCGAACCTCTCACGTGGGAGGTCGGAACACACTTGTACCAAGCAAAGAACTCACTCGATTGAAGCATCTTGCTTTGACCCGGAAAGCTCCGAGCCTGCTAACAATCGGCCTTTAGTGGACTTAAACACGGTTTATAGACAATTGCTACCAAGTCTCTCAAAACCTAAGGGCCTTAAAAATGGCAACTATTGGCTATTGGCGCCCTCGCTTGTCCCTATAGTTCGACAATTCGCCACTTGGTGCCGTACACTTTTCGGAAAAGGTGATTTTACTCCGAAATCAGCCTCAGGTGTTTCTATTAAGTGATTTACCCTTAAAAATGTCAAGCTATTAACTACATTGAAGTAGCTTTTAGCTACACACCCTATAGCAAAAGGCTACGCGCTGTGAGTTCGGAACTCGGAGGTAGTAAGCTCGGACCTCCCTGGTAGTAAGCTCGAACCTCTTAGAAGGGAGCTTGAACCTCTTGTGAGGGAGCCCGGACCTCTTGTGAGGGAGCTCGAACCTCTTGTGAGTGAGCTCAGACCTCCTGCGAAGGAGCCCGGACCTCTTGTGAGGGAGCCCAGACCTCTTGTGAGGGAGCCCAGACCTCTTAGCGGGAGTGCTCAGGCCTCCAGTGAGGGAGTTCAAACCTAGTATCGTGGGAGGTCAACAATCAATCAATTCCTGATCTGAATATTTATTCCTATTGCTCACCTATTATTAAAAAGGTCACCTGACCCATGATGGATCAGGTGACCTCGAGGTTTTACCCCGCTAAAGTTATTAAAATCTTAGAACCAGGTGATGATAATGAGTCCATCGCCCTGGCGCACCCCAACTGTGGTTGCTTTACCAGCGTCCATGCCGTCATAGTAGGAAGATCCGCCACCGCCATGCCCATCTTCACAGGAGCCACCGCCACCATACCAGCCGCCACCGCCGCCAGCGGCATGGCCGTTGGGATGGTTGCCACCATTGCCACCAATGCCGAAAGTGCCGGGGGTGCCAAAATAGGTGCCGGTGCTTCCGGTCGCTCCCCCCAGGGTTTGGGTTCCACCCTGCCCTGAGCGGGTATTGCTGTTGCTGGTGTGCATGCCGGCCATGCCGGACAATCCACCACCGTCTCCGCCGGTATTGTTGGCGGGGGACCATTCCACGCCACCACCACCGCCAGCCACGATGACCCGGTCATTGAGGGTTTGTCCGCCTATGCGGACGTCACTGGCTCCACCGCCACCACTGCAAGTGGTCGTGAAGGTACAGGAGCCGCCGCCCCCATTCCAGCCGGGGCTGTTGCCGGCACCACCTTCGCCGCCGACATAAATCCAGAGGGTATCGCCCCCATTAATGGCTTTGTTACCGGTGCAATAGCCACCATATCCCGCCCGGGTACTGGCTTGGTTATTGGTGGCAAAACCACCTTCAGCGCCCCAAGCCTGGATATTGACTGAGTCAGCGCAGGATGGCACGATCACGAATTGAGGTGATCCAGTATAAGAAAAACTGTCAATGGTAGCCGCTACAGAAAGGAACATAGAATCAGTTGCGGTACAACCATTGGCGTCGGTTACCTGTAGGGTATAGGTGGTCGAAGACCCCGGATTCGCGGTTGGGTTAGGAGCCGCGAAATTGCTCAGGCCATTGGTCGGGGACCATGCATAGGTAAAGGGTCCGGTGCCACCGGATGCGGCCGGAGCACCCCCGATCATGGGGGCCAGCCCACAGGAAGAAGAAGTGTCAGCACCTGCATGGGCTACGGGCGCGGCATATTGTGCGATGGCAACCGGGGAGTTGCTCGATCCGGAGCAGCCATTGCCATCGGTGACGGTTACGTCATAGGTGCCGGTGCTGCCTACGGTAATCGATTGAGAAGTGTCTCCGGTCGACCAGACATAGCTGAGGCCGGCCGGGGCTGAAAGTGACACCGTTTCACCAGCACAAAGGGTATCAGATCCGGTGAGGGTGATTACCGGTGTGATAAATTGGTAGACTTCGAGGATCTCGGAGACAATGGGCGGACAGTCCCCTTCGGTGACAATCGCCAGGTACCAGACATTGCCGCTGATGACGGTGAGCAGGGTATCCGAATTCCCACCTGTGACGTTGACATAGTTGACCCCATCAGGAGAAATCTGCCATTGGATGTCACCTCTGGTCCCGGCCGGGACAGACATGACGAGGGTATCGGTAGCACAGATGGATTGCTGTGCCTGGATCGGAGCTGTTGCGAGGAGAAGCATTGCCATTCCTGCCAACAGGGTCCGAAGCATGTATCGGGAGTTGTTGAGTTGTGTTTTCATAACCTTACAGGATTAGCGGCGAATCAATTTGTAAACAACCCGGTGGCGTTGGCTGGCCACTTCGATGAAGTAGATGCCAGCGGCTTCACGGCTCAGGTCAAACTGCTCTTGGTAGCGCATTTGTCCGGCTTCAATGTCTGCCTGGTGAATCTTCTGGCCCAATGGATTGTAGATGACCACTTCAAGGGCCTCGGTGCCATTGTCAGAGGTAATGTCCAACCAGAAATCCCCTTCGGTAGGGTTAGGACGGACCGAAACATTTACTCCGGGAATGGTTCCATCGACGCCTACGCAGACGAGGAGGGCAATATTGATGGTGTCCATTGAGGTACATCCCAGGCTGTCGGTGACAGTGAGGGTGTAGTCAGTGGGCGTGGCTGCGCTGACCATGGGGTTGGAGGCATTGGGATTGCTGAGCCCGGCAGGAGGGGTCCAGGCGTAGGTGTAGCCGCCGGTGCCGCCCATTCCGGCGGGGAGGCCTCCGATCTGGACGCTGTCCAGGGGACAGTGACCGGTGTCCTGGCCTGCGGTAGCCATGAGCTCAGGGCCCTGGACCACATTTAAGGTAGCGTAGGCTGTCTGTGCCTTGATCAGTCCGGCTGAACTGAAAAGAGCCAGAAACGCCACCGCCTTCAGTAAAGAGGGGAGAGATTTTTCCATCGGGCTGGTTTCTAAATATTTGACAAAGGGTATTGAACAATAATCTAGAGAATTCCCTGCGGAGCGCAAAACCTCGAGCCCTTTTCTTTAAAATTTCGTGTTGTTAGGAAGTCTCAAACTGGCAAAGGAAACCGGATTGGATAAGTTGACGGAGAAGGAAATTGAGGAAGAAGTTAAAGCTGTCCGTAATGCAAAAAATCGTTCTTGATACCAATGTCATTGTCTCGGCCCTAATTTCTAAAGGTCCCCCCACTTAACCTGGGTAGCCAGGCTTTGGACTGACAGATAAATCAGTGCTCCGCACACCGTTCCACCATATACTTGATCTTCTCTTTCTCCGCTGTCTCAAAATCGTTTCCCCAAGAGGAATTGATATACTTGGTGATTTTGTACACCTGGGTTCCGGTCAGGGTTTCCACCCCCGGCATGGCTAAATTGTAGGTCTTCCCATTCACAACGATCGGTCCCTCCATGCCGTGGATCATCATGCAGGGGAGCTCAGATTGGTGATCTCTCAGGTAATCGGAGCCGGCCAATGGTGGGTACAAACTCCTCAATCCCTCCCCCTCTTTGCCATGGCAATTGGCACAATGCTTTTCATAAAGTTCGGCTCCATCCGGAGGGCCTTCGGGCATCATGGTGGTATAGACAAAGATGAGACCTGCCAGCGGAATGGAAGCGGTAACGAGGATTCGGATCAACATTTGTTTGGTGCGTTTATTCATCTGTTAGGCCTATCCATTCGGCGGATGGAATGATTAAGGTGAAGCGATCTACTCATCCAACAACCTGGCAATGTCTTTGATCATGGTCGCGGTTTCTTGTTCAGAGGTCCCATCATAAAACCCACGGATATTGCGCTTTTTGTCGAAAAGAATCATAGCACCGGAGTGGGCATAGCCGCCAGGCGCCAGGGTATCTTCCATTGCGGTTACCATATAATCCCGGGCGATGCCCATGATGTCTTCTTTTTCTCCCGTGACAAAATTCCAGCGGGGGGCTCCCACTTCAAGTCGTTCTGCATATTCTTTGAGGACAGGGACAGAATCGTGGCGGGTGTCAATCGAATGCGAAACCAGTACCAAGCGGTCTTCCTTCAGGTACTCTTCGTAAACGGTGAGCATATTGGCCTTCATCTTGGGGCAAATGGTCGGGCAGGAGGTAAAGAAAAAGTCCATGACGTGGACCTTGCCCTGAACATCGGCCTGAGAAATCATCTGGCTGTCCTGGTTCATAAAGGAGAATTCCGGGAGTGCTGCCTGGTTGATGAAGGGCAGGGGTGCCTGAATGTTGGTCGTGCCTTCTGTGCAGGCTGTCAACAGGGTGGACAGGAGCAATGGCAATAAGAATATGTATTTGATGATGCGCATCTCAATTCGAACTTTCTCTGTCAAGGATTGTTTGGCCATTTTCAAGGCTTTTGTCAATCTCACGGTCAACTTCTTTGATCCGCTCCATTTCAGCCTCAAGGTATTGCATACTCTCTTCGATGTCTGCTTCCTCGGTCGGCGCCTTGTAATTCGCCATCCAATCCATCATGCCATCGTCTGCTTTTCTCAGATCAGTGATCGCACTGAGGATTTCGTCGTTCAAGAGGGAGTCTGGATTCGCATTGTCTCCACTGACCGCTTCCTGCAATTTGCGAAGTTGAGCTATCTGCGTATAAATGGCGTCCATCTTAACCATGGAGGAATCATGGATCACCATGACCTCTTCCTGCAATTCGACGACTTTCTGCCGCGGGTTACTGCAAGCAACAATGATCAAAGGAGCGATCAGGAAAATCCAATACCGTTTCATAAAGGTAAAGCTAGGCATTCAAGGGGAATTCCCGTGTAAAGGAGGTATCATTTCTGAAGGTGGACTGGGCATTTTAGAAACAAGGGTGAACCGGCTTGGGTGGAAACCTTTTGATCATTTATTTCGAATCATACCTCAGTGCTTGTCCCCACGGTAATTGGGCTAATTTTCCTAGATTTACATCTCACAAAGGCATATTAAATGAAAAATCCACTGCTGTTCCTATTTGCGATTGTTTTGCTTGGTTTTGGTTGCAATACGGACGATCCGGAACCTTCTACCAATGTGCTCCGCGTCAAGTTCAAGTTTGACCCCAACCAGGAGCGGCTCGACAATCTTGGTAATCCTGCTCCGGTGGCTACGGGTAACGCAGGCCAAACCCCTGTTTTTCAAGGCCTGAGTGGTCATTTCATTGAATTGCTTTCCAACCAAATCACTCCTTACAAATCCGGCGAAGAACTCTATGCCGGCCCGGAAGTCGCTTCGTCCAACAGCAATCCCTTTGGCTTCACGACTGCGATTGATTTTGAACAGGCGATCATTAAGAATGAAGGTGAAACTTTCCTTGAGATTCCCATTGCAGACATTGATCCCGGCACCTACCGTCACCTCCGCATTTCGGTGAGTTACCAAAGCTATGATGTCAATTTTAACCTGGTCAATGTTCCTCAGATCGGTGATGTCAACGGCCAAAGCGGCAGAGTAGGTTCCTTCCTGGGCTTCAATCAATATGTCTCATCTTTTACGCTGCGGGAAACCGAAGTCACGGTTAATCAATCGGTTCTTCAAGGATTCTGGGCCTTTGAAACGGACCTTTCTGCACCCTACGAATCCTTCAATACGGTCATATCCGGTCAGGCTCCTGTCAATGCAACTACGGTAGTCAACCCATTCCCCAACAACCCAATTCCTCCGGGTTCCTGTGTTATATCCGGGAGTATGGATCAGGATTTGGTGATCACGGGGACTGAAACAGAAGACCTGGAAATCACCCTTTCATTTTCCATTGACCGCAGCTTCGAATGGGAAGACAACAATGGAAATGGGGAATGGGATATCGACGCGTCTGATCCTACCAATTCAGAATCTGTGGTAGATATGGGCCTGAGAGGACTTCAGGTTTTGGTAGGGCAATGAGCTTCCTGTGGATGGAAGCGTGCCTGAGGAATGTGGATGGAAGTGTCCCTGAGGAATGTGAATTGAAGCATCAACTGGGCATGTGAATTGAAGCCCGAACGGATTGGATTTAGTTTTCGAGTCTACTCCTGGACTTCGTGGATGGCCTTCACCTCAAGGATTTCAAAGGATTCATCCCGCAATCCTACCAGCACGGTCAGGTCTTCTCGCTTTACCGAATAAGAGCTTTTCTGCATGTAGTCAAAATTTACACGGATAAGCTTATCAAATTTACCACCAGAGCTGTATGCCTTTGCAGTGATATTCAAGGGTTCGTAATCTTCGGGGTGGTTGCGGGCCGTCAAGGATTTTAAAACCTTCTCGTCGTTGTAGGCAAAATCAATGGCTTCTCTGATAAAATTGATCATGGTGCAATGCAGTTTGGTGCAAATTTAAGGAATACAATGGGGTCTTTTCAATTCATTTTCCAGTCTTCTTCGAACAAAGTGTACACTGCCATGTCCTGAAAGACGCCGTTGATACGTCCCCGGTCACGGAAATGGGCTTCTTTATGAAAGCCCAACAGTTCCAGAATGTAGACAGAACCACGATTGTCAGGAGCGACTTTGGCCTCTATGGTATGTAGTCCCAAAGTTTGAAACCCGAAATTAATAATGGCTTTCACGGCTTCCTGGGCGATTCCTTTTCCCCAATATTCTATCGCCAATTCTCCCCCGATTTCAGCCCTCAAATTGGGAAACTCAATGCTGTTAAATCCACAGGTTCCTATGATGGTCCTGCCGTCGCGCAAGATTCCGGCCCATCCGATGGCCTGCCGATTATTATATGCCTGGATCGTCCGGTCAATCAATTCCTGTGATTGCTCGAGGGTTTCCATATTGGGCCGGGGTATAAACTGATTTACCCTGCCATTGGCACGCATTGTATAAATCTGTTGGGCATCTTCCGGACGGATATCCCGCATGGTCAACCGATCGGCTTTCAGAACCGGAAAGGTTTCAAATACTTTTTCATTGAGTTGACGCATGGTGTGAAGATACAAAATGATAGTTTTGTAGAATGACCATCGAGAAGGCGCACGCTGCCCTCAAACAATATTTCGGCTATGACTCCTTCCGCCCGCAGCAGGAAGAGATTATTTCAAAGGTATTATCAGGTCGGGATACCGTCGTTCTGATGCCTACCGGTGGGGGAAAATCTATCTGCTATCAGATTCCTGCCATCGTCTCGGAAGGTATTGCCATTGTAATTTCCCCACTGATCGCTTTGATGCAGGACCAGGTGGAGGGCTTGCTGGGCAATGGAGTCAGGGCTGCGTTTATCAATTCGAGTCAAAGCGGTCAGGAAAATACGGAAATCCTTCACCAGGCCATGGACGGGGAATTGGACATGCTCTATGTCTCTCCAGAGAAAATGCTCTCCCAGGATTTTGCCCCGATGCTTGGCCAGTTGAAGATTTCTCTCTTTGCCGTAGATGAAGCACACTGCATCTCTTCCTGGGGCCATGACTTTCGCCCTGAATACACACAACTCGCTTTTCTCAAGCAACGATTTCCGAAGATTCCGGTAATCGCCCTGACCGCCACTGCCGACAAGGTTACCCGCAGGGACATTGAGGACAAGTTGGGCCTGATCAATCCGGCTCGGTTCATCGCCTCCTTTGACCGGCCGAACCTGAGCCTTCGGGTCGAACCTGGCCGCAACCGGATGAAGGTCATCACCGATTGGGTGCTGGCCCGGCCCGGACAGAGCGGGATCATTTACTGCCTGTCCCGCAAATCGACGGAAAAACTAGCTGCTAAACTTAAGGAAAAGGGGATTAAGGCAGGGTTCTATCACGCGGGAATGGGGGCCCCATTCCGGACCAAGGTCCAGCAGGATTTTATCCGGGACGATCTTCAGGTGATTTGCGCCACCATTGCCTTCGGCATGGGGATCGACAAGAGCAATATCCGCTGGGTCATCCACTACAACCTTCCGAAGAACCTGGAGGGTTATTACCAGGAAATCGGCCGGGCAGGTCGGGATGGGGTGGAAAGTGAAACCCTGTTGTTTTACAGTTATGGGGATGTGATCCAGTTGCAGGGGTTCATCGAAGACAGCGGGCAACCAGAGATCGGGATGCAGAAGCTGGAACGAATGCAGCAATATGCCAATGCGAAGATTTGCCGCCGCAAGGTTTTGCTGGGGTATTTTTCAGAATATCCGGAAGAAGATTGCGGCAACTGTGACATCTGTCACGATCCTCCTGAGACGATTGATGGGACCATTCTCGCGCAAAAGGCACTGTCTGCTATGGCAAGGCTCAAGGAACTGGTGGGGATGAATATCCTGATCGATGTATTGCGCGGCTCGGGTCGCCGGGACATCCTCCAGATGGGCTACGACAAGATCAAGACCTATGGGGCCGGGGCCGACCTTCCTCGGGGAGACTGGCAGGAATACCTCCTGCAAATGCTGGACCAGGGGCTCTTCGAGATCGCCTATGACCAGGGCAGCTCGCTGAAGCTGACCGATCCGGGACGGGAGGTGCTGACCGCCCAACGTCCGGTGGAACTGGTACGGCGTACCGCGCCGAAGGAACGGGAAGCTGCGAAGCCGAAGAGGTCGGCCAAAGCTGGGGTGGAAAATGTAGATGAGGTGCTGCTCAAGCGCCTCAAGGCATTGCGGAAGAAGCTTGCTGACCAGAAGGGCATCCCACCGTACATCGTATTTCACGATGCGACGCTGAAACAGATGGCGGCCCAGCATCCGGCCAGTCAGATGCAGATGCGGAACATTTCCGGGGTCGGTGACCGGAAGCTCGCCTTGTATGGCGATCAATTCATGAATGAGATCCTGCAGTTTTTGCAGGAGAATGGGAAGGAAGCTCCGGTGGATCCACCGGAGGTGGAGAAGATTCCCATCCGGTCTCCGGCGAACCAGGAAGGAAACAGGACGCGCAAAGAGAAAAAGCCCCCTACCCAATTGTTGACTTACCAATTGTATGTTGAGGGGAAGTCCGTGGAGCAAATTGGCTGGATACGGAATCTCAAGGAGAGTACCATCTATGGTCACCTGATCAAAATCTACCAGGATGGGGAGAAGGAAATGGACATTTTCAGGTTTCTCGCAGTGGAGGAATTGCAGGAAATCCTCGAAGCAATCCGTGACAAAGGACCGGAGGCCAGCCTCACCGAAGTCCATGACTATCTGGAAGGAAAGTATGATTTCTTCAAGCTGCGATTCGCCAAGGCTTACCTTCAGAAGCAGAGGTAGTGTCTTTTGGAGAGGGTGGGGCAATTCGAAATATTCAGACGGGTATTTATCATTCTCAATTGAACTACTCCCCTTTCTGTTGAATCCCTTTATATAGCAAAGAAGCCGCCTCGGTAGCAAAGAAGCCGCCTCGGGCAACGAGACGGCTTCTTTAGTTATGAGGATTGAAGTTGTGATAACCAACCCATCCAGGAGGTCGTCAAGAGGAGACAACCTTTCCCTCGGGGAAGGACTGGCAACGATTACTTGTTTACATTCTTACAAGAAAGTTCTTCGTTGTCGCCCACACCATCCCAGTACATCGGTCCGTACTTTCCTCCACCCTGGCTATCCTGGGTGAAACGGGCTTCTTCATAACGGCAGGTACCATCAATGCGGTCATAGGCTACCGCGGCATCGATAAAGCGAGAAAGGATGATCCCGGTAAATTCATTGCGGCGCACAGTCCAATCGGTATTGATGATGACCACCCGCTTGACAGCAGTTACATCACCTCCCCCATACTTGGCCATGAAGGCTTTCTTCATCTGGGCAGCAAGGTTGGCGTCGGTCTTGAGTGCCTTGGGCATACGGACATCTGCGAGACGCACATCGGTGAGGCCTACACGCTTGAGATCGTATTTGCCAATGCCTGCCATATTGGTTCCATCAAAGGTGACGCTTCCTTTGAAGATCTGAGTCTTGTCTACATTGCTCCGATGAGTCGTGCTGAAGGTCACTTCTTTGCTTGCTCCCTTGACGCGGACCAATTCACGCAGAATCTCTTCCTGCATGTGGTCTTCAACAGGGTCGGGATAGGCATTGTCGCCGAAGACTACATAGTCAAAATATGACTTGTCAAGGTCCGCTCCGGTAAGTTCGATTCTCAAATCCTCGTCTTCGTCAGATGCACCTGTCATATTCAACCAAATCTTTCCATCTGGGTAGATCAGGGCAACAGGACGGTCATAGAAAATGGTCATGACAAACTTTTCTCCGGCAACAACCTTCTTTTTAGGGGTGAATCCTTTGGCGCCAGTAGCGGAAAAACCAATTTCGCCAACATGGGCCTTGTGGTAGGGAGTCGTGAAGGTTTCAGCCTCGTAAGCCTTCAACTTAGCTGGAACCAAGGTCTCTGATTCGGCTAATTTTGCAGAAGTGGTCTTATCATCTGGGTACAGGAGTCCGCCAGCCTTGATCAACTTCTGGAAACGAAGGGCTTCCTGGTACTGTACGTAAGCATATTTCTCAGTCTTGGCATTGTTCAATGCACCCTCAATCTCTTTGCCGAGTTCAGCCTTTACCTGTCCAGGCCATTCCATAGTAAAAGTCCGTCGGTCATCGGGACGAAGATCTTCTCCCATCGCAGTGAATCCCCATTCATTGAGGAAAGCAACATGTTTGCGTGCGGTGGCAAAGTCCCAACCCTCAACCGCCTGGAGCAAGGCATCAGCATTTTGGAATCCGCCTTGCTGTACTTCTTGCATGGTACGGATGTGGGTCCTGCGCTCGTACATAAATGCAGAGGCATCGACACGCTGGGAAGGAAGTTCCTTGCGTTCGTCATAGGTACTTGCGAGGGGACCCATAGCGGTTTCATAGCGCTCGACCTTGCCGAAGTTGGCAGGATCTGCGGTGCGGTAGGCAGCAATTCCAGCCTTCATTTTGGTCAGGAAGTCACCGTATTCTTCTACCCACTCTGCATCTCCCCACATCGACTTGTCTTCGGCTTCTTTCTTCTTAAGCCGACTGTAGGGATAGACGACACTGCGGAATGATTCCTGAATGACCTTTTCCTTGTCGGAATCCGGCTCGAGGGGATAAACCTTCTGGTCAGTCATGGGAGCATTCTCCTGGTACATGGCCTGGTATTCGCTGAAGTTCTTTTCGTACTTCTTGCCAGCCACTTTGTCGGTAGCACCGCCATTCAGGGCCTTGGCGACTTCATCTGCCATATAACCAAGAGCGTACTGGAACTTGCCTACATAATCTTTGTTGCTCCAATCCGGAGCGGCAGCGAGTTCCTTCAGTTTCTGGTTCTTGCTTTCAAGCCTCTCGGTCGCAGCGGATCCGGAGCTTGCATCATTTTTTGCGGTGGAAACCGCCTTGTCTTTGGCTTTACCAGCAACTCCTTTGAGTTTGCCGATTTGCCCGTGTAGGGGGAGCGTAAATAATCCGGCGAACAATAAGGCCAGAACGATGGACGTTTTGATGGAAAATTTCATGTTAAGCTTTATACTTCAATAGGTTCCGTAATCAGGAATTGGAAAATTCTACCGTAAAGATAATACAGCCATTTTCAGAAAAAAACCATCCCGGAATTTCGCTATCTTTAAGCAATGAAAATTTCGTTCAACGCTCCAGCCATCCTGATTTTCACCATCATCTGTGCTGCTGTGCTCGGCATAAATGAATGGATCAATGACTCTTTCACCCAAAGTTATTTTGTGTCTACGGGTCGATTTGACTGGGGCAATTTCTGGGACTATTTCCGCTTGTTTTCCCATGCCATTGGACATGCTAACTGGCAGCACCTCGTTGGGAACTTCTCCTTTATTTTGCTGATCGGACCGATTCTTGAAGAAAAGTATGGCAGTCGTAATCTGTTGATCATGATGTTGATCACCGCGGTGGTAACGGGCTTGCTCAACAATGTTTTTTCCGATGCGGGTTTGCTGGGGGCAAGTGGTATTGTATTTATGATGATCCTGCTGGGGTCGTTGGTCAATCTCAGGTCCGGTACGATTCCACTGACTTTTATCTTCATCGTCATCTTGTACCTTGGTCAGGAAGTCTACAATGCCCTCGCCCAGGACGACCAGATCAGTCAATTTGCCCACATCATAGGTGGACTTTGCGGCATGGTCTTTGGCTTTATTTTCAACAACAAAAAGATTCCTGTTAAGGTCACCAAATAGCGATCTCACCGATGAATAAACAGAACCAAGCCCGCCTTTCTCTGCTCTTCGCCCTCGGTATTTTTGTCACCCTGGGTTTCGTCATGTTCAATTCCGGAAACCTTCGGCTGGAGAAACCTGAAGAAATTAATCCCAGAAGGGTCCACCACGTTCAATTGGATGTCCGCGGAGACTTGGTCAATGACCATGTGGTTGTGCAAGACACGCTTTCCTATTATGCGTCAGAAGCCCTTCCTGAATCCGGAAACCTGAGCGCCAATTGGGAGATGAACTATTGTTGTGAAGAACCACTGCTCTATGCAGCCAATGAGGACCAGGCAAGGGTTTTTCAGTGGTGGGGAGAATTCAGTTTTGAAAATGCAGTTGCTCAGGAAGCATTTTTGAAGGAATTGCTCACTTCTAAACAGGTTCAGATCAGTCGCTATGCATACCAGGATGGTATCTTGGTCGGTATTGCCTCTGCAAGGCTTCCCGTTCCCGGACCGACGGAAGGGGTCGTCGAATTGCATGAGATCAGGTTCAATCTCAGAACCACCGCAGCATGACTTCTGAGCTTAGCTGGGCCCGACGCCTGACCTGGGTTGCGGTGCTTGGTGCAGCCATCGGCGCGATCGGGGATACTCTTCTACTTTATGTACCAACCGGTGGATATGAAGATCCACAAATGGGATTTATGGCATCCATTGGCAATGACCGTTTGCTGGCCGGGCACTTGTTGGGAGTATTGGCCATTCCATTGGAGGCCGGTGGCCTTTGGTTGGTATGGAAGATGCTCCAACCCTCCGGACGGAGGATCGCCAACCTGGCTGCGGTGCTTGGTGCTTATGTGGTTTCGATCGGTACCGCAACCCATGCCCTATTCTATCCGCTTGCACAAGCTGCCCGTACCAGCCCCGAAGCGGTGGCTCAAGCCAAATCATTCCTCGATCCTATTGCTGGATTATTCGTTATCGGGTTCTTTGTTCTGTTTGTTATGATGATCATCCTGATTCTCCGTGGCAAAACCCTGCTCCCCAAGTGGACCGCCTGGACAACCCCAATAACTATCTACGCTGTCTCGATTCTCTTCTATATCCTATTGCCTGTGGTAGGCAATGTGATGATCCCGGCTGCTTTCAATTTGGGGATGATGGTCTTCTACCTGGTTTTGATCCGGGTTAGCAAAACCGACCTTCAAGGAAAGAGATGATAAGCTAAATGCGAACCAATTTGGCTGTGCTTCGCAAATAGCCGGGGCATTTCAATAGCGTTCGCCAAAAAAGAAATCGCCCTTAGAATCTTTCACCAGGAAACCGAGGTTTCTTCGTGATTGATCTAAGGGCGATCTTAATTTGTTGACTTAAAGCTTAGGGCTCGGGGTTATCAATACATTCAAACCTTCTGCCATCTGCTTATAGTGAAGTCGTGATGTGGGGGATATTTTAGTATCCACCGCCGCCACCGCCACGG
>CAYGRE010000019.1:0-77615 GCA_964352215.1 uncultured Bacteroidia bacterium
GGGACCTGGAGGGGGTTTTGGGAGGGATAGGATGAATTTTTGAGGAGAATATCAGGTAATATTTCTGGCGGTAAAGCAGAGGTTTGGCATTTGAAACTTGCTTGTCCTGAATCTTCCCCAGTTCCTTTAAGGCTTTCTGTGAATCTGCGTGAGCGTTGGCAATCTTGTCATTTGTTTTAGAAAGCCCTCCCATTACTTGGAAGTGTTTCTTTGACAACTCTTTGTATGCAGTGGTCATTTCTCCTTGGGCTGATATGAGGTTTTCGTGAGCCTTGGCCATTCTCTCTTGAACTTCAATCACCGCATTTCCCCTACTCTCTTGGCGCATTCTGGAACGATATTCCTCATGCTGATCGTGAATGAATTTATCAGGCGAAGCCTTATTAGTTTTGGTCCATCCATCTAAGTCAGCCCTACGCTTTAATAATTCGTAATCCAACAACTCTTGCGATATCCTTTCAAACTCGTGCCTACTTATTTTTTTATCTTTTTTATGAGGGTTTAATTTCACCTGATATTTGTTCCAAACATCTTCTGGAAATGATCTGTGATTAGGAGGAAAGACTTCCCAAGCATTTAAAACTATTTTGTATTCTTCAATTTCTTGGGGGGTGCGGTAAAAAATATGCTCCATAACATTTTCTTACGGCTCTATTGAATTCAGGTTTTCTTGACTTTTTTTTCACTCCCCGCCCCCTGAATCGAGACTAACAAATCCTCAAAAACAAGGCGACTTCACTGATAAAATGAAGCCGCTAATTGAGTATAATTTTCCCCGGTATCCCCTCATTCAACGTATCAAAGGGTTCCGAAAAGGTTTCGTTATATCTATCCTTTTTTGACGCTAATTTTAGGTATAATTGATTCAGCCGATTCAATTAATCCGTTTCTTCTTGGGCTTCCTCAGTCAGGTAATCCTTTAATAGATCCCGATTGGAAATAACAATTGGGTTTCCTTCATCATCGTAAAGAGGATTCCCTTTTTCATCCGTTTCTTGCTTTGCATCGGGATCCTTTTCTCCCCAAATATGATTTTCAGGTTCCAGCCTGATAGCGGATTTTCGTCGTTCTCTTTCCTGCTTATAGCCCGAGGCTGACCATTGTTTATTTGAGCGAATCCAATCATCCATATTCAACTATATAGAGAGGCTTGTTAAATCATGTCCAACATATCACTAAATGTGATAAAAACCCCAACCAAATTTCGTAACTTCCGTCCCTATGAATCGCATCAAAGAAGTTCTGCATGCGAAAGGCATTAAACAAGTCTGGCTCGCTGAACAGCTGGGAAAGAGTTTCAACATGGTCAACAGCTACGTACAAAACCGGCGGCAGCCGAGTTTGGAAGTATTGTACCAGATCGCTGAGATTCTGGATGTGGACGTAAAGGAATTGATTGTCTCGAACAAAGAACAATAGCCCTCTATGACCAATGAGCAAATAAAGCAACTCGAAACCGAACTCTGGGACGCAGCCAACCAGCTACGTTCTACCTCCAAACTGACAGCAGCTGAGTACAAGGATCCTATCCTGGGCTTGATCCTGCTTCGTTTCGCACAGAACCGCTACGAGGAGAAGAAGGTGGAGATTGAAGCTTCCATTCCGGAAGGTCCACGGGGCAAACGGGCGCCCACAAAAGAAGATTTCACGGCTGCGGGCGTCATCATGCTCCCGGAGAAGGCGAAATACGACTATCTCGCCGATTTGCCAGAAAGTTCAGACATTGCTGAGGCCGTCAATGATGCCATGAAGATGATCGAGGATGAATACCCGGATCTGGCTGGCATACTTCCTCGCAGCTACCAGGAGATGGATGCAGACCTACTGAGGGGGCTAATCCGGATATTCAACAAAGATGCAGTACGCAATGCCACTGGAGATGTATTTGGAAGGATCTACGAGTTCTTCCTGATGAAATTCTCTATGATCGGAGCTGGTGCCCAGGAAGGCGGGGAATTCTTCACGCCTCCTTCACTGGTTGATTTGATCGTCAACATCATCGAACCCAACCACGGCATCATCCATGACCCTGCGTGTGGCTCAGGTGGTATGTTTGTGCAAACGGGTTACTTCGTGCAGAGCCATACAAACAAAAGCGTCAACGAGGCCATTACCGTCTACGGTTCCGAACTCAAGCGGAATAACGCCAAACTCGCCAAGATAAACCTGGCCATTCATGGCATTGAAGGAAAGATCATAGAAAGCAACAGCTTTTATTCTGATCCTCACAACCTGGTCGGCAAATGTGATTTTGTAATGGCCAATCCGCCCTTCAACGTCAAGAAGATCGACAAGAGCAAAGATTTTGTGAAGGAAGATCCTCGCTTGCCATTTGGTGTACCCAAAAACGACAATGGTAACTATATGTGGATTCAGTACTTCCACAGTTACCTGAATGAAACAGGCAGAGCCGGTTTTGTCATGGCAAGTTCTGCTGCGGATGCAGGCCACTCCGAAATGCTGATCCGAAAACAATTGGTGAATTCAGGAGATGTAGACGTAATTGTGGCGATCAGCAACAACTTCTTTTATACTCGTTCCCTGCCTTGTCACCTTTGGTTTTTTGACAAGGGTAAACCGGCAGAAAATAAGAATAGGGTTTTGATGATTGATGCAAGGAATGTATTCCGCAAAGTGAATTCTACCCTTAATGATTTTTCTCCGGAACAAATGGAAGGGTTGAATACAATTGTGAAAATGTACCGCGGCGAAACGGTTGATTTCAGGGATAATGATTGGCTGAAAAAGCAGTTTCCAAGTGGAAAATATGAAAATGTAGAGGGTTTGTGCAAGATCATCGATATAAATGAAATCGCGGATCAGGAATACAGTTTGACCCCGGGTCGATATGTGGGAATAGCTGAAGTGATTGACATTAACTTTGATTACAAATCTGCCCTTGCGGATCTTACGCTTGAATTAAATCAATTAACGCAGGAAGCCCTTTCCTTGACTGACAAGATAAAGAAATCTACTGCATTCATAATCAATTAGTATGGGCATTCAACTAAGAGATATTTGTGATTTTATAAATGGTGGAGCATGGTCCGAAAAAGAATATGTGGACTCTGGGGTTCCAGTGATCAAGGTTTCAAACTTGAAGAATGAGGGAATTCAAACTCACAATTTATCTCACCTTTCAGAAATTGGGGCGCAAAAGTATGAGAGAAACCTTTTGAGAGCAAAAGATGTGGTAATTGCAACTGTGGGTTCACATCCAAACCTTGTTAATTCCGCTGCAGGTCGATCAGTGATTATTTCAAAGAGTTTTGAAGGATATTTATTAAATCAAAATGCAGTTTGCGTTCGAACAAAGGAGAAGACTATCCTTGACCAGGGATATTTAGGGTATCTGACAAAAACAGGAAGATTTAAAGGATTCATTCAGAATAGAGGTAAAGGTGCTGCGAACCAAATGCGGATACCGATTGGAGCCATTAAGGATTTCGATCCCAGCCTTCCTCCCCTTACTACCCAGCGTAAAATCAACTCCATCCTCTCCACCTACGACCACCTGATTGAAAACAACCTCAAGCGCATCCAACTGCTGGAAGAAATGGCCCGCATAAACTATGAGGATTGGTTTGTGCGCATGCGCTTTCCGGGGCATGAGGATGCATTGATCAACCCCGAGACGGGGTTGCCAGAGGATTGGGAGGTGAAGAAGTTGAAACAGATAGCCAAGGTAAATCAAAAGAGTCTCAGAAAAGGGTTTACTGGAAAAATAAAATATGTTGATATCTCTTCAGTTAGTCCGGGTACTATTGAAGGATATTCAGAATTGAATTTTGAAGACGCTCCTGGACGGGCAAGGCGAGTCGTTACTCATAAGGATATTATTTGGTCCTGTGTGAGACCAAATCGAAGATCGCATTCTGTTATTTGGAATCCTCAGGAAAACCTCATTGTTTCAACTGGATTCGCTGTTATTACTCCAGTGTCAATCCCCACATCTTACCTACTGCATTTTCTTACAGCCGATTCCTATGTTGGATATTTAACCAATATGGCAGGAGGAGCTGCCTATCCAGCTGTAAAGCCAATTGATTTTGAGGATTCAGATGTAGTGGTACCATCCTTAATCCTTCTCCAAGAATATGATTCAATCGTTTTGCCCATTTTGGATCTCATTGACAGCCTCAAAAAACAAATACCGTTATTGAAAGAAGCCCGCGACATTCTCCTTCCCCGCCTGATGACGGGGATGATTGATGTAGATGAACTTGAAATTCCATTAGCTCATGAAGAACCCATTATATGACCAACATCCGGATTATTTTATCCCTTCTAATCTGATGGAAAAGGAGAGCACCATTACCACCAAAATGAAAGGGATCTCCCTCCCAATGTTAAGCCAAAGGGCCGTGGAAAATATGTTTAGGGTGCTTTATTTCTCCAATTACGATGGAAAAGTTCGCCACACAACCATCAACAACTACAAGCAAAGTGGTTATTTCAATTCTGCTGAATGGAGGATGTTGAAGAGATTTGCGACCTATGCGACGGGAAAACAAAAGGCTTTATATGGTGTGGAAGCCGTTAAGGCGATGAAGCGGGACAAATACACATGTGTCTTCCCAGGGTGTAAGATGCGAGATGTAAGGGCCTTGGAAATTGACCATAAAAAAGGAAGAAAAGACGATGAAGGAAACTTGCGGCCTGATTTCAGCATTGATGATTTTCAAACACTTTGTGCGAACCACCATAAATTCAAAACTGCGGTGGAGGATCCACGATATTAAGCATAAGCAATAATGGACTACTTTGACCTTAACAATTTCGGTTCCTATATCAAAGAAATTGGAACCCCTTATGATCCCAAAAGCAAGGGGGCAAAGTTTTATTACGACACACGGTCCAAACTGGAATACTTAGCCAATAAAATTGCGAAAAATTTGGGTATCAGGATGGAATACAATTATTCTGAACAACCAAATAAGATGGCTGGCCAGGGAAAGGGATTTGTATTGAAGGAATATATTCTCGCTGGATTTATACCTCCAAATTTAAGCCAGGGAAAATCTATCTTTCTTAAGATCAGTCTTCATAAAATGCATGGGGGTTGGGTATTTGGTTTGGATATCGATGTTAATTTTAAGGACAAAGGTAACCCATTTAACAAATACAGACGCAGGCTCCAAAAGGATGCAAACTGGAAAATTCCAATCAATGATTCATTTCCGGATAGCTGGGAAAGGTTGATACCTTTAGTTCAACCCATATTCCAAAATCAATTACAATATTTACAAGAATTTCTTTCAAGAAGATCAAAAATAGCTGGAATGCAAGAAATAATAGAACTACTAAAAAGCAAAGGCCAGATTATTCTTCAAGGCCCCCCAGGGACTGGCAAAACTTACCTGGCAAAAGATCTTGCAGAATTTATGATCACTTCAAATGTAAGTACACAACGGGAAAAGAATGATGGAAAACAAAAAGAAAAACTTGAGGGTTCAGGTCAATTCGGACTTGTCCAATTTCACCCTTCCTATTCCTATGAGGACTTTGTTAGAGGGATTACGGCAAAAAGTGTTGACGGAAAAATAGCATATAAAGCAGAAAACAAAATCCTGGCCAGCTTTGCGAAAAAAGCGAAGGAAAACCTCCGTAAATCCAATTTGTCAATACAGGCATTAACCAAGGAGCAATGGGTATGGAAAAAATTCGACGACTTCAAGGCTACCATTCAAGAAGAATTAGATGATAAAGGGGTCTTTATTGTGAATGATAAGGTGTCAATAAGTTCGATTTCTGACGATAGTTTCCGGTACTTTGGAAACAATTGGAAAGACCAAATAATCTTCAACATGTCCTTTGATGACCTAATGCTGGGTTTTCATTCAAATGTTCAATCATCCGGAGAATTCAAAGCACTCGACGGGATCTCTCCCTCTGCTAAAGCGAGATTTACCTATTATTTCCTAATGATTCAAAAGTTTCAAGAATACATTGGGGAGGAATCCCCCCCAAGCCCATCTGGGGAAAGTGAGGAACGGAAGGATTTCGTCCTTTTAATAGACGAAATCAACCGGGCTAACCTACCCTCTGTCCTGGGTGAATTGATATATGCTTTGGAATACAGGGGAGAAGCTGTTGATACGATTTATAGTATCGACGGAGATTCGAAAATCTCCCTACCAGAGAACTTATACATTATTGGAACCATGAATACTGCTGATAGAAGCGTAGGGCATATTGATTACGCAATAAAAAGGCGATTTGCATTTATTAATATCCCTCCTAAAGAGGCCCCCATTTTAAATGCTTCAGCAAAAGAATTGTTTAAGCTGGTTTCTGGCCTGTTCGTGAAAGAGGAAAACGGAGTCAATCAAAACTCTGGCTTTTTAGCCGTTGATTACGACTTCGAGGATGTCCAAATCGGACATAGCTATTTCATTCTAAAAGAGGGCTCAGAAGAGGAGCAAAAAAAGCAACTTGCAATGAGGTTGAGGTATGAGATAGTTCCGTTACTACGGGAATATGTCAAGGATGGGCTTTTACTTGAGTCTGCCAAAACTGAAATTCAAAAAATCGAACGCTTTGGCCAATAATGTACTCACATATTGGGAGCACTGTGGTGCGAATAGGAAATATCCAGTCTTTTTAAGAGAAATGGAGGTAGCTCTTTTGAGAAAAGCCCATCCCTACCAAAAAACCTTTAGAAAATTACACAAAGGAAAAGTCTCCGACCTTCCTTGTTTTACCATTGAGAAACACGAGACCAATGGTGATGAAAAACTCGAAATTAAAACGGGTTACTTTATCGGTGTCGATTGGTTGGATACCAATGATACTGCATTGTACGTAGCCCCAAAATTAAACTCTACTTCACAGGAGATTGATTTCGTAAAAATGCTTTTCTCAGCACTTCGTCACCCAGACGTGATGGATAAAGTCGACCAATTGTTTGAAGTAAAGTGGGACCTTCCACCGGTACAGATTGAGCAAAAACAAGATCTTCTCACCCCCCTATTAGTGGTTGAGTTTTTGAGTCTATTAAAGGTCATTGTAAGAAAGGGGCTCAAAAAATCTTACTATAAAGTAGAAAAAAACCTGAATAGCCGGATCAAAGGAAAAATCTTGGTTGGGAAAAACCTAAAAACCAATGTAGTCAAGAACAGGGTTCTCAATACCTATTGCCAGTTTGAGGAATTTGGTATCAATAATAAGGAGAACCAACTCCTAAAGAAGGCATTAGTATTTGTAAAGTCTTATCTCCCCACCTACTCAAAGCTAACCGGTGAGTTGCAGTTGCAGGATCTTTTCAATTATATCAACCCAGCATTTGCCAAGGTGGACCCAGAGATTGATCTTAATTCCATCAAGCAAACCAAGTACAACCCGTTTTACAAGGAGTATTCTCATGCAACTCGTCTTGCAAAACTAATTTTGAGACGCTTTGGGTACAATATCTCTAATACCGGAGACAAGGAGGTAAAAACACCTCCCTTTTGGATAGACATGAGCAAGCTGTTTGAGTTGTATGTCCTTGGCCTGCTCAAAGACCGATTCCAAAAGCAGGTTAAATATCAATTTTCAACCTATGGAAACGAGTTGGATTTCCTGCTCAACTCAGATGAATATAAAATGGTGATTGATGCCAAATACATCCCAAGATGGAAGGATAATCCCCTTCATGATAATTTAAGGCAAGTGAGTGGATACGCACGATTAGAAAGAGTCTATAATACATTGGGAAAAACTTATCCTGACAGCATTGATTGCTTGGTTATCTACCCTGAAAAGAATAATAGGAAGGATTTGAAAAACCTTCCGTTAAATGACGAACCCTTCAAAGTGCCGAAATATTTTGGCGTATACCAAATAGGGGTCGAATTACCCATGATTGGAATTCCATAAAATTGAACAATGAATCCTCTTTGGAAAATAGCAGATGAAATAAGAGCGCAAGGAAAGGTCTCCTCTTTCCAATCAATACTCGATGCCATTGAGGAAAGGAATCTTTCTATCAACAAAGATGAACTGATAGAATTATTCTCCAAGGACAAGCGTATGGGGTTTCATTCTACACCGAATGAACTCTCTTTTCTCATGGCCGAAATAGGACGCTCATTTAAGCCTCAAAATGTGATAGACATATCTTGTGGTCTGGGGAACAATCTTTTCTACTGTGACTTCACCGATGACCGGACTGGAATTGAAATAAATTCGGAGGTAGTGGCCTTAGTTAATTACCTCTTTCCAGATCTTGCCGTCATTCAGGCTGATAGCCTGAAATATGAGTTCTCACAGAGGTATGATCTGGTAATATCCAGTTTTCCAATGGGAGGACGCAACGAAATTGATGGGAGGCGTAAACCATTGGAGCATTTTTTCATCCAAAAGGGGTTAGAAATCCTTGCACCAAGGGGCACTCTGATTTGCCTGATTCCAGACTCATTACTCTTTACCAAAACCGCAGAGTCTCTTCGCAAAGAAATTCTTTCTCAGTTTAGCCTTGAAATGACGATTTCACTTCCCCAGGGAATTATTCAAAATACCTTCGTCAAAACTACGATCTTGGTCATTCGTAATAGACCACAAGTCGAAAAGGTGTTTTTGGCTGACTATGCTGATCGCCCCAATCTTTTAAAAAAATATCAAAATGGATCTGGTGAGATTTGGATCGAGAGTACCAAGATTGGGGAAAGATGGGACCGGTCCTTTTTCGGCACCGCCTATATGGCCCTCGAAAAAGAGTTGGATGCCACTGAGACCAAAAATTTGGATGAACTGGCAGAAATAATCCGAGGAGTTCAGGTTCAAAGCAGTGAAAGGAAATCCGAAGGGGATTATCTGCTATTCAAGCCAAGACACATTAAGAAAGAAGGGTTTTCCCCTTCTGAAAAAGACCAGTACATTGATAGTAAACAGATTCCTCAAAGCCGCAAATGCGCCCTCCTTCAGCCAGGTGACTTACTATTCTCAAGGATCTATCGGGAGGACTTCCTTTATGTTTATAGGAAGAACGACCCGCCAGCTGTTGCGGATGCGAATATCATTATTATCAGGTCTGCGAATCGTGACTATTTAGCCACTTATTTGCAAACAGAGGAAGGGAGGAAAGTTTTTTCCCAACAGGTGGAGCGAGTGTCATCAGGTGCCATTATGCCCATGGTAACCATCAGTGCATTAAAGGCTATCAGGATCCCCATTATTCCTATTGAGGATTTGAACCTGTTATCTGACAGCTATTTGAGCAATGCGAAACTTGAAGAGTTACAGGAGATTAAATCTATTCTTTCGGAAAACGAAAGCAGGTTTCTAAAAGCAATAGAATCCCATCCTAAAACAGTAAACGAGCCTACGACTGTTTATGGTGGACAGGCCATACCAAATGAATTTTCTCTCCTGATGGCTTTCATGGAAAATAGGTTTCAGGCTTTAACCAAACGGCTGGCCTCCATTGAGGGGAAAGTAGACCAGGTGTTGACACTGCTCCAAGCAATGGATGGAGAAATCAAAGATATCAAGAAGTTACACCGCGAGGACGATGAAAAGATTCGACGCATTTACCGGTCACTTGATAAAAAACTTGGTGGCATCATCAAGAAAGCAGGAAAGGACATTCAATCCTATATTGAAGAAATAAAGTATTGGTTTGAATTTTGGGACTTATTGGAAACTGCCAGCCAACGATTTTTGCCGCAAGCCGAATTTCTTTTTGATGAATTAGGGAGTCTTGATAATCCTGACTATTCCCCATTTATACTTCAATATTGCCGAGCCTTAGAAAATGAAATCCTGATTAAACTCTTTTCCGCATATCACAGCTGGTTGGAAGTTGAGGGAACTGACCGAAATGAATTGGTGGAAAGTGATTTGGAGAACAAAAAAACTAAAACCTTTGCCATTTCAATCCGCCGAAACAGGAAGGATTATACCCTGGGTACCATGAAATGGGTCATGGCCTTAATGAGAACCGACGGGAATACCTATCGAGCCAGCCCTTTGTTACAAAATTTCAGATCCTTTACCCTTCAACACTTTCAGGAAAACCTTTTAGAAAAAGAGTATTTGGATTCAATTCAATCCATTACTGATACTTACAGGAATAAGGCAGCCCATCCCAATGTTTTGGATGGAGAAACGGCAAGGTCGTTTCATGGTGAAATCAAAGAGTGCTTGATTGGCTTACTTGAAAATTATAAATCTTCAGCAAAATGATTGAAAGCGTTCTATATTACCCATATATATCTCTTCCCGAGAATTCATGGAGTGCAAAAAGCCTCCTTTATTGGGATAAGGTATATTCCATTATCCCTAAGGGGCAGCATAAAGACCTCCAAAAGGGTAAGGGGTTCATGTCCGATTTAATCGAGTCGGATTCATTTGAAGCTCTAATCCCAGATCCTGATGAGACATATGATAGGGTTCAGTTTGTAACGGAGATTCTTGATTTTGTCAACGGACCTGATTTCAACATTGAAAATTTCAACGTTTCAGAAGGGAACAGGAATCTAGCAAAGCTTTACACAAAAAAATTCAACAATGATCTAATGTACAGACTGTCTCAAATGGATTTGGCAATTCCATTCGGCGATTCATACTTAGTTGAGCAAGCGTTGGCAGACGTAATGATGTTTCACTTGGCAAATACCCTCAAAGGTAACTCCATTAATTCAGATGAAAAATGTGAACTCTCGACGGATCAGGAATTCCTTGCAAATGAAAATTTTAACGGACAGGAAAACCTCCATGTTGAAAATGCCCGTCAAGCGTTCTTGGATGAGATTTTGCCTTTTCCACTTAATCCCAATTATAAGGAACTCCTGAAGTTCAAGGATAAATATTACGATGATTTATTGACGTTTCGGAAGAAAATAGAGCTTTACTCTGAAGCTCTTGCTCGATACCCTGAAGAAGAAGATCGATTAATCATGAAACAAAAATTTGAAGAGGAATTATGATAACAGGTAATCCCCTGGGCTTGATTCCCGGGTTCCTTGGCGCTTTTTATGGGGGAATCAAGGGAGTAATTAGGGATGATTCCCGAGGCCATGAACTCAGATATGTTGCTCTTTTAGACAAGAAGTTCAGCTAAAATTTATCGACTATGAGTTACGAATATTCAGAAGACGGATTAGTTGAACAGGCCACCCAGGATGTATTGGAGGAATTGGGCTGGGAAGTCAGCGTTGCCTGGACCAAGGAAACATTTGGCCCCAAGGGACTGCTGGGACGTGAAAACAAATCGGAAGTTATTCTGAAAAGATATTTGTTGGAAGCCCTGAAAGGGTATAATCCTGGTCTTCCAGAGATCGCCTACCAACATGCCATCGAGGAAGTGGAACATAAATCCGCCGACCTTAACCTTGGCCGAACCAATAAGGAGAAATATAAACTCTTCAAAAAAGGAGTTGAAGTCAGTTTTACCAATGCAAAGGGAGAATTAAAAAAGAAACGGCTCAAAGTATTTGATTTTGAAAATCCTGGGAACAATCATTTTCTTGCTGTTAGGCAACTGGAAGTCGTTGGGGATCTCTATGATCGTAGGCCAGATGTTGTAGGTTTTGTGAATGGAATCCCCTTGGTCTTCTTTGAACTGAAAGCCCATCACACCGATTTACAAAATGCCTTTACGGATAATCTTTCCGATTACAAAGACACCATCCCCCACCTATTTCATGCCAACGCATTTGTCATTCTCAGCAATGGCACTGATGCCCGTGTAGGTACTGTAACAAGTCCTTACAAGTTCTTCCATGAATGGAAACGCATCGAGGAAGAAGAAGAAGGGATCGTAAGCCTGGACACCCTTCTACGTGGAACTTGCGACAGACACAGATTGATGGATCTGTTCGAGAACTTCATATTGTTTGATGATTCTGGGGGGGATGTGGTAAAGATCCTAGCAAAGAACCACCAATTTATTGGAGTGAACCGTGTCATTGAAAAGGCCAAGGACATCAAAGATCTGAAAGGTAAACTCGGGGTGTTTTGGCATACTCAGGGCTCCGGGAAGTCCTACTCCATGGTTTTCATCTGTCAGAAGATTCACAGGAAATTTGGAGGATCTTATACCTTTCTTATTGTGGCGGATCGATCAGAATTGGAGCGCCAGTTGTATGATACTTTTACCAGTGTTGGAGCAGTCAAGGAGGAAAATGTAAAGGCGAAGAATCGTGACCACCTCAGAGAGTTACTCAAAGAGAATCACAGGTACGTATTTACCCTGATCCATAAGTTTTCAATTGCCCCTAAGAAGGAGACCGAATATCCGGAAATTACAGATCGAGAGAACATAATCGTCCTTTCGGACGAGGCCCACCGTACCCAGGCAGGAACCTTCGCTCAGAACATGCGTTTCAAGGGTATCCCGAAAGCATCATACCTTGGGTTCACCGGTACCCCCATAATCAAAGAAGAACTGGAACTCACGCGGAATATTTTTGGTGAGTACGTCTCAGTCTATGATTTCAAAAAGGCGATCAACGATAATGCCACCCTGCCTTTACGTTATTTGAACCGAGGCGAAAAACTGGGGATTGAGCGACCTGAACTGGACGAGAAAATGGCCGAGATTCTTGAAAGAGAGGATCTGGATGATGACCAAAGGAGGAAGCTGGCGAGGGAGTTCGCCCGGGATTATCCTATTCTCACCTCCGAAAAACGGTTGGATGCAATTGCGAAGGATCTGGTCTGGCATTTCAATGAAAGGGGCTATCAGGGAAAGGCGATGTATGTTGCCTTGGATAAGCCCACTGCGGTAAGAATGCATGCCTTGATCATGAAGCACTTACCTAACTATGTGAGTGACTTAAAGAAACGGATTGAAAAAGCACAGGATGAACAGGAGGCCCTTCACCTTAATCGTCAACTCAAGTTGGTTGAAAGTACGGAGGTTTGCGTAGTAGTAAGCCCTGAGCAAAACGAAATTGCCAAGTTCAAAAAGATGGGATTGGATATTGAAACCCATCGAAAAAAAATCGTAGAAAGGGATCTTGAGAAGCAATTCAAGGACGAAGATCACCCCTTTAGATTGGCAATCGTTTGTGCCATGTGGATTACAGGCTTCGATGCCCCTTGCGTGTCCACTGTGTATTTGGATAAGCCAATCAAGGGCCACACCCTCATGCAAACCATTGCCCGGGCCAATCGGGTATATGATGACGAAAAAGAAAACGGCTTGATCGTGGACTATGGAAATGTCTACAAGCAGTTGGAGAAAGCCTATTCCGTGTACGGAGAGGGGGGCAGAGGCAGCGGAGGAGGACAAGGCGGGAAAAGTGAAGATGAGGGCGGTGAGCGACCCGTAGAACTCCTTGAGGCCCTTGCAGGCGAGTTGGAAACCTCTATCAAGAATGTAGAGGAATACTTAACCGAAATGGGCTTCACCTTAGGCGATTTGCTAACTGCAAAGCCTATGCAAAAATTGGCATTAATCCGAGAAGGGGTGAATTGTATTTGCCTGAATGAAACCACGCGCACCAAATATGAAGTGATGGCAAGGGATGTGTTCCGGAAATACAAAGCCTTGTATCCAGAGGACCAGATTAAGCCCTTCATCCAGAAGTTTAATGCCATTGAAGCCCTTTATGATGAATTGAACAAGAAGGTCAAGGTTGCCGACATAACGGAGTTGATGCTTGAATTGCAGCGCATGGTGGATGATCACGTTGTCATTGACAGCAATGTGGTCAACGAACCAGCAGCTGATTATGGAATAAATATTGGTGATCTGGACTTTGATAAACTCCGGTCAGCTTTTCAAAAAACAAAGAAGAAAAACAAAGTAGTTTACGACCTTCAGAAGGCCATTGACAAGAAATTGAAGGACATGGTCCGGAAAAACCCAATCCGACTAAATTTCTATGAAAAGTATCAGGAAATCATCACTGATTACAATAATGGAAAGGACCTTCAGGCCACCCAGAAGGCATTCGATGACCTCATGGATTTCCTGTCCAACTTGGGTGAAGAAGATTCCCGCGCCATGCGGGAAGGACTTCAGGGGGACGAGATTCTTGCTGTTTTTGATCTCTTGCGAAATGGAAAAACTCTTTCCAAAAAGGATGAAGAACAGGTCAAGAAAGTGGCAGTCGACACCTTGGAGAAGTTGAAAGCGGAAAAATTAAAGATTCAACGTTGGCGAGAAAGCACCCAGATCAGGGCCCAAGTTCGGACGCTGATATTTGATTCATTGCAATGGCTTCCTCAAGATCCTTATCCGGATCAGGAATTAGAAGACAAGACTAATAAGCTGTACCAGCATATATATACGAACTACCCAGGCGGTGGGCAGAGTGTGTATGGAGCCTGGATGGCTTGACCCCTTTTTTCTAAATGACTTTACAATCCAATATGGCGGCGCAATATCTAACACTCTCATTAAGTTCGATTTTCCCAGAGGAAAAGAGAAATGAATTTGAATCTTATGTGGCTGGCATAAGTAGAAAAAAGTTACTCCAATTTGCGACTCATTTTCTCGGGTTTGATAATAAACCACTCAAAGAGGGAGAAATCCACTTTTTCCTCATAAATCAAAAGGAAGGGGAAATGCGGTGGTTCAGCGGAGAGAATCACCAAGTAGGTGTAGACATATGGAAGAAGGCATCAAAGGCTGCAAGAAACCATGGAGGTCAAATAATTATCATCAATTCTGAATCGTCCTTAAGGTGGTTAGAATATGCGCTGGAAGGAGAGGATGAAAACTACGCGGATAATGACCCGGGTGCAGAGTTGAGGTTATTTAAGGTTATCTCGCTCTAAATCAAAAGATTGACCTAAGGGATAAAGTTGCAGGTGAGTCCTCAGCAAAATTGCCAGGAATGCTCAGGTATTCTTCCCTTTCCTTTTGCATTTCTTATCCTGTGAGTGAAATCACAAACTTCTTCCCCTTAAATGTATTCGTTACAGAATTTTACAAACTGGTTCATCTATTTGAATTTGCAGCGAAGGATGAGAGGTTGGGCGAGTTAATCAACCACTTCTTGGCTGAAAAAGGCTGCGTAAATAGTTGGGACTATATGAAAAGGGTTCTTTCTTTGATTATGCCTATCTTACAGCTCCCCAAACCAGGGCGAACAAAGTTAGATGTTCCCAAAGATGCTGACTACGTGGCAAATTGTGAATTTTTGGACTCATTCTGTCTTCCTGAAAAAGCAGATAATTACTCAGATATTGATTTCAGAATCTTAAGGACCTACCCCTTGATAAAGGTCGATGAAGGAATATATTGGGTGACATATTTGAGATTCCTGATTGAAAAACTATACACTGGATTACTATTTGGTGAATTAAGGCGGCTGAATAATGAACACAACATTTTCAGCCGAACTGAAGAAGTAGAGGGAGAACTCTTCCCCTTTTTTAGGAATATTTGGAACTACCTGTCAATTGCTACATAGCTGACATAGCACCTTCCACAGTTTCCTCCCAATTCACCTCACCCGCATCAAAACCAACTGCACTTTCTTTCCCCTTCGCTTCTCAACCACTTCATAGCCCATCTCCTCGGCTTTGGTCTGGATCGCTTGCTTGCGATTTTCCACGATGGCTTCCTGCTCGGCTTTGATCTTCTCCAGGGCTGCCTGCTCCTTTGCGATCGAAGCCTCGCGCTGCTTTTGATCAAAGGCGCTCTGAGCAGCCCGCAGGTCATCAACTTCTGTTTGCTGAAGTTCTGCCAGTTTCCGCTGCTTCTCTGCAATGATCGCTTGGTATTTAACGACCAGGTCTGCCAACCATTTGGTCCCATACCTACTGCGGTCATAATCACTCACAATCATCCGGTAGCCGGTCGGGGTTTCTAAAAATCCAAGGTCATTTGAAGCCATTCCGACATGGTGTTTGCGAATGACAATATGGGCGGATTGGTTTCTCTGAAGACCTTCGAAGCCAAACAGCTGTACCGGCGAGGTGCTGTGCTCAATGTGTTCTTTCTTAAAGCCCATTTGACAAAGGGCCTCGATGAGCACCTGGGTGTTCACCATTGGGGTCACTGTTTCTATGTATGCACTCATAATGATTTCAGGAATTTTCTAAGTTTATGATCTGGGAATCCGGTGGTCAGGAGTTGCCCTGATTCGTCTATATATATTTCTATTTCTGGTTGCCTCACTTCCTGAGGAGGCAAGGCCCCATCAATGGGAGAAGCCCCATCAACGGGAGAAGCCTCCCCAGAGACCGAAGCCCCATCAAAAGAAGTCCCCTCAAAAGAAGTCCCCTCAAGCGGAAAAGCCTCCTCAGTCAGACAATGGATCTTCTGGTTCGAGGAGGATCGCAGGGAATGACCAAATATCCTTTCTCCAGACCGGTACCTGCCGGTCACCACCCAATCCGCAAGGCCAAGGAGGCTTTGCTGATCAGGAGAAGTCAGCTCGGACAATTCAAATCCGGTAAAGATGAACACGTTGAGCCCCATTTCCTGTACCCTACGGGCTATGCTCACCAAGGGCAATGGTTGCAGGAAAGGTTCTCCGCCCGAAAATGTAACCCCGTCCAGGGTTGCGTGGTGTTCTTCGATCTGGTCAATGATAGCATCGACTTCCAGGGCTGAGCGGATTCCCATGTCCCAGGATTGTGGATTCCAGCAGCCTGGGCAAGCCAGGGTACAACCCTGCACCCAGATCACGAACCGGGCTCCGGGGCCATTGACATAAGACCGTGCTTCGATGGCGTGGACATTCAATTTCATTCTGAACTCCCCAATCGGTTGACATTGCCTTGGTCCCTTCGTTGGTCTACATTGACCTCCTGGAAATAGTCGTCCTTCTTGTCAATGCGGTTGATCTCCGCCAGGCCTTCCAGCAATGCCTTGATCTCTACCTCGCATACCTCCCCGGTAAAACCTTCCAGGTCGGCGGTGATCCTGCCCTCTTCATCGATCTCTATGATTATCTTTTCTTCTTCCATGCTATTGTAAATTTTCTTGTTTACACACCAATTTGGCCTTGAACCGGGTAGCCTCAATCTTTCCCTCTTCGTATTCATCCCAGGTTGCTATTGCCAGGTACCTGTCCTTGCCATTGCTGAGAAGTTCTCCTACTAAGGGAAGTTCCTCCTGGGGAATATCCTGGGGCCTGAGCGGTTCGATGCTGTTCTTTGCAGGTGCTTTGCTATGCGTGGATTTACCCTTCATCGACTTCAGCTTGCTCTGCTTTTTATCCTGCGGGTTCCGGGTAAAAACAAAGTCTTCAGCGACCTTGGCTTCCAGCTGGGCAATCTGTACCAAGCTGGTCTTCACCTTCTTTTCCGACTCTTCTTTTTTGCGGTTTCGATCCCTTTGATGCGCGTTGAGAACACCATCAATAGATTCGATCTCCTTCACCATTTCCTTCAGCAAATCGCTTTCCGTCCGTCCGCCTTTTCCTTTTTTCCTGTATTCCCCTCTTAATCTTTGCACCTCACTCCTACCCTTGTCCCATTCCTCAACCGAAAAAGCAATCCCAATTGATTGAACCAGTTTCTTTCCCTGCTTGGAGGTATCATTTTCAGATACGGGGCCAAAATACCTGTTGACAAATTCAGCCTTTTGCTCCCTGACCTCTTGCTCGCATTGTTCCAACAAAACCAAGGAGGTATCCTCCCAGTTTTCCAGCTCAGATTCATATTGGGTCTGTGCCTCTTGCAATTCAGCCAACTCCTCTTTCAGCCGGTCTTTGTTCTCTTCGAATTTGGCCTTCGCATTTCCCTCCTCTATTTTCATAGAGATCTCCTGCGAATCGACCTCAATCTCTTCCAAGAGTGAATTGATGGCGGTAAAATGACTTCGAGCCGCTTCAATCCCGCTATCGGACAAGGCCAGTGCTTTCCACACTTTTATTTTCTCATCGTGGTCACTGAGCCGCTGTGATTTCCCGGTCAGAAACCCACTCAACCACCGCTTTGCCCGGTCGGCCACCGAAGTTCTTTGGCTCTCCAGCAAACCGAGGAATGCTTCCATCTCTTCCAGTTTGTCATCAAACCTGGCCTGAATCTTATTCCACTCGGAATAGAGCTTGTCCAATTGAGCGCCCCCCGGAGCCGTTTCAGGAAGCAGTCGTATTTGGTAATCCACCTTGAGGGCCAAAAGTTCCTTCTCGGCTAATTTTTGCTCCCAGGGTGTTTGGGCCAACTCGTCCAGGGAAAGGGTGTACACCTGCTGGTCGACCACCGAGGGCAGAACCGCTTGAGGTTTTGCTAAATCCAGGCCCTCCAGTGGATAGAAATTTCCTTTGACTTGAGCATAAGACTGTTGGCCGTAGAACCGGTATTCAGATTCTTGTTTGATTTTTTGGAAGTAGGCATTCAATTCTACCTCCTGATGTGAATTCAACTTTATAAGGTAGGGATAGTCCTTGTCCTGCAACGTCCTCTCCGGTAGGATCCAGGCCCCTTCCCCTGCAATCGCGACAAAAGATGCCATCGGCAGTTGGTCGGATCCGGTTGCATAGATTGAAATCCCATTTTTGACCGCCTCTTGCAATGCGTTTTGGTTATTTCCCTGGATGGAGGTGATGATCTCCCCCTTCAGCACCCCGGCTTCCGGTAAGGAAAAGACCGGATTTTCATTTCTGATATTGGGCCAATAGGCGAGCATAGCTTTTCCCGGCTGCAAGGACTGGTGTAACCAATCCTTCACTTTGCTTTCCCGGAGAACCGGGTCTACCAGTGGAATCGCGCCAAAGGGGGAGTCCATTGTTTCTTTGGGGTTCTTTAGCTGTCTCCCACTTCGGACCTCAGCTTGCGAATTCTCCCAAAACTGATGGCAAAAGAAATAGAAAAGTGAATCAACCTGGTAGTTGTCCAACCGGATGGCCAGGTTCTGCAAATGTTCAAATCCTTCTTGCAAGGGAGCATTCAGGAAAATCCCCTTCTTTCTGTCTGCAATGAGCAAGGTCCCTGGGAGTTTCGCGGTCAACCTGATCAAGCCCAGGGAAGCCAGCTCAGTAAACCACTTCCCTTTTCCACCCCCATCTTCGTTCAGCAGGATATAAATGCGAACTCCTTTTTGATGAGCCTGTGCCAAGGCTTTGAGGACTTGAGGAGCACTCAATACCCTGGAGCAAATCGCGATGCTCTTTTGGGCGTTCTGAATTGTCTCCAGGATGGGGGTCAGCTTTTCTGGTCCCAACAACAGGTGCTTTCCGGCTAATTTTGTCTCATTGCCGGGCGGTTTTTCCACCCAGATATTTTCCAGGATTCTCGCGGAGTAGTCCCTGCTGATCGTCTTGTCTTTTGCTTCGATTTTCATGACTTATTTCTCCCAAGTAGTTTGTTGACTTCTCTTTGCAGCAATTCCGAAAACAATTCCAAGGACGGATCAATTGGGACAAAGCTGACCGCACCCTCTATCACTTTTCCTTCCAAACCGGAGCTGTCTTTTCCCGACCCGAGTTGAAGAAAGTCAAGAGACCTGGTGCAGTTCCATACCAGGAGTTCACCATTGCTCCGTTCAAATAGCCAGTAGCGGTCGTGGTCCAGTTTTCCGATTGGTTTATAGTCTATGGGTATGATCTCCGGATTGTTTTGGGTCAGGTAATCACTTCTGCTATTGTCATGGAGGCTGATCACCGCCATGGTTCCTTCAGGACTGATTTGAAAACAGGATGCGAGCGCGGACAGTAACTCCTGTTGTCCCTGCTTGTTGGTGTACCTGTCGATATAGATGACGCTTTTCAGGGGCTCGCCATTTGTCAAAGCACTGGCCAATTCAGACACTTGTATCTTCTCTCCCGGAGAAAAGTGCAAGGGGTCCATTGGCCGCTCTGATTTCCCGAATGGATTCAGGTCAATGGTGGTGGCCAGGTTCCAGAAGGCGTCCGATTCTTTCTTTTTGGTGAAACGTTGGTCCAGATAGGCCTCTGCTTGGGTGGGGTGAAGGTCGAAGTTCCGGATCGGGGTATCCTGGCAGATGGATTCCTGTGCCACCACAAAGGCCCGGGGGGTCACAAATTCCTGGCTGATTCTTTGGTCCAGCAGCCAATCTCTCCACTTTTGGGCATCGACGTCACTGGCGGGCATCAGGGGGATGTCTTCCAACCGGGCCTGGTCGAACTCGCCGTACTCAAATTCGCTGGTTGCAACCGAAAATGATCCCTGGAAGGATTCTCTCATCTGGTCCGAAGCGGTCTGCTCAAAGGGAATTTGCATCCTTCCGATGCTGCTGTTCCAACTTAAGTTTTCATTTTCAGGGTTTCCGGTGATGCTTCGAATCAGTTGGATCACATCTCCGGTAAAGAAATGCTCTATTTTGAGTTGACCGGTATCAATTGCGGCTCCAGAGGTTTCCAGGTTTCCTTCCAACCGTAGCTTTTGGGAGCTGTCTGAGTTGACTTCCCAGGTCAGGGTCAATTTCTTTTTTTTCCCTTCTGAAAAGCCCTTGACTCTCTCATCCCTGCCAAAGTTCAGCAATGTAACCCCTCGCTTTGCAGACATAAATGCCTCTCTGTTTCCATCCCTGCTGATCAAGAAGACGCTTTCCTCCCTGGTTGTATTCCCTTGGGGATTGGCGACAGGTAATTGCTGAAGCTGGGGGTCCTTTTCCGGGAAATTCAGCGTCTCACGCTTGATGCTGATCAACTTCATTCCGATTGCGGGATCATGGACGATCATTTGCACTTTATAGCCCCCCATTTCCCGGATGTCCAGCTTTCCCGAATCCAGAACCTGATTCCCTCGCTGGGTCAACTGGGATTGGTTGGAAATGAGACCGATCTCTGAGAGGTACATCTTTACCTTGAGATCCAAACTATCCTGTGAATCGAGTCGGTTCAGGAGAAACTTCTGAATATCCGGGCGGGGCATATTGATATCCAATTCCGCAAAAAGGGTATATTCTTCAACGGTGACTTTTCGGCTCAGTTTCGCTTTCATTTGTTTACCTCCATAGTTTGGGTTTTACTCGCCAATGATTCCAGGTCAGAGACATCGTTTTTTCGCCTTCCACTGTTTGCAAAGAATTCCTGGTTTCCTACGATCACCAATTGGAATTTGGCCCTGGTGATGCCCACATTGAGCCGGTTCGGACTGTCCATGAACCCGACCCTGGTATTGTGAACCATTGACAGGAGTACCAAATCCGCTTCCTGTCCCTGGAACTTGTCAACCGTATTCAGTTTTACATAGACATTGTGCTTTGCCTTCCGGTCAAATCGCCCTCCGGAGTACTTTTCTGGGTAGGAAAACAGCTTCTTCAGCATTTCCCGCAGGGCTCTCTCTTGTCCCCGGTAAAAGGTGAGTACGGCGATTTCCCAGATTCCTTCCGGGTGGGTGGGGTTTTTATGTGATGAGGCAAATTTCAAAAAGGCCTTGATCTCCCTTTCGATCGCGTTCACTTCTTGCCCATTTCTGCTCCCATATTGTCTTCCTGGCTCCACTACATGAAGCCAGGTCCTTCTCTTTGGATAGCGACGGTAATCCCATTTCCTTTCCTCCTCCAACATCGGGGAATCTTTCAATGCTGTTCCCTGGTAAAACAAATCCCTGGGCAGGTCTGATATTTCTCCATGCATCCGGTGCTGCCAGATCAGCTTTTCGTGTCGGCAGGCCAACTCAGATTTGGAAAACCCTGCGGTTAAGGTGGATTCAAACCTTGGGTTCATGCTTCTTCTCCCGCGAATCCCTTTCTGTAGTCCCTCAAGAACGGAAGGCAGAGAGAAGTTCTCGATGCGGAACAGTGCATCATCAATATCCCGGGTTCGGGGTTTCAGGTCCTCGATATGGCGGTTGTACTTTTCAGACTTCTCGCTTTCCCCCTTGCTTCTCAGTTCATACCTCCTGACCAGTCTCCAGGCAATCTCTTCGGCCCATGACTTTTCCTTGAAAAATTGATTGTAGTGATCTGATACTTGTATGCCTCCATTGAAATCGTTCCCTCGATCCCATAAATAGAAATCATTTTTCCCGCTTCCCGGTCGATCCATATAGTTGAACCGAAAGCCGTGGGAAGAGTCCTCCCAATAGTTATCCCCCACTACGGTAAAATTGGTAGGCAGGTAGTCCTGGACCTCCGCATACACTTTGCTTTCTACCAGGATGACGTCCATTCCGGCCAATCGGATGGCTTCCTCTTTGATCAGCCGGTGCGCTCCCCAATGATGGAAGTTTCCCGGAGCAGGCTTGGTTGGCTCTTTCTGGGTAACGATCCCAAATTGAATCCCCTTCATTTTCCTGATATCCCGCTTAGGAATCTCCCTTTGGAAATGTTGAATGGTTTCCAGATCGAGTTTGAGGATGATACGGTTCTCAAACCGGTCCAGTTTGTTGATGATCAGACAGGCTTGCTGAAGCGCCACGGGCAGGGTCATAGATTTCGGTTTTCCCCCTACCTGACGTTCACCATACTCCAGCTCTTTCAGGTTGCTGACGATTACCTCCCGATCGGTGAACGGGGACAATTGCATCACATCACCTACCAAGACCCACTTTTTGGCGTAGACGGCCGGTACCAGGAATTCCTGAAACGGGGTCTTGCTGCATTCATCAATGATCAGGTAATCAAACCTCGGGGCAGCAGGTTCTTCTTCAGGTCTCATTTTGAAAAAGGGATGCTGCAGGATTCCGATGGTAGTTCCGCAAACCAGATTGGCAGCGTCGAGGATCAAATCCTCTCCGACTTCAGGATGCGCACTGACCATTTCGCCCAATTGAAATTCTCTGATATCGTCTTGAATCCGGTCCAATGCACCAATCCGCAGGGGCATCACCAAAGACAACAAGTCCTGCGTTTTTAGCCTTTCCAGCACGTTGTCGATGGCGACATGGGTTGATCCGCAAAAAAGAACTTTCTTTCCCAGAAGGGTCAATTGCAGAATGAGCTCTATAATGGCAGTTGTCTTGCCTGATCCGGGTGGTCCCTCCAGGATGGCAAAATCAGGGGTTGCGATTGCCTTTTCCACAAATCTTCTTTGCTCGGCCGTTCCCTTTCTGTCTTCCTTGGTCAGTACAAACCATAAGTCAATTCGCTCAGGTTCGAACTCGACCCACTTGATGTCTTTCCGGGGTTGAAACAGGTCCAACAGTGCTTTGTGGTGCCTAATGGGTTGGTTTTGCAAGGCTTTAATGGCTTCTTGCTGCATGCGTAGGTTGTGGGTATTGACCCGTACCTGTAATCTTTCCCCTTTTGCAGGGAGATAGTACCTTCCCCCCTTGCCCTTTTCCCGAAGCACGATCTTCTTCTCCTCGAAATTCCGGTGTTGCCGGTCTATCTGAAGGTGTTTCTGGCCCTGGTTTCCATTCTTATGCTTACTTCCATTCCTCCCTAGCACTGTGACCTCTACGTCTTCATCAAAGAAATAGTCCAAGGATGATCTGGAAGCAAAGGTCCCATCTTCTGTTTCCTTGTCCGGTTCCAGCAGTTGAATCCAATAATTGTCTGCGGGTGTTTTATTCCTTTTCACCTCTCTGACCTGGAATTGTATCCCTTTCTCTGAGGTGAGTGTCGATTCTATGCTGATCTTGTCCGGATCGGATACCCGGTATTCCAACCGCAGGGAATTCTCCATGGAGAGCTCGGTTCCGGGAAGCTTAAACTTCCCGATCTCACTGGGGTATTGCTTCCAGAAATCAGGGATTTCCCTTGCAGAAACTGAGGCGGGAGGCGCTGTGGTAGCGGTGATGATCCTTGGGGTGCGGCCTTTGAATGGGGCTTGATTCAATTCTTTGATCCTCACAGACGGAGACAAATCAAAATGGTCAAACCCTGAAAGCTCAGACTCAGCTTCTTCCACTTCATAGGGCAGGGAAATGCCATTGATCAACAGTTGCTTTTTAGGGTTGACATAGCTGCTGATGGAGATGCCCTCTTCCGATACGGTAAAATCCAGTGGTTTGCCTGCCTGGGAAATGGTCCTAATCGCTTCAGCATCCACCCAGACTGGGAGCAAGTCGATCTTATCAAATCCCCAGACAACTGCTTCCACCTCCTGATCCAGCTCAAGTTGTACGTATTGTTCTCCTTCCCAGCGTTTTTGCTGGCCCTGGTCAACCGTTAACTCCAGCTTTTCCCCATTGGCTAGTTTGATTCGGATAGCTTCCTGCCAATCTGGTGACCCGGTAAGCCCCTTGACCCGGTACCATCCCCGACTGAATTTTAACCTGATGCGGGAGGATGATTGAATCAGATAAACCCTGTGCAGGGGTACGAGCTGGACAAAGTATTCAGGAGCGGGTTCCCAATCCGCAACTATTTCCCGGTTTTTGTAGCTTTTTATAGCATTCTTGAGGTAGCCATAAAATGGGCTCAGGGTCCGGAAAGTTTGTTGCTGGAGTTGAGCAGCCTGGTCGGGATGATCTGCTAATTCTTTGAAGTAAAGGATGGACATCGGATTATTGGTTGCGTTTTTTCTTGATGAACGGGTTGTTGTATTCCTGGGGCAAAACAGGTCGGTCTTCGTCCCCTTGGTTGACATCTACCCCGTCAAACTCCTCCTCCGATGCCATCACTGTCCTTCCACTGGCCCATTTCCGCAATTCATCCAGTTGGTCCCCCATGACCTTTGCCAAGGGATAGGTTTTATCCAATGCATCACGGATATCCCTGGTTTCCAGCTTTCTTCCTTGATCAAATGCCACGAACAAGCCTTCCTTCACTGCCTCCTGGATCTCCGCCCCTGAAAAGCCCTTGCTATGTGCGACCAAGTCGTCCAGATCAAAGTCTATGGGCTTTCGCTTTTTGAGATTGAGGTGAATGGAAAATATTTCTTTTCTGGATTTGGGGCCGGGCAGGTCTACAAAGAATATTTCATCTATTCTCCCTTTTCGGAGCAATTCGGGAGGCAGGGTAAGGTTATTGGCGGTAGCAACTACAAATACGGGGGCCTCCTTTTCCTGCATCCAGGTCAGAAAAGTTCCCAGTACCCGCGCGGAGGTCCCGCCATCCGACATATTTGAAGAGCCGATCCCGGAAAGGCCTTTTTCAATTTCATCCACCCAGAGGATGGAGGGCGCAAGTGCTTCGGCTATTTTCAGTGCTTCCCGGATGTTTCTTTCCGACTCGCCCACGATTCCTCCAAAGATTTTCCCCATATCCAACCTGAGAAGAGGAAATTGCCATTGGTTCGCAATCGCCTTGGCAAACAGGCTCTTTCCGGTTCCGGGTATGCCCAATAGCAATATTCCCTTGGGGGTGTCGAGGCCAAAATCTTTTGCCCCATCTCCAAAGGCTTTGTTCCGCCGTTCGGCCCATTCTTTCAGGTTCTTCAATCCCCCCACATCGCTGATACTTTCCCTGGGATGGAAATACTCCAGGTGACCGCTCTTCTTGATGATGTTTTCCTTTTCGGATATGATGATGGGGATTTCTTTTTCCGAAACCTGCTTTGCCTCGACAAATGCCTTGCCGAATGCGATTTCCATCTCTGACATTGTCATCCCCAATGCCGCCTTCAAGACCCGCTTAGAGATATCGCCAGTCAGGGGTGATCCCTGCTTTTCGGCCACCGTCTTTAGGATTTCCTCAATGTCCTCCACATCCGGGTAAGGCATCTCTACCAACCTGACCTCTTTCTCCAAATCTTTAGGCAGGAAATAATAGGGCTGCAGCATGATCAAGGCCTTTTCTGCTGGTTTCTGCAAGGCAATGTTGCGAAGCCTTTTGATGGCATTGATGGCTCTTTCTCCGACTTCCTGGCTGTTCAATTCAAAATGGAAGTCTTCCAGTATCAGGATCGACTTTGCAGGCAGTGGATCAAGTCCCTTCACCCCCTCACCAGCAAACAGTTGGAGTATTTCCTCAGCCTTCCTGAGTTCTTTCCACTGCTCTTCTCCTTGATTTTGCAAGCTTCCCTGGTCCCAATTCCATTTCTTCAATCCCTCCACTCTGCTCCAGACATACCAGTTCCATTCCAGTTTTTCTGCGGCATGGTTCACTTCTGCATGGACCCGAAAGGTTTCATAGCTAATGACCTGGATCAGGTTGGCACCGGATAGAATGAGCTTTTCGATGCTCGGCATTTGATTTGTCATCTTGATTTTTATTTATGGGTAAATGGATCAGGGCAGGTCGTATTTGGGATTCACAGGGAAATAGTCCTTGAGTCTGTCGATATCCCGGTCCCTGATGGCCTGGGCCATTTTGTTGAATATCCCGGAGAGGTTCACCTTGTTTCCTGGCTTCACGAAGTCATGCCACTCTCCTCCGGAACCGATTTCCTTGAGGGAGCAATTTTGCGCCAGTAAACGTGCATTGTATTCCAGGGTGTGTAAGAGCATCTTTTCGACTGGAAATTTCTTTTCAGGGTATTTCCCTCTTTTGAAAGCATCGTAAACCATGAGCTCGATGGCGTAAGAGCTTAATTTCCGGTCGTGGTGCTTTTTCCAGACTTTTAGGAGCTGGATGACGGGACGAAAGGGTGGCTGGTTGTGCTTAACCAGCCGAATCTGGCGCTGTACATTGGTAACCAATTCTTTGGATGCCTCCCGGTCATACAAGACCAAAAATCTACCCTCATCATCTTTGGAGGTTGATTTGTAGGCACCAGGCTTTATCTCCATTCCAGGTACCACATCGATCTCAATGGTGTGGGGTGGGACTTCAAAAGTGAGGCATACTGCAACCCTCCCATTCTTCACCAGGGCCCGGTCCTTGAATCGCTTCTCCAAATCCTTGAACAGGCGATTCTTGATTCCTTTGGCTCCTTTACAAAAACCGTGGCAAAATGGAACTATCAGGTCCAGGTCGAATCGGAGGTTGATATCAGTTCCCTTTTCGTAGGACCCTGCATTGACCGGCTCTCCCACCCTTTCTTCATGTAGGCGATAGGTCTGCTGTAGAAAGGTGGCCACTTCTATTCTCAGCTCTTTGTAAGACTGGAGTTGCTTGGCAGGTAACTTATTCCGGTTGTGGGAGTTCAATACCCTGGTGAAATAATGGTTGACTTCTCTTTTCATAGCAATGATTATAGACTGAGGTTCGACTTGGAGACATGGGAACCGCCGAGTTTTTGCAAAAGGTTGTCTTCCAGCTTTTCCCGGTAATTGGCAAAACCAAGAATCTGATTGCGGGTGTCAAGCTGTTCGTTTCGAGGGCCAAAGTAGAGGTAAAGTGCCCCTTCAACCGGTTGCTGAATACAGTCGTTGATCCACTGGTTGGTCAGGAATTCAGGAGTTATCGTCTTTAATTCCCGGTGAAAAATGTACAAATCTGCTTCAGCGAGGGGCTGGTTGTCCTTGGGAACCTGCCAAAACGATTGCACAAACCCCTTGCCCTTGAGGAAATCCTCTAAATCCTGCCCTTGCTCCTCGGAATCCGCGAGGATGCATATCCGGCTGATCGCCTTGAGTTGTGCGACCTCCTCGTAATCACTGAGAATTGCCAGCAGGATGTGTTTCTTTTCATCGAGAAGCGCATCAACCTTTTCTTTGACCTCTTTATCCACCTGCTCTGGAAGTTGTTCCTTTAAGTGCTTGTCCACCGCGGCCATCGCTTTATCCTGAGCCGCCTTGATCAAGGTGTTCTTCCCTTGCCGCCAACCTCCATACAAAGCCAAACCAACCACGAAAATGGAGCCAATTATGATCCAGGTCTCCCGGTTGTTCCGCTGTTCAAAGTCCTGGTACTTGATGTCAAATTTATCGAGCCGCAATTCCAGACGATCCTGAAACAGGAGTTGTTTTTGCTCCAGGAGATCAATGGAAGGATGAATGGAGGTGCTGGTGGAGGTGCTGTCGTCGGCATACGTCTCGGTGAAGAGAAGCAAGCAAAATACACCTGCGGTCAGAAATGCAATCGTTCTTTTCATGGTAAGGATTCGGTTAGTAACTGGATCTTTGAAGTACTTTGGTGATGCAATTGAGGGAAGCTCCCTGGCGGGCATATTGGTCAAAGGCGTTACGGATAAAGGTCACTTTGAAACCCAGGCCTACCAGCGTCTCACGGATTTCCTGTTCGTTTTTTTCGCAACCCGGATAGGAAGGGAGGAATATCCTGCGCACGCCGTGAAACCACTCTACCAGCGCATTGTTGTAAGAATAAGGGGTAAATCTTCGCTTCCCGTCCAATCCCCTCTCCATCTTTCCTCCTATCGGTAGCCGCCACACCTCAAATCTGGGCCCCGGTATTTCCCGACCATATTTTCTCAATTCAGCTTCCACCTCATCCAATTGCCCATTGAGACGTACCAGTTCTGCCTCTTCTTCTTCATTACAACCGTCAACCTGATCTGGTCGGATCTTTCCAAGAAAGATCAATTCATCCCCATCTGAATCTTTTCCTCCCAGGGTCAGAAAGAGATCCAGGTGAAAGAATGGCTGACAATTAAATCTCCCCTGATCTACCTGGATGTTCAATTTGGGCTGGCCTTCCTCCCCGATCCAAACCAGGTATCTGATCCCCAGCAATTCTTTCATCTTTGTGGTGAAGGTTCCCTGGTCCAGTTCAGGACCATACAATTCCTGGTTTTGCAGCCAGGTTTCTTTCCCGATCAATGCATAGTCATCCCCTACTAAAAGGTTGCCGCCTTCGAAATAGACCGATGAAGGGCGAATCAGGAATCCTGTTGCACTTGCCACCTGCTCTGCGACCATTCCATTTTTCTCTTGCCCTCTCCCTTTTCCCAGTTCCAGGGTCCGATAGGGTTCCAGCAAGGCTCCTTCTCCTTGTGCCCCCCTCAGTAGCCAAAACCGGTCCTGTACATACTCACTGTGGTTGTAGTTGTTTTTTCCTCGCTCCTTCCAGCCCCTGGCCAAGGGTGCCGGAAGGTGGATCAAATGAGGAGATGGGTATAGATGTGACCGCTTCAAGGCTTTTGCAAATTCCTCTTTCGCGATATTTTGAACTTGGTTGAACTCCTTGGGATTCCCCTCAAAATTGGCAAGGACCAGAAATACCACTCTGTCTCCGAAAGCTTCGAACAACTGGCCGTACCGTTCATAGATATCATCAGCCGTAATCTCCGAGGCATCGCCCGGATAGGTGACCAGAATTTGACTGATCTTCCCATAGACGGAGGACAGTGCCGTATATCCGTAATTGTGTAGCGCAATGCTCATTGGTAGGAAAAGGTTGTTGCATCGGAGAAATTGAATCTCAAGGCCCATGGGCCTGATTCATACCAGATTTTTACAGATTCCTCTTCCAGGTCAAATGCCACTTCATAGGTCCCGACCTGTGGGTCTCCTGCCCGACCCATATCCCTGAGGTCGATCACCACGATCCCCCCAGTAATTGAAGAGTTGAAACTCAAATCCGGGTCCCTGGCCGCATCAATTGATACGGTGGTGGAACTGGGACGGTCAACGGTGTTAACCGAATAGACGCCTGATGCAAATCCTATCTGAACCGCCGATTGCGAGGTCGTCAGGTCATAGGTCGCTTCAAGGTCACCGTTGCTGTCCAGCACTTCAATCTTTTTGAAATCACTGGAGTAGTGTAAGCTGTAATTGCTCTCTGAATAATTCATTCCGTTTGGGTATTAATTAAGATTTCACAATGGTCGCGATTGAGGAAGAAGAGGGAAAACGAATTCCCATGATTTATTTGACCTATGCTATGTGTTGTGTTGGTTAGAATATTGTCCCCAACCCATGATAAATACTCAAAAAAGGCTAAATTGATCTTCCACTATTTTGACTTACCCCATGGTTGATTTCTATCTTTTGGAATTGGTCCGCAGCCTGGAACCATCTGAGATCCGCCAGGTATATCAATATGCCGGCCAGGCAAAGAGACCTTCCAAACGGAAGGGAGGTGACGAAACGCCCTCCCTGTACCTTCAGCTATTCGGAGCTTTGACGAATTTTTCTCCCCACAGCGAGGACGAGTTCAAACAGCAGGTGAAGGACGAAGAATTCATGGTTAACTACGCTTTCAACAAAAGCTATCTTCAGCAGATGATCCTGGATGCCATGAGAAGCTTCAGACGACGTGGATCAAAGGACAAACCCGCGGTGGTACGTGCCCGTGAAATGTTGGAGGATGCATTGTTTCTCCGGAAAAAGCTTCAATTCAAGTTGGCGTGGAAAATGCTGAAAAAAGCAAAGAAGGTGGCCGAAGAGATCGAACTGCATGAATCATTGCTGGAGATTCTCAGAACTGAACGTCGCTTTTTGATGGAAGGGCAGCAACTTAAGGACTGGGTTTTACTGGGAAAACGCTTGGCGGAAATGCGGGAGGTCGCCGAGACGGTGGCGATGAAGTATGAAATGCTGGAACAAAGGGATCTCTTGTTTTCCCAATCCCGAAAATCTGCCCGTCCCCGAGGCCAGGAATCGATTGATTTCCTGACACAGTTCAAGCAGCATCCTCTCATAAAAAGCATCCCCCGTACTTCCTGCTTTGATATTCGGATCAACCACCATTTGTGCCGGGCACTCATTCACCAGTTGGAAGGTAATATAAACGCTTCCTGGCGCCACCACCTGGTCATCTTCAGGCTTTGGCAAGGCAAGCCCCTCCTACGGGAAGAGCGCTCTCTAGATTTCATCGCGGCTGTCAATAATTTTTTATCCCTTTCTCTGGCAACCGAAAACCTTACCCACTTTCCTGAGGCCATCAAACTCCTGCAAGAGGGACCATTTCCTTCGCCACTTGAGAAATCAGAAGCCTTACAAGGTGAGCTCTACAATCGGCTTCAATACGCTCTCCTCCTTTCAGATTGGGAGGCTGGGGAAGAGGTGATCCGGAAATTTCACCGGCATAAGAAGATCATTGCCGCCATGGCCCTGCCTTCCCGGATCACTGCTTTTTACCACAGCTTCGTGAACATTTATTTTCTACAAGGGAAGTATAAACTCGCAGCTAAATGGAACAACCGTCTACTTGAAACAGCTACCTCAGGGGTTCGGCAGGATCTGATTTTGAGTGCCCGGCTGGTTCAGGTGGTTATTTCCTATCAGTTGGGAGATGTGGAGGGGCTTGACAACCATCTGCGGCAACTGGACTATCACCTCGAAAAAGTCAATGGCAAAAGAAGATTCGAACACCTGCTACTGGAGTTCCTGGAGCAAATGAAGAAACGACAAGGGTTAAGTGATGCGGAACATGCTTTTCAACACCTCCATGCAAGTATGGAAGATCTCAAAAATGATCCTGACGAACATAGGGCTACGGGGCTGGACTTGGTTTTGCATTGGCTACGCAGCCATTGAATTCATGATAGGCGTCTGCGGGGTGGAACCAGTAGCTGGGGGGGAGTAGAATTTGTTTGCCTGATGTTGCGGTGTTAGGGAGGCATAAATAGAACCAAAAATGCCTGACTCAATGAAGAATCAGGCATTTGCCGTTATAGTTGGCGGTCCGGACGGGACTCGAACCCGCGACCTCCTGCGTGACAGGCAGGCATTCTAACCAACTGAACTACCGGACCATTTAAGAACGGAATGCAAATATACGCATCCCGCAGAAAGCCGCAAGCCCTTCAGCCAATTTTCAAGCACTTTTTTTCAGCTGTACTAGACAACCCCTTCTTTTTCAGGGTGTAATAATTTGTGTAAAGGACTGGGGCAGACAAAGTCAAATATTGATCACGGGAAATAAAAGAATGATTATCCTGGATATAAATATTGATCACAGGAAATAAACGAATGATCAGGCTGGATATAAAGAATGACCACCCTGGATATAAAAAATGATCCCTGGATTTTTAGGGGGATTCCCTCCAAGGTTGTGTATTACTTGTAGTGAATCCGTAACAGCACATTATTATCCTATATCCAAGATATTCTCCTGGAAGATTACAGTTTGATCCTATATCCAAGATATTCTCCTGGAAGATTACTTTTGATCCTGTATCCAGGATATTCACCCGTAAAAACACATTGCTATACAGAAAACCTCTATCAACTCACCTATTACTACCATGAAATTCAAATTTTTACTCTTGACCCTGCTCTTTGTCTCTACCTCAGGATTTTCCCAAACCTGGGCACCGGATGGAGCCAAATGGCACTACACCCTTAACTTTTTATCAGCCACTTATTACTCCTACAATTCATACACGGTTCAGGGAGACACAGTAATCAATGGCACTACTTGTAGTCGATTGCGAAGGCACACCTATTCCTGTAATTATCGTCCCGATACGGAATATATGTACCGGGACAGCAACAAAGTATATTTCTGGAACTCAGGAGACAGTAGTTTCAGCTTACTGTATGACTTTGGAGCCCAAACAGGTGACTCGTACAAGATTGCCCCGGTTGAAACGATTTTTCCTACTCCCCCGTACGATACGATTACCGTTACGGTGGATTCCGTCTACACCCTCAATATCAATGGTCAGAACAGACAAGTCCAGGTAGTACATCAATCGCGTGCTGCCTGGCCCAACATTGTTACCAATCACTCTATCATTGAAGGAATCGGTTCAACCTGGCAAATGTTTACCTGGGACAACATTATCTGTGATTCCCAATGGGACCGGGAATTGAGGTGTTATGAAGACACACTCCTGGGCGCTTACAATACTGAGGTTGCGGATAGCTGTGACGAAGAATTTTTTGGGACCACCGCGATGGATCAAGGAATCCAATCTCACTTTACCGTTTACCCCAAGCCAGCTTCGGAATTTGTCTCCTGGAAGGGAGTCGAAAACGGATATGTAAAAGCCAGGTTAATTGATATCAAAGGCCAGGTGATCCGGGAGGTGGAGACCGCTGAAAGAAAGATCGATGTGCGGGAATTGGAAAATGGACTCTATTTTATCGAAGTGGAGGAAGAATCCGGACGAGTCTCGAGGGATAAATTTCTTCTGATGACCGGGAATTGACGCAAACAAAAGTAGCCCCTCCCCAGAAACTGATATTTATCAGTTTCCCCCCTGAGGCGGCTCAGCATACCAAATTCAAATAAGTCGGAACATTGCCTTGAACATAAATCAATAAATACAATGACTCCAACGATAGAATTGAACCCCGGCGAAGTAAAAATCAAATTCAATAGCCCCGTTACCGGGAAAACGACATTTGCTGAATTGGGCCTGAAAGACGAAGACCTCTTCTTTGAAGGTGGCTTGCTCCGCATGGTTTTCGACCTTGAAGGTATCGGAGAGCATAATTACTATGCCGTTCCAACCATTGAGGTGGGATACGTGGAAGAGATGGCAGAAACCCATTGGCAGTGCGACTTCAATGAAGAAACCATCCTGGATAAGATGGATCACCATGGCCGCAGCACCGTGGTTCTCATGAACCGTCAAAAGCTGGCCGATCTGGAGCATCATCACAAGAACCGCCTCATCCTCCACGCAGAATTTACTCAACCGGCCCATGTACTGGCCGATCAGTCCTATATCAATTTTTTCAAGTAGAAACCATCCTGTAAGTAGAGCCTTAGGCGGCCTCCTATCCCGGAGGCCGCCTCTGTTTTAGAATCAGAATAATACGGATTTCGAATAAACTCCTGACCAAACGAACATTTTCCCTATCTTTGTTGACTTGGTATCTAATAACCTTATACCGGTTTATGAAGGAAACGATCCTCGAATTTGAAAAGCCCATCTTTGAGATGGAGAAGAAGCTGGAAGAATTGCGGAAGCGGGCCGAAAGGAAGCGGGAAAAGGGCAAAGACATGGACTCCTTGCCAGAGCTTGAAAACCAATTGGAGCAAATGGAGGGGCAGGTTGAGGAGCTGAAGAAGCAAATCTTTGGAAACCTCAGCCGCTGGGAACGGGTTCAGCTCTCAAGGCATCCCAATCGTCCTTATTCACTCGACTACATCGCAAATATTTCTGAAGACTTCTTAGAGTTGCACGGCGACCGAAATTTCGGTGATGACAAAGCCATCGTTGGTGGTTTTGGTCGGATCGGACAGCAAACAGTAATGTTCATTGGCCAACAAAAGGGCCGGGACACCAAATCCCGAAAGTTTCGGAATTTCGGCATGCCCAATCCTGAAGGCTATCGGAAAGCGCTTCGGTTGATGAAGCTTGCTGAGAAGTTCGAAAAACCCGTTGTCACTCTGATAGACACCCCTGGTGCTTACCCCGGACTGGAAGCCGAAGAACGTGGTCAGGGAGAAGCGATTGCCCGAAACCTGATTGAGATGTCTATGCTCAAGGTCCCGATTATCTGTATTGTGATCGGTGAAGGTGCATCTGGTGGTGCCCTGGGAATTGGGATTGGCGACCGGGTCTATCAACTGGAAAACACCTGGTATTCAGTCATCTCTCCTGAATCCTGCTCTTCAATCCTTTGGAGAAACTGGGACCACAAAGAAGATGCTGCGGAAGCATTGAAACTCACCCCGGAAGACAATCTCAGGCTCAAAATAATAGATGGAATCATTTCTGAACCGGTTGGTGGTGCCCACCGTGACCCTGAAGAAGTGTACCGGAATGTTCGCCAGCAAATCCAAAAGGATTTGAAATACCTGAAAACCAAACCCGTCGAAAAGCTCCTCACCCACAGAGTAGCCAAGTTCAGCAATATGGGCGTTTTCAACGAAACCGCACCTCTGTTGGATCCCATTGCGCTTACAGGGCAAGGACATTCAAACGGGGCAGAGAAAAATGCCAAAGTTGAATCCGACGAATCAAAAGTCCCCGTCACTGAAACAGCTGGAAGTAAAGAAAAATGAGCAAGACCCAATTTAGCCTGTCAGCAATCCTTTTGCTGACAGGCATATTTTTTTTCGGTTGCAATAAGAAAACACTTGTTTACTCAGGTGTATCTGAGCCAGAGGGGTTTGTGCTGTCCTTCCAAAAGCCGGAAGTATTTGAATTTGATATCCCGGAAGCTGGAGCCCACAGCCTGGCGCTTGAACTTGTCTATTTCTCCGAGCAAATGCAGAACCTGAATGGGGTCCTCCCAATGTACTATATCCTGGAAGGACCAGGATTGGGAAATGGAAAGGATCGAAAGTTTGGGGTGGAGGTAGAACTGGATACTGGTGAATGGCGTGGAGAACTTCAGGACAATGAGCAAGATCGCATTTTTGAAGAGGTCTTTGAAAAGGCCATTCAATTGGAAGCAGGAAAGTACAAGCTGAAGCTGTATGCAGACTCCCAGGAACAAGGAGAGGCGGTACAAGGTATGGTTCAGATCACTTTGAAAGTGTATAAGTGACCGATTGAAGATGTACAAGCAATCCCTTGAATAAAGCGGCCAGTTACGAGGTCTGCGAACAATCAATTGAAGCAAGTGGCCCATGAGAGGTCTGCAAACAATCAATTGAAGCAAAAACACAAGCGGTTGGAAAAGAAAACGGACTGCTTAAACAGCAGCCCGATTAAAGAATTTACCAACCTAAAAAAACTAACCAACACTAAATATCTTACAACTTGCTGTGACTGCCATCGCAAAACGGAGTTTTTCCGCTGTGCTTACAGCCGCACAAGTACATTGTCTTTTTCTCAGCAACTTCCAGTTTTTGGGGAACAAATCCCGACCCCTTGTGTGAGCCATCACACCAAGGTTGATTGCTGCTGTTACCACAGCTACACCAGAAATAAGTACCAGCCTCCATCTCCAAGGGATAGGGTGCTTTCTGAGGGACATTCGGTGTAGGTTCTGCAGACATATAGAATTGTTTAAGGCAATATAATGTTTGAACAAATAAAAAGCAATAATGTTCTACGAAATCACACAAAGGATAAACAGTAGCATTAATGTCCCCATCTCCTCACGCGAGCCATCTCAGCCCTTAACGGGCTATTTCCCAAGAAATAAATACCCACAGTTATCTAATAATCAATTTATTGCAAGCAACATCCCCCATCCACGATAGACCTATCAGGTATTTTCTTTGAAAAGAAAATATACGGCATAAACATTAGCCAAAGTTAAACAGTCATTTTACCCGAACAATCCGAATCTCACTGAGATTTTACCCAAAGTGATTGGAAACCAAGCAGATGCAATAGCAATAAAGCTGTGCCCTGCCAAAATAATTCTTCGTGGAAGAGGAAAATTTGAGATATTTAGCCAGCGGAGAAGGATAAGCCCCCAAATCATGAATAACCCTAGCCCCGAAGAGGGAACCCCGGAAGAGGTTCAAAATGAAGTCGTTCCTGAGAACGAAGGGGACGAGGTAAATCCAGCCGATCAGGAACCGGTGTATGATCCTCCATTCAACGCTTCAGAACACGTAAAATATCTTGAAAAAGCGGAGGGCGTGGCCCGTACATACCACTGGATTTTCCTGGGAGCAGCTGCATATTCGATTACCACTTATTTCACCACCAACGACAAGAGCATCCTTCTCAATGATGAGATCGTCCTTCCCATCATTGGCCTGCCCGTTCCCTCCTGGGCCTTTTTCTTTCTGACCCCCATCCTCCTCTTTGGTGTCAGTATGTATTTCCACCTGGCTCTCAACCGGGTATTGAATGGAATTGACCATTTGGTCAAGGTTGCCGATAATTCCGCTGAGTTTCGCCCACTCTGGATCATCACCCGAACTTATTACGAAAAGCTCGTTTGCCCCCCGGAAGAAAGAACTCTGCGGGAGATCAGTCTGACCCCTTACCGGGACCGCCCCCCTGAATCACTGCGCTTCCGCAGTCTGAGCCGTCCAATCGTTGTCCTCTTCCTTTGGGCCCCTTTGCCGGCTGCGCTTTTGCTCAATTTCATCCAGCAGGTGAAAATCCATTCCCTCTTCCACTCTATTTTTTCCAATATCATTTTGGTGCTTGGACTCAGTGCATTGTTTTACCTCAGAAAGAGGTACCTGCGCCGTCGCATCGCAAGTCGTGAGATCACCTTCTACATCAGCATATTTATCATTTTTTGTACCGGTATTATTGTCTCCGGAACGGCCACCGACTCCGAATTCAGCGGATTTCCATCCAGGGTAAAGGAGTTGCTCTGTCTGGATGTCAGCAATACCATTCTTTCGGAACAACCAAAGGAGGATTACCCAGGCATTCCCTGGCTGGTGCTGAGCAACCGGAATCTCAATGGCATAGATATGCAGAACTCGGTGGTGATCCGAACTGATTTCCGCAATTCAACTATTATCAATGGAACATTGCGGAAAGCATATCTCTTCCAGTCAGACTTCCGAGGGGTCGATTTTGAGGATACGGATTTAAGGGAAGTTGTCTTTGACAATTCTAATCTCTCCGGATTGCAATTAACTGGCATGGACTTAACAGGCGTATCCTTTAAGGGCGCCAATCTCACGAATGTCAATTTCAGCCAATCCAACCTGACCAATGCGGACTTTGAGGGAGCAATCATCAAGGGAACCAGATTCGACCAAGCCTGCCTGAAGGGGGCTAATCTCAGGGATATAGTCGATAAAAACACAAATTTTTGGAAAACACTTACCCTGGCCCAGACCCTGGACGACGTCAATATCGAACCCGAAATAAGGAACTTGTTGGAGACTTTTCACGACGATTTATTCTTCGATTTTGACCCCAAAGATCCTCGTAATAAAGTGGTCTTTTGGCAAGATTAGGGTCTGAAGCTGTCCAAATCCAACAACCCCAGGGTCTGTTAATCCAGAGGCAGCGATGGCTTTTTTGTGAACATTTGCAGCCCAAAAATGGCAATTGTGCATAAATCGTTTTGAAAAGAGACAGATTCTTAAGACATTATAATCCGATAGGATTGTGTTTTTGAAATTTTTGATGTTGTTCTTTGCCTGTTTCTAAAGTCACCTGGCCAGGTATTCGGTTTTGTAGTCGAAATCAATCACGGCAATCCTTTCATGATCAACCTGGCTGTTGTACCCTAAACAAAAGAAGTATGCGCTCCACTACTAAAATTGCATTGATGTTTTGTGCCTTGTTCGCCGCGGCACTTTTCTCTGTTGTGATCGCCACCAATGCACGTCAAAACATTTCATCGGTAACCGATTTGTGTAACAAAGCCCAGCGGGTGGAATTCTATCAGAATCAGCAAGGAGATAAGTTTGAACTTAACTTCCTGGACAAAGAAGAATTTGCCCGCTACAATGTTTCAGACCATTATGATTTTGTCTGGGGTGACCAGGACTGCATTGAGACAACTGGAAATTGCGGTCGGATCAAGAGCGACACCTACGTTGTAGTTTTATCAAACTGATCCCGCCCTCCAACGCTTCAACTGGTTCATTTTCCCCTTAACCATTCTCTGCGGAATAAACCCGTACCAAAATTGCGCAACTATTTTCTTCTGATAGCCTTGATTGCTTCCATAGCCTTTCAGGCATGTGAGTCGGGTGGAGATGGAGAAGAAATAACCAATCCGTACGATTTTGAGCTGGTCCAAACGGGCTATCACTATATTGATGCTGATTCATCCATCGGGAGTGTCCCCTTTTACTCTACTATTTGTACGGTTGATGATACAGACTATGTTGCGATCAGCAATCTCAACAGGAACCACATTGAACTGCACCCGATCCCTTCCGGTCAATTCAAAGTTATTCCCGTCGACGAAGCTGCTTTTGGGACCTTAAAAAGCTTTCACATTCAGAATTGGGATTCCATTTTCATCTACGTCCGGGGTCCAAAAAACATCCATCCGAACCGGGACAAAGAGTTGTATATCATCAATTCCAAGGGTGAATTGGTGTCGCTCCTTCCCTATGCAGATCAGCTGACCCTTTTTGACCGGGACCGGGAGGAACAGGACAAACTTGCTGAAACTGTTCTCTGTAATCAATGGGATCCTGTTTCCCATGTGGGTTCCAAATTGATATTTGGTCTGATTCCATACAACAAGAAGGAAAACCTCACCCAGAAACACTTCAGCGCGGAGATCGACGTGCAATCTGGAAAAGTGAAGTACCACCCCATTTTCCTGGATGCCTATTCGGCCAACTCTCTGACGGTATATCAGAACCCCATCAAGCACGTTGACGAAAGTGCCCATCGGGTTCTGTTTGGCCTGCGCGGAACCCCTACCCTGCAAGTATTTGATCTGGAAGGAGGCCCCAATGCAAAGGTTGAATTACAGACTATAGAAAGTGATTACCTCGACCTGCAGCAAGCACCTTCCCAGGACGAAGTAGCCCGCAGTCCTGCCAACAAAAGTATGCTCCAAGTGTTGAGTACCTGGGGAGAATATGGAAAAATCCTTCAGTCCCCAGACGATTTTTATATACGCTTTGTCTACTATTCCAAGCAAGACAGTATATTCAGGGCTACTTATGGAAATGAAAAAACTCCAGGTGTAAATAACCGCCTCTGCTCAGTAGTACTCTTTGACAAAAATTTTCAAAAGAGAGGAGAAAGTGGTACATTTGAAGGATTAGTAGACCGAAATGCAGGGTTTTCGAAAGATGGAACTTTATACGTTCTGGATTATAACAGCGAGGAATCAGAGGGGACGCGTATCAGATACGCGAAGTTCAAGATTCAGGAAATAAAGCCGATGCAAAATGAAAGCTAGACACCTGTTCGTATGTATTGTAGTATCCTTACTGGGAGTTGTTATGATCAGCGCCAGTACGGGTCACTCTGAGCCTCCAGAACCTGAAATCAAGATCCTGAACCGGGATTTGGATACCCCAAGTTCAGCTTCAACTGCGGCAGATGCCCCGGTAAAGTCTGATTTCCTGGATATTTCTGAATACCTGGTCAACTTCCACGAGCACGAGTTCAAGCACCAGAGAGAAGCAGTCGTCGTCATCAAGTTTCCCAGTTGTGATGGCACCATCGGCAGGGTATTTGAATATCTGGACACCACTTCCAAAGGAGATCAGATTTCAATCCTTGGATTAAAAGAAAGTGCCGAACCTGTCTATAACTCCTACCGAGAATTTTACGAGAGCAAGAAGATCAACTTTCGGAACCACGCCGATCACTTAAAGCTCAAAACCAATATTTCTATCGACTATCCTGAGCTCTACTTTTTTGAGCGCGGTTTTGAAACAAACCACATGACTGCGAATTGCAACAACTTCGAACAAGTCATAGGTAATCTGGAAGGTTTCCTGAATCCCTGATTCATTTCCTGAACCCCTGATCCCTCCGTATTTCATTTCTGTTTTTTCCCTGGCCTTGCCTTAACTTCGCGGGCAGATGCTCACATTTCACAAATACCATGGTACGGGAAACGACTTTGTCCTCTTTGACAACCGGGAAGGACTGATCCCAGAAGATGCCCACGAATGGTTTGCCTTCCTTTGCCACCGCAGGTTTGGGATAGGCGCAGATGGTGTCATTCTGCTCAACCAACAGGAGGGCTATGATTTTGGCATGTACTATGTCAATTCCGACGGCTACCCCACTTCTATGTGTGGCAATGGAGGACGCTGCATTGTGGCCTTTGCCGCCCAATTGGGCATCATCCAAACTTCGGCCAGCTTCCTTGCTATCGACGGTCGGCATGAAGCCACCCTCACCGACCGTGGGGTCAAGTTAAAAATGGGTGAACCAACAGGGTTCGAGTCCCTCCCCGGGGAGGACCACTGGATTGACACCGGATCCCCCCATTATGTAAAATTCCACCGATCTGGAAATCCGGCTGATCTCGACGTTGTCCAACGGGGCCGGGCCATCCGCAATTCCGAACCCTGGGCGGAGCAAGGCACCAATGTCAACTTTGCCTGGCCCCAGGCAAATGGGCACCTTTATGTCCGGACTTACGAGCGTGGCGTGGAAGATGAAACCTGGTCCTGTGGGACCGGCGTCACTGCGGTCGCCGAAGTGTATTCAAGGATAGAAAATTATCCCTCGGATGAAGTCAGACTGGATACCCCCGGCGGATCGCTCACCGTCCATGTCACCAAAGGGCAGGCCCCCTGGCTCGAAGGATCGGCCACCCACGTATTCTCTGGTCAGATCCCCGGCCCGGGAGAAGAGAATTCCATTCCGGTAACCAACCATCCTCAATCCATCTGAGCACCTCAATTCACCCAAGCACCGCACCTCAATCCACCCAATCACCTGGCTTCAATCACCCTTCCTTCCCCAAGAAATGAATAAACCCATTCTCCATACCCAAACCGGAGGCATCTCCTTCCTCTCCTTTCTGTTACTCGCAGCCGGCCTTGCCGCGATCCTCTTCCAGATCCTGATCCTGGCCAGTACGCCCCCCGAAGGTGAAGCCCCCATCAGCCTGAGCAGTTTCATCCTCGGGGGACTGGGCCTGGTATTCATCGTCCTCTTCTTCCTGACCGCAAGAAAGGGCTGGCTGGAAGTCCACCCCAATGGTGTCAAAGGGAAAATTGCGGGAGGCAAGAGCTATGAATTCACCCTGGAGCAAATCGGGGAAGTCGTACTCACCGGGCGCGGGGTTCATTTCAAAGACCCGACCGGTAAAAACATCGTCCTGGACAAGACCCCAAGAGATCGCCAGGCGCCAGGTTTGGTTTGGATGCTAAAAACATATCCGGAACTCAAAACCTCACAGTTGGAAGGCAAGGGCAGTCATGCCAAATTACCCACCGCACTCAGACTGTTCTTTGAGGATGATCAAGCCCTGTTTGGAGACCGCGGATTTATCTACACCTTCAATGAGACCAAGTACTTTTTCCCGGATACCCCAACTGCTCCCCTCCCACCAGAAAAGGGTCGGGGAAATAACAATGACCTTTCTCCTTACGCCAATCAAATTGCAGCCATTCCCCGATTTGAACCTGACCCGGCAAAATTACCCTTGGAAAGTATTCTGCGCTCTCTGAAAGTTGATGAGGAAGGTTTGCTGCAGCAATTGATTGAAGGTCATGGCGGCATGGAATTAAATGAATTGGAGCCGGGAAGATTCGAAGGCAATATCCCCGGATGGCGGGCCGAAGTAACCTCACGGCTGCCTGACCTTGAGCAATAACCAGTCCTGCTCCGGCAGGGGATCGGTTTCCCGGATGTCCGAAACAAGTTTCTCTACCTGAGACTCCTGATCCGGAACCAGAGACAATAGCCGCCGCAGGAAGCGTTCAAAATTGGCATAAGCTTCCCGGTGGTAGGCCAACTCCTTCCGCCGACGCAGCAATTGCCTGAGATTGTCCAATTGGTACTCGATGACCTGCATCTCCCCCAATTCAAAACCGGCTTTGATCTGTACAATCCGAGCCCGCAACTGGGTCAGCGGATCACTGTGCTGGACATACCTGAGAATTCGCAACACTTCCCGCCAATGCCCCTGGGCCAACTCAACCTCTGCAAGGCTGGTCTGGTAGTAACTGTACCGCATCCCTTCCGGCAAACGGTCTTTGTACTTCTCAATAAATCCCGCCACTGTCCGGAATTCACCCAATTTCAAGCCAGCCGCCACCATGTTCTTGTAGGAGTAAGGAGACAATTCCCCGTTCTCAAACAACCACTCTTCCTCCAATCCTTTTTGATACAACTGGTAGACCTGCCGGGCAGCATCCTGCGCCCCCCGATTCAACTGACGGATCCAGAAATTTACCGAGACCAGGTACAAAGCCCTGAGATCTTGCTTGCTCAGCAGATCACCGTATTTCTCCAAAAGAAGTAACTGCTCCTCAAACGCCAGTTGCGAGTCCTCCTCAGTCAGGATCCGGTAAGTAGCATAATAAATCCTCACCAAGGGGGCATCTTCAAAGCCCCCCTTCTCCACCCTCCCCAAGATCTCAGAGATAAAGTCAAGTTCATAATCGGCTTTGAAAATATTGCGCTGGCTGAGCATGGTACAGGCATACTTCAGTTTTTGCAGCACAAACCACTTGTCTACCTCATCGGAAACCTCCTGTAACCCAGCTCGAAAAGATCTACCACCAATCGCGTGACTCTTGTAATCCAGTTCAGATCGCCGAATGGTATGGAGGATACGATCCGCCCCCAAATGCTTTGCGCTTTCGATCTGCCGGGACACCTTCCGCAGCCGTGAATTCGCCAGGTCTTCAAGATGATGGTCGAGATAAGACTCCGCGAGCAGAAGGCCCTGGGCAGATGGATCCTGGTCGAGTTTCCGGAGAATGAGAAATGACTCGGTGGCACGCAGGAAATAATTGAGCAAATGCCTGAAATCGGCCTGGTGAAAAGGCATGCCAGGGTAAATCACACGCCAAACCTCTTGCTTCTCCGGCACTTCATTCCGGCCAGCCAGTTCCCTGAAGTAAGAGAACAATTGCCTCACATCTTCCCGCTGGTTGTGGTAAGGACTGGCCAAAAACACCTCCAAGCGCTTGAGTTCGGCCCCGGAAAGGGCCGAAAATACAATCCATCCTCTTGACGACTCCATAATTCTGCTTTCGATTATCTACCCTTAAATTAACCTATTAATCCCTATATAGGCCAATCCCGCCCGAATGGCTTTCGATTAATTGCATATTTTAACCTTTAGGAATGCTTCTCCCCTGTCCATATTGCAGCATACAATAGTACCTCGACACCGTCGTCACCGTATATTGGTTTCATTTAACAGTCCCCATGTCACGTCTAATACTCAATATTCTGTTCTTGCTTGCTTTTGGAGGAACCACCTTCGGGCAAAACTGGATGCTGGCCCACGAACCAGCCAATTCATCCGGAGGAGGCTCTTTCTCAACCATCCGCCCCCTCGACGGAGGTGGATACATAGCAGGTGGATACATAAATATCGCAGGGCCTGTCAATTGGAAAAAGCCCTATATGGCCCGCATCGATGACTTTGGAAATATCCAATGGGAAAGAAGCTATGATTATATGGGAGAGGGGGCATTTGCTCCAACCAATCCCTACAACACATCCTTTTCCGATGTGCTTCCTTCATCAGATGGTGGTTTCTTTGGGTACTATCCCACCTATACTTCCGGCTATCCCAGCTTTGTCCTGAAGACAGATGCATTTGGAGACACCCTCTGGGTAAAAACATTTACCAAACGTCTTGGCAACCTGGACATTTCCATGGTCCCCCAGCCAGATGGCGGCCTCATCATGAAGACTGAGGTTTACAATGCCCCAAGTGGCCCAGGTCACAAACTCAATATGATCCGCCTGGACAGCCTCGGAAACACCGTATTCGACACCGTTTACACCAATTGGGATACCATTTTCAATGGCTCAGCGATGATCCTCAAACCTGCCCCCGATGGCAATCTTTTCCTCTGCGGAACCAAATACGGTTGGGGAATCCCATTTTTGACCAAATGGGACACCAATGGAAACCTGCTATGGGAAAAAGAATTCCCCGACCTGCTCAACGGTGTACAACAGATCAGCCCGATCGCAATGGCCGTAACCCCGGATAGCGGTGTCGTGATGGGATTCTACCAATATTTTACCCAACCCAACGTCGACCACTATCTCAGTCTCTACAAATTAGATCAAAATGGAGACTCGGTCTGGTATACCCTTCACGACAGCATTTACAGCAATTACGCCAGTTTCAAGGATCTAGATGTCGCCGACAATGGCGATGTCCTTACCCTGATGATCAAAGACTTCACTTTAGGTGGTGAAAAAAGCCGCGTAGTTCGCCACGACGACGCCGGCAACTTCATCTATGAAAAGTCAGTTTCCGGATTGCCGGGTTCTGAATGGTGGTTTGAAAATGTACGGGAAGCCCAGGATGGGGGAATGGTCCTCTGCGGCAGCCTCAACAATCACGAAACTCTTTTTGCGGTACACCTCGACTCTCTTGCCGAAAACAATTTCAATATTATCCTCGGCAAGGCCTATATGGATTCCATCCCCGATTGCCTGCAACAATCCACGGAGCGGGACCTGTCCAACTGGATGGTCCGCATGGAACCAGGACCGGTCTATACCCTGACCGACTCCAACGGTAATTATGCACTCCTCGCCGATTCCGGCGACCATTGGATCAGCATCGTTCCCCCCTCCAATACCTGGGCCAACCTCTGGCACCAAAACTGCCCCACCAATCCCGATTCTCATTTTGTCAGTTTCGTCAATGTTACCAACCCTGATACCGCCAACAACATCGACTTTGCCATGGAGCCGGATGTCTACTGCCCCCTCCTTCAAGTAGATATCGTCGCCCCATTTCTCCGCAGATGCTCCACCTCAGTCTATTATGTCAATTACTGCAACTATGGAACCATGGCCGCAGACAGTGCTTACATCGAAGTCACCTTCGATACCAGCCTGACATTTTCATCTGCCACCATTCCATTTGTGCCGCTTGCAGGCAATGCCTACCGCTTCGATGTGGGAAGCATCCCGGTTGGCGACTGCGGCAACTTTCAGATCACCGTCAATGTCGCTTGTGACACCACCAATCCAGGGCGCACCCATTGTGCCATGGCACATATCTTCCCGGATTCATTCTGTGTACCTTTCGACACAGCCTGGTCAGGCGCCAGCCTCATGGTAGAAGGAGAATGCACCTCCAGTGACAGCATGGAGTTTACCATCCGAAACAATGGCACCGCAGCCATGACCACCTACTCCGGCGTATGGGTTGTAGAAGACGACATCCTCCGCCTCCATGACAGTATCAGATTGGGGCCTGGTGCAGATACCCTCCTCAGATTCAACGGAAACGGCTCCACCTGGGCCTGCCTGGTAGACCAGGTTCCTAATCACCCCGGCCAAAGCATTCCAAGGGTCATCTTTGAAGGATGTGGCACCAATGCCCAAGGCCTGATCAGCACTGGTTTCGCTACCCAATTCGCCGAAGACGACCTGAATCCCTGGCTCTCCATCCATTGCATGGAGGACATCGCCTCATTAGACCCGAATGACAAGCGGGGATTCCCATCCGGCCGTGGCCAGACCAATGAAGTCCTGGCCAGTGATGAGATGGAGTATATCATCCGGTTCCAAAACACCGGAAATGACACCGCCTTCCGGGTCGTGGTACGTGACCGCATCCCAGCAACCCTGGATGTCAGCACCTTTGTGCCTGGCCCCTCCAGCCACCCCTATACTCTCCGAATCATTGATGGGGATATGCTGGAATGGACCTTCTTCCCGATTCTCCTCCCCGACTCAGCCACCAATGAAGCAGGCAGCCAGGGATTCCTCAGCTTTTCCATGCATCAAACTGCCGGGAACACTACCGGCACCCGATTGGAAAATGCAGCAGCCATCTATTTTGATTTCAATTCCCCCGTGGTTACGGATACGGCCTGGCACACCATCGGCGAAGGCCTGCAAGCCATCGTTGCCATAGATGAATCAGAAGACGAAACCGATCCGATCCAGGTACGCGCCTATCCAAACCCATTTCAGCAACAGGTGACTTTCGATCTCGGAGAATACCAACCCAAAGCCCTCCGCTTCGAAATGTATGACCTCCAGGGAAGAATGGTACAGCAGATTCACCTCCGATCAAGAAACAAATTCACCGTACAAAGGGAAGGACTCATCCAAGGCACCTATCCCTTCCGCCTGACCGATGGTGAAACCCTGATCAAAACCGGAAAGTTGGTGATCTTAGCACCGTAAGGAATAATTAAAGGCCGCTCTCCATTGAGCGGCCTTTAATTATTCAGAGTCTTTGCTTAAAAAAAAGAAAATCCAATTGCAGTTCCCAAAAGAGAATTCAACTGCATTTCGATTCTAAAAGTTGGATAGAAGTTGCTTTACTACTTCCACTCTTTCCATGCATAATTTCGATAAACTCCGCGACCTCTATTTTCCCAGAAAAGCGCAAATACAACACATCTTCAACCTTTGAGACCTCGTTTGCAACCTGAACCTTCAAAACCGTCTCACCTAAATTCCATTCTACGGGCAACTCTCCTTTAAGATGATCAATTTTACTGGTCGTCTTTGAAGAAAACCACGCTTTATGATCGATTTGCCTGGCCAGATTATCGAGAGAAATGGGTGGACTTACTTCATTTGAAAAATATGTGCAGATCGATAGGGAAGTTCCTTCAGTCGTTCCGTCTTTGCCATTAGACTTCATACAGGAAAAAGTTAACAGCCCTATTAAGAAAAGGACAAGGGCCGGAATGGATTGTCGGTAATGAATCATTTGATATTGCTGAATTTAGTCTTTTTCGTCGGACTTGGTCCGGGGAGAAGGGGACCGCAACAGTCCCATGATGCAGTTAAGTTATGGGGAATTGAACCAGTCCCGCCTGTTAGTTTCGGATCAACGATGGTAGACCTTAAACTTTGAGCTTGTGTTTTAGGATTGTTCGCAATCATGTGAGCAGGAAGCACCACATTTGGAAAGAACTCCGCATTGGCTACTATCGCAATGGATCCCCTTGTCAATTCTCCCATATTGGGATCAGTATAAGTATCAGCATTGTGAGGGGAGTTAGTGTCCCCAACATAGACCTTCCCTGCCCTTACCCCCCAAGCCTCCCAGAATGGAAATGTTCCTATACCTGGTACAGGAGAATTGGTCCCATCACAGTTCTCCCTTGAATAATTTGCGTCTACCTTCTGAACAATATATCCATTCGTACTTGCATCAGCATTGTCGACACTGAAACGAACTTGCCAGCTATACTCTCCACAGTACCCCGCTGAAGGAGGAGCCAATTGGGTTTTCTTCACAGTTTTTGTGCCTTTTCCAGCAGCCACAGGGGAAGGAGTTGAAGAACCTGGACCACTTGATCCTTTGACGCTTGGAGACGATCCAATAACAGACCCCTTTTGCGACCAGACCGGGGATTGTTTTCCAATTTCTCCGCTAATCGACCCAAACCTGGATTTTTCAAACTCCTCATTTACTCCACATTCACTACACCCCTTAGAAGATTTATTGTTCTTCCCAGAATGTTGGGTAGCCAAAGGGCTTGTCTTTTTTAAAGTGTTATTGACCAAAACCATTAATTCAATATACAAAAATCAAATTAATTGGTCGAATATCTCCGGCTGAAGCCCTAACGTTTTTTTTATAACTTTGTCACTTCCAAAAAGTCAATAAAGACATGGCAGGACATAGTAAATGGGCGAACATCAAGCACCGCAAAGGAGCCCAGGACAAGAGGAGATCTAAAATCTTCACCAAACTTCTGAAAGAAGTATCTGTAGCGACCAAAGAAGGTGGGCCAGACCCGGAAATGAACCCCCGTCTGCGGCTGGCGATCACCAAAGCAAAGAAGGCCTCGATCCCCAAGGATACCATCACCCGAGCCGTCAACAAGGGTTCGGGGGCGGATGGGACCAGTTACGAGGAAGTGACTTATGAAGGTTATGCCGCCAATGGGGTCGCCGTTTTTGTAGAAGCACTGACCGATAATATCAACCGGACCGTCTCCAATGTACGCCTGTACTTCTCAAAGGGAGGAGGCTCCATGGGAAAAAATGGATCGGTCGGCTTCATGTTTGAGCGCAAAGGGATATTTACCCTGACCAGAGAGGGCCTTCCTCTGAAAGGTGACGCACTCCAACTCGAATTGATCGAAGGAGGCGCGGAAGAAATCGAAATCGAAGACGATGTCATCGTAGTGACCTGCCAGATTGAGGACTATGGGACTTTGAATGCCAAGCTCGAAGAACTCAATATTGAGGATTACGATTCGACCCTGGCACGTATTCCCACCACTACCGTTGACCTGGACGTAGCTTCTGCTGAGAAAGTCCTCAAATTGATCGACACCCTCGAAGATGACGACGACGTCCAGGAAGTATTCCACAACCTGGAGATGACAGACGAGCTGATGGCAGCCCTGTCTGAATAAAAATTACCCCAACCCCCACTCAATGCACCAAGACGCATTTCAAGATTTGGCTGACAAGAACGCGGCTGCCCTCCTCGGCGGCGGCGAAGCCCGCATCGAATCCCAACATAAAAAGGGGAAACTCACCGCCAGGGAACGCCTCTCCTTGCTGATGGACCCAGGAACTTTCGAAGAGATCGGGAAATTTGTCCAGCACCGAAGCCACGAGTTTGGCCTGGAGAAACAGAAATTTCTCGGTGACGGGGTGGTAGCCGGGTATGGAAAAATAAACGGCCGGCTCACCTATGTGTTCAGCCAGGACTTTACCGTTTTTGGTGGATCATTGTCTGAGGCCCATGCGGAAAAGATCGTACGGGTCATGGATCTGGCCATGAAGAACGGGGCACCCGTGATCGGATTGAACGACTCAGGTGGCGCCAGAATCCAGGAGGGTGTGGTCTCTCTGGGGGGATACGCAGACATTTTTTACAAGAATACGTTGGCCAGTGGGGTTGTTCCTCAAATCTCAGCGATCATGGGCCCTTGTGCAGGAGGAGCGGTATACAGCCCCGCCATCACCGACTTCATCATGATGGTTGAGAACACCTCCTACATGTTCGTCACCGGTCCCAATGTGGTCAAGACCGTCACCCATGAAGAAGTGACTTCCGAGGAACTGGGGGGTGCGATGGCCCATGCCAGCAAAAGCGGCGTGACCCATTTCACCTATGCCAACGAAGTCGCCTGTGTGCAGGGGATCAAGCAATTGCTCAGCTACCTCCCACAAAACTGTGAGGAAGACGCGCCAAGACTGGCTTACGAAGGTCCATTGGACACTCCTATCCCGGCACTCAACGAGATCATACCGGAAAATCCCAACCAACCTTATGACATCAAAGAAGTAATTGATCTTGTCTGCGACAAGAACAGCTTTATGGAAGTCCACAAAGAGTATGCGGGCAATATTGTGGTTGGATTCGGAAGATTGGCCGGACGCAGCATCGGCATCGTCGCCAACCAACCCGCCGTACTGGCAGGTGTACTCGACATCAATGCCTCCAGAAAAGGTGCCCGTTTTGTCCGGTTCTGTGATGCCTTCAACATCCCCTTGCTGGTATTGGAAGATGTACCCGGCTTCCTCCCCGGCACCGACCAGGAATGGAATGCCATCATCACCAATGGCGCCAAACTCCTCTACGCCTTTTGTGAAGCAACCGTTCCACGCATCACCGTCATTACCCGCAAGGCTTATGGCGGCGCCTATGACGTGATGAACTCCAAGCACATCGGTGCGGACATGAATTACTCATGGCCGATGGCGGAAATTGCCGTGATGGGTGCCAAGGGTGCTGCCGAGATTATTTTCAGGAAGGAAATCAAGGCCTCCGACGATCCAAAGGCAAAATTGGATGAAAAAGTAGAAGATTATACCCGTATATTTGCCAATCCATACCGTGCCGCCAGCCGGGGATATGTTGATGAGGTTATCATGCCTGAAAACACCCGGACCAAACTGATAAGGGCATTTGAAATGGCGGAAAACAAAGCTGAAAAATTACCCCGCAAGAAGCACGGAAATATCCCCCTTTAACGCAACGCTCTAATTCACAGTCCTGGCATTTTCCCTCTAATTAATTGAATCATTAATCCCAAGCCATTTGATCTACCATGAGTGAAGCTTTTTTGTACGAATATCTTAACAATCCCTCTCCTACAGGTTTTGAGGCCAGTGGGCAGAAGATATGGATGAAATTTCTTGAACCCTTTGTGGATGAATTCATCACCGATGTTTATGGCTCGGTGGTGGGTGTGATCAATCCGGGATGTGATTACAAAGTTGTGCTGGAAGCCCATGCCGACGAAATCTCCTGGTTTGTGAACTACATCAACTCTGATGGCTTCATTTACCTCAAGCGGAATGGCGGCAGCGACCACATGATTGCACCGGCCAAACGCGTCAATATATTTTCCGACAAAGGGATCGTCAAAGGCGTATTTGGTTGGCCGGCCATCCATACCCGCAAGAATGGCAAGGAGGAAACCCCAAAGCTTTCCAATATCTTCATTGATGTCGGTGCCAGGAATGACAAAGAAGTCCGGGCCATGGGCATCCATCCGGGAACCGTGATCACCTTTGAAGACGAGTTGACCGAGATCAACAAGAAATTCTATTGTGGCCGCGCCCTGGACAACCGGATTGGTGGATATATGATCGCCGAGCTGGGCCGGAGAATCCACGAAGAAGGATGGAGACCGGATTATACCCTGTACCTGGTCAATTCAGTGCAGGAGGAAGTCGGGCTTCGCGGTGCGGAAATGATCTCCCGCCGTTTGGCACCGGACGTGGCCATCATCACCGATGTGACCCATGACACCACCACCCCGATGATTGACAAAGCAGAGCAGGGTGATATCCGCTGTGGACGTGGTCCTGTCCTCACCATCGGCCCATCCGTCCACAATGTGCTCCACAAGTTCATGGTCGACGTGTGCAAAAAAGAGAAAATCCTCTTCCAATACGATGCAGCCTCCCGCTCTACCGGCACCGACACCGATGCCTTTGCTTACAGTGCAACCGGAGTCCCATCTGCCCTGATCTCCGTGGCCCTGCGCTATATGCATACCACGGTTGAGATGTGCCAAAAGGAAGACATTGAGGCCTGCATTGCCCTCATGACCGCCACCATCAAGAAATTGAAAAAGGGACAGAAATTCAGCTATTTCTAAACCTGTCAGCTACTTCTGAATCTCTAGAGGCTATCCTCTACTTTCTTTAACAAGTCCACGTATTCCTGCTCGACTTTGGGCAGCACCACCTGCTTACCGGGAATCGCCTTGTACCAGATGAATTTGCTGAAGATATCCTGGTACTTCTGCTTTTTGAAGGCATACCCGTACTTCGCATAGTAGTAGTTCCGTATCAGAGCGATCATTTCCTTGTCCAATTCGTAGAGCTCGCTTTCTTCAGCATAGCCGGGCAAGAGCATATAGGGTTCATCCAGAAAAGGATTGTCTTCCCGGTTAACGGTCCAGAGGTACACTTCATTGAAAGGCTGGTATTCAGCGATGAAGATGTCATAATCAGGCTTGAAGTGCTCCATTCTCAACTGAACACCCTTCCCGTATTGCTTGACCATGCGCACATTGGACTCAAAGAAATTCCTCATCGGTTCGGAGAGGATGGATTCCCCAATCGGCTTCCAGGGTACTTCCTGATCTTCTTCAAAGAAAGTAGCCGGGATGGAATAGAAGGCCCCGTCTCCCATGTCAATCTCCAGGTTAAATTCCCCGATCTCCCCGTTGGCCCACATCTTACCTGTGGTGATCCGGTAATCGAAATCAGCCAATATCTCTACAGATGTACCTCCCCGGTAACGGTAGCGGTGCTGAATCCGATTGGTCCCTGGCTTGAAGGTAACCGGAAAATGATAGACAAAATCCTCCCCGTTTGCGACCATCTCATCTATGCGAAAGCCGGTTTTCTCCAGGCGGCCAACTTTATATTCAAGGTCCTCCCCATTTACCTTCACTGAAAATTCAAATACCTGGGGGTGATTGGCCTCTTCTTCACTGATGTCACCGGAAGCTGGTGGCGTCACAAATCCGACCGTCACTTCCTTCTCCGGCCCGGGATTGTGAAAGGTAAAATCAACATCGACGATCATGAATTCCCCATCCCGCTTGAGGCGGAGGTATTCAGTCTGGAGTTCTACCACCGTCTCCTTGATGGGAATCAGGGTATTTCCCTTGGCATAAAATACACCGTCGTTGGCATAGCTGGTAAAGCCAACCGTCAGAAGAGAGAGCAACAAAAGGAGTCGTTTCATGTTATTTGTGTATAGCATTGTCCTTCCCTAAAAATAAGGTTAAATATGGAGGACCTGCAAATAGGTAACGAATTGGTCGAGAAATTCATATAAACAATGGCAACAGAGCACCCAGTACTGATTTTTGATGGCGTTTGTGAGTTGTGTAACAGCAGCGTGAACTTCATAATGAAATGGGAGAAGCGCCCTGAGATCAAGTTTACGGCCAATCAAAATGAGCCGGGCCGGAAATTATTGGTGGAATATGGGGTAGATCCAGAGACTCCGGGAACTGTGTTTCTGGTTGAGAATTGCAAACTCTACAAGGAATCTACTGCGGCATTGAGAATTGCCCGCCGCCTCAAATTTCCCTGGAACCTGGCTTATGGCTTTATCATCGTTCCCCCCTTTATCCGCAATGCCGTCTACCGTCTGATTGCCCGCAACCGCTACCGGTGGTTTGGGAAAAAAGACACTTGCCGCATCCCTACCCCTGAAGAGATGGCGCGTTTTCTTTTGGAATAGCTTTGTCTTGCTGGGATTAAATTCAACCGGGCAGGACCGACATATTCAACCAACTTTCGATGGTCTCCTTGTTTGGGATCGCGTCGACCCCGGTGAGGCTGATGCTGATGATATAGCGAAAATTCACCCCGATATTGACCAAAGCCTGCCGTTTCCGCGGATTGTAGGAACCCCAGGCAAAAAACTGATCTGCCTTACCAAAGGGGGATAAATCCAATTTCACATCCGTTACCCCTTGTATTTCGACGTCCTGAGAGAGGTTGAACCGCTGCAACTGGACCTCGATAAAGTCCGGATTGGCCACATAGTCTCCGGCCACCAATTCGATATAGTCTTCCTGGTCGTTGTAAAAGACTTTGCTGGCCTCCGAAAAGGTAAAGTTCTGGGTGGTAAAAGTTGAGGCTTTGTCGGATTCAAGTATATAATCCGGTATCTCTCTGATCAATACTTTTTGCAGCAACTCGTGGGAAATGGCAATGGTATCCCCCGCCTTTTGCCTTTGGGTCCGGACCTCTTCGAATATAGCCAGGGGCATCTTCCCGGTGGTATCGGGGTTATAAGTCACCTCCGGATCATCGGGAACCTCCACCTGCTCTACCTCGGAGGGGCCACAGGCAAAGAGGAAGAGGGCCAGGAAGAACGCCAAACCTAGCGGTTGAATTTTCGTTTTGCCCAAACTCAAAGCATTGGCGAACAAATTATGAATGGTCAAACTGATGTTGGTCAAATTGTTGCTGATCAAACCTGTCCCACCGGGATGTTCTCATTAACCGGAGCCATCGGGCTCAACCCGAGCAGGTCGAACATTTGTGAGTCGTTGGAAACCCCATTGTTGGGGGTGGTGAGGAGCTTGTCTCCGGCAAAGATGGCGTTGGCGCCAGCCATGAAGAGGAAAGCTTGCTCGACGGTAGACATCCGAACCCGACCAGCACTGAGGCGAACCCGTGCTTTGGGCATCAGAATCCGTGCGGTGGCAACCATACGGACCATGGCCCAGATTTCAACCATCGGTTGATTTTCCAGAGGAGTACCCTCGACCGGGACCAAAGCATTGACCGGAACCGATTCCGGATGCTCGGGCAGGGTGGACAGGGTCAGCAGCATGTCGATGCGGTCATCGGTGGTTTCTCCCATGCCGATGATCCCACCACTGCAGACGTGAACCCCTGCTTTGCGGACATTTTCCAGGGTCTCCAGTCGATCAGAATATTTACGCGTACTGATAATCTCTTCGTAATGGCCTTCGGAAGTATCCAGGTTGTGGTTGTAGGCATGCAATCCGGCCTCGCCCATTTTTCGTGCCTGCTCCTCGGTCAGCATCCCCATGGTGCAGCAAACTTCCATTCCCAGGGTATTGACCCCTTTGATCATGTCAATCACCTTGTCGAAATCCCTATTTTCCCGGACTTCTCTCCAGGCAGCCCCCATACAGAAACGGGTAGAACCGCTTGCTTTTGCTTCCCGTGCTTTGCTCAGGACATCTTCCACATCCATGAGCTTATGCACCTCCACATCGGTATGGTAGCGGGCGGCTTGTGGACAATAGGAACAGTCCTCAGGACAGCCCCCGGTCTTGACACTCAGCAAGGTACACACCTGTACTTCAGATGAGGTATTGTATTGGCGGTGAACGGTTGCAGCCCTGTACACCAATTCGAGGAGAGGACTATGGTAAATTTCCGCGATCTCTTTGCGGCTCCAGTCGTTGCGAATGCTATCCATATTTCTTCTTTTCAAAGGGGCAAAGGTAGAAAAATTATACACTGAGAAACCGGACCATTATGCACTGAGAACCCGGACGAGTTCCAACAGATTGGGGCTGATCTCATTGTGTGACTTAATGGCCTTGGAAAATGGTGTTTTAGAGAGTTCGCCCTTCAATTTACCAAGCAAGATAGAATACTCCCCTGCGATCAGCGCTTTGACGGCTGCCATTCCCAATTCGGAGGAGTGCACCCGGTCCATACAAGTTGGAGAACCTCCCCTTTGGATATGCCCCAGGACCGTAACCCTGGCATCGAATTGATCAAATCGGGCCTGCACCTTCTTGGCTACCTCAAAGGCTCCACCGGCATCGTCACCTTCAGCAACGACAATGATAAAAGAAGTCTTGGCCCGGTTCCATCCTCTTTCGAGGGTATCGTACAAGTTCTGGAGATCTGTTTTTGTCTCTGGAACCAAAACGGCTTCCGCCCCGCCACCAATGCCGGAATTGAGGGCCAGAAATCCCGCATCCCGGCCCATGACCTCTACAAAGAAGAGGCGGTTGTGGGAGCTGGCAGTATCTCTGATTTTGTCAATTGCATAGACGGCGGTATTGAGGGCAGTGTCATAACCAATCGTATAGTCGGTCCCGAAAAGGTCATTGTCGATGGTTCCGGGGCAAGCGACAAAAGGAATCCCATGCTCTTTGGAAAATATATTTGCACCGGTAATGGACCCGTCTCCACCGATCGCCACGACACCTTCTATCCCCCATTCCCGGAGGTTTTTGGCAGCAGCTGCCCGACCTTCCGGAGTCCGAAACCGTTCGCTGCGGGCACTTTTCAAAATAGTCCCGCCACGCTGGATGATATCAGACACGGAAGAGGCATCCATTTCAATGAAATCCCCATCGATCATCCCCTCATATCCGCGCTTGATCCCGATGACTTTCAGTCCATGAAACAGGGCTGTTCTGACCACCGCCCGGATACACGCGTTCATTCCCGGAGCATCTCCTCCGGAGGTAAATACACCAATGCGACTCATATTGCTCATAGAGCCGAAATTAGGGAAATTTTCGTTTGCCATAACGAGAACATTTTTCGATCTTGTAAACATCTGAATTATCCCCTCGTGGATGCCGTTTTTACTTTGTCAAAGCCCAATTAGCACACTATGAAGTCCGCCAATCGCGAAAACGATACTCACTCCCCCGTTCAGCGTATGCCCGAAGGCGATACACTCTCCAAAGTGATGTCACCTCCCCCACTCGATTTTAGTGCCCCAATTCAGGCGACTATGGATGAAGGCGGAGCAGGTTTCGAGGAGGAATCTGAGCAGAAATCTTCGGGGCCCGGCCTGATGCAATTGCAGAAAGCCCCCGGAGCAGACGACGGCGGAGACGATTCAAACAGTGCTGGCAATGAAGTTGCTCAATTGACCGGCGAACAGGGAACGGGCGAACAGCAACAGCAACAACAGCAGCAAAACAATGGTCAGCAACAGGTAGGCGATGTCGAGCAGGGAAATGACCAGGAAATAGTCGATCAAACCATTGCCATTCCCGGCGCATTCGACATTCAAAACGGACCTGACGCTTTCCATGAATACCTCCTCGCTCCGATTCGGAGTGCATTTACCGCCAATACATTCAGCGTTAAACTCGCATTCAATATCAACCTGGGAATCAAAGCCAGCGTATTGAAGGGATTGCTCGGTGTAGGTGGTGGTGGCATGTTCGGGGTCGAAGTTACCCTGAACCGCCAGGACGACCGCCTGGTACGTGGTGGCTGGGCTATTACTTACGGTGCACAACTGGTTTCAGACATTCTCTGGTTTATCCATTACACCCGGGAATGGACCGCCAAAAGCAGCACCACTGCCGTTTTCCGTGACATGTTCCACTTCTCAGCCGTCTGCTTTGACGTATTGAGAACGGGCTACAATAAATTGGCCGAGCATACCGACAAGCTCAACCCCATCGAATACAACGACTCTCCCGAAGATGGCGACATCAATTGGGGAGCTCTTTCACAGCGTCCCACCACCAAGGTGGTCGGCAACGAAACCGCTGTCAACAATACCCTTACCGCAAGTGTTCCCGGCATCAACAGCTCCTTGAGCGGTTCTTCCGGACACAGCAACAGTTCTTCCCGCTTTTACAAGCAAAACGGCGACAATACCGTCACCAAGACCTCTACCCAGCATGCGGAAACCAAATCCCTGAGTGCTGAAGTGAGTGGAGTTGGGGTTGAGGTTGCATTGACCGATACCGACATCGCCAACCACGCCAACAGTGACAACGACGGTGCTTACCGAAATGTAGCCATCACCTTCAAGAACTTCCCACGGATGGCGAAGTTGCGCTCCGGTTTGGCGGAAGACATCCAGAAAGTCAAAGACCTGGTCACCTCTACGCAGGAGCCAATGGGCGCTTTGCAATTGGCGATCGGTATGATTGTCGGTTTGGTCAAATCCAAACTCGATCTGATGACCCCGGTTGAACGCAGTTCATGGGACCAGTTCAAGTCCGGTCTGGGAAGTGACGATACCGGCATGTATTCCAATACCTCCTTCACCGCAGAACTGAACTTCATCCGCTACGGAGAACGCAATGCTGAGAGTGGATCCTGGAACCTTCAGTATTTCCGGATGTCCGGTGGTGCCGCCGGTGGATTCAAGTGGGACGAAGAAGCTCCGCTTGCCACCCTCTACGGTGCGGTTGACCTCACCGGCTATACGAATGGTCAGGTGGGCGCCAGTGCCAATGCCGGCATGTTTGAAGTCCTGGGAGAGAATACGGTCAGTTATATGATCACCGTCTACAACGGTCTGGTTTACAACCAGGCAGAAGTAGATGCAGGCTATGCGACCGATCGCTTCAGCCGCTGGAACGATTACCGTACTACACATATCAATGCCCTGAAAGGGCTGGTGCTCAAAATGGGCGACCCCAGCTCTATTCCATATCTGGAAGCGACCGGATCCTACGGTCTTTCCCCAACCGATGCCCTGGTGACAGAAGCAGCCGCCTGTAAAGAGACAGGTGTGGTCTCCGAACGTGCCCTGCAATTGTTCGAAAACTTCCTCTACCGGAACTATGAAGCCAAGGCAGCCTCAGATGGTGCGGTCGCAGGATCCAGCAATGAGTTGGAAGCGCAGTCAGATACCCGCACACCCTGGTACCAAACAGTAGGCGGAACCTCCAAGGTCTATATTGACATGGCCAACCAGCCCTCACCCGTCCTGAAGAGAAGCTCTTACAAGCCTGAGCGGGCTGCGCCCATGAGTCCGAAGACTTTGCTCGACTCCCTCTACCAGGAGCAAAAAGTAGACCTCGAGCTGTACCTGAACAAGCGGGAGACTGCGGGAATCTTCACCAGTGGAGGTGCCAAGGAATTGGTAACCAGCTCATTCAGCTTTTCCAAGCGCATGGCTCCTGAGGCTGCCATCGCCAAGTTGGTCAGTAAGTTCAAAAGTGAGCTGAGCGGTCCGGAGCATTTCTCAGTGGACTTGCTCAATGCCAACTTCAGAGGTACAACCCTCTCTCAGATCTGGAGCAACTACTTTGAGGTCAAGAGCCGTCCGACCCGCGGATCAGGTTCCAGACAGAAGAGTCGTCAATTGGCTCAAATCAGGACCTCATTTGCAGGAGAACTGGACGGAGCACTGGAAGCATTTGCTACCAACCTCCTCAACAATACCCAGATTCAGGAAGCTGGCGGAGATGTCGTCCAGAAGGAAGGAATCTTTTTTGACTCCGAAGAATTGGTGGTGAATTAAATAATTGCCATGAAATCCTTAGGACATACCAAAAAAAATGCAAAATTGTGATTGAATACAATCCGGACCATTGTCTGGAGTTCAATTTGTTTTAGGTCATGCAACAATATACGTTACTAAGCGAGGACGAACTGGCAGATGCGCCCGCTTATATCTCCCTTGAGGAGGCTCTTGAAAATCCCGATGAATGCTACATTCTCGAGCTTTCAAGTGGTGCTGAATCCGAGAAATCATTGGCACAAGCCCTGCCCAAACTTCCCAGAGTCCAACAATTATATTTTCTGAACAACACCCAGGTGATTTCCTTTCCGAAGGAATTGGCTGAGTTGAAGAACTTACAATTGATCGAAATTCGGGATTGTAGCCTGGAAACCCTCCCAGAGGAACTGTCTCAATTGACAGAGGTAACCGACTTTATCATGACCGGTTGCAAATACGTATCCGAATTCCCTTCCTTTCTTACCGGATGGACGGACTTGATTTACCTGGAAATCACAGATACAAAAATAGAGGAAATCCCAGCAGAGATCGGGAATTTGACAAATCTGGAAGACCTCAACATCAACCAGAACCGGCTGTACACGCTGCCTTCGGAAATTGATCAGTTACAATCGCTCAGTATTCTCAGAACTTATGGCAATTATGCCATGACCCTCCCCGAGTCGCTGAGCAAGCTCCAGGATCTGGAAACTTTTGACCATGGTTTGATCCGTGTCCCCGACACCACCATCATGGAGTTCAGGGCCGAAATGCCCAATACCAAGTTTACCCAGGTCACCTCTTACGACGATATCAGGGACGACGACGAAGCCGACTTTTAAGACAACTTTCAAGACGTCTCTTCGCTAACCAGATGATTTCCAACCCGAATGATTTTCATTGACTGAATGAGTCACACCAAATTATTTCCCCTTCTACTCTTATTGGCGATTGGCCTTTTGCAGGGATGTGAGGAAAAATTTCCCCAAACCTTTCAGTACGACCAGTCCTACAACCTTCCCTACGATGTCGCAACCACGTTGAACCGGTTTGAGCAACTGGACCGTGAAGCAAAGTTTAAGAATCCAGCTCTGAGTGTTGATACGGACCGGGCCAATCACTTTGGTGACTTTGAAGGGGAAAGGCTCTACTTCCGGCACTACGGAGAGACCACCAAGTTTGATACGGTGAAGGTCTTTGACCAAAATGGCGATACCATTCCCGGCGACCCCTATGACCTGGTAGAGAAGCGGAGCGTTCGCCTGGACTTTCACTACCTGAGTCCGGAGGGCTATTTCACCTATTATTTCTGGCCTGAAAAAGCTGCGGGCTGTTACGAAATCCGCGCTTTGCTGAAATTGACCCCTCAGGATGCCGGCGCCCGTCTCGATCTGGAAAAGATCAGAGTGGGCGGATGCGGCGTTGACATCGACACCGGAGAGGAAAAAATGAAGGACTTTATTCTGAAGACTTTTGAGGAGCGGGTGGTGGCTCCTGTTAATCCTCCCTCGCTTTAACTCATCTTACTGGCTCCTTCAATCGAGCCATTCTTACTGAATCCCTCGCTTTAACTCATCTCTCTAACCCCTTCAATCTAGCCATTCTTTTGAACCCCAATTCCCTGAATGCCTGGTCCAGAACCCTCTAACCTCAAAACCCATGAAAAGTACATTCGGAGAATAGAAGAATTTCCTAAATTGATGCCATGCTGAAGACCATGACTCCTTTCCGGGCGATCCTTCTCTCCTGCGCACTCTTCTTGTCTGCCTGTAATCCAACCGAGCATGACCAGGATGACAGCACCGCCTTTTCTCCCAACCGCTATGAAGATCCGGTCCTGAGAAAGATCCATGATTTTCAGGACAAGCGTTGGCAGGACAGCCTGGTCGGCTTCCTGAACGATCCCAATCCCATCTACCGGAAAGAAGTGGTGATCGGCCTGGCCAATGTCCAGGAAGGTGCCATGATCCCATTTCTGGAGGATGTACTGAAAGACGATGATGCCTCCGTAGCGTCGGCAGCGGCATACGCCATCGGCCAAACTGGAAACGAGAGTGGTGCCCTCGCTTTGCGCACCCTCCTCGAGAATCCGGATTCCGTCTGGCTGCGGGACGATGGCTTCCTGTACAGCCGGGTGCTGGAAGCCCTGGGCAGGTGTGGCAAGGAAATCGACCTCGATTATGTGATCTTCAAGCACGATGAATTGACCGTCCCCCATACCGATGAAGCCCTGCAAACGGCCATTTACAGATTCGGATTGAAGGGGATCAGCAATACAAATTCCCAAAGCCGTTCCGCTGCCGCCCTGACGTCGGAGGAGATTCCAGCGGCGATGATGGCGGCCAATTCCCTGGGAAGGCTGGCCAAAGCAGATACCAATGTGATTCGGGAAAAAGTACTGCCGCAAATGGAAAATATCCGGGAGCCCCTGGTGCGCATGATGGCGGTCAGGGCCTTGCGCCATTTACCCGGAGCAGAATCCGAACCCGTATTGCTCCCCATCGCCCTGGATGAGCAGGAAGATTACCGGACCAGGGTCAATGCCCTGTATTCATGGACGCCACAGCCGGACACGAACCTGGTAGAGAAAGTAGCCCCCTTGGTAAAATCGAAAAATACCCAGGTGGCAGTTGCGGCAGCATCCATGCTGCGGGCCATGGCTGAAGGGGTGGACCAGGGAAAATTGGCAGAACTGAACCGGGAAGTAGACAACCCGCGGGTAAAAGCCGAATTGTACCGCTGGGCCTTGAAAGAGACCGAAAGAACCAGAGAACTGAAGTGGGGGGCGACGGTACGGAAAGAAATCGTGGAAGCATTCAATGCAGCTACCGACAACTATTATAAAAAAGACCTCCTGCTGGCATTGTCAGAAGTCTGGGCCGAATTTGAATTTCTTAAGGAGCAGGCATTGCAAGGGAGCCATGCCACCTTGCGGTCCGGGGGGATGGAAGCGGTCATGACCATATTTGTCCGTGATTCCTTGCAATTTCCCCCTGCCAAACGCCTCGAATTCCTCAAATCGGCTTTGTTGGAAGAAGATGCGGCGGTGATGGCGATTGCGGGTGATTTCCTTCGGGCCGGTGCGGCTGATTACCGGGGATTGACGGAGGATACAGAGTTTCTGAAAACAGCCATGGACAAGTTGGAATTACCCCTTGAAATCGAAACCTATCTGAGTCTTCAGAAAGCAATCTGGGAATTCGAAGAGGCCGAACACCGGGTTCGCCATTGGCAGGAATACAACCACCCGATTGACTGGGACCTTTGCCGCGGCCTGAGTACAGATGCCAGTGCGACTTTGAAGACCAGCAAGGGAGATATTAAAATAAAGTTGTTCGTGGATGAGATGCCGGGTACGGTAGTCAACTTCGTCGAACTGGTGCTGGACGACTACTTCGATGGCAAATATTTCCACCGGGTAGTTCCGAATTTCGTCGCCCAGGCCGGCTGCCCCCGCGGCGATGGTTATGGCGGCTACCCCACTACGGTCCGCTCCGAATGGCCGGACCTCCGCTACGAAACCGGCTCGGTGGGCATGGCCTCCGCCGGGAAAGACACCGAAGGATCCCAGATATTTATTACCCATTCCCCTACCCCGCACCTGGACGGCCGCTATTCGGTATTCGCCAAAGTCGTGGCAGGGATGGATGTGGTCGAAGCGATTGAGGTGGGGGATCAGATTGAAGATGTGGTTTTAACGGGGTTGAAGGCAAATGCACAGCATTGATCTCAGCAAGCATTACAAATTACAGGAAAGCGGGCACCTCTACATTCAGGAGCACCGCGATCTCCCTTTGCTGATCCACAACTATGCTCCCAAAACCCAATATGAGCGGTATTGGAATGAGGTGACTTTGCGTTCCCGGGGATTGATCACCGACCTGGAAGGCCGCATATTGGCCCGCCCATTCCCCAAATTCTTCAACCTCGACGAACATATCAGTACGATTGGCCCCCTGCCTGCCGAGCCCTTTGAGGTATTTGAAAAGATGGACGGCTCTCTGGGAATTCTCTACCATTTTGAAGGAAAGCCCGGCATCGCCACCCGCGGATCGTTTCACAGTGAACAATCAGAGCGTGCCCATTTTATTCTGCAACATAAGTATCCCCAGGTAGAATTTAACCCGCAGATCACCTACCTCTTCGAGATCATTTACCCGGAAAACAGGATCGTGGTTCAATACGGGGATATGGAAGATCTGGTATTGCTGGGGATGATCGAGACCAGTACCGGCCGTGAGCTTCCTTTGCAAAATATCGGCTTGCCGCTGGTGAAACAATACGAGCGGATCAAGGGGCTGGACCAATTGCGGCAGCTCGAGGAGCCCAACCGGGAAGGATTCGTGATTCGGTTTTCCGGAGGGCTGCGGGTCAAGGTCAAATTTGAAGAATACGTCAGGTTGCACAAGATCCTCACCGGGGTCACCAAGCGCACCATCTGGGAATATATGCGGGACGGGCACTCCATGGACGATCTGCTGGACAAGGTGCCGGACGAATTTTATCAGTGGGTCAAAGAGGTAAAATCTGAGGTCAATGCACGGTTTCGGGAGATTGAGGAGGTCTGCAAGCGGGAGTACCGTACATTTGCGACCCGAAAAGAGGCTGCGGAATACTTCCAAACCTGTACTTATCCGATGATCCTTTTTCGCATGCTGGATGGCCGGAACTACGACGATATTATTTGGAAGCTGATTTATCCGGAGCATAGCAAGCCATTTTCGGAGGAGGTTGAGAAGAAAGAGGAAGTGGAAAAACCGGGAGAAATGGAAGAAGAAAAAGGTGCTCATTTAGAATAATTATCCAGAGATTAGACGAGATATGAAAAAAGTCTATATCTATCAGGGATTGCCCGGATCTGGGAAAAGCACCGCTGCCAAGGCGCGGATGGCTGAGAACCCCGGCGTCTACAAACGGGTCAACAAAGACGATCTCCGGGCGATGCTGGACCATGGCCACTGGAGCAAGGGGAATGAGAAATTTGTTTTGCAAGTGCGGGACCAGGTTATTCTTGCCGCGCTGGAAGCGGGAAAGCATGTGCTGGTGGACGATACCAACCTCCATCCCAAGCACCTCCGCAATATCCGTGAGTTGGTCAAGGACATCGCCCAGGTGGAAGTCGTCGATTTCATGCACATCGACGTGGACACCTGCATCGAACGGGATCTGAAGCGTCCCGACTCGGTCGGGGAACGGGTGATCCGGCGGATGTGGAGCCAGTACCTCGACTGGCACCCCGAGAAGCGGGACCCGAAGCTTGTCCAGGACCCTACCCTGCCTCCGGCCTTGCTCTGCGACCTGGACGGGACCCTGGCCCTGCTCAATGGCCGCAGCCCCTACAATGCCTCCACCGCCGACGAAGACCTGCTCAATGAACCTGTGGCGGCCATCGTCCGGAAGTTCCAGGCAGACGGTCATAAGATTATTTTCCTGACCGGCCGCGAAGATCAATACCAGGCCCCCACCGAACGGTTCCTCAAAAAACACCTCGGCGAAGAATTTCCTTACCAGTTGATCATGCGGGCCACCGACGATCGCCGCAAGGATGCAGTCATCAAGCGGGAATTGCTCGAATTGCATGTCCTCCCCCACTATTGGGTGGATTTCGTATTGGACGACCGCAACCAGGTGGTGGACATGTGGCGGGGGTTGGGGCTGACTTGTTTGCAGGTTGATTACGGTGATTTTTGAACCAATGGAAATATCTCAGAAGCAGGAAGAAATGCTTACCCGGATTGGTGATGCCCTGGCCGGGCCGGGCTATGCAGTGGTGGATGACTTCATAGCCGCATCTTTTCAGGAGACTTTGCGCTCGGAGCTGAATGCGCTTCGGGGAAGGGGGGCCTTGAAAGAAGCGGGGATTGGTAATTCTGACGCGCGGCAGGTGGAAAAGAGCATCCGGCGGGATAAGATTTAGTGGATGGAGCAGGAGCACTCAAGAACCCCGGCCGGTCTGGAATTTCTGCAACAAGTCCATCACGTTCGTGAGTTCTTGCGGGGCTATCTGATGCTTCCGCTGCGCGGTGTGGAGGCGCATTATGCAGTCTACCCGGCCGGCACCTTTTACCAGCGTCACCTCGATCAATTTCAGCGGGAATCACACCGAAAGTTGAGTTTTATCTGTTACCTGAATGCCAATTGGCAAGCGGGGGATGGCGGCGAATTGGTTATTTACCCGGAAGGTGAAGATGAGGTTAAGGTTGCCCCCATCGGCGGACGCCTGGTGATTTTTAGAAGTGACTTGCTGGAACATGAAGTGCTGACCACCGCAGTTCCCCGGGTCGGGATCACCGGTTGGATGCTTGACTGTGAACCCGGTGTGAGGTTTTTATGAGGTGTGGTCAGGGAGGAGTGGTCAGGGAGGATTTATCCAGCAAGGCTCTTTCCAGAGGGTACTGAAAACCAGGAAATGAGTGTTTGTTCGATGCTAAAAACCGTTCCCGGACACCAAATTTATCAACCCATTGATTCACAGAGAACAATTCACAGAAACCCCTTCACAGAAACCAATGCAAATCCCACATCAACCATGTCCATTTTCAAATACCTTACCCTCCTCAGCTTTTCCTTGCTCCTGACCAATCAGAGTTCCGCCCAACTTCCCAATTTTGAAATGCTGGATTGCGAGGAGGTATTTGCCTCCCACGACGTCATCGGCAGCATTCTCCTGTTCGATCCAGACGCCAATACCTGGTTTTCCAGTAGCCTTTCGGATTGGAAAGTGCCCAGTATCCCGGCTTCGACCTTTAAGATTGCCAATTCTCTGGTCGCATTGGAAACTAAGACTGTCCCGGACGTCCATGAAGTATTTCTCTACCACGGCCAGCACGATACGAGCCGGTACGGGATCAGGATGGATGTCCGTCACGATATGGACCTGGCGGAGGCTTTTCAACGCTCGTCCGTCTGGTATTTTCTGGAACTTGCGGAGAAGATCGGCTGTGAAAAGTACCAAAGCTACCTCGACAAAATCCCTTATGGCAACGGCAAGGCTTGTGGAGATGAGCTGGATTTCTGGAATTATGGCGATTTCGAAGTCACCCCTTTTGAACAGATTCTTCTGCTTTACAAGTTGAAAAATGATCAACTGCCTTTTGCAAAAGCCCACCAGGAAGTCGTGAAGGAGATCATGGTCAATGAAGAATTTCAACCTTATGTACTGCGGGCCAAAACCGGTTGGGGAAGGGACGAGACCCATGACATCGGTTGGTGGGTAGGCTATGTCGAATCCAGGGGAAAGACGGTATTCTTCGCGACGCGGGTCAAACGGACCACCGGTCAGGATTTGAACGGCTTTGCCCGATCCCGGAAGGATATCACCCTGCGGGTCTTGTCGGATTTGGGGGTCATTCAATGAGCCTGCGGGTCTTGTCGGATTTGGGTGCCCTTCAATGAGCCTGGAGAAATATCCGGCCTTTCCCTGAGCGTGCCCTTTTTCCTGCAATTTCCCTATCTTTCGCCCCTCGAATCGCAAAAACGTCGACTATGAAATTTATCCTTTCCATTCTGACCCTGTGCCTGTTGTTTTCTGGAAATGTCCGGGCTCAATATGTTGAAATTGGCACTGTGAATGGGGTTTTAGAGGATCTCAAGGTGTACAATGCGGAACTCTTCCTCGGCGGGGATTTCATCAATCTCAACGGTAGCCCCTCCTATTTCTCTGCCCGGTACGACGGCTCGACCTTCACCCCGCAGCTCGACCAGACCGATGGCACCGGCATCAAACGCTTTGGGATTTACGACTTTGACCTCTATGCGACTGGATTTGTGGATGGAGAAGGCCTGACCGATTGGAATGGTACGACCTGGAATTCCAACGAAGGGTTCACCGACAGCCATACCGCGATCATCGGCAATGGGCAGGAACTCTATATTGGCAGTGATGTGGGGAATACCAGCCTTTCCATTTCGGGGGCTGCATTTACAACCTTGCCGCCTTTGGGACAGATCATTTATGCCATTGATACATTCGCGGGCTCCATTTACGTGGGTGGTGATTTCACCTCTTCCCTGGCCGGGCCGGTCAACCGGATCGCCCGCTGGGATGGAACCGATTGGCAACCCCTCGCCCAGGGATTGACGGGCGGATTTGGGGGCGGATCGGTGCTTTGCCTGGCCTCCTACAAAGGAGAACTCTATGTCGGCGGGATCTTCAACGTGGCTGGTTCTGCCCTTACGAACGGGATCGCCCGCTGGAATGGCAGCAGTTGGTCGGATGTGGGCGGCGGCCTCGCCTCTGGCAATACCAATGGGGTCCGGGACATGGTGGTGTTCAACAATGAATTGTATGTGGTGGGTGATTTCAACCAGATCGGCGGGGTCACCACCAAATATGTCGCCAAATGGGACGGCAGCAACTGGACGGGCCTGAGCCTGGATGCCAGCACTGACTTTGCCAACTGCGTCGAGGTCTACAACGGTCGGCTGTATGTCGGCACGAACAATGCGACTGCTTCCAAATTGTACGAATTGGACCTGATGGTTGGGGTGGATGAGGCATCGGTCGGGTTGATGCCGCTGCAGGTGGTTCAGGACCGGGAAACGGACGAGGTGACGGTGTCCTGGGACCGGGAAATGTATGCGCGTGAAGCGCGGGTGCAGGTCGTGGACCTGCAAGGGAAGACGGTATTCCGCGGAAGTACGCGGCAGGCGGAGATTGCATTTTCAGCCGGAGGCTGGGGGGCGGGGATGTATATTGTTTGGGTGATGGATTCCGAAACCGTCCTGGGCCGGGCGAAGTTTTTGCAATACTGATTTCCTATTGTTGATTGGGAGGCGCGTTCCTATTTCTGATTTGCAAAAGTGCACCATTTTTCGATTTGTAGAAGTGCCCCATTCTTCGATTTGTAGAGGTGCCTCATTTTTCGATCTGCAAAAGTGCCTCAAAAATTAGCTTAACCAGCCGCTTCAGTTCGGATAGGTTGGCGCAAATAGTCGAAGTACGGTTATCAATCCTGAAAGGATTACTTCTACTGCCTGCGGCAGATAAGCCGCTCAGACGCGCCTGATCCGCCGCGTTGCTGCGTTTGGAAGGCCGCAAAGTCGCGCAAAGCAATTCGCAATTTATGATAGTATTACTATCATTCTTGAGGGTATTACCCTTCAACTTGCCGCCTTGATACCCGCAACCCTTCGCCAATTGAAACGCAGGCTTGCGGCTACCCAATCGCTCGGTCGCGCCTCCCAAAGCGAAGATCATCGACCCCCGACTTTCAAGGTTGACAGGAAAGGTTTAAAACCGTTCGGTAAACTTGCCGCAATTTCTCAGCGTTCGACTATCAAACCTGACAGGAATCCTTTATGAGTTTCCGCTTACTGACCACAATCGGTACGCCCGAAAATGCATCTCAAAATGGTTCTTCAAGCTCACTGGTGTTTGCATTTATCCTCCCATTGAGTTTCCAAAGTGGTTAACCGATTATGGTACAGGGGTATAAAGATTGTCTAACCAACACAAATGGTTATAGTCTCAGCCGTAATGGATTGCCCCAGAACGGATAACTGATTACGGGGCCAGCATAACCAATTGTCCTGTGAGGGTTAATGAGATAAGGTTTCAGACAGAATTAATTATCCTCAGCGGGTTAATCAATTAGCTTGCCAGACAAAACTTTTACGCCCCGGGGTTAACCGATTAGGGGTTCAGGCATAAACAATTATCCTGTTGGGTTTACTCAATAAGGATGTCAGAGATAATCAAATATCCTGCTGGGGTTAATCGGTTAGGGGGCAGATACAATCAATTATCTTGCTGGGGTCAATCGGTTACGGGTTCAGGTGCAATCAATTATGCTATGTGATGCAATCGGATATGGGTTCAGATATTATCAAATATCCTGTGGGGATAACCAGTTATGGGTTCAGATATTATCAAATATCCTGCTGGTGGATAACCGGTTATGAGTTCAAATAGAGTCAATTGTCTTTGGGTTTCACTTAAAGTGAAAAGTTATCCAAGGCAACTAAATTTTCTCGAAGGTTCTAATCCATGTATTGCCGCTGTCATCAACGGTAGTAAGAACATGTCTGTCCTTTTCCATTTCCAGAATATCCCAAGTGGAGGCACACCCTACTGTGCAATCCTGAGTATTCCCATTAAAAATAAAAGTCAAAGCTGTAAAAGTGATTTTCGTACCTTTTTCATGGACACGATAAAGGAATGTTCTGCCACCAGTTACAATCCCTCCTAAATCCTCTACAAGGGTATATTCATAAGATCCGGTGCAATCAGAGTCTTTAACTTTACACTCATCATAAGTCTGCGTTAAGGTTAAAGTACCTCCCAAATCATTTTCCTCTCCATTGATGGTGTTTGAAGTTTGGGACCAAGTCCCATCTCCAAGCCACCCTACATACTTCTGGTCCTTTGAACAAGAGATGAGGACCATACTTGATATTGCAAAAAATGCCGCTATATATATTTTGGTCACATTATAAAAGTAGACAAAATGCTTTCTATTTTTTGCCAAACCATTGAGGAAAACTTTGATGCGGGAGTTGAACTATACCTTTCGACCTGGAAAAAGTACCTAAGAAATGGAGCCATTGATCTTATTCACCCCAATAAGCCCGGCAGGTTTACAGGCATAGATTACTCTTCCAACCAAATTGAAAAAGTCTTTGCCCATTTGGATTTGCTATTTCAGGTTGCTCAATTGAAATTAAAATCATCAAATATTGATCCGGGATACGCGGGACCGTTAAAATGCCATGATTGGAAGGGATTCTTAAAACCAGTTTTAGAAGGCGTTTACAACCACACCCTTCCTTATTGTCCGTTCTTTCTTTCCCCAGCAGGCGATAAATTCCTGTATTTTCACCACAGTGGGGAAGTCGGATTCTATTCAGAAGAGAAGGGATTATGAGGGAAGAAAAATATATATGGATATTTCACGGGCAAAGAGGAAGATTTGCCAGCGGTGTCTTTGAAAACAAAGTTGATGCAGAAAATTGGATTGATGAGAACAACCTTGATGGTAATATAACAGTCCAATTTTCGTTAACTTAGTACCAATGAAAATAGGCAGACACTTATTTTGGGACTCTGATCCATCCAAAGTGGATTTAGAAAAGCACTCACGACAGGTGATCGAGAGGGTCGTTACAAGGGGGAGACTGGAAGATTTTTTTGCTGCACGTGATTATTATGGATGGGATCGTATTAAGCAGGAAGTTGTAAAGATCCGCTCATTGGACTTGAAAACTTTGACTTTCCTGAGTACTGTCCTTCATATCCCAATTGAAGAATTCAGATGCTACAGAAACGAACCGTCGATCCTTCAACATTCTCCTTATTGAAAGAACTGATGGGCATTCCCATTCTCGAACCCTTTTATTTGGCAGGAGGGACAGCACTTGCGTTGCAAATTGGGCATCGAAAGTCCATTGATCTCGATTTGTTTTGTGATGAAGATCAAACACATTGACCAATCCTCCTTTCCCAAGGGCTGGAAATTTACCCAGGATTTTGCTCTCTGGACAAGGGTGGGCTGTGATGCTTCTCCCTGATTCACCTGGAACCTATGCCGAAGGCAAGGCGAAAATCAGGACATAGCCTCAATCAACCAATATAGTTTCTCCCTTTTGGCGCTCATTGTGCAATAATATTTGTGTTATTAGACAAGTCGCACCCAATTGACTACCTTGCTAATCAACCAACTATCATCAATCTAAGAAAAACTTATGGAAAATTTTATTAAAAGGGGGGTAGCCCTATTTGCCCTGCTATTTGCATTTCACAATTACCTGCCCAGCAAGGATTCGTGACAACCTATGCCGGAACCAGTAGCGGTTTTTCAGATGGCCCCGTCAGTACAGCTCAGTTTGAATGGCCCGTCCATACCGCCCTGGATGCCACAGGAAATCTATATGTCTCTGATCAACGAAACAATCGTATCCGAAAAGTTGACCTGGCCGGAAATGTAACCACCTATGCAGGTTCCGGGGCACCAGGTCTTGCGAATGGGCCGGCAAATTCTGCCCAAATTCAAGATCCCTGGGGAATCGAAGTGGTTGAAATGGGAATATTTTTGTCTCTGAGCGATCCAATACTTCACGGTAGAGATACCGCAATCCATAGGCCTTCTGGTGAATCGTCTTCCAACTTGATTTTCGATTATCCTTCAGATAAACCAAATACTCATACACCTCTTCGGCTTCCAATTCTGTAGGATCTTTCTTATAACAGATTCCAAGCTCCCTCACCACCCGAAGATAATTCCGGATGGTACTTTCTTCATAGTTCGCCAGCGATAGCCGCGAACGCATTGTACCCAGCAAGGCTTCCAAGCCGGAGACGTTTTGTAAAGCGTTTTTCATAATCTTTATGTTTTGGTGAACATTGATTGTGGATACGCTTTACTTTATCTTCAGGATAGGATGGTAAAAACTACCCGGATGAAATCCGGGTTTTGTTCCACACTATGTAAAAAGCATTAAAACGACTTTTTACAATGAACGTTAGTGGCAAGTTGAGAAAACACACAATGAAACTACCAAAAGGTAAAATATCAGGAACGGAACTCGACAATCTCTTTAAAGATTCGATTAAATATCATCTTACTATTTATCGAGAAACCATTGCCAAATATAACCCCGAACTACTATATAGTCATTGGTGTTCAATCGTTAGAGCAATTGATGAAATCATAAATATTCCTATTGAATTGAAAGATGAGAATGAAATAAATGATTTCTTATCTCTTAACTTTAATTTTCTTCAAGAAAGTAATTTACCCAAACTCAAAAAGGTTCTAATGAACTTGGAATCTAGGTATGGAAAAAATGTAGCAATACGCTTTCAACATTTAGCAATGATGTGCTTTGCAATTGACTCTTCTTATCAGAGTCAAGGAATTTTTAACCAGCAAGGCAATGATTTACGCCTAACGGATACATCCTCAGCAATATCCTACTTGCAATCTCGAAGAGCATATTATGTTACAACCTTAAACCTTATTCCTAAGGTAGCTTGCGGTGAAAAAACTATTCCTTTTATTGATACGCTTAATTTCCTTCAGTATACAATGGATAGTTGCTTAATAAACATAACAACAGCGTATTATAATTTGCTTTTAAATCACTGCCTTCCTGATTTTGAAATTGATTCAGACGGTTTAATTGCAAAACGAAATTTTGAATACAACCACCTTGAAGGATTTTTTCTTGAACCTGAAAGACTTTCTTTATTAGATCAGATGGAGTTACGACCTGACATTGTTGTAAGTAAAACAATGATCGCGAAAGCAGATAACAAACTTTTTTCGTTCAGTGAAGTCGCTAATGCAGTGTCACTTTTTGAAGGAGCTTTTGATAAATACAATATTAAGGATAAACAAGAATTTAAAGAGTTAAACTCCTTATTCTATGACATTGCATCATATCTTCAAAACGACTTTCATGCTGTAATTGAAGAAGCTAATTTCAAAATAATTGCTAATAAGCATAAATCTATTAATCTCTATATAGAGTCTGAAGATTATTTTGAAAACTTAAACAACTATGCACCATTTCAAAAAGTAGGTGGGAAATACTTTACCACAGTTGTTCTTTTAACAAGATTGGTATATCGAACTTTATCGCAGTCACTCTTAAAGAATAGATCTTTTCAAATTAATTCAGGTTTTGTTTTTGAAGACAAGGCATCTAAAATTCTTGAAGAAAAGGGTTATGCACCTACAGGAATCACTCGAATTAATCATAAAGAATTTGACCTTATTACCATCAAAGATGGAGAGGTTTACAACTTTCAGTGTAAGAACAACTACATCGATATTTCAAGGGTAAATTACGACTACAAGAAAATTGGAAGATATAATAAACGATTATGCAGATATTACGAGAAAGCATTAATAAAAGAGGAAAAGCGAGAATCTTTAATTAAAAGCAAAACAGGGCTAGATAAAATTACACATTTTGTCATCTCGAGATTTCCAGTTATTACTAGAAATAAAAGAATAATAAATTTAACCGATTTAGAAAATTGGAATCCGAAATAAAACCAGCCCATAACATTCAAGGCTTAATGGCGGTGGGCGCAAGGCGCCCCACCTCATTAAGCCTTAAATGTTATGGGCAAGTTCAAAAAGAAAGATGGTCTGCCAAGGCCATGCATGTGCCGACAACTCAGTTGACAAAAAATACAAATAGGATAAGTGGAGAGCAGAACCCACAAAACAAACAGGGCGAATTCCGAAAACAAGGCATATATTCATCATCAACTAAAAAAACATCATACTACTGTGAAAAGAGAAATACTATTCGCGATTTCATTTATGCTCATGTCTTCATGGCTAACAAGTTGTGGGGCTGGCGGGCAGTCTCAGAAAGCTAATGGGAATTTTGCGCCTCAATTATCTGCAACTACCATTACTGCTGACGGCATGGATATTGGTGGTGACCTGGGTGATTACTTTAGAATAAAGAACAAGGAAGTAACCGTCGAGTTCCTATCGCTCTCGCCCCAAACCCCACATAAACAAGAGTGGACATGCAATTTGCATGTAGAAAGAGGCGATAAAGACTATAAATATGACATGGATTACGACCAGACGGAAGTGGTGATGACAATTTTTGATGCAAGTGGACAGCCAATAACAGGTCTTGATCCAATGGTGTGTAATGGTCGGAATATATCGGATGCATTGGAAATATTGCCAGGGGAAGATGATTGGTTTCTCTTCAGAGGTGAATTTGGCGAGCCGGGAGAAGAAGATGTAATAAAAAACTGGAGTAAATTCAAAGTTGGTTCTAAGGTTACATATCACCCGGATGTTATGGCAGCGGATGAAGAAGTAGCTGAGGATGAATAGCTAAGGGAAATTGAAAGAGGCAATTGTGTAAGCACCCGAGCAACCCATCTTGCAGGTAAAAAAATATTATTGTGGAGTCCAATTCCGGGGAAGGAGTTCGTCGATCTTGTTAATGGGATGGTCTGGTATTCTTTCGAGAACATCCTTGAGCCATTGGAACCAGGTTATGAAGTTTGCAAGTTTTCAATAGTGAGTAGATCAAAGCGGCCCTCTGGGCTCCGGTATGGCTATCTGCAAACAAGAAGTTTATCCGTCCCAGTGCGATTGGCACCTGATCAGATTTTCAATTATTCTTCCTGGACACGACCCCAAATGAGAAAATTATCCTTTGAAATCGTTGATATTGAAGTTGGCCCGGGTTGGAAGCTGACTTACAATACCCTTTTCAACCTGGATCCGGAATCCAATGATTTAACCCCAGAGGAGTTAGAGCACTATTCCTTAGGAATGTTGACCCAGGATCTTGTTCAGATCGAATCAAATTTTGGCTTAATCGATGTTGGATGGTATCCGGATTCTGAGCTTGACGGATGCTTCAGGTTGAGGGTTTTAAAAAAGGAAGGGGAATCTTTTGACTGGCAAAACCCAATCTCCTCGTTTGAAACGAGATCTTTGGAAGAGCTAATTGATGAAATGTTAAGGATTACTATTGATTCATGATTTTATTGAGGGCAAGCACAAAAGCCCCAAAGTATTGGAAATTCCGATTAAGAAAATGAATGACATAAAACTTCAACACCAGGAAATCACAGTTGGAGAAGGCTGGCAGGTTACCTACAATACGCTTACCAATCTTGATCCTGAAAACAATGATATCCCACAGGAGGAGTTTGAAAAGGCCATCATTTTCATTCTTACCGAAGATTTGGTCCAGATTTATTCCAAAGATCAGCTTATTGACATTGGCTGGACTCCAGACTGCGATCCGGAAGGTAAATTTGGATTACAGTTGCTTGAAAGAACCGAGGAGGGGGCAAATTGGCGCAACCCCTTGTATGAATTTGAAACCAGGTCTCTTGCTGCACTTTTGGCAGAGATTAAACGGTTGACAACAGGAACTGAAATAGATTCTCGCGCTTGATAAAGATTAGACCTTGAAAACACAAAGGCCCCACTGGTTTGAAAATTCCCATGAAATCGATAATCTTTATCAAATGACCCTCAAAAAAGCATTTCTTAAGCCAGCCCTGTTGGACTGGATCGATTTTGAATCGGTCAATGAATCCAAAGGATTTAAAAAAGTAAAAACCTTTGAGGATATTCCCACCGTTGATGAAGGTATGGATATCATCGATGGGTTCTTGGGCAATCCAGAAGATGTCTTGATTACGCAGATTTTACCTGAATCCAATTGGGGGACAATGTTTTGGGATATTGCTTATGCAATGGAAGAAGGTTTGAAAATTGAGGAGGTCAGGGATTCTTTTTCGCCTGAATCCCGGAGTTATTTAGATCTTTTGCATGATTCTGAAATCGGAATAGAATACGTCGGGTTGGCTTCAAGTACCGATTTAAGGCGTTTTCTGAGTTTGATTCTCGAAGGACTAAAGAAGGGATTGATCGTATATTCTCCCTGGTTTATATCTCCTGATGGCAATAAGTTTGTATTCTTTCACCCATCGGGGGACGTCATTCATTTTGAAAAGGATAGGACTGTTGCATAGAGCATTATTCCTTTTTCACATACCATGAAGAAATTGACTGAAGAAAAATACATTTGGATATTCCACGGGCAAGGAGGTCGTTTTGCCAGTGGTGTCTTTGAGAACAAAGAAGATGCGGAAAGTTGGATTGAAGAGAACAAACTACAAGGTGTATTAACCAAATACCCTGTAAACACAGGGGTTTATGATTGGGCAGTTGCTAAGGATTTATTTCAGCCTAAAACTGATCTGCATACATCCCCGGAATTTATCCAGAAGTTTACATCTGCATCTCAGGAGCATTATCATTTTGAAGGGGAGGAAGACGAGGGGTAGATCAACAATCTCGTTTTGATGCTTCTAAACTTCACTGGTAGGTGGGAAGCTTAAAGTTTTGTCAGACAATATCAGCTAACCATTAGGGATACCCTTCTGATTATTAAATTGGAATTTGGGGTCCTATAAGCCCTTATCAAGCACTCTTTATATACTCCCAGGTTCTCTTTGATTTATTGTGGAATTCAGTAGTAAAACTCCACCAATTCCAAATTGCAAGGCAAACCAAAACTAACCCTGCAATCCCTACTCCAACTGCCACTTTCCAAGGTTCCTGAATTCCAATCTGGGTCCCGCAGGTGAGCAAGAAACCAATTCCTCCAAAAGTGAGAATGGTAAGACCGAATGCACTTGAACGAGAGATCCTTATACGCTTTCTGGAATAAGTAAAGTAGTAAGTAAGCCAATCAGAATCAGCCGAACGCAATATCTCTTCTGCAGTAATTTCCTGATCATTGTCAAAATTAACTTGAGTCCCTGTCTCTGAATCGACTTCACCATGTGATTTTGATTTGATCCTCTTCTCCCAACCCTTTAAAAGAGCATCTGCCAGATTATCTGAGAAGATTCCCAATGGATAGGAAAATGAGAAAAGACAAAATACAACCAAGCTTTCTTTCTCTATCAAAGATGAAAAAAATATTGGATCAAAACCGTAGATTGAAAACGTGAGAAATACCAGACCCAAGAGGGAAAGAAAGCCTGATAACAATTGCTCTATAAATAGCTGTGTTGTATTCATTTTTATCATTTTAAACAGATCGGTAAGCTTTGACCTTGGACGGTGATGCTGAGAGAAGTAATCTACCGATTTTCGATGATAATATAACGCCTGGAGTTGTTGTCCTGTAATAAAATTACAAGGGGGGGGAGACATAATCATTCTGTGGGGTTTAACTGGTTACGGGCTCTTGAATAATCAACTTTCCTGCGGGGATTAATCTGTTATGGATTCAGACATAATCAATGGAATTGCATCGGATAACCGGTTAACCAAAAACAATATCATCAATTCGAAAATGAAATTTACCCACCCCATAAGAGTGGGGACAAAGACGAATTGGGTGGAACATATTCAGTGATGAATCTCACATTTTAGATACGGTAAATCGTGGGCCTCTTTAGCTTTGGTACTTATAAAGAAATTGACATTCCAAGATCATGCCAAATACCTCTCATACCCCAAAAACAAACAAAGTAACCATTTATCTCTTAAAGAAAATTTCCGGGAGAATAAACGATTATTTAAAGAATCCTCAAAGCAATAGCCTCCAACGTGCCGAAATTCAGGAGGCAGGTACTCTTCTTTACGAAAGAAGTTATGCCCACCCTCCAGATTGGATTACTCGTTTTTTCCTGGATGATCCAGAAATCAACGTGGATCATTTCCAATCCTCTAGCTCAAAGGCTGCATTAATTGTTGAATTCCAAGATGAGGAAAACAACCCTAGGTTTTTCGCTATTTGTTTTGGCACAGGGAGATTTCTATTCAAAGATTTCGTCATTGAAGAAAGGTTTGGACTCGTTACAACTTTAAATAGCATTGACGAAACGAAAATCAGAAGCCTTGATAAAAAGACCTTATCAACTAACCCAAAACTTGCCAGGGAACAAATTTCAAAAGCAACAATCTCAGCTGATTTCAATATTGACTATGAAAGAGATTTACTACAATCCATAACAGGGACATCTTTGGACCCTGATCTTGGGAAAACGGTTACTGGCAGAGCTTCGTTAGCAATATCGACCAAAGTTGATAAGACGAACATTAGGGAAAAGCTTGAAAAAGTATTTGAGACATACGGAAGGGATTCCTACAAAACGAATTTCGAATGGGTAGACCAGATTCAAGAGATAAAAGATTCGACTAAAATAGGCGAACTCAATGAGCATCTGTTGACCAAGATCAGATCAAACTCGGAGGATGTATGGCTATCCGTCCCGGAGATCATTGAATGGGAAGCATTTGCTGGATATAAATACTCAAAAAGAGTTGGAGATGAACCCCAGGATGAGCTCACTATTGATAGGATGATTGAGATTTTAGGTATAGATGAATCGACAACACTTGAAGACTTTCAATCAAACAATATTTCAATCTGGGGAGAAGAAGATCGTGGCATTATAAACTCTTGGCCTGTCTTAAAGTGTCTGAACATGGAGGTCGAGGTAAGTGATCTCGTTTTCGTCTTGAGTGACGGAAAGTGGTATCAAATAAGGAAAAGTTATTCTGACTCAGTTAACGAAATTGTGGATAGTATTCCATCCTCTGGCCTTGACTATTTGGAATTCGACCATGATGATGAAGCTCATTATAATTCTCAACTTGCCGAGAACTTAAATGCTGCCAATTTAGACCACCAGGAAATCCCTTATGGCTACGGCAACAGCAAATTCGAGTTTTGCGACGTATTTACTGGGGATAGACAACTCATCCACGTAAAAATATATCGTGGTTCTGCGGGACTAAGTCATCTTTTCAACCAAGGAACCAATTCTGCAGAGCTTTTGGTTAGCGAAAGAGATTTTAGAGTAAAGGTTCGTAGGAAATTACTCAGGGCAAACAATCCACGAGGAGATTATTCTATCTTTAAAAATCTGGTAACAGATAACCAACGAATGAATGCATCTGAATTTAGCGTAATTTATGCTATCATTCAGAAGGGAAGAAGTGTTACAAACCATGATGGAATAGTAAGACCAAGACTTCCTTTTTTCAGCAAAATCGCTTTAAAAAATGCCGTTGAGAGGCTTAGGCCTT
>CAYGRE010000020.1:0-77569 GCA_964352215.1 uncultured Bacteroidia bacterium
TATGAAAACTGGCCTTTTCCTGACCTTGCTGATCGGAATCCTCGGTATTGTACAGTTGCAGGGCTGCAAGACATCACCCGCAACCCCTTCCATGACGGATATTCCGGATTCGTCCCTGGTCAAGCTCGGAACCGAGATTACCGATGAAGCATTCAAGGTGCTTTCCGGGCATCTGGGGCAGGCTATGGGAGAAGGAGGAGTCCCCAATGCCCTGAGCTATTGCAATGAAAAGGCAATCCCTCTGACCGATTCCCTGTCTACAAAGCACCAGGTAACCTTGCGGCGAACTGCCTTGAGGACCAGAAATGAGAACAACAATCCCTCCGCTCAGGAAGAAAACATTCTGAAAGACTTTGAGAAAAGGGCTTCTTCAGATGGAATGGAGAAGTTTGCCCCCGAAATACGCAGAGAAGAATCGGGAGAGGTCAATTTTTACCGTCCTATTTTTGCCTTGGGAAAGTGCATGGCCTGCCACGGAACCCCGGGCCTTGAATTGGATACTACGCATATCGCACAGATTCGATCCCTGTATCCACAGGACAGAGCCACCAACTTTGAGCCGGGGGACCTCAGAGGAATGTGGGTGGTGGAGTTTGCTGATCCGGAAGCGGTGGCGAAAATGTTGGCGGATTCTCTGAGATAACCGCTAACTTGCGCAGCTTAAATGGCAGAGAACAAAACATCCGCTAAAAGCCAAAGCCTGTTTCCCATTCTGTTGGCCGCATTCATCGATCTTTTGGGGATTGGTATTGTGATTCCGGTGGTGGCACCTCTCATGGTTTCCAATACGACCGGCATCTTTGATGCAGGTGTAAGCGAAGATTTACGTGAGATACTTTATGGTCTCCTGATTGCTTCCTATCCAATCGCACAGTTTTTTGGAGCACCGATATTGGGTTCATTGTCCGATCGGTATGGGCGAAAACCCGTTCTCGAATTTGCCTTGTTTGGCAGTGCGGTGGGATATGGTTTGTTCGCGGTTGGGATCATCTATGGCAGCCTTCCGATTCTGTTTTTCTCAAGGATACTGGACGGATTCACAGGAGGAAATATCTCTATTGTCTATTCGGCGATGGCAGATCTCAGTACCTCTAAGAACAAGGCCCGAAATTTTGGTTTGATCGGGATGATGTTTGGGATTGGCTTTGTGGTAGGGCCGTTTGTAGGCGGAGTGCTGGCGGATAGTTCGCTGGTGTCCTGGTTCAGTCCTTCCCTGCCCCTCTGGGTTGCCACCGGTTTGTGTATCTTCAATTTGCTGGCGGTTCGGGTGATGTTCAAAGAGACGCTCCACGAACTTTCGAATCAAAAGGTTGATTTCCTGGCTGGCTTCAAGAACATGAAAACGGCATTTTCCCTGCCCAATCTACGTAACCTCTTTATTACGACTTTTCTTGCTGGTCTGGGCTTCGCTTTCTTTACCCAATTCTTTCAGGTATTGCTGATCGAACGTTGGGCATTTGGCGAAAGTGAAATCGGTACCTTTTTTGGATTTATTGGTATTTGCATCGCCTTGGTCCAGGGCGGATTGATGCGTCCGGTTTCGAAGCGGTTTCGTTCCGATCAGATTCCCGGAGTAACCCTCTTCGGCTTGGCGGTTGCGATTGGCATCAATGTATTTACCACGGAAGCCTGGATGGCATTTGCGATCATCCCGCTGATTGCCATCTTTCAGGGGCTTGGCTCCCCCAATCTGGCCGCACTTGTCTCCGACGAAGCAACCCCGGAACAACAGGGGCGCATCATGGGGATCAACCAATCGATCAACTCAGTGGCCATCGCAGTTCCATCCGTCCTGGCTGGATTTCTGGGAACCATCAATTACAACCTGCCTACCATTGCAGCTGCTTTCTTTACCCTGTTGGCTGGTTTAAGTTTTCACTTCCTCTTCAAGGCCAGTCGCAACAAGGCGAAATAAGAATTAGCGACCTCATTGGTTGTTTATTTCCATCTCGTTGGTCGTGTATTTCCATCTCATAAGTCTTGCTGTCCATTTCATTTGTCTAGATCCCCATTTCATTGGTCTAGCTCTTCATTTCATTCGTCTTGATCCCCATTTCATTGGTCTTGTATTTCCCTTCACTCCTCGAAGAAAGGCATCCTATGCGCCTCAGAGCCGTATCTTTAAGTGTTTTCCGTTAATAACTATTCATTTAACGTTCTTTTCAATCTAAAACAAATAGGAAATCTGCGAGGTTGATACCTCCGGATTTCTCTTACATAAATTAGAGGGTGATTTTTGATTCTTTTCATATTGCTCCCCGTTTAGGGGAGCAATTTCTTTATAAGGACTTTTGGGAAGGCAGATGTGATGGGGCGACTCAATAAGGAACAATGCGTGCGCTCTTCATCTTGGGCAGAAACTGCCGGATGATGCGTGCTCCATGCTGCAATTCCTGAAAGGGATTCAGGAATGAGATCACCTGGTCAGGATCGGTCCACGATTGACTGGCATCGAGGTAGGCATATCCCAGACAGGTACCATTTTCAACACAAATGATAGATACTTCTTCCTGGCTTCTCCCGTCTCCAAGTACAAAAAAGCGGGGAAAGGGGAATCCAAGGCCTTCCAGGGCTTTTTCCAGCCTCAGGTTGTAGTCTTTCGAAGCTTCTTTCCCCTGGCAGGCTCCGGAACATTTTTCCCCTTCACAGGTCTCGTTGTCAATTCCGGATAAAACCGGACAGAGGTCATACTGACTGACCCTGTTTTTCAAGGCCGCGATAGCATCTGCCGGGGTGGGGAATTCTCCAATATTGGGCTGGCCTTTTCGGTGTGGACCAATATAGAGCCGGGTATAGTTGAGCTGGTCCTGATAGGCAAAAACAGCTGCTTTGTATTTGCGGGTCGGCGGTGTCTTGGTGGTTCCGAACTCTCTCCTGGAAGCTTCGGCCGGCATACGCAGAACCGCGAGGAGCTCGTTGCCGGTCAACTCCCAACTGATGTCCCTGATCCGTCCCAGGTCAATTTTTCCCTTGGTTGGACCTTCCTGGCGCAAGGCCTTGAGGGTATCACGTCGGATACTTCGGCTGTTGCCGGCATAAAGGGTGCGGCCGATCTCGTCATGCAAAAAGAAAAGGCCGGGCCTTTCCGGGATTTCATCCAGCATGCTCCGATCCAGATGGAGCGGAATACGGCTGTATTCATCCAGCTTCTTGTCGATTTCAAGCAGATTGGGATCGAGCTCGATCAGGTGCTCAAGAAGGGTGACGGTAGCTTTTGCATCGCCCATGGCCCGGTGGCGGTCATGGATCCGGATGCCGAGATGTTCGCAGAGACGACCAAGGCTGTACGAGCGTAAACCGGGCATCAGGCGCCGACTGGTTTTTACGGTACATAGCTTGGGCCGCTTGAACTCAATCCCCAGACGCTCGAATGACTCTTTGAGAAAGTTGTAGTCAAACCCTACATTGTGTGCGACAAACACACAGCCTTCAGTCATTTCCAGAATCGTAGAGGTAAGCTCACGAAAGGTAGGCGAATAAGCCACCATTTCGTCGTCGATACCTGTAATATCAGTAATGTAGGAGGGGATGAAACAACCAGGATTGACCAGTGAGGAGAACTTACCAATGGTTTGTTGGCCATCATGCAGGATGATGGCAACCTCAGTTATCCGGTCTTGGATGGCATTTCCACCGGTAGTTTCCAGGTCAATAATTGCGAACATGATCAGTCGGATTGTAAAATTACGGTTAATCTATTGGCTTTCAAGTGCAGAAATTGCATTGTGGATAAAAAGAAAGCGGGTTTGACTCCCTTAATGGGATTTACAGGACGGGCAGGAAAGAAAAGGGGCTAAAAAAGTGACGGGAGTAGGTGGTGCTCCTACTCCCGTGAGATCAAAACGACCAACCTAAGAACCACAAACTATATAGAGATAGTTATGTTCGTGTGCTTCGATGTGTGTGTAATGAATCAAAACGATACAAAACCAATTAATGTCTTGCTTGGAACAAATATGGGGCGTGAGGCATTGGAATTATGGAACAGCCGGCTGCGAAAAGTAACAGTAATAAATTTGCTTTCCCAGGAGGGTATATTTGGGCGCTATCCCTTTCTGTTTAGTTTGAAAGGCCTATTAGGGTGCTTGAGAAGGGTTCCGCATTAATTTGTGGTAGGAATTGCTGTCAATGGTAACACCGAAAGGTCGTGCATTCACAACAGGCAGGTACAAGATTCAGGTAAATCCAGGTTTATTTCAGCCTTAACCGCATGCCAACCGTAAAATTGTGAATGGTTAGCCAGGGTCTCAACTGCGGATCGCTTTGCAGGTTGGAGAGGCCAATGGACCAGCGTGCAAAAATGCCGGCTTGCTCGATAAAGTAATAGGCTGCTCCCAGATGAAGCTCAGAAGAAAACCTTCTGAAGACATCGGTATTGTCAAAAGTAAAGGGAACCAAGCCGTTCTTGGCCGACAGCAAAACATTGCCGGAAAGGCCGAATTCTCCGTCTAATTGACCACTGGAAAGTTCTTTTCGGAAACGCAACATCACTGGGATGTCGATGTAGCGAAGTGCTATCCGGCCAATTCCAGCCTCCCGACTCCCCCGCAGTGAATTGGCAATTTCGATCTGAAGCGCTATCCGGTCGTTGAAGTCATAGTAGACAAATCCACCCAGGTGGTAACCCCAGAAATTGTATCCCCCCCACGCATCTCCGTCGATTTGGCTGGAGGTAAAGCCGGCGGTCAGGCCTCCTCCAATTCCCTGGGCTGAGGTTTCTTTTGAAAAATGAACCACAAAAAATACCAGGAGTAACACGGTAATGGAATAGCTTCGCGCCGTTGAGAGGGTGAATAAGGATACCATGCCCGAAAATTAGGGAAAATTCGTCAGTATTAACTTTTTTCATTTTCAAGGGAACTGTAATTTGTAGGCATGAAGCTTAGAATTACCACTCACTTTCTGACCCTGATCATGATCGGAGCACTGCTTGGCATGGGTTCCTGTAAGAACCGCAATGGAGAAGGCAAAACCAAGGACGGCGATGGCCCCCAGACCGGACTTCAGGTTCCGGCAGAACTTGCCGCCAAATACAAAGAGGATGCCCACCGCCTCGCTGCACGTGAATACAATACCACTTCCCGCAACAACCAACCTGAAACGAATCTGCCCCAGGAGCGGGTCGACTTCTTTTATGACCTCCTGACCAAAATCTACCTGATGGCTGAAAAAGATCCGGAAATCCCTTCTATTCAGGACATCCATACCTTTCCCAACCCTCCGCTGCATCGTGTCATGGTGGTTTTGGAAAAGGATGCTGACTTTTCGGAAAACTGGATCAAAGGGCAGCGGATGACCAGCAACCTCTACCTCAATCAGGTAATGAGCCAGAACAGTCTTCGGGTAAGTGATTTCCGGGAATCGGGAATGGGAACTATGGGCATCGTCTCATCTCCCAAATTCGTCAACACCAAAGACCTGGCTTATATCCTGCAGAATATTGATGGCATCAAGATCGCCGAACCTGATGCCATCGCCGGGGATGGAGACAATATCGAGTGGGGTTCCGAGGGGAAAAACCACATGGCCCTCAAATTCAGTAAAGGGGCAGGTGATTGTCCTTCAGGATGTATCCACCGGAAGTACTGGGTGTTTTATGTCCAGGAAGGAAATATCAGTTATATGGGTACCAGAGGAGAACTTCCCAATGAGGGTGAGACCCCCGAGGAAGACTGAGCTGCAATCTTATTGGCCCCAGTTTTCCTTATTTGTCCCAGTTTTCTTCGTCCAATCCCTCTTCGTCCTCAAATCCTCCTCCTGAGAACAGTCCGCTCATCAGGTCCTGGAATTGAAGTCCTCTCTCCAATCGGTTCTTGCCAATCAGGGAGAATTCAGCCATTCCATGCAGGACAAACTCCATCAGGAACAACTGCTCTTCGTCATTGGTTCTCGGGAAATACTTTTTGACAAGGTCTTGGAGGCCGGGAACACCGTTCAGTGCATCCGCATATTGCTTGTTGCTCAGGTCCAGCATCATGTCTACTGAGTTTCCACGACCAAACCACTTGGCCACTGGATCATAAGGATTGTCCTTGCCTTTGCGTTTGGCCTGTTCCGGATCTGGGAAAAATTCGGTAAAGCGGCTTCGGATGGCTTTTCCCAGCAGGTTCTGGGCCACGATGGCCGGGCCTTCCTGCTCTCCTTCGTAGACCAATTCGATCTTTCCGGTCAGAGCAGGCACGATTCCCCAGAGGTCTCCTATCCGCACGTATGTCTTCTCCTCTTTCTTCTTCAGGGCACGTAACTCCGCAGCACTGATGAGGTTTTCAAAGGCAGTAATGGTGAGACGCGCAGAAACCCCTGATTTCTGATCGACATACTCACTTCCTCTGGCTTCAACTGCGACTTGTTCGACCAGGTCCCGCATCATGTCGGGGATGACCACCCGTTCCTTAGCCTCGGGGCTGATCTTAGCTTCCTGCTCGGTAATCAGCCGGGAGATTTCAATTGACTTAGGGTAGTGGGTGAGAATCTGGCTTTCGATCCTGTCCTTCAAAGGAGTTACAATCGAGCCACGGTTGGTATAATCTTCAGGGTTGGCGGTGAAGACAAACTGGATGTCCAATGGGAGTCTCAGCTTGAATCCCCGGATCTGGATATCACCTTCCTGAAGGATATTGAAAAGGGCAACCTGTATACGTGGCTGCAGGTCTGGCAATTCGTTGATTACAAAAATGGACCGGTTGGCCCGGGGGATCAAACCAAAGTGAATCACGCGCTCATCTGAATAGGTGAGGCGGAGGTTGGCCGCCTTGATCGGGTCAACATCTCCAATCAGGTCCGCAACCGATACATCCGGGGTAGCCAGTTTTTCAGCATAGCGGTCTTTCCGGGGAATCCATACAATCAAGGTATCGTCTCCGTTTTCGGCAATGATATCCTTTGCCTGACGGCTCAATGGATTGAAGGGGTCGTCGTTCAGGTCGGCGCCAGCGATGGCTGGAATGTAATCATCCAGTAAGTGAACCATCATCCGGGCAATCCTGGTTTTGGCCTGCCCGCGCAGACCCAAAAGCAAAACGTTGTGGCGCGAAAGGATGGCACGCTCGAGGTCAGGTATAACCGTGTCTTCGTATCCGTAGATGCCGGGAAATACTTCTTCTCCGGACTGGAGTTTACGGATCAGATTCTTTCTGAGTTCTTCCTTGATGGGGAGTGATTTATAGCCAGAGGCTTTCAGTGCTCCCAGTGTCCCAATGCTGGTGGGTATAGTTTCCTGCATGTTTTGAAAACCCTAAATACCTGTTTTGGTTTCAAGGAATGCAGAATTAACCTGATAAGTAGGGTTAAGCGGTTAAGATTTTCCGGGCAACTGTTTTCCGTTCTTCACCCCAGACGCTTAAAAGCCTGTTTTCCTGAGGCAAGGGGGAAACCATTACCATGCCCAACGCTTCTTTCGCCAATTCCTCTTCCTGGAGCAAAGTATGCAACATAGCCCGGTACCACCAGTAACCCACCACAAATTTGCCGGATTCGGCTGACAGATCGAGAAACATTTCAGCCTGCGGAATATCAAAGGTGGCGAGGGCTGCGGAAGCGAGGTAGATCGAAAGAAGACCGCTGGGTTCCTGAAGAATGGTATCAATGGAAACCTTGCCAAAACATGTAATATAGTCCCCGTCCTGGTAGGCGTCCATGAAATCTCTCGCTTCCGAAATGTAAATCTCGGGAAGTGGCACAAATAACGCTTCAAACTTTCGGATGCCCTGGTCGCTGGGAGGATTAAACCCGAGGAGGTGACAGGGACAAACTGCAATTTCCTGGAGCACTTGGGGGGCGGTGGGGGTAGCTATTCTTTTCACGGGGCTTTGTTGTGAGGTCTTATATTCTGTATACCCCAATATTCGAGATTTCCAGACAAGTTTCCATGTACAGTTATTGGGCTCTTTGTAACTCAATATTTCCGGGAAGAAAGGGTGAAAGAATGGAGAAATCGGCCTGGAACGAATGTAAAGGGACTATTGCATGGAAAGTACGTACGAAATTCGGTGAGTTTTTCAGATGGCCTTTTAAAGAAAAAAACTTTCTGGTATCACACTTTATGTTTTACAGGAAGTCGTTGGGTAGATCATCGGACTCATCGGGTCCCCAGAGCTTGTTTCTTACCCAAAAAACAATCGCATCCTTGAATTTTTCGGCCAAAGGTTCATTTGGGGAAAGCCAATCCTGAAAATCAGTTTTTGCATTGCTGCAGGTCACCCCGACGCTACCGGCACTTGCAAGGTTGAAGTCCTCTGCCAGGTCTTCATTGCTGGCTCCGAGGAAGTGCCGCATGTAAAGCAACTTTCCTTTGCGTTCATCCCACTTCAAAAACACGCTTCGAATAAGTTTTTGGGAAGAGAGGACCGTCCATCCATCGATTTCGTCCGAGGGTTTAACCGTGGCCAACTTTTCTTCATTGCCCTCAAGGCGAAGGTTTTTATAGTGGCCGCTCCTGGTGTAATCGTACCACTTATTTCTACTGACAGTGTACAATTGTTTGATGTAATCCTCCTCGAGATCAGGGGTAAATCCTTCCGAGCGAAACTTTTTCCACAGCCAGATGAATGCTTCGGAGGCACAGTCCTTGCTTTCTGCTGATGTCGCACCCCGGGCTTGTAGATTTTTTTCGATCAAGGGGCGATATATAATACATAGGTTCTCGAAAAATTTTTCCATTACATTGAAGCGTGTATGGTACGTGCAATACTGATCGTTTTGATATCTTAAAGAACGGCAATCACCCTCTGGATTCTATGTACAGTTTTGGGCGAAAATTTTCCCGATGAACGCTATTTGTGGAGGATTATCTGGTCGGGCAGACCCGGAAAGTTCTTTTTTTATTCCGCATACCGTAACTTTAAATGACCACCCTTTCCTATCATAAAACAGAGTAGTTTGTAAGCGCATGGCTGTGAAAGAATTGAAAGTTGTAAGAGTTCTTAAGGCGCTGGATGACAAGGGTTTGGGTCGGCTTGAGCTATTTCTGGACGCTGACTTTTTCACAACTGACAAGTCCTATCTGCACTATTTCAATATCCTTCGGGCAAGCCTTCGGGAAGACGTAGAGACGGCCAGTTCTGCTGACCTCTTCAATTTGGTATATCCCGGCACAAAATTCTCGTACAATAAATTTGCCCGATTAAATTCTCAGCTGCTCCAATTGGTTTACCGCTTTATGTCGGTTGAGTATTTGGGACAGGACCCGGTGCGGCATTGGGGAATGGTTATTGAGCAAATAGGGGATATGGGGGCTCTTGATCTTTTGGACCTCACCTTGCCCAGCTTAGAGCGTGCGCTGGAACGGGCACCTGATTCACTTGAGAAGATGCGGCAGGAGTTGTTGTTGCGGGAAGTACTTTTGTCGATCGGGGGAATTGATGGCCGACAAGCAAGGCGGGTCCAGCCGGATTGGGTGATCAAGGCCCTGGATGAGTTTTACCAACTGGCGCAACTACGGTTGGAGTGTTCCATCCTGAACCGGGAACTGGTCCTGGGTAAGGCATTTGAAAAAGCCTCTCCCCGGAATGCAGATTCGGCAGATGTAAAGACGGACCTGGTGCGCTTGTTTGAGTTGGTCAAGGCCAATATGGAGCACCCCGACCAAGAAGAGATCTGGCTCACGTTGAAAGATGGATTGGCAGCGATGATCCATGACAAGAATCAGGATCAATTCTCCCGCGAATTTCTTGAAGTATGTGATTATACCCTGAATGGATGTATCCGGCTCAACAATCACCAGCATGGCCGGGGCATCGCCAGAGAATACCTTTATCAGACCTACAAGTTATTTCTCGACCATGAGATCCTGCTCAAAAATGACCGGCTCTCTCCCTGGCATTTTAAGAATATCATTCAGAACCTCGTCATCACAGGAAGGTACCGGGAGGCCTACCAGCGGATTGAAAGTTTTGAAGGAAGGTTGGAAGGGGATTACCAGCAAAATGCAATCGTTTATGCAAAGGCCTACCTTGAATTTCACCAGGGTGCTTTTGAAGATTCGCTGCGTTCAACCAATGTATTGTTACAGGACTTCAAAGATGTCTACTACGGGCTGGATGGCAGAAGTCTGTTGCTGAGGTGCCATTTTGAGTTGGGAGATCCGGAGCAGTTGGAAATGCAGGGGGAGGCCTTCAGGCAATTTCTCATCCGACTTGGCAGGCGAAAGGCACTCTCAGCCTCTTACCTGGAGCTGTATTCTGATTTTCTGAAGAACATAACCGCATTGGGGAAGATCGTATTCGGACCGCCCGACAAACGGTCAGGAAAAATGAAGCGGTTTCAGGAGCGTTTGGAAGGAATGGAGAATCTATTGCACCGGGATTGGTTGTTGAGCAAAATCAAGGGTGAATAGAATCGAGATGGAATGATAGAATCGAGATGGCTAATGGGATCGAGGTTTCCTGCACAAATAAAAAATGGAGCCGACAAATACTGCAGCTCCATATCCCACAATCAATAGGATGTTTCAATATTGTCCACCAATCTCTCGGTTATATCAGAGAGATTCTCATTTACAGATTTATCCGATGAGGTTGTCGATGACGACGACCCCTTTACATTCTATGGCCTGCGCCTGGGCCAAATCCTGACCCATTGAGATTTCAGCAGGTTTATCAGCATGTACATTCTTCTTCGCAGGGAAGAGGAGGGCAACAGTGATCAGCCCTACGAAAAGAAGGCTGGTGATCTTCAGGGAGTGCTTGCGGATTGAGAAACTGAATATTTTCATGGCTGATGAAGAACTAAGTTGTTTTAGGTGAAAGAAATTGATTCCACCCTGTTCATCTGTATATCGATTCAGAAATGAGAGGATTAAGATATTCTTCAATAAATATGAGAATATTTTACGGGACAAGGTTTTGGAGACTGATTGCCAGCAGATTAGACGCTTTATTTTTTAGGGGAGGGAACTTCTATACCTGGAACACGAGGTCTTCTTCCAGCAATTTCCGGTAGCGATCTTCATTGAACATATAGAGGCGGGCAGGCTTGTGAGGCACCCCCTTTTGCTTCTCATCGAGTGGAATCAGGATTTCCATATTGAGGATCTTCCGGCGGAAGTTCCTTTTGTCAAAGTCGGTTCCGAGAATGGTTTCGTACACTCTTTGTAATTGGCCGAAGGTAAACTTGGCTGGAAGCAATTCGAATCCGATGGGCCGGGTGGCGAGTTTATTGCGCAGGTGAGAGAGGGCCTTGCGCAGAATCAGGTTGTGGTCAAAAGCGAGTTCGGGCACCTCGTTTACGGGGCACCAGACCGCAGAACGGGCAAAAGAGGAAGGAGAGGGGTGGTAGTCTCCCAACTTGACCAGCGAATAATAGGCTACGGTAAGAACCCGAACATCCGGGTCGGAGCGGGTGGCCATGAGCCATTGGCGGTCATATTCGCGCTTAACACGGTTGGGTGAGCCAAAGGTATAAAACTGCTCGAGGTATAATTCTTCGAGATTCGTAAGTTCTTTCAGGACCCGTCTGGCCGAATCATCCAGTGGTTCAGATTCTCCGATCAGGTTTCCCGGAAGGGCATAGCGGCGTTGGGGCGTATTGCTTTTTTCCGGGGTTGGCAAGCTCCGCTCGATCAGAAGAACGTTCAGTTGATCAAAATCAAAACCAAATATGACGCAGTCCACCGAAATATTGGGGATCAATCCTGTCAAATTTTCGCTTCCGTTGATCATGTATTCTTTGATTGTAGCAAAAGTGTTGGGTCAAATCTAGAGTTTTCTTTTCGGAAGATCAATTCGCGTGATATTAACACTAAGTGTCGATAGCAAATTGGGTTAGTGTCATTTTCACACTTATGAAAAAACTTCTTATATTGTCACGGGTCATTCAAGTTCCCCATTTTTAGAAGTATTAACTGTCTTAAGATTTATGCGAATCAATAAGCGAAAACTCTGCGCTCTGGTTCCCTTGCTGTTCCTGATGCTTACATCGATGGGCTATTCCCAGAACAGTACAGTGAAAGGTAAGGTGAGCGACGAAAACGGTGAAGGCTTACTGGGTGCGACGGTCCGGGTGGACGGCACTGGAAAAGGCATGTACACCGATGCAGATGGTAATTATTCGATTTCCGGTCTGCCCGCAGGTGATCAGGTGGTCATCGTAAGGTATATCGGTTATGAAGAAGTTCGGGAAGTGGTATCCTTGAAAGAGGGCCAGACCACGGTATTCAACAGCCAGCTGAACCTGGAAGGTTCCCAGGTTGATGAAGTGATCATTGTCGGATATGGTGTGCAAAGGAAGCGCGAGCTCACGGGATCGATTTCTAAAATAGGTACCAAAGAGATCAATGAAATTCCAGCCACCAGTTTTGAAGCTTCACTGCAAGGAAAAGCTGCAGGGGTCCAGGTGATCCAGGGCTCTGGTATTGCCGGAGCAGGCGCCATGGTCCGCATCCGGGGGGTTGGTTCCATCTCCGCCGGTGGTGATCCACTCTATGTTGTCGACGGAATCCCCATCACCCAGGATCCTTTTCTGAATGGGGACCGTGGGGGGCAAAACAACAATCCACTTGCTTCCATCAATCCACAGGACATTGAATCCATCGAGATCCTGAAAGATGCAGCAGCTGCTGCCATCTACGGTTCCCGTGGTTCCAATGGTGTGGTACTGATCACCACCAAGCGTGGTCAGCGTGGCAAGCCCCAATTCACTTTGGGGGTTCGTGGTGGTGTCTCACGACCCACAAATCTGATTGAGTTTTTGAATACGGATGAATGGGTACAATTGTATCAGGAAGCCTGGGAAAATGATGGCAACGTAGGTCAGCCTACCCTCCTTCCCGGCCTCTACTCTCCGGACTCCGCCCGTGCCAATGGTACTACGGACTGGTATGACCAGGTGACCGGCTTGGGTATCAAACAAGAATACAACCTCAGCATGCGCCAGGGGGGTAAAAAGTTAAGCACTTTTGCCAGCCTCGGCTATATGGACAACCAGAGTTACCTGGTGGGTAACAGCTACCGCCGCTATACCGGCCGGATCAATATTGATTACAATATCCTTGACAACCTGAAAGTAGGTCTTTCTACTTCAGGTAGCTATGGCCGGAACAACAAGGTGTCTCAGGCATGGGAAGGTTCATTGGGAACAGCCCAGTCAACTGCTTTACCCTACTTCTCTACCGAAGATCCCAATCCTAACTTCGGTTATCCTGGCAATCCGATCACACGCCGTACCGCGATTGATTGGAGAACCATTGAACGCAGAAGTATCAATACAGCCACTCTGGAATACCGCCCGGTAAAGAACCTGATCATCAAGGCCAATGCCAGCCTTGACTACATGAATATGGGTGACAATTATCTGGAGGATACTGTCTGGACTACTTTCCAGTCGGTTGGGCGAGAGTTCACCAATAAAGTCACCAATTGGAATGCCAATGGATTTGCCCAATATGACTTCAGTATGCTTCCTGAAAAGCATAAACTGAGTGTAATGGGTGGCGCGGAAGCTCAGAAATACCGCAATGAGAGTGGGTTCATGGAAGTAACCGATGTGAACAACCACCTCTATCTGGATTGGGAGGGATCGGACAACAGTGATACCATTACCTCTACTAATCCACCAGATGTCTATACTTTCAATTCCTTCTTCGGCCGGGTCAATTACCTGTTGAGCGACAAGTATACCTTCAAGGCCTCCATTCGGGTAGACGGGTCTTCCAAGTTTGGTCGCAACAACCGTTACGGTGTATTCCCTGCCGTAGGTGCCGGATATATCATCTCTGAAGAACCTTTCTGGAAGGAAAAAATGGCTTCGAAAATCAACTTCTTCAAGTTGAAGGCAAGCTACGGTGTTACCGGTAACGCTGACATCGGTTCCAACAGTCGCTTTGGAACCTTCTCGTCCCTCGACAACAATATTTTCTACAACAACGATACCATCCTCTTCCCAACCCAGTTGGAAAACCTGGACTTGTCCTGGGAAACCACCCGCACCTACGATGTCGGCTTTGAAATGGGGGTTTTGGATGACCGTATCCACGGTGAATTCTCCTACTACTACAAGGACACCCGTGATGTGCTTATGAATGTAGCTACACCTCCCGATGCCGGCTTCCTGAATTACTCTGCCAATGTCGGTCAGATAGAGAACCAAGGTGTTGAATTGGGCATTACTTCCTACAACCTGGTAGGCAAATTCAAGTGGCGCACTGTTCTGAACATTGCCCGTAACCGGAACAAAGTGTTGGATGTCGGCACTGCACCTCCTGACGCTTTGGCTGGTTCAGGTGATACCAGGGTCGTGGTCGGTGAACCGATCGGGGTCAACTACCTCGTACGCTTCTCCCATGTCGATGCTGAAAATGGCCGTCCTGTCTACCTGGATGCCGATGGCAATGAGACTTTCGACTGGAGTACCGATCACCGGGTGGTGGTCGGCAACGTACAGCCCGATTTTCAAGGTGGTTTTAGAAACGTATTCGAATTCAAGAACTTCGATCTGAATGTTTTCTGGACCTTCAGTGTAGGTGGCAAAATCTACGACGATGCTGCCAAGCGTTACAATGGTGTGATTGTGGACTGGAACATTCGCCGTGACATGATCGACCGTTGGACCGGGCCCGGAGACACCGATGCCCAGTACCCACGGGTTACCCTTGATCCTGCAACTTACGGACTGGACAATTACTGGAACTACAATACCACCCAGTGGCTCTACAATGCGAGCTATGCCCGTCTGAAAGTTGTCAGCCTGGGTTACAATATTCCGATCAATGTTGAGAAGAATAGCCTCATCAACCGTGCCAGGGTGTACGTCACAGGTACCAACCTGCTTACGTTTACACCTTATCCGGGTTCAGACCCAGAGATCGTGCGTGACCACAATGGTCCTCAGGGGCGAAACATCTCCCCGAACGTGACCTACCTGACTCCTCCGCAGGAGCGCGTATTTACAGTTGGTGTTGACCTTAACTTCTAAGCAGAAAACATCATGAAAAAATCACTTATATATATACTCTTCGCAGGTTTCTTTGCCATCTCGGTGAACTCCTGTACGAAGTTTCTGGACGTGGAACCAGAAGGGGTGATCCTGGAAGAGGATGCCCTGCAAACACCAAGAGACCTCCAATTGCTCCTGAACTCCTGTTACGATGTTTTGAGTTCTGCGAACTTCATGGGGGGGCGCTATCAGAACCTGGCCGAACTCCTCGGAGATTCTTATGATGGCCGGTTCCTGACCGGTGACCTCCTCGCTGTTTTCAGCCGCAATACGACCATCTTCAACAGTGAAGCCCGGTCAACTTACCTCGAGGCATATCTCCTGAATTACCGGGTCAATGTACTTCTGGAAAGTGTTGACCTGATCGCTGGATTGGATGCAGGTGAAAAGGACCGGATCGTGGCGGAAGCACGTTTCTTACGCAGTGTCGCTATGTTCGAATTGATCCGGCTTTACGCACAACCTTTCGGTTATACGGCTGACAATTCACATACGGGTATCGTGATTCGTACCCAAACCGGGATTGAACCACAACCCCGCAATACCGTAGCAGAAGGATATGATTTGATCCTGAGTGGAATGCAGGCAGCTGAAAATGTGCTTCCGACTTCGAATGGTGGATATGCGACTTCATGGGCCGTAAAAGGGTATCTCGCGAAGGTTTACTTCCAGATGAATGATTTCCAGAATGCCTTTGATTATGCAGATGAGGTGATCAGCAATGGTGGGTTCACCATGGACCCCAATATCATGGGCCGCTTTGATGCTGTTCCTACCTCAGAAGCGATCTTCAATCTGGTCAGCACCGGAACATTTGACAATTCTGCCTCCTACTACCAGTCGACCTGGCGCTCTGATGGAAACCTCCCCACCGGACGTTTTAACAGCAGCTTATATGGATTGGCGACTGATTCAACCGAAGGGACTGACCTCCGGGGAGAGAATTGGTACAGTGTAACCGCCCTGCCAACCGGTGAGGAACTCTACCTGTCTACGCGCTTCAACGCCGGGAACTTCCTCAATGTACCGATTGTACATCTGACGGAGCTGATGTTGATCAGAGCTGAGGCTGCTGCCGAATTGGGCAACAGCGCAGTTGCCGAGGCTGACCTGAATGCCATCCGCGCCCGCGCGGGATTGAATCCGATCGTTGGTCTCCCCCAGGTATCACTGATTCAGGCCATCCGTGCTGAGCGCCGCCTGGAACTGGTCTGTGAAGGAGCCCGTTTCCACGACCTCCGTCGCCAAGGTGCACTTGGTGAGAATGTAACCATCAGCGGTGCTCCATGGGACTGTCCCGGAATGATCATTCAACTGCCTGACCAAGCGGTAGCAGGCACCCCTGGTATCGAATTGAACCCCGAGGGGGGATGTAATTAAGGAAAAACCGATAAATTAGAAACATGAAACGTAGCTATATATTTCTGGCTCTTTTACTCGGTATGCTGACCAGCATGACGGGTTGCAAAGAAGAGTACGTACTTGACCCTGCTCCCAGCAAGTTGGAAGGTATCAATGGAACCTTCACCCTGACCGAGGTTATGCAAATTGACCCCAATACCTTTGGCGATCTCACCAGCCTGGATGTCACCAGTGTATTCGTGGGTACTACCCCGGCTAAGATCACCTTCAACTCTGACGCAGGTACCTTTACCTACGATACAGGAACCTCCATTGATTTTATCGGTGCATCTGGAACCTGGGCCTTTGACAACGATGAATACCCCACCAAAATCTCAATGGATGCCAGCGGTGTAACTTATGACCTGGCCTTGGTCAACACTATACGTCCCGCTGACAACCTGGCCTTCCAACTGGACCGCAGTTGTGGCGGTGCGGTGACCAGCAGTTATCAATATACTTTTGCACGCAATTAAGGAGGACTGGAAGATGAAAAAGCATATTCTACTGGCATTTGCCCTTATTCTGGCCTCCGCCACCGGCCTTTCAGCCCAGAAAGTCTGGACTGAACCTGAAACGGACATCAATCCTTCAGACACCCTGAAGATCTACATTGATCTCACCCAAATGGATTGTGATATTCTGGTCGGAACCACCGATCCACTTTATATCTGGTCCTGGATGCCTGCCGATCCCGTGAATGGAAACGGCAGTTGGAATTCCTCCAACACGGACAATCAGTGGGAAGACCTCGGCAACGATGTCTACCGGTTTACTATGATCCCAACTGAATTCTATGGAGTGGATGCACAGACGGTTTACGACGAAGACATCTTCTTCCTTGCCAAAAAGCTGGATGGCGGTTCAGGAGGAGATTGTTCCTCTGCAACCGGTACCGAAGACAAGACCGAAGACCTCACGATAGCGGTTGACCCACCCGCCGGAGGCGAAGTGAAAGTCTATCCCTTCCCGAGTTTCGCGGATGGAGATTCGATGGCACTGACCCAGAAAGATGTCTTCACGGTCCTTTATGACAACTCTTTAGAAGACAAAACCTCTATGGTCAATCCCGGTGACCTCTATGTATATGCCACCGCATTTGACCTGAATGGCAATACCTACCGACCCGCTACCATTGCCCAGGTCGGCTCAACACCTTCATTGAAGATGACCCAGGAAGGTTCCCTGTACTGGTGGATGATCCAGCCCGAAAGGCTGTTCAACATTCCGAATGGAGAGGTTCTGGACCGGGTAGAATTGCAGATCGTGAAACCGGTGATCGTCAACTCCGACGATACTGTGGATGGAACATTTAATTTCTTTTTCCGCTGTAACTAAGGGGGTGAAATTCAGATTCAACTAAAAGCAATGGCCATCCGGAAGGATGGCCATTGCTTTTTATATACTGCTTGTGAAGTGTGCTTATTTCAATCCACCTGCCATCAGTTTGAGAACCCCTTCCAGTAAACGGCTGTCTTTGCTGGTCTCATAGGAGATGCTCATAGAATCTTTCTTGTCCTTGGCGGAAGAGATGAAGTAAGCGCCTTGCTGGGGTGGACTAACAACGACGTCTTCCCAGGGAATGAGAACAGGCTCCTTTTTGACCAGGCCTTTTCGGATCTCGATGCCTTTGATAGAAAGGATACATTTACCGAGGGTAACACTTTCACCATTACTGATCTTAGCTGCGATCTCTTTGGCACGTGGAGCGATGACCTTTTCTTTGAACCCCTGGTCGATGGTATGGTATATTTCTTCGAACATCTGCTTTTTTGCCTTTTTCGCAGTGACCAGAGCAACCATGCTGATGATTGTTTTTTTCCCGTTTGCGTCACGGTAATTGTAGATGTAGTTGGGAGCACCATTGATAACATTTATCAAATAGGAAAATTCGGTGATGTCTTCCCATTTGACCAGATTGCCTTTACTGGAGATACCGGCATCGCTGACCTCAATAGTGGACTTGACAGGCCAGAGGGGATTGCGGACAAATTTATAAGTCTTGGTTTCAAGCATTGGAGATTACACTTAAGAGGTTTGAAAACAACAGGATTAGGTTCCTGCCGGATAAAGGTAAGGTAAATCACAGTGAGAGACAATTTGAACAAACAAAGGGAAGTGCTGTTTATTCCTCATAGCGTCGGGTTATATGGCAAGAGTTAAGACTTCTACGAATCCTCCACAGTACATCAATCGCACCGGAATAATTTTGATTCTGGCGTCTTTGATTGCCATGGGGCCCTTGACCATTGACATGTACCTCCCGGCCTTTCCGGACATCGAACATGATCTGGGAACCACGAATTCCAAAGTGGTGCTGACCATGACGAGCTATTTCTTTGGCATCGCGCTTGGTCAGTTGTTTTATGGCCCTTTGATGGACCGATTTGGACGCAAGGGGCCTTTGATGGTGGGCTTAAGTCTTTACTTAGTCGCATCCATCGTGAGCTGTTTGTCACCGGACATCAATTCTCTGATTGGAGCCCGCTTGTTACAGGCGCTGGGTGGTTGTGCCGGTATGGTCGCCTCCCGGGCCATGGTCCGGGATTTATTTCCGGTCAAGGAAACGGCCAAGGTTTTTTCGACTTTGATTCTGATCATGGGGATCGCGCCTATGGTGGCTCCAACCCTGGGAGGAGTGGTGGTTGAAGCCCTGGGTTGGCGGGCTGTCTTTGTAATATTGGGCGGTTTCAGTTTACTTATTCTCCTGATCATATTTTTTCTTACCCCGGAGAGCAAGGGACCAGACAAAGAATTTTCTCTGATGCCGGGGTCAGTCCTTAAAAAGTACCTGGAGGTTGGACGCAACCCGATCTTCCTGGTCTATGGATTGGCAGGGGCTTTTGGAATGGCAGCCATGTTTGCCTACATATCAGGTTCTCCTTATGTGATCATGGAATACCTCGGATTCTCCGAGACCGAATTTGGTTGGATTTTTGGTGCGAATGCGATGTCCTTTATCCTCGGTAGCCAGGTGAACCGGATTGTACTCCGCAATGTCTCGACGGAGCGGGTTACGCTTTTTTCAGGGGTTTCCTCTTTCCTGGCCGGACTCATGTTGGTCATCGGCCTGGCCTCCGGGCTTATGCCCAGGATAGGTATCCTTTTCTTGCTGTCCTTCCTCTTATTTGGCCTTGGATTTTTCGCCCCCAATACGATGGCCCTCGCCCTGGCTCCCTTCAAACGTCTGGCTGGAAGTGCCGCGGCTCTGGTAGGTACGATCCGAATGTTGACCGGGGCTATCGCTACTGCATTGGTAAGTGAGCTGCACAATGACTCTCCTTTGCCCATGGCCATCGTCATCGGCGGTTTTTCCACCCTTAGTCTTATCTGCCTGCTCTATGTCTTCTGGAGGAAACAGCCCAGTATGCTGGTAGCGGGTGCAGAACAGTAGCCATAAACTTCTTCTATTCCCATATTCAGTTTTTCAATGCTCCGAAAGGAACAATATTCCCGACCGACTGTTATATTTATATACAATTAAATACACATTAACTCATCAATAAATAATATGGCATTTAAATTACCCGACCTCCCCTACGCATACGACGCCCTTGAGCCCCATATCGATGCCCGTACCATGGAAATTCACCATGGTAAGCACCACGCAGGATATACGAGCAAGCTCAATGCAGCGATTGAAGGCACTGAGTTGGAAGGAAAAACAATTGAACAGATTCTGGCAGGTGCCAAGGATGGTTCCGCCGGTGTGCGTAACAATGGGGGAGGCTTCTACAACCACTCTCTTTTCTGGAAAGTCATGAGCCCCAACGGTGGTGGAGAGCCCCACGGTCCAGTTGGCGAAGCTATCAATGAAGCCTTCGGAAGTTACGATGACTTCAAAGAAGCTTTCTCTGGTGCTGCTGCTACCCGCTTCGGTTCAGGTTGGGCCTGGCTTGTGAAAAATTCTGATGGTACCGTAACCGTGACCTCATCTCCTAACCAGGACAATCCCCTGATGGACAGAGGCGCAGGCACCCCCATTCTCGGACTGGACGTTTGGGAGCACGCTTATTACCTGAACTACCAGAACCGCCGTCCTGATTACATCGCGGCTTTCTTCAATGTAATCAATTGGGATCAGGTCAACGAAAACTACAAGAATGCTTAAATAGGCATTTGTATATAGCATAAAAAAGAGGCTGTCTCTCCATAGGAGTCAGCCTCTTTTTTGGTGTGCCCCCTTATTTAAAAGACTCAATTGCCCTGGCATTTGCCAATGACCATGCCATTCACCTAAACCTTGCCCATTCAATCAATCCTCTTTGATAAAGTCAAACACCTCTTTATTCGAATACACATTCCAGGCCTGTAATTCATACAGGAGGTTGGTCATTTCAGGAGTGTACTTCACCAGGAAGGGAAAATCTTCAAACATCAATGCGTACTGAGGGAAATTGGGGAATAGGCCATCCTTCCCGGCATTGATTTCAGCTTGGAGCGTTGAGTCCAATTGACTTTCCCAGTTGGCAACCGTCTCATTGTAGACCCATAGGATATCGTAGGTCTGATTGGCCGGAATGCCCCACCAATCATTTTCAATGGTGGTTAATTGGTGCCTGAACATCACGGTTTCTCCGGCCTTGAAGGCCGCATTCAAACCGTTGAATACGGTATCGAAATCGTCACGTTGGAAGACATTGTTCTGGTACTGGTTTTTGTAAGTATAACCGTCGAACAGGGTATAAAGGCCCCAGTCGATGGTAGTATCCTGAGGTGGGTTACCGGGGCCTGGGACGAAAGTGGAGTCTATCGGGGAATTGGTATTGATAAAAACCACCAGTTTCCTGACATCCCGTTGCATCATGGTAATGAGCCCAAAGTTTTCGAGATTACCACCGTCGGCAAACCTGAAGTCCCGTGCTGCCACAACCTCGTCGGTCCTTACCGGCCAGTAGGGTTGCTGCGGGATGGGATTGCCAGAGAAGACGATGTCACTTGCCGCTACTTCTAAAAGGCTGGCAGCAATACTGGCGGAAAAGGCAGCACTACTGGTTCCCACCGCATCAACCAATTCAAATTTTTTCTCAGGTATTTTAGCGGTTGCACACGTGGCACCTTGAACGGCCGGATCGCAGGCTTCAGGTAAATCAGACGGGGCTTCACTGCCCATGGCAAAGGGATCTATGAACCCTCCTCCGATGTCAAATTTACGGTCTCCAAAGTCTGAGTCGTATTCGACATCCAAAGCCTGGGCACTGCCGACTCCCAGAGGAGAATAGTTGAACACCGCCATCGGTTCCGGATTTTTAATCACCACCTGACTGGAAGGCATCAGGATGGAAGAATTCATTACCAAGTAGGGGCGGGGGGCATCTCCGGCCTTGTTGTGGACCGTAATGAAGTCATCGGGCTTAAGATTGGTCCCAGGGCGGTTGACGATCTCATTGACACTTGAGTCATTCAGGCTGAAATACTTATTGCCATTTTCATACAAGCCAAAGGGTTTCAGATAGGTCCAACCCACTGCATCGATCCAGACTTTGTCCGGGTTTTCTATTATGCCTTTTGAGTCATCATCCTCGGCGATAAGGACCAGCATCCGACCCAGGAAATCTCTGGTAACAGCGTGCCCCATGAATTTTTTGGAGATGGTCTTGAGGCTGTCCAGGATAAGATCGCCAGGCGCATGGGCCTGCCCAAGAAGTTCGGCGTCGTTCTGGGGGCCATCGCCACCGGTTTGGTAGTAGGTGAAAATGGATGAAGCCCAGGAGCCACCGGAGACAGAGGAAATATAACCTACATGGGGCCAGATGCCGATGCTGTCCAGGCCCTTCATCTGGCCAATGGCGCAGGTCATGGCCCGGGTGCCTCCTCCCGAAAAGCAGATTCCAGTTTTTTGCAGGCCCAGTGCTTCCTCCGGAAAATTAAATCCGGTTGAATTCGTGGCCCCTGAATCTGTCTGGTAAACATGGATTTGTTCTTTGTGCTTGCAACTGGTAAGCAGCGCGCAGGAGGCGAGTAGGATCAAAGCCATCCCAGCACGAAGGATTTTCTTGTGAGTATTCATAATAACATTTGCTGATGTCACTCAAGGTGACTGGTAAAAGCCCTAAAGAGAATTAATTTGAGGATAAATAATTGAAATTCAAAGTGCTCGGTAAATCCTTGCTTGACAAGCAGAGTGTGCAGAGTGTGCAGAGTGTGCAGGGTGTGCAGGGTGTGCAGGGTGTGCAGAGTGTGCAGGGGTGTGCAGGGCTGTTTTCTGAAGGCGCCTTTTACCGGAGCAGTTTGAAGACCTTGGTTGCCCTTGTCCTCCCATTTTGATCATAGGCCTGGGCTTCCAGCAGGTACAATCCCTCTGCCAGGGCTGATAAATCAATCCGGATATCAGTTGTCATATTACCATTTGCCGAGCCACCCGGACCATTGCCAGAAGGGCGGGAAGTGGGCATTTCAGAACCGGTGCCCCCTTTTATCAATACCCTTCCACTCAGGTCCATGATGCGGAATACTATTCGTTTTACCTCATCACTTCGGGAGGAAACCCAAACCACATCACTTTCCCGCACCAGGAACAACGTTTCAGGTCCTGCGCGTTCCAGAATTACCGTTTCTGTCCCGACAACTTCGCCATTGACATCTACCGCACGGAGTCGGTAGCGACTTCCGCCATTGATTGGCTCAGCGTCCCAGAGGGAGAGTTGACCGGGTTCGGAGGGAGCATCCTGCCAACCAAGCTCTAAGGTTTCCGGCTGCCCATTCCCGGAAGTACTTCCATTTGCAATGGAAGCGCCAAATCCATGCAAGCGTTCCACGAAATATTTTGTGGCCGGGCTGTTTGCCTCATGGTGCCAGGACAAGTGAACTTGCTCACCAACCTCTTCCAACCTGAATTGAAGATTCCAGGCTGGCAATACGACCCCAGCAAAATCTCCCAAGGCCGATCCGCGTCCTGGATTGGAAAAGGTGGCCCAGCCGGGTGAAAGTGTCTCATTCGGAAGCATGCGATTGGTGGGGTTAGCACCATCCGTATTGATGAGATAAATATCCTGAGTTGTCGGATGAATCTCGAGGTCAATGGGGTTGCCATTATGGGGAGGGAAAAACGAACGGAGATAATTCAGGTTGCTGTCGTAGACCCTGATTTGATCCTGTCCACTGATTACACTCCCCAGGTACACATAGCTATTGTTAAATCCACTCCCAGAAAACTTGACACAGGGAAACCCAAACGAAGAAGAGTTGGGCAGAGAGCCAAGCAGGGAGCCGTTGGCAGGATCAAACCTCCTCAAACCCTGCCGCCCCACTACATAAATCTCTCCATTGTCTGGTCGAATCTCGATGCCCCAGCCTTTGTTGGTCCCACCCGTTCCGGTAACTGTAGTGAGGTTGTGGGGAAAGGTTAGAAGTTGAGTCAGAGAGGTATTGTAAACATAAACGTTTAGGTTGGTGACTACGTAAAGATTTCCGGAAGCATCAAAGCAGAGGTCATGGGGGACTTCTCCAGTGTAACTCAACTGTGCAACCGGGGTAGATGCAGGATTGTCTAGCCTAAGAACTCCGGTCCCCATGCAGAGGTAGAGGCCCCCCAGGGGACTAAAGTCCATCCCTCTCGCATTTACAATACCAGCGACATTGCTCGCCAGGATAGAACCATTGTTGACATCCAATTCCTGAAGAGAACCGTTAAAGCGGGTGGTCTGGTAAAGTCGCACCTGAGCATTGAGACAGGAGGTAAGCCCCAGAAAGATCAGAGACAGCGCGATTGTAACGGAAAGATTGCAAATAGATTTACAGTACATGCCACTTTGGGGCTGGTTTTGAAAAAGGAATCCGGATATCCCTTAACCTTGATTCGTAAATTAAGATTTATTCGAGAACTTTGCAGCATAGAAGAGGTTAATAAGGCAATGAAGAAGCTGACTGTAATCGTATTGTTGGGGGTCATGGGTTTGTTTCAAGGGCTCATGGCGCAAAGCTGTGACCATCGGAAACTCGTAGGTGCCGAATCAGGAATCTCCGTGCTGGAGGTGATCCTGGGGGATTATCCCCACTTTGGAGAAGAGGCCCTGAATGCAGAAAGAAATGCACTGCCCGGAAATAGTTGGAACAAGTGGTTTGCGCAGGGAGTCATTGACCATCACTTGGGCAAGGAGATTGAATTTGGCAAGGAAATGGTTCCTTCGACCAGGATAATCCCCGACGAAGAGGTCAGTCAGAACAGCTATCAAAATGGTATTCTCCTGCTCCTGAGCAAGGATTACGCCCAGGCAGTCGAAGCATTCAATGCATCTGAGAGCGTGGCTTTTCTGGGGCGAACCTGTCGACTCAACGAATACCGCCTCATTGCCAATTACCTCCATAAGTATGGTGATGCAACGCCTTTGTTTTCCCACTTCAACGGCGGATTTTTCAACTATTGCCAGGATTCACTGCGTTGGGGAAAGGACGTTTACGATACCGAAGTTTACCAGCGCGTGCTGGAAAGTGTGGTTGATATGATCATCCTGTCCGATGAGCAATCTGTCTACTTTGAATTGCTGGGAGATCTGTTGAGCCAGAATACGGACCTGGTCACTTCCAATTGGTTTGGTTGCAGTGCCTACCTCCGTGCCATGCACCTGGTAGACGATCAGCAGGCCGAATTGGAAGAAAAGGCTTTGCATGCCTTGGAATATCCGATGATGGTACGCCGGCGAATGGATCTTTACCAGTTCATCCAGTTCAAGAAACACTTCCAGGCAGACCTGGATGCCGCTCAAGAGGCCCGGGATGCTTACCTGGCCAAAGAGCCTGGCAGCGAGGCTGAAGCAAGAAAGCTCTTGTCCGAAACCTACCCCGCCCAGACGACTGACTTCCGCTATCTTTTTGACAACGAAGAGGGGAAAGTCGCAGAGGTCATTCACAAGGCGATCAAGCGGGACAATGAAAAAAGCGATATCCCTGGAAAATTTGCCGGAGATGCCGAACTGGACAAAGCGGTGAAAACCGATACGACCTTCAATGCTTATGCAATCGTTATGATTTTGGTGGTTGTGTTTGCGGTGGTGTTCATTGGATTGAAGGTGCGCCGCAACCGGAAAGACATGGACTGATATGGCGGAATATGTCCCCGTGATTGTGATTGGAGCCGGGCAGTCCGGGCTGGCGATGGCCTGGCACCTCAAGCAGCGAGGCATAGAATTCATTGTCCTGGAAGCCCACCAACGAATCGGAGACAATTGGCGAAGTCGTTGGAAGGGATTGCGGCTGTTTTCCCCCGCCCGTTACGACAACCTCCCCGGCAAACCGTTTCCCACTTCCCCCTGGTACCTCCCCAACAAAGACGAAACCGGAAATTATCTGGAGAGCTATGCGCATGAGTTTGAGCTTCCGGTTCATTTGGGGGTGGAGGTTGAGGGGGTTGAGGTGGGCCAGAATGCTCCCAGTGCAGATGAGGCTGAAGCGTCTCAGAATGCTGGCAGTACAGATGGTGCTGAATTTGGCGAGGAACCCAGGCCAACAAGGTTTCTACTAAAGACTTCCAAATGGGATTACTCCTGTGACCACCTGATCGTCGCCTCTGGTAGTTTTCGCACTCCTTTTGTACCAACTGTAAATGGTATTCCAAAGGACTTGCCTCAATGGCACAGTTCCAATTACCAGGAACCTGCTCAGATCCCGGCCGGCAAGGTTTTGGTGGTAGGGGCAGGGGCTTCGGGACAGCAGATCGCAGTTTTATTGGCCAGAGAACCAGGGCGGAAGGTGATCCTGAGTGGTCCTAATGTACCCAATCTGCCGCGCCGCTTACTGGGGATAGATGTCTATTGGTGGATGTACAAAACCGGGGTCATCACCACCCGTCTGGATTCCCGCCGGGGCAAAAAGATGTATGCCCAGAGCCTGAAGCAGGGGGATATTTCAGTTGGGGAATCGAAGAAGCTGCAAAAACGATTGGGAATCAAGCGGCTGGGGCGGTTGCTGGAATGGCGGGATGGGAAGGCCATATTGGATACTTGTCAAAAGACTTCTCCCGCTTCAAAGGAACCCGCACACCATACTGAGGAAATCGAGGGAATTGGGAGTATCATCTGGGCCACTGGCTATCGCAATGACTATTCGTGGATCGGGGCAGATGTGATAAGGAAGGATGGAGAACCCGACCACAGGAGAGGAGTCTCCAAAAAGGTTTCGGGGCTGTATTTCATCGGCCTCAAATTTCAGTACAGGATCAATTCTGCGACCCTGGGAGGAGTAGGGAAAGATGCGGAGTATTTAGCGGGGGTGATCGCAGGAGAGGCTTAACATATCAGGATATTCCTGATACTATTATTTACGAGCCTGTCTGTGCTACCCTGATCAAAGTGACTGGGCCTGCGTTTTCAGGTTTCCGTCCAATTCTCCAAGCACATTGTTCTTACCACCGGCGGCGGCGTAAACGCTCCCCAAGTCACCACGATCGGCGCTGAAACGGAGGATGTCAAGCATGGCTTGCTGATCTTCACTATCTGTCCAACCGCTCATCAGAGCATTCAGCATACGGCCTCGTTCTGCCACGGGGGCCAGGGTATGGGCTCCGGCACGGACCATTTCCCGGACTTGGGTATCTTGAGAGAACCAACCAGTCAGCCCACTCCACAATGATCCGAGGGAACCCATCAGGGCGGCCGGGTTAATCAGATCACCGATATAATTTTTGGCACGGGACCACAATTCACCACCTGCAATCATGCCAAAGAGGACTCCTTCTACGAGATCAAGTCCTACCTTGACTTTCGTACCAAATCCGAGTCCCCAGGTAGCTTTTGCATTGGCGTAGAAACTAAACTTGCCATTCTGAAAGCCCATTCCTGCGCCTGCTTCTCCTCCAACTCCGGCAGAGCCTTCCACTTCGGCTTCTCCGGTTCCCAGGTCCACGGTACCTTCCTTGCCCATGCCAAACAGGGATTGACACAGGAAGTCGATTGCCTTCCCGCTATCCATCTTTTTGAGCAACCAGCCCAGCGGCGGATTGATCATCAGGATGGAATCGAGAATCATATCGGCCGATTGAGATATTTTATCTTTGTAAGCAGCCTGCTGCTTTTTCTTCCATCGGTAAGCTGCCTTGCCACCCAGACTGACCTTCGCACCCGCGAAAGCAGATGCTTCGGACTGTATTCCGGCTTTGAAAGCACTGTTGTTTACTCCACTTCCGTCCTTGGCCGCTCCTGCCCGTTGGACTTTGCCTTCAATCGAAGCAGCTGCTTCAGCACCTACCATACCCTTCACGACCAGGGCCAGGAACATTTCCATGTCCTCACCGAGGACATTGTGTTCAAATGTGAAGGGAAATTCCCGTTCGTAGTCGATGAGCTTGGCACTGGCCTCGCCTTCAGCTTTACCTTTAATGCCATCTGAACCGATGGAACCAGATGCTTTGCCGGAAGTATCAGCGTAAGTGGTTTTCAGGTTTTGTTCTTTTTCCTCATCTGTTAAGGTAGAGGCACCCCACAGATCTGTACTACCCTCTGCGATCCGGGCATGGGCCTTGAAGTCCGGATCATCGGGTTCTGTTCCTCGTTCTACCCCCTTTTCTCCGCGCAGCCCCCGGGAGACCAGACTTTCTTCGTAGTCTTTCTCATGGGAAGCACCAAGACCCCCTATCTCACGTTGGATCGGACTGGCTTCGGAAGCTTGTAATTGCAGTTGCGGGGGCTGTTTGCTGGGAAGCTGACTGGCTTCATGGCTCTCCTGTAATTGCAAGGATTCATTCTGAGATTCTTCTTTCCTGGCCTGGGGGTAGTTCTTAGACATAATATCGAATCAAGAATTGACAAAATCAGCTATCTGAAACAAATCGAATAGAAAGATAAGATTTATCCCACTTTGATACAAAAATTGAGCAAGGTTTGAGGTGAGATCAAAGCAAAGAGCCGCGAAAATTATTACTCCTTTTACTAACACAAATCCCCTTCGGGACAATCGTTTGCCAGACGTCTTTACCGTTTTTTTCTCCCAAAATTAGCTACTGTAAAGGGCATGGAGTAGCAAATAGCCTTAAATTGGCCCCCCATGCTAAAACCAATGTTCAAATCAATCCTCTCTCTTTTTTCGCTGCTGCTTCTTACTTCTCTCATGGCCAGCCCGCTGGCGGCTCAATCGGCAATTGACGTCGGTAATATTGAGATCGTCAGGGATTCGTTTGGGGTGCCGCACATCTTCACCAAGACCGATGCAGAAGCGGTCTATGGAATTGCCTGGGCACAGTGCGAGGACAATTTCCACCTTATGCAGGACAATATCGGTTTTTGCCAGAACCGTGCAGGACGGTTGATGGGTAAGGACGGGGCGGCCCTGGATTTTCTCTACCAGTTGTTTGCGGTCAATGATTTTGTAGAGGAGCGGTACGCGCAGGATGTCAGTCCCGAAATGGAAAAGCTGCTTCAGTCCTATTCCGATGGAATCAATCAATATGCCGCTACCCACCCCAAAGAAGTCAAGCGGAAGGATATATTTCCAGTCACCCCCAGGCATATCCTAGGTACCCATGTTTTTCATTTTATGCTGATGCACAGCTCGACCATGAAACTGGGCAAGTTCTTTTCCAAAGATTTTGACTATGTGATGAAAGACAACTTCGGGCATGGCTCCAATGCTTTTGCCTATAGCCCCAGGATCACAACCGATGGAAAAAGTTACCTGATCGGAAATCCCCACCAACCCGTCAACGAAATGGGCAACTTCTGGGAGGTCAGCGTCCACAGTGAGGAGGGATATGAATTTTATGGAGCGACATTTTCGGTGGGAGGAATCGTACCGTCGCTTGGGGTCAACCGGCATTTGGGCTGGACCCACACCACCAATTACCAGAACAGCGCGGACATCTACCGGTTGGAAATGCATCCCAGCAAAAAGCATCTGTACAAATATGATGGCGAATGGATTCCCCTGGAGGTCAAGCATGCGCAACTGAGAGTTAAAATCGCTGGGGTGACGATTCCAGTAAGGAAAAAGTATTATGTCAGTGTGTATGGCCCTACGGTGAAAAAGGAGTCGGGATTTTATTCCTTTAAAAGTCATGTCTACCACAACCTGAAAGCTCCTGAACAGTGGTATAAAATGGGGCGGGCAAAGAATTGGGAGGAATTCGAGGAAGCACTCCGGATCCAGGGCCTCGCCGCCCAGACCATTACCTATGCCGATGACGAGGGGAATATTTACCACCTCAGTAATTTTACCCATCCATACCGCGACGAAACGCATGACTGGTCGGAATTGGTCAAAGGAAATGCAGCCATCCTTCCGGGTACAACGTCAACCAACAACTGGACCTTGGACACCATCCATCCGGTGGATGTTTTACCCCAGAAAAAGAATCCCGACTGTGGCTATGTGTACAATTGCAACCACACCGTCTTTGAGATGACAGGGCCGGGCGAAAATCCAGCACCTTCCGATTTCCCACCGAGTTTCGGTCTGTTGCAGTCCAACAATATCCGGGCCAAGACCTTTGCGAACCGGATCAGCACCTACGACAAGGTGAGCTTTGAGGATGTCCGAAAGATCAGGGAAAACACCACCGTGGACAAGAACTCCCTTTCCCTGCGGAATTGCATGAACTGCGATGTGATTCCAAAACTCATCGACAGTACCCCCAAACTGGCCCCTTTAAAGGAGGTGTTTGACAAGTGGGATGGCTCCTTTACGGTGGACAATAAATACGCTACCGTGATGGCCATTTCCTCCATGTACTTTGAGGAGTATATCCGGGAAGAGTTCGGGAATGTCGAAAAAGACGTTCCCGAAGAAGTACTGGTTAAGGCCATGCTGAAGACCCAGAAGTTTTTGCTCCGGCATTATGGAACCCTCGAGGTTCCCTTGGGAGATGTGCAGAAAGCAGCCCGATTTGGTGTGGAAATGCCGGTTGGTGGGTGTCTCTTCACTTTGGCCAGCACCCATATCGAGCCTTACAAAAAAGGAAAGTTCGAGATTACAGGAGGGGACAGTTATATATTCTATGCAAAGTTCGGGGAGAATGGTTTGGAAGAGTTAGAGACCGTAAATGCTTTTGGAAATAGTCTGATCAAGGGGCACCCCCACAGCACAGACCAGACCGAAATGTATGTCAATCAGAAAACGAAGGCAGCGCAATTGGATTTAGAGAAGTTGCGGAATGTCGGGGAAGGTTATCATCCGGAGTAGGTGGGGGGAGATTGTATTTCCAGGGTAGATTCAGTTCGACCAAACCGCGTAGCGCTTCCGCCGCAATTCCAGGGTCAATTGTTTTTCCATCTTCAGGGCTTCTGCCCGGCTGTTCATCGGTGGAATGTGGTTGAAGAGGCTTCCGCGCAGGAACTTGCCGTATTTCCGCACAATACTCGACGACAGGTTGTGGCCCTTTTCATTCCGGTAGCCGCGCTTGTGCTCTTCAAACCGAACCCGGGGATCCTTGCTGGTCATGCCCACATAGAGACATTCGAGCACACCGTTGAATTGGGGATTGGCAGCCCGGAATTTGGCACTTTCGGTGTAGACCTTTTTGGATAATTCGATGACGTAAACCCGGTATTGGAATTTAGGCATAAGAAGTCGTTGGGTGATTTTGGTCCAGGGTAGCCATGCCATTAATGTACGACAATTTGAAAATGGAGGTTGAGGAGAAGGGTAGGTTTCCTGAGAATGGCCTATTTTTAATCCATGGAGCAACGCAATGGACATCGGCTCGGTTTATGAAGATGATTTATACGATCGTATTTCTGCTGCTGTCAATGCCAATTGGCCTTGTAGGTCAGTCGCCTGATGGGGATGGGTTGCCGTGTAAGGTGCTGCCACCTGACCAGGATATTCCATCGGTTTTTTCGCAGCCAAACGCTACGGTGGAGCCACAGGCTTCAGCGAAAACCCTTGCTTCTGTGCCTGCTGCCTGCAAATACAACACCGTCGCCCACCGTCTCCTCCAGATCGAAGCACTTGCTTTCGACCTGCCGCAAGCTAAATATACCCGGATGTATGCCGTATTGGATTCGGTGATCGATAGGGCGGTTCATGCAATCGAGGCTATTCAGACACAAGGAACTATTCAGCCAAAAGTGGAAATTCAGACTCAAGAGAAAATCCAGCCCAAAGGGAAAATCCAGCCCCAAGAAGCAACCACCGAAAGAGAAAAAGCCCGTCTCATCCTCCAAGCCATCGACCAATCCCTTTGGGAAATGGATTTCATCGTCTGCATCAAGACCCACTTCCTCCACCAGGCCCTGGCCAAAAAGAAATTGCCGCTCCCAAAAACGAAACTCCATTATTGGGCGAAAGAGGACGCCCGCCTTCAGGACAGCACCCTCTACTACGGAGCCAGCCTCAACGCCACCGCCTACCCACAAGTCACCTTGATGTCGGAGGAAAAAATGGCCGAATTCCTGACCGATCCCAAATCCGCCTACCATTTGATCGACTGCGACCTGACCGCCTATATCTACCTCGCGGTTGCGGAAGTGCTTGATCTCCCCATTTACCTGATCGAAGTGCCAGGTCATTTTTTCGTACGTTATGAATTCAGCGAAACGGACTACCTCAATTGGGACAACAACACCGCAAAAGAATATACCGATGATGAATTCCGAAGCGGCTTGAGCCCCTCCACTTCGAAATCATTCAGCAAGGAAGAGGAGGAGGAAAGGCAATACCTGCAAAGCCTGAGCAGGGAAGAGGCTACCGCCCTTCATACCAGCTATATCGTAGGCGACCGCATGATTCAATCCGACCCCGTTCTGGCCCTGGAAATATTGGAATACGCAGCTGAGATCAACCCTGAATCCCACTATGCCCATCCCCGCATTTCCTGGGAATACAATTCTTATGGCTATGCCAAGACCATGGAGGGGGACCATCCTGCTTCCATACCGCACTTTTCCAAGGCCTTAGAGCTTCATCCTGAGAATGGGCAAGCGAATGACAATATGGGATTTGCGTTGATCCAGACGGGGGAGCCGGAAAAGGGAAAGGTGTATCTGGAAAAAGCGACTGCTACCGGTACCAATCTGAAGCCCTATGCACTCCGCAATTGGGGCGCTTATTATGCCGCCACCGGGAAGCAAAGAAAGGCAAAAAGGCATTACCGGAAAGCCATGAGAAGGAGCAAAACCGATCCGGTTGATTTATTGGAGCTTCAGTATGCAAACCTGCTCATGGAAAAGGGAAGAGACCGGAAAGCCAACAAATACCTGGGCATCGCGGCAGAGAGAGGCGAAAGTTTGGCCCAGAGAAAACTAGCCGAATTGCAGGGTAATTGATGGCAGGGATATTCTTCCCCAATCATTCACTTATTCCTCCGACACCGCTCACTGCAATACCGCACCGATTCCCAATTCAGCTTCCATTTTTTGCGCCAACTAAAAGGCAAGCCGCAAACCGGACATATCTTGGTGGGGAGGTCTTGTTTGCGCACCTGTTTCAAAGCGATTCCGCATTGGATTTGCAATAAGCCGCCCGCTCGAGTAAGGCCGCTTTTTTATCACCGTCCATCCGGTCCCAGGTGCGGTAGGCCATCCCGATCCGGGGATGCTTTTCCAACAGGTCACGGTGCCGGTCGTAGAAATCCCAATATAAACTGTTGAGGGGACAAGCCTTTTCACCCACTTTGTCACTTTTCTTGTAGTGGCATCCCTTGCAGTAGTCCCCCATCTTGTTGATGTAGTTGGCACTGGCCGCATAGGGTTTGCTGCCCACAATGCCCCCATCGGCATATTGACTCATCCCCCGGGTATTGGTGATTTCCACCCACTCAAAAGCATCAATATAAATGCCCAGGTACCAGGCGTCAATCTCGTCGGGATGAACCCCCAGCAGCAAGCTGAAGTTCCCGGTCACCATCAACCGCTGGATGTGGTGGGCATAGGCATGGTCAAGTGAGTTACGGATAGACGCCCGCATACAATTCATTTTGGTTTCTCCGGTCCAAAACCAGCCCGGCAAAGCAGCCGTATGGCCAAAATGGTTGAGCGAGGCAAATTCAGGCATCTTTGCCCAATAGATCCCCCGCATGTATTCCCGCCAACCGATGATCTGGCGAATGAAGCCCTCGACCTGGGCGATGCCATAGCGGTCCGGGTCTTCTTTCCACTTGGCTTCAACCGCTTCAACTACTTCGGTCGGGGAGAGGAGTTTGACGTTCATCAGAAAAGAAAGGCGGGCGTGGAAGAGGAAGTCATGGTCCGAAGACATAGCGTCCTGAAAGGTCCCGAAGTGAGGAAGCAAATGGGTGCAGAAAAAGTCCAACCATTCCAGCCCCTCCTGTCGGGTAACCGCCCAGGGAAGCATTTGATCTTTCATTTCCCCAATCGTTTCTACCCCCTGCGCATCCAGCATATTGCAAATGGCGCTGGCATCGTGGGCCACCCACGGGAATTCCGGTACCGGAACCTCACCCTTGTATCGGTTGCGGTTGTCGGCGTCGTAATTCCATTCTCCGGTGGCTGGTTGCTGTCCATCCATCAGGTAGCCTGTGCGCTTGCGGATGTCCCGGTAAAAGCTCTCCATCAGGTAGGTCTTCCGCCCTTGGAAAAACTTGCCCAGCTCCTCGCGGGTGGTGAGGAAATGGTGGCTGTCCCAGGCCTGACTCGGGATTTCCAATCCGGCCGCAAATTCCTTTAGGATCTGGTCCAGTCGGTATTCATCGGGGAGCTGGTATTCAAACCGTGAAAAATTCCCAGCGTCGAGCAATGGATTCAGGTTGCCGGGAAAACCTTGTTGATTGTCGGGATCGTCCAGCCGGATGTATTTTACCTGGTGTCCGGCTTGTCTGAGCTGCTCCGCAAATGACCGCATCGCGAGGAAGATGGCCGCTACCTTTTGGATGTGGTGCCGGACATAATCCGTTTCGCTGCGGACTTCCATCATCACATAAGTGACCTGGTCATCGACTTTTTCCAGCCAGGGGTGTTGACGGTTGAGTTGATCGCCCAGAATGAGCCGGAGGGTTTTCATGATTGCTTCGAATAGGAATTCCAGGCTTTGGGAATGAACATGGGGCGCGGGTATTCACTGGCACTGTATGCGTCCAGTTCTTCCTCGGAAAGCCAGAAAGTGGTTTGGATTTTATCCGCCGGGACGTAGCTTAACTCGGGTATCCAATGACGGACATAGTCCCCATTTTCATCGTAGCGTTCGGCCTGACGGAGAATATTAAAATAGCGGTTGGGGCGTGGATCGGCTCCGACACCGGCCAGGTAGGTCCAGTTGCCGTAATTGCTGTAGACGTCGTAGTCTACCAGGAGGGATTCGAAATATTCCGCACCCCAGAGCCAATTGACTTGCAGGTCGTGGATGAGAAAGGAGGCCACATTTTGCCGTCCCCGGTTGGACATGAATCCGGTTGCGTTCAGCTCCCGCATGTTTGCATCTACAAAGGGGATGCCGGTGGTGCCGGTCTTCCACCTTTCAAAACGGGCGGCTTCATCAGGATGGGATTGATAATTGGGGGTGGAAATTCCCGCGAATTGGAAAATCCGGTGCTGGTGTTTGGCGGCCCAATACCTGAAAAAATCCCTCCACAGCAGTTCAAAGATCAACCAATAGGTGGATTGATTCGCGACCACTGCTTCTTCGTAGGCTTTGATTTTCCAGTAGACCATGCGCGGGGACAGGCTTCCCTGGGCCAGCCACGGGGAAAACTTGGAAGAGTAATCGGCCCCCAGCATGCCGTTCCGGGTCTCTTTGTAGGTTTTCAAAGGGCCGGCGAAGCCACAGTAAGCCTCGAGTCGGGCGAGGGCTGCGGTTTCACCTCCTTGAAAGTTCAGGACTCCTTTTGGGGAAGAAGGGGCATTGTTGGGTACAGTCTCAGCCTGCGCGGGTTCTTCGATGGTTGCAGGGGAAAAGCCAGCCGTATTGGAAGCCTCTGCGAAAGAACCTTGCAACTCTTCAGGCACAGGCATCGCCCCTGGGTCAAGGCCTTCCGGCAATCTGATCTCGGTTGGGGAAGCAAACAATTCTCTCACCTGGCTGTATTTCTCGACCTTTTTCCGGAATTGGCTGAATACATCGGGGGTCTTTTGCGGAGGTTGAAGCAGGTCTTCGGGATGGTAAAGCGAAGTTCCCTGAAATGGGCAAGCCTCGAGTCCCTCCCTTCCCAGCATCTCGACCACGACTTCTTCTACATGTACCTCTTCGGTAGCGTATTCAGAATGGAAGTACACCGCTCCAGCATTCACCTCTTGTGCCAATTCCCGCAATACCGCTTCAGACTTCCCCCGGCGAATGAGCAAATCTCCACCCAGCTTGCGCATTCTTTCCCGTAGATCCGCAAGCCCTTCAACCAGAAATTCCGCCCGGAAGCGTTCCATTCTGGGAAAGCCCAAACGGGTGGTGCCCAACTGACGGGGATCAAGAATGTAAACGGGAACAATTTTCTCGCCTGTTTCGGCAGCACGGGAGAGGGCTTCATTGTCATGGACCCGCAGATCATTTCTAAACCAGACGATATTTGTTTTATTCATCTACCAATTTGTATTCGTTCTGTCCCCACGACTTTTCCGGCTGCATCCCAAAGGCGTAACAAGTAGGTGCCCGCCGCGAGGCCCTGTACATCCAGGCTGCGGTGGCTCCGTTCGATGGGGATTCCTTTCATGTCCAATAGCTCCACCCATTCGACACAATCACAGAAATTGAGGGTGCTGACCGCAGGGTTGGGCCAGACACGTAAGGGCCCGGAGGGTTCTTCGATGCCGCCAACCGGAAGGGGAGCAGCAAAACGGTACAATACGGCTGGATTTCCTCCCTGGGCTTCGCTGGTGACATAATAATTGTTGGGATCGAGGGCGCAAATGGCCTCTACCTGAGTGGCGGCTGGAGGTTGAAAGTCGAACCGCGTCACATTTGCATTGCTCAAATCACCGCCTTGGAAATTTTCGACCCGGACCAGAAACTGATCGAAGGGGCCATAGCCGACCAGCCAGACTTCTCCGGTGCTAGCGTTGATATCGGCTCCGGTAACCAGGCCCTGGCTCGCGATGCTGTCTGTCTTGACCAGCGAATAGGTGCCCGGTTGCTTGGGACAAGGGTAAATATTAGACCGTTGGGTGCCCCAGCTTTTGGAAAATATATACAAGCTGTCGCCATAAGCAATCAGGGCTTCAGCATCGTAGTTCGTAAAGAAGGGATTTGAATTGAAGGTGGTTTGGTCGGAGTAGGAAATGGCAATCGTATCCGCGGAAACAGTGTCGTTGGCCAGGTAATCTGCAATTTCGATGCGGTAAATTCGGAGATTGGTGCGGTTGCCGTTGTTGTTGCCAAAGTCTGCGGCGTAGATATAATTTGAATCCTGGCAAATGTCTTCCCAGTCAGATTGGCCTGCATTGCCGACAAATACGGTACGGATTACCTGCCCGTTGGTGCTGTCGATCTCGTAAAGGAAGGGGCCGTCCCCGGAATCGTTGTGGGTGACGAGCCGGCCGTTCAGCAGGATCATACCTGAAGTTTCCTCCACATCCTGAGACAAATCGACCACTGTAACTGGCGTAATGGACTGTCCTGAGACAAAGGTCCAGGCAGAGAGTAAACTAAACAGGAGGGATGCGAATTTTTTCATTGTTCTACGCTTGAATGACCACGAGCACGATTAATGGTTCAAAGTTCACAAAAAATATCCATTCTGGGTCAAGTTGAAGGCGCAAGGGGTAATTCTTAGGGTGTGGGATTCCCAATTGGGTCGGCTGATAGTTTTTTTCAACTGCCTGAGCTTCCAGGTAAGCGCTGAGTTTTCAGGTCAACTGATTGGGCCTCTGGGGCGGTTGCCGGAGCTTGGCGGTCAACTGGCTGAGCTTTCAGCTCAGTTGGTTGAGCTTTCGGACCAATTGGCTGAGCTTCTTGCCCAACTGATTGTGCTTTCAGACCCACCTGATTGGACTTCGAGATCAACTGATTGACCTCCCCGGTCAACTGATTGAGCTTCAGACCCACCTGATTGGACTTCAGGCCCAACTGCTTCAGCTTCCAGCTCAACTTACTGAGCCTCCAGGTCAGCTGTTCAGGCCTCTACCCAAACTGACTGACCAAAGAGGTGAACCGCCCGAGCCCCTGGCCCAGCTGTCCAAGCTTTTTTTCAGGTGCCCTGAGCTTTTTTGTCAGTCGCCCGAGCTTTTTTGTCAGCTGGCTGAGCTTTTTCCCCAGTCGCCCGAGCTTTTTTGTGGAGCGCTTAACCTTCGAGGTCAGTCATTTCACCTTTTTGGTCAGTGAGCTGACCACAGGGCAGGGTAAGGGCCCCAAATATCCTCTAATGGCTGTTTTTCAATCTGCTTAACCAGAATTCGCTACTGGCCCAACGGGTTTCCGTCTGATAAAATTTGTTTCGATTGGTCAAATAGGTGTCCCAGACTTGCTGCATTGCGGTCGCATAGCCTGCAAGCCCTTGGCTTGTGTTCTGCCCCTGATCTGGCTTCTGCCCCTGATCATTTCCTGCGAGTTCAGTCTCCAATTCCGCTTTCTTCTCTTCCTCCACCAGCGCTTGCCCTGCTCTCAGCCCCCCATAGAGCGCGGTCATGATGCCTTGGGAGGAAAGGGGATCGAAGCTGAGGGCTGCATCTCCTACCGCCAGCCAACCATCCCCGTAGATTTGGTCTAGGCAGGCACTCCGGGCATCGGCAGCCTGGGGTGTGCCTGTGGCTTCGTAAGCATATTTATCCAGGCGTTGACCCACGAATTCAGTTTTGTCCAGCAGTTCCAGAAACCCTTGTCGTTGTTGTACCTGTTTGATGACCGGCAAGCCTGCATCAGAGAAGAAGTAGACCACTCGCTGCCTGCTTGGCAGGAGTGCATTGTACCACCAGCCTTCAGGGGTGGACTCGATCAGGCTTGAACTGTACTGGTCCCCTGCCTTCCCGGCAGTAAAGTGCAGGTAAAATGCAACCAATTGGTCTGTATCCCGGCGGCGGGCTCCTAATTGACGGGCGATCCGGGCGGAACGTCCGGTGGCATCAGCCACCCATTGGCAGCGAAGTTCTTCCCCATTTCGCAGGATTATTTTCCATTGCTCCTTACTCTTCGTCACTGCATTCTCACCCTTCCCTGCTGCATTCTCACCCTTGGCTACCGCTTCCTCACCTTTAAAATTTCGCATTCCCAGACCTTCCCCCCGCGTCACCTTTTCTGCAAATCCTTTCCGGTATTTCACCCCGACCTCAAGCCCGGCCTCCCGCAACAAGTGGTCAAAGGCAAGCCGGTCCAGTCGCCATCCATGCCCGTCAATACTTCGAATAAATTCAGTGCTTTGGACCTGCGAACTCCCCCAGAGCGAGTCGTTGCCATAAGAGGGGAGATGCCCTTGCTTTAGAAATCCGTCCCAGACCCCGAGGTCTTTCAGGATGCGCTTCGCGGCAGGAATCAGTCCTTCACCCGGTTTGAATCCCGCACTCCCCCCTTCCCCTCCATACCGATCGTCATCCACCACTGTAACCTCCCAGCCGTGGGCAGCCATAAAAAGAGCGAGGGAGGACCCGGCTGGCCCTCCCCCGACGATAACGAGATCAGAATTCATTCTTGTGGATTCGCATGATCGCACCTCGACCAACCGGCCCATCTGTCTCGCCCTGGAAGTCGGGAATATCTTTCATTTTGCGCAGGGCAGAAAGCAGCCGGTCCTGAATGACTGCATCTTCAGAATCCCCTCCCGGAGCAAAGGGGACCGACTCGACATACATCACCGGTGGGAAGTCCGGATCATCTTCGATCCCGGGTTTGGAAGCAATGATCCCGAGGTCTCCATAGATCTTGGTCATATTGTCGATCTGATTCAGGTAGTATTTGCCCAATATTCTGAACCATGTGACCCGTCGGTTGAAGGCACTGAGGCGGTCTTCGCGGGACAGGGACTCATCCATTACGGTTTGGTAATCCTTTTCCGAAAGGACATTGTTGGGAACGGTAGCCGGCCAGAAGGTGGGAATATAGGGATCGTATTCGGAGGTGTACCCTGAGCGGCAACTCGAGGTATCCGTTTGCCAGGGCACTGCCATCCAGCGGGTCAGGTCACCGGGAGAATTCCAGTTTTCATCAATGGGGGTGATAGAGGAAGCACCCGCCTGGAAAGGAGCCGGATCCAGGTAAGGACCATATTCAGGTTCCGGGTTGTTGGCACTGCGGCGGCGAATTCGGAAAGGGGCAGTGTACATGCCCGCCATGCGCATCGGCCAGGTGATTTCACAGCCGGGGTGGAAGGGGCCGCCCAAACAAAAGTGCAAGGCTGACTTGGTCAGCATCCTGGCCTGGGCCACCGGGCTGTCAATGTCTTCCAGACACTTTGGTTCCTGGAAGTCGGGATCGTAGTCCTGCTTGAAGTTCCCCTCCATCCACTGCTCCAAATAGTAATAGATGGTTCCGGTCATGGAGAAGTAGGCATTTCCTGAAGTCCCTCCCACATCGTCCCCATAGTACCAAGGCCAAAGCCGGGGATCGACCGATTTGCCATTTGGATTTCGGAAGTAATGGAAAATGATTCGGCGTGCTTCCTGGAACTGATCGTCCACCTTGCCCCTGCCATCCACCGTGATGGTAGACAGTTTGTAGAGCAAGCGCTGGTCGTAAAAGTCGTAATTCTGCTTAAAGCCAAAGGAATTGTAGAATCCCTTGTTAACCCACTGCATCTGGCTGAATTGCTGCAGGATGGGGAGGATGTCATGTTGGAAAGAAGGTTTTTCTTTCCGCTTGGCGTACAGACCGGCGGAGCCGGTCGAAGAGGCATCCAGGGTATTGAAGATGACATCGTACATGGTTTGGATACCGACCAGATCGGGCGCATAGTTGGGAGGTGCGGTGACGACCCAGGCTCCTTCGACATCCAATTCCTGGTTGTTGTACACCACGGTAGCGTCTACCGGGCCATCGGAAATGTCATCGTGCCAACCATCGTTGTTGGCAAAGGTCGTCGGTGGATTGTTGGGCCAGGGCGTATCTGCAACCCCATTCCCTCCTAAGAAGAGGAGTCGCCCCTGCTCATCTGTACGCAATTCACCCAGATAAACCTCCTTTCCCATGAATTCCCCATCGTCAAATTCATAGCGGCTGCCCGATACATTCCGCCCGCTGATGCTCTTGGGAGAGGGAAGGATTTTCAGGGATTCCCGGTCTTTGATATTGGCGTTCCGTTGCTTAACAGGCACCGCCTGGGGAATGTCCATGGCTGTTTCAAACTCGAACCAGGCCGCTTTCTTATTGGCAATTTCCACCCTCCACTCAATGTCAGCATCCTCAAGGGTCAATTCCTTGATCGGAATACCAGCCTTGTTGAGCCCATAAATCCTGAACCGGGCAGCCTGTCGCTTTATCGCTCCGGCTTCGTCTTTGTAGAATGAGGCTGGCAGGTGTTGCGCAGCAGTTACCTCGGGACCAATGTAATATTCGGTCTCGCTGTTGCCAACCCTGGCAATTCCAATGGCGGGGAAAATCGCCGCCTTTACAATTTTGGTATCCATAGATGTATTAAAATAAATAAAAACTGGTAGAGATCGTCTGAATGCCCTGTTGTCAGGGCGCAGACCGCTCTTAATGGTCAACCCATGAGAAATGAATTTCGGAATAAATTGTTGGAAATGCTACTGGAGGAAGATGGCTTTGCCTTGCTGATTGAGTCGCTAAGCCTGTTTTATTTGTTAATCTTGCCCTCTACTAAATCTTGCCCTCTACTAAAAACATCTCGATTTCCCCTTTGTTCTTGGCCGGAATCCGGCCTCTCGGTGAGCATCGGTAGACCGCTTTGACCCGTTCATAGGTCGAGTGTGAGATATTCACCCTGTCCTTCTCTCCTGAGGATTCCATGCGGCTGGCGGTATTGACGGCATCTCCCCAGATGTCAAATTGGAATTTCTTTTGTCCCACCACGCCCGCAACGACCTCTCCGGTATGAATTCCAAGACGGATATTCCACTCTGGCCGACCCGCTTTCGCTTGTTCGATATTGAATTGATGAATGCACTCTACCATTTCCAGTCCTGCAGCCACCACTTTATTGGCCTGGCCCAGAGGTTCATTGTGCAAGCCACCTACACACATATAGGCATCCCCAATCGTCTTGATCTTTTCCAATTGGTGACGTTCTACGATCTGGTCAAATTGCCGAAAGATACCATCCAGCACTTCCACCAATTCCTGGGGAGACATGCCCTCCGAAAGTTTGGTGAACCCTATAAAGTCAGAGAACAGGATTGAGACTTCGGGAAAATATCGGGGGGTCGCTTTGTTGTTTCTTTTGAGCTCCTCTGCTACCGCTTCAGGGAGAATATTCAGCAACAATTTGTCTGATCTTTCCTTTTCTTTTTCGATTTCTTCTTTTTGCTGGCTGAGGAGCCGGTTCTGAAATAGGACTTCACCAGTTGCCTCCTCTACCCGTTGCAAGAGGATGCGTTTTTGTCTACGCAAGGTGGCAACCCGGGAATAGTAGATGGTATAAGCGAGTCCAAGCAGTAAGAGAATAACTCCTCCCCGAAACCACCAGGTCTGCCACCAGGGGGGGAGAATGCGAATCGCTACTTCAGCGCCCGGATCGTCCCATACCCCATCCCCATTTTTTGAACGGACCTGGAAGATATATTTGCCAGGAGAAACATTGGTGAAGGTAGCCCGACGGTTTCGCTGGTCTGCATAGATCCAATTCTCGTTGAACCCTTTGAGTCGGTAGGCGTATTCGCAGCGATCATTTTTCCGGTTGGTCAAAGAAGAGAACGAAAAAGCGAAAATATAATCACTGTAGGAGAGGGTGATTTCTTCCGTAAACAGGAGAGACTGAGTGAGGATGCTGTCAGGATGGATTTGGACAGGTTGGTTGAATAAGTAAAATCCAGTAATCGCAGTGGGGGAATGGGTACTGTCAATCCGTAGGTCTTCGGCAAAAAATTCATTCAGACCATTGGCTCCTCCGAAGTAATAACGTCCACTTTCCCCCCGGTGATGGCTCCAAACTCCGAAGTGGTTGGCCTGTACCCCATCCGGGTAGGTGTACACCTCGACTTGTCCGGAAGTTGGATCGAAATGGTTGATACCCATGCCGGTGCTCAGCCAAAAAGAACCCCCCTCGCCCAGTTCTACGCCTAAGATTTCATCAGATGAAAGACCTTCCTCTGTGGTATAATTCTTTGAGGTCATGGTTTCCGGATCGAAAATAGCAAATCCGTTGTTGGTCCCGATGGCGAGTCTTCCCTGGCGGTCCTCTACGATGCAGTTGAGACCATCACTGGGAAGGGTGGTCGGGTCATAAGGATCGTGGGAAAATAGCTCGAATGTGCTGTCTTCCGGTTGGAAAAGGGCCAGGCCCACATTGAGCGCCAACCAGAAGCGGCCCTGGGAGTCAAACAGCATTTCTTTGAATCCGGTGCGGGGAATGCTGCCCGGTTTGTCGTCTGGAAGAAAACGTATGGTATAGCCGGTTTTCGGATTGATGGCGTTGAGTCCTTCATTCCAGGTTCCGCCCCAAAGGGTTCCATCCGGACCTTCTGTCAGGCAGAGGACTGTATTGGCCGAAAGGCTGTGCGGATCGCCGGGGGATTTTCGCAAGGTGATCCAGTCCCGGCTTTGGGGGCGCCACTGGCAGATTCCACCTGAGGTTGCCACCCACATCTGTCCGTTGCTTCCCCGCTCGATGTCCCAGATCGTATTGTTGGCCAGAGAATGGGCGTCTTGCGGGTCGTGGGTATGCAATTCAAAGCGTCCTTCATCCCGGTGGTAGATGTTCAGTCCTCCATGACTTGTCCCCATCCAAAGCTCATTTTCTGAGACTTCGTAGATGCCCCGAACGAAGTTTTCAGATAAAGAATTGTCATCCTGTGGATTGTTGCGGTAGTGTACAAAAGCATCGTGCCGAGGGTCAACGGACGCGAGGTTGCCATAAGCAGAACCCACCCAGATCAATCCTTCCTGGTCCTGGTGGAGGTGGGTGATGACATCGTCGGGCAAGGAATTCGGGTAATCCGGTTGGTGGCGGAAATGCCTGAATTTTTTGGTGACTGGGTCGAGAATATTCAGTCCCCGGCCCCAGGTACCCACCCAGATTTGGCCTTTGCGGTCTTCGAGGAGACTGTAAGCTTCTAAGGAGTTGATGCTGTTGGGGTCATCGGGGTTGGGCTGGAATTGTTCATAGGTACCCTGCACGGGATCATAATGGGTCAGTCCCCCTTTGGAAGCCGCAATCCAAAAGGTGCCATCCTTTGCCTGGAGCAAATCCCGAAACCTGGCTGAAGGCAGACGTTCGGGATGTGCTGGATCTGCGATAAGATGGGTGAAGCTGTTTTTCTGATGGTTGTAAATGCTGATTCCTACTCCGGGCACCGCCATCCACAAATCTCCATTCTGTGCTTTTCGGATTACAGCCACCTTATCCCCGGCAATGGAGGTTGAATCCTCAGGATCATGGCTGTAATGCACTATTTCGAAGGTGCCTCGGAAAATCCTGAACACACCCTGCTCTCTGGTGCCGGCCCAAATGGAACCTTGCCCATCGTCTACAACGGAAATGACCTGGCTGTCTCTCAGGAAGGTTCGGAAACTCTTTGTTTTTCGGTCAAAGCGGCTGAGTCCAAGTGAGGTGGCAACCCAGAGGTTGAGGTTCTTGCCGATGGCGATGTCATTGATTTCATTACTGGCGATAGAGGTTGTGTCCCCTTTTTGATGCAGGAAAAACGCGCCATCGGCACCGTCCCAGCGGAACAGTCCCCGGTTGGAATTCAACCAAAGGAAGCCCAGGCTGTCCTGGTAGGTCGCGTGGACGGAACCCAACAGTTCATTTTCAGGAAAAGGTTGAAAGCGGATTTGCCCCGGCTGGGCCTGAACCCGGATGGACGATATCAGGAAGGCCAGCGTGAGCTGGATGAGGGCAATAATCCGCATGGTCGGCGAAGTGAACCGGGAAATTAATGATTGGTATTGAATTAGATGCCGAAAAAGGGATTTTTCTTGGAAACCTTCCCATCTGGGCATGTTTCAGCTATTGTTAAAGGTTGTCTTCAAACTAATCGTATAGCTAATGGGTTTTAAGTGAGTTTTCATCGATATCGATTATATCCAACTCAAATGTTTTTCAAGCACTTCGGCGGCAAAATAACCCCACAGGATTTGGCCAGGTATCAGGAATCGGAGAATTGGCGGGATGGCAAGTTTCAGAACCTGGAACCAACGGACATGGATATGGGATTCAGGGACATTCCCAAAGTCTTATACAGGCAAGTGGCGGCCCGGGATGGGAAAAAACCTCAGCGGCCACTGCCGGTTCCTTCTTTTGCTGAAACCCATTTCAATTCGTCAGAGGAAAAAGCGCAATTCATCTGGTACGGACATTCGGTGGTTTTTGCGCGGGTCAATTGTTTGAATATCCTGATCGATCCGATGTTGGGCCCAGACACGACTCCGATCGCCCCTTTCCGTACAAAGCGTTTTTCTGAGAATACGCTGGACCTTATCGATGGATTTCCTCCGATTGATCTGCTGCTCATGACGCATGACCACTACGACCACCTGGATTATGCGAGTATCCGGAAGCTGGCACCCAAAACGAAGCGGTTCTTTGTCGCCTTGGGGGTCAAGCGGCACCTGGTTCGTTGGGGAGTGGCACCTGAGTTGGTCACTGAGTTTGATTGGTGGGATGCAAAAGAACTGGAGCAGATTGAGATCACTTTCACCCCCACCCGGCACTTCTCCGGACGTGGTCCCCGTGACCGTATGAAAGGATTGTGGGGAGGCTGGGTTTTTAAAACTGAGCAGGAATCTATCTGGTTCAGTGGGGATGGAGGCTACGGGAAGCATTTTACAGAAATCGGGAAACGCCTGGGTCCATTTGATTTTGCCTTTATGGAATGTGGCCAATACAACGATCTCTGGCGGTCGATTCACTTATTCCCTGATGAATGTATTCGTGCAGCTATGGATGCTGGGGTTGAAAAGGCGGTGCCAGTACATTGGGGAGGCTTTCCCCTATCTTTTCAGCATACCTGGTCGGAACCGGTAGAGGAGTTTATTCGCGGTGCGGAAGGGCAGGGGCTTCTATATTCGACGCCACCTTTGGGCAAGGTATTTACTGCGGGGGCGAAAGAGTTGACTCCCTGGTGGAGGGATTATGAATAGGTGGTGGAAGCCTGGTTCAGTACGTATTGGAAAGCCCAATTTGGGAATCCCGATCAATAAAAAACGCCCGGAACGATTTTGCAATCATATCCGGGCGTCACTCTTAAACTGTCCCATCCACTGTGTAGCGGTGCCTTCCTCGGCGGCGGCGATGCGGGTCCGTTTTCGGGAGGAAGTATTGCTACTTCCTCCCTCGAACCTGCATCCCGTAGGGGAATCGAACCCCTGTTGCCAGAATGAAAATCTGGAGTCCTGACCGCTAGACGAACGGGACAGATGTTTAAGAACGGGATGCAAAGATAGGTGGAGGTACCATTTCAGTCAAGCCTTTTCTGAAAAATTTTTAAAGCCACTTTGGCAAGCGTTATCTTAGTGTTAAATAGACACTATCTATTGCCCCTATCAAGGTGTTTGTATTGGTTTTCTCATAGGCTGACTTTACCTTTGTTGGGTGTAAAAGCGTGCTTTTTTAATATCTATAAAATCCATTCTCACATGGCAATAAAAATTGGTATCAATGGCTTTGGACGTATCGGAAGACTCGTTTTCCGCGTTCTGGTCGACAATCCTGCTGTAGAGATCGTTAAAATCAACGACCTCACAGACAATAGGACTTTGGCAGCTCTGCTGAAGTTCGATACCGCTCATGGCAAATTTAACGGTACTGTTTCATCCGATGATGACTCAATCACTGTAAATGGCAAGCGTATTCTGGCCTCTTCTGAGCGCAATCCCGGCAACCTTGGCTGGGGAGATTTAGGAGTTGAGATCGTTATCGACTCAACTGGTGTATTCCGCAACAAGGAAAAGTGCCAGCCGCATCTGGATGCTGGTGCCAAGAAAGTTTTGATCACCGCTCCAGGTAAAGGTGCCGTGGATGCAACCATCGTTCTGGGTGTCAATGATGGCGACCTCAAGCCTGAGCACACCGTGATCTCCAATGCATCATGTACGACCAACTGTCTGGCTCCTATGGCTAAGATTCTGGACGAGAAATTCGGTATTGAATCCGGATTCATGACTACGGTTCACGCCTATACTGCTGACCAGAATCTTCAGGATGCACCGCACAGCGACCTGCGTCGCGCCCGCGCTGCGGCTCAGAACATTGTGCCTACCACCACCGGTGCTGCCGCTGCGGTAGGTCTGGTACTGCCTCAGCTCAAGGGTATTCTGGACGGCTTTGCTGCCCGTGTCCCCGTGATCGACGGCTCTCTGACCGACCTCACTGTCCTGCTCAAGAAGCCTGCCACCGCAGAAGAGATCAACGCTGCGATGAAAGAAGCTTCTGAAGGTTCTCTCAAAGGCATCCTCGAATATTCTACCGATCCTCTGGTGTCTTCCGACATCGTGGGTAATCCATACAGCTGCATCTTCGATGCACCTCTCACCAGCACCAATGGCGCCCTCGCCAAAGTTGTGGGCTGGTACGACAATGAATGGGGTTACAGCAACCGGGTTGCTGACCTCGTTATGAAATTGATCAAGTAATTCACTTCCCCGATGCACTTTCTGCGGAACCCTGCGGTTCTGATGGTGCATTGGGGATTTTTTTATTCACCCTTTCCATTACCCTTTCCCATGCAGTCTATTTCCTCCGCTTCTGTCTCCGGCAAACGTGTTCTGGTCCGGGTTGATTTCAATGTTCCACTCGACGGCGAGGGCAATATCACGGATGACAAGCGTATCCGCGGTGCCTTGCCCACCATCAGCCACATCCTGGAAAATGGTGGTTCTGCAATTCTGATGTCCCACATGGGACGGCCCAGTGGAGAGTTCAATCCCAAGTACAGCCTGGGACAGATTGTTGCTCACCTCAGCGAACTGCTGGACGTGGCGGTAAAATTTGCCGGGGATTGTGTCAGTGAAGAAGCTTTTGCCATGACCGCTGACCTGCAACCGGGTGAAGTCGTATTGCTGGAGAACCTCAGGTTTGACAGCCGGGAGAAAAAGGGAGACCTGGAATTTGCCCGACTCCTTTCCAGGCATGGAGACATTTATGTGAACGATGCCTTTGGTACTGCTCACCGCGCCCATGCATCGACGACCATTGTCGCTCAGTTCTTCCAGGAGAAATACGCTGGCTTCCTGCTGGAAAAAGAGGTTACCACGGTCAGCAAGGTGATGGAAAACCCCAAGCGTCCCTTTACCGCCATCATGGGCGGTGCGAAAGTGTCCGACAAGATTCAGATCATCCAGCGTTTGCTGGACAAGGTGGACAATTTGCTGATCGGTGGGGGAATGGCTTATACATTCCTGAAGGCAAAAGGTGTAGAAATCGGTACTTCTCTCTGTGAGACCGATAAGGTGGCGCTTGCCGCTGCATTGATCAAGAGCGCCCGGGCCAAGGGGGTAAATATCCTGGTTCCAGTTGATTCCGTGGTGGCAGATAAGTTTGCTGCGGATGCTAAGACGGCGGTAGTACGCAATGCCAATTTCCCCAAGGATATGATGGGGCTGGACATCGGTCCCGATACTTTCCAGCACTATTACAAGGTGATTATGGAGTCCGGCACCATTCTCTGGAACGGCCCTATGGGCGTTTTTGAGATGGCACCATTTGCTCAGGGAACGATGGCGGTGGCCAAGGCCCTTACTGAAGCAACCAGTAGCAAAGGAACCTTCACTCTGATTGGTGGTGGTGACTCCGCGGCTGCGATCGCAAAGGCTGGCCTGGAAGATGAAGTCTCCTATGTTTCTACAGGTGGTGGAGCCCTGTTGGAATTGCTGGAAGGAAAGGTATTGCCAGGGGTTGCTGCATTGGACTGAGTACCGCGTGCCAAGTCAGGTAACCTGGCCGAATCTTATTCTAAACGTACATCTGTTGAGATTTTCATCTGCTGAGCTTCAGATAGGCTGAGATTGTCGTCCACTGAGATTTTCATCTGCTGGGCTTCAATCTGTTGAGATCCACATCTACTGAGCCTCACCCATAAGTGATATCAATATCCAATGCCCCCGGGCGCAATATCTTCTTATAAGCCCTCTCACAGGCACCGATGGCTTCCGCTTCACGCGCAGCCACAGCAGTCCTTCCCCTTGACATGGCATCTCTGTACTTGAAATGGTGGGTGGTTAATTTCCCGCTTAATGCAAGTAATTTGCCTTCCAGCCAGGCATACTGGTTGTGTCCCTTGATCTTGTCGAGAACGGACTGAATCTCTTCGTCCAATTTCCAGGCTGCCCGGTCGATGGGGTCATCCATAGGGTGCTATTTTCTGGAGATGACCTTTTTGGCAGCAGCAATAATATCGCTGGTATCAAGTCCGTACTTCTTGAGGAGTTGCATCGGGGTACCACTTTCTCCGAAGCTGTCATTTACCGCGACATATTCTTGTGGGGTAGGAAGGTGACGACCCAGAGCCTGGGCGACTGCATCCCCTAATCCGCCATTGCGCATGTGCTCTTCAGCGGAAACAACGGCACCGGTTTTGCGGGCGCTGTTAACCACGGCTGCTTCATCAAATGGCTTGATGGTGTGCATGTTGATGACTTCCGCAGAAATCCCTTCTTCAGCCAGGGCTTCAGCGGCCTGAAGCGCAAACCAGACGAGGTGACCACATGCAATGATGCTGACATCTGATCCTTCGATCATGTGTTGGGCTTTCCCGATTTCGAAGGTAGGATCTTCGGCCGGGGTAAAGATGTCCCATTTTGGTCGACCAAAGCGCAGGTAGCAGGGGCCAACGATATCGGCGATGGCGAGGGTAGCCAGACGGGTCTGGTTGTAATCACAGGGAACCACTACGGTCATGCCTGGGAGCATGCGCATCATTCCGATATCCTCCAGCACTTGGTGGGTTGCACCATCTTCACCGAGGCTCAGGCCTGCGTGAGAGGCGCAAATCTTGACATTCTTATCTGAGTAAGCGACGGATTGACGAACCTGGTCATAGACGCGGCTGGTGGAGAAGTTGGCAAAGGTACCTGTGAAGGGGATTTTGCCACCAATGGTAAGACCGGCAGCCATGCCGATCATATTGGCTTCTGAAATCCCAACTTCATAAAAACGGTCCGGAAAGGCATCCCGGAAGGCGTCCATTTTTAGAGAGCCGGTGAGGTCAGCGCAGAGACCAACCACATTTTCATTCTGGTGCCCCAATTCCAGGAGGCCCTGGCCGAAGCCTGAGCGGGTATCTTTCTGTCCGGTGGATTCAAATTTTTTCATGGCTTGGTCGTGGTTCAGTAGTCACCAAATTTAGTGGTAGGAAGTTGAGCCATAGCCCTTTCAAGCAATTCATCATTCGGAGCTTTGCCATGCCATTCATGGGTCCCTTCCATGTAATCAACGCCTCTGCCCATGTCGGTATGCATGATAATGCAAATGGGCTTGCCATGTCCGGTCATTCCCTTTGCTTTCTCCAGCGTAGCCAAAACCTCTTCGAAATCATGGCCATTCATCTCCAGCACTTCCCAGCCAAAGGCTTCGAATTTGGGGCGGAGGTCTCCCAGCGCCATCACATCTTCGGTATTGCCGTCGATCTGCTGACAGTTGCGGTCGATGGTGGCAATCAGGTTGTCGATCTTGAAGTGGGGGGCAGCTATGACCGCTTCCCAGATCTGTCCTTCCTGAAGCTCGCCATCGCCGTGAAGCGTGTAAACGATGTTCTTGTCACCGTTGAGGCGCTTGGCAAGTGCTGCGCCGATGCCTACCGAAAGTCCCTGGCCGAGGGAGCCGGAAGCAATTCTGATGCCTTCCAGCCCTTCTTTGGTGGCTGGATGGCCTTGCAGGCGGGAATCCAGGTGCCGGAAGGTGGCCAATTCCGGGATGGGGAAATAGCCTGAGCGGGCCAGTACACTGTACCAGACCGGGGATATATGCCCATTGGAAAGGAAAAAGAGGTCTTGGTCCGTTCCATCCAATTCGAAGTTGGAGGGGTCATGGTCAAGATGGTTAAAGTAAAGAGATACGAAAAACTCGGTACAACCGAGTGAGCCGCCGGGGTGGCCCGACTGGACTGCGTGCACCATCCGAAGGATGTCACGCCGAACCTGGGTGGCGATCTCTTTGAGTTCAGTGATTGAAGTAACCTTATTCATGGTCGACATTTGGCGGCAAATTACGCGCACTCAGACGAAAGTGGAAAACATTCTTTTAAACAAATTGCACTAACTCAGAGCTAGGGTTAGGAAATCGTTGATTCCAGCTTCCCAGTTGGCTTCGAGTGGAAAAGATTGGGCTTCAGCTTCTTCCAGCGAGGAGGGTAATTGCTGTGAAATGCAAACAATTGTGATTCCCTTTTGCTGATGGATATTGCCACACCAAACCGGCACATTGATAAAGGAAAGGTAGCATTGAGATCCGGATTGGTTGGAAAAAATAAGAGGCGCTCTGCTGGCCCACTCAGGAATTTCAGCAAGTTCTGAATCCAAATCCCAACCCATGCGGGACATTTCCTGGAAAAGAGGACGCCAGGCGGCCGGGAGATTCAATTGGATGAACAGCATGCTTTAAAGATAGTAGGGCTGCATTAGAATTGCATCTTATTGTACTTTTTTGGTGTATTTGAAGGGGATATTTCGGATATTATACGAACAAATCTATCAACCCAAATGCCATGCCGAATGTAGGCAAACCACTCACCAAATAGCCCCTTCCGTTTTCCTGATGGATAAGGCTATTGAAATTCTTACTTGTGTAATGGTCTTGGCTTTGTTCAGTGTGAATCTTTCCAAAATGTTAACAAATTGGACCACTAACGCTATTCCCCCGTATAGCCTGGTCTTCTAAAACCATGACTATGCGCAAGAATTATTCCTTTTCGATCCCCTTGTTCATTTCTTTGTTCATTCTGATGGCCTCCCCTCCGGCAGTCTCACAGAACAATATTGCCGTAGAATTCCAGGGATTCTCTTCCGGTCCCAAGATTATGAAGCTAGGGTATTCGATTCCCTTTGGAGGGGTGGTGGAAATTCAATTGTATGACTCGTCCGGTAAGTTGGTCTATGAGAACCGTTTTGTCAGGGATGAAGGGACCCATCACATCCCCATGCGGCGGTCGGGATTTAAGCCGGGAGAGTCATATTCATACACAATTAAATATAAATTCTCAGCAGTAAGTGGCGATGTGCCCCTCTAGTGGTTACATAAAAGGTACCACATCTCTCCGCCGCTGGGCTCGACCGATATGTTTGAGACTTTCCGTACTACTTGTCATGGATGATCGTCCCAAAATGAGACAAATCCCAATTGGACTTCGATATGGTATCGGAGTTTCTTCCTTTGAAATAAGGTTTGGGGAGCTTCAGGAGGGATTACAAGGAGAAAAGAGAGGGTGCCGGATGGGTTTAAGGGCTTTCATCTATGGATGTGTGATGTGGATATGGTAGGAATATTGACGAATACACCGGCACCCTGTTTTTATTTCTTTTCTGGCTTTTGCCGTATGATAATCCAACTAAAGAACTAGTGTTTTTGCACTAGTGTTCACAATAATAACGATTTTTTTTATTCTAATCCCCTTTTTTCGACCAATAGTGTACATAAGCGGATAAGATTGCCAATTCGGGTGATTGATGCTCTTTTCTGACCTGGGAAATTTTCGAGTAATCTGATTTACAGGGTGTTTAGCTTGGACATCAGGGTTTTCTGATAAGTCACTCCGACTGGAACCAGGTTCCCTCCAATTACAACCGTATTGTCTTCTATGCTATCTATTTTGCTCAGATTTACAATATAGGACCGATGCACCCGCATAAAGGAATCCTCTGGCAGCTTTGAAACCACGCCTTTCATGGAGGAATAGACGGTATACCTTTTTCCCTCTGTGTAAATGCGGACATAATCCGCCATGGCCTCGACCATAATGATCTCATCCAGGTCCAGTCCCAGGAGGCTATGATCAACTTTGACAAAGAGTTTACCAGGAGCAGTGGTGACAGGTTCTCCCTGTGGGGGAGAATCGATCACTTTTTGAACAGCTTTTAGAAAACGGGGATACTTAACCGGCTTGACAATATAATCAAGCACATCCAGCTCAAATGCTGAGATCGCATATTCTTCTTTCGAAGTAATGAGGATTACCTGTGGCCTGACTTTGAGGGATTTCAAGAGATCTAAACCAGACATTTCTGGCATTTCCACATCCAAAAGGAGGAGGTCTACCTGCTCCTTGCGTAGCACATTAGCCGCCTCAATAGCACTGCTACAGGTAGCTACAAGATGAAGACCTTCGGTTTCCTCAACCAGATTTTGAATGATCTTACGGGTCATTGCATCGTCATCGACGATTACGCAATTGATAATTTGGTTCATTGCCTACCCAAAGGGAGTAAAATTGAATTCAGGCCAGAAATTAGGTAAAATCAACGGGAAATACATATTTCCGGTGCAATTAGATCATTCGTCTTTTTATCCTGTCCAGGGATTCGCTGAATTTGATACTGTTGTTTTGGAGATTCTTCACCATTGAAGGTAAGGATGCTGCTTCCTCCCCACTCCTGGCAACCAACTCAACTTGTTCGGCCATCTGCGCCATTTCTTCAGCCCCTAAGTATTTGTAATTCGATTGTAGTTTGTGAGCCAGGTCACTTACATAGCTTAATTGTCCCTGCGAAAGGCCTTGGTTCATTTTCTCAAAAGTTACCGGCACATCCTGGATATGGATCTCCAGTAATTCTGCGATTCGCCTGGGGTCTCCATTTGAAACTTGCTGAAGATAAGTAAGGTCAACGGACATAGGATGTGGGGCCTTGTCCAGATAGTTTGAAAGGACCGTTGCGAGTTCTTTGCGTTTAAGCGGGGTATGGATCACGGCATCGAGTTGGTTATTGGTGGTGGAAATGTCAGTATGGATCATGCCAATCACTGGAATTTCAGGATGCTCAAGGAGGAGTTGGTTCAGATAGCTATCATTTTCCTTGTTTTCAGGATCGATCCCGACCAGTACCAGGGAAACCACTCCATTGCCGGTCTTCTGACTCCTGTATTTCTCCTCTGAGATAGGCTTGTACCCCAACTGTTCAATCAGTCGGGAGACGATGGCAAGGCTCAGTGGGTTGTCCTCCAGGATTAATATATTCGAATTGGAAGCGTCTGCTTTTACCATTTAACTAAAGTACTGCCCATTTGGCCGAAGTGACCTTCGTTCATCGAGTGAATGGTGGCATTGATCGAGGAGTGTCCAGAATACTACACCAATGATGGCACCTTGCCGTGTATAAAATAGAAAAACAAAGCCCTATCTTATCAACTTGTTTGTAATTGTTTACCCAATACTACTAAAAATCAATTTGTTATGATCAAAGAATTCAAAGCCTTTATCAGCCGGGGAAATGTAATCGACCTGGCAGTTGCAGTTGTCATCGGTGGTGCTTTCGCCCTCGTCATCGGCTCATTTGTCGGTGACATCCTCAATCCAATCATTGGATTTCTGTTCGGCAAACCAGACTTCAGCGACATCGTCATCAGGCTCAATGGTGAAAGCGTGATCGGAATCGGCAAGCTTCTGACGGCCATCATCAACTTCGTCCTGATCGCCCTGGCCCTGTTCATGGTTATCAAAGGTGTCAATGCTACCAAGAAGAAGGAAGAAGCTGCTGCTCCTGCACCTCCTCCAGGACCTACTACTGAAGAAAAACTCTTAGCTGAAATCCGTGATCTGCTCAAGAAGTAAGATTTGCTAATAACCAATGTATAGATTTGGGAGCGGAGCCTGGTGCTCCGTTCCCTAATTTTTGAAACCCTGTTAAAAATGAAAAGAACGTCTATGAAACGCTTCATGCTGCTCCTCGGTATCCTGACCTGGGGCTTAAGCAACTCCACTTATGCCCAAACGGCAAATGATACGATAAAGAATTGGGACAAGGGTGGCTTGGCTGGCCTGACCTTTAACCAGGTCGGCCTCTTCAATTGGGCTGCTGGTGGTCAAAGCAATATCACCCTGATCGGTAACCTGAATTTGTTTGCCAACCGGACTTGGGAAAAGGCTAAATGGGAGAATACCCTGGATTTGGCTTATGGCTTCATCAAAAATAATTTCATCTTTGACCCCGAAGCACGGGTTGTCAAGGCTGAGGATAGGATTGACTTTTCCTCCAAGTTTGGCAAGAATGCCTGGAATGAGAAGGTAAGCTATTCTGCTTTGCTCAACTTCCGTTCCCAGTTTGATTATGGTCGGGCCAATCCCCTTGACGATACCTATATCTCCCGCTTTATGTCTCCTGGATACGTGGTTTTTGCGCTTGGTCTGGACTACAAGCCCAATGATGACCTTTCCATCTTTGTTTCACCAGCATCGGGAAAAGCCACCTTTGTTACCGATGACAGCCTGGCAGCGGCCGCTGCTTTTGGGGTCAACCAAATCAAAGAGAATGGTGACTTCTTCCCTGGAAGCAAGGCCAATTCAAGGGTAGAAGTTGGTGCGACGGTCCGTGTGAAGTACAAGAAGGACGTTATGGAAAATGTCAGTCTGGAATCCCAGCTTGAATTGTTCTCCAACTATATCGACCGTCCTCAGAACATTGACATTCGTTGGAACAACGCCATTGTTGCCAAGGTCAATAAGTACATCACCGTCAATCTGTTTACCGATCTGATCTACGACCACGACATCAAGATCGGCCGTGTGCTCTCTGATGGCACCCCGGATTTCAGTATCAATCCCAATCCGATCGCTGACCCTGCGACGGGATTCTTAACCCCCGATCTTCCTTTTTGGCCAGGTCCTAACTATGCTACCGATCCTACAGACGTCGTACAGGTGCAGAAAAAAGGTCCGGTTGTCCAGTTCAAGGAAATATTTGGCGTAGGACTTGCCTACAAGTTCTGATCGGATCCCTGTCCGGATTTCATAACCAGTACAGGAGCACCGAAAAGAGAGGATTTCCAGTTGATGGGAATCCTCTCTTTTTAGTTTAAAACTTACTTTAGCTCTTTCTGGGGGCATAAGCATATTATGCCTGCATCCAACAGGAATGATACGCGTCCCGGGAGAACCCAGTTCCCCGGTCATCAACCACACCTCCACTTTATACCAGAAAGTTAAGATCACTTTCCCTATTTTCGTGAATGAGAAGGGATACACATTGGTGTGCGTAAAGAATAGATTCCTGTGAGCAAGAAGAACCAGAAGAAGAGCGAAGAAAAACCCCGTGGCCCACTGATCCTGTCATTGGATACGGCCACCGAAGTCTCATCAGTCGCACTTTTCGAAGGCGAGCAGCTGGTTGCGGTCCAGGATGTATATACCAATAAGCTCCACGCCAAATTGATTACGGTGCTCATCGACCAATTACTCGGCAATCTGGAGCTGACACCAAAAGACCTGGCCGCAGTGGTGGTTAGCGAGGGGCCGGGGTCTTATACCGGACTCAGGGTAGGGGTATCCACAGCCAAGGGCTTGGCCATGGCCCTGAATATTCCGCTGTTGTCAGTGGGAAGTCTTGCATCATTGGCAGCCTCGGTCACAGACCTGGCCCAAGCCATTGGCGCTAAGGTTTGCCCTTTGTTGGACGCCAGAAGAATGGAGGTTTATACTGCAGTCTTCGACCAGGAAGGGCGACTACTGGAGGAGACATCCGCCAAGATCATCGAGGAAGATGCCTTTGCAGAATTACTCACCACGCAAAAGGTCATTTTCCTTGGTGATGGGGCCGCTAAATGCAAGGAAATTCTGGAACAACACCCCAATGCAATCGTACTCCACGACCGAATTTCCAGCGCCAGGCACAGTGGGGTGATCGCGTGGAGGAAGTTTCAGGTCCAGGAGTTTGAAGACCTGGTTACATTCGAACCATTCTATTTGAAGAACTTTGTAGCAACTATATCCAAGAAGAAGCTGTTATAAAATCCTGGACGTTGTTAGATTGGAGCCTTGTCTGAAAAGAGTATCATACCAGATCACCAAAGAGAATGATGGAAGAAGAGAATATCAACAATAAGGTGACCGTTCGACCGCTCAATCGTTTCAATTGGGAGTTGGCCGTGCAGCTAAAACTGCATGATTACCAGGAGGGGTACATGCCTGACAACCTGACTTCTATTGCCCAATCCAAGTTCGAGAACCTGGACCCTACCGGGATTTTTGTGGGTGAAAGGATGGTTGGGTTTGCTATGTACGGAAATTTTGGTGGAGTATGCTGGATCAACCGGATCATGGTCGACAAAGGTTTTCAGGAGCAGGGATATGGGAAGAAGGCTCTGAAGATCATTCTGGACAAATTGAAAACCCGTCCGGATTGCAGTGAAGTCAGAACCAGTTTCGTCCATCAAAATGCTTTGGCGGAATACTTCTTCTCCCAAAATGGATTTCACAGGATTGCTGATGGCCTGGACGGGGAGATCGTGATGCGCTGGTTGCCGGATTGAACCAGGCAGACGATAGAATTTACCGGTTCCTTTTACGCGGTACGTCCCCGGATGTTTTCCCTTTGTACACTACATCCCCAGACGTTTTGACTGCAAGCTCTGCATGACTTTGCCGCTGTCCAGGCGCTCCTTGATGGCAAGAAACTCCTTCAGATTGGGATACCCCTTTTCAAACATGTCTTGTTTCATCCGGGAGTCTTTGGTCAGGTAGAGGCGGCCACCATATTCCATTACCAGTTCATCCAGTTGATCCAGAAAGGGAAACAGCCGGGCGGACATGGGAAAATCAAGGGCCAGAGTGTATCCCTCCATCGGAAAGCTCATCATTCCTTCCTGCTCGCCAAAATATTTCAAAACGGTGAGGAAAGAAGGCATCTTTTGATCAGAGATCAGGGTCAGTATCCTGACGAGGCCTTCGTAGGCATTGTCGGGAGGGATGACAAACTGATATTGAGCAAACCCCTTTTTCCCATAGACGCGGTTCCAGTGGTGGATGAAATCGAGGGGGTAGAAATAGGTATCGTAATCGGTGATGTGGCGAAAGTTATCTTCGTTTCCTTTGGAGTAGAAAACGTGGTTGAAAGCTTTGGTGGTAAAGGGATTGATGGTAAAGGAGGGGAAGACGTCGGGCATGCTCAGCTTTCCCTGGGTTTTGACAAAGAGTGGATTGCTTTTTTGAGCTTCCGTCTCCAAATCCTTCAGGGTAGCATGTTCACCGTTCAAGAGAATCCCGCGTCCCAGGTCATTTCCGGATGCCAGGCAATCAATCCAGGCAACCGAGTAGGTGTACTTGAGCGATTTTTCAAAGTAGGGGAACAATTCGTGGATGTTCCGGGCCCGGATGGCTTCCTCTACGATGTAGGAGGTCTCGATGGGCTTGAGCTTAAAAGTCCCCTCTATAATGGTTCCGGTCAGTCCCATGCCCCCACAAGTTGCCCAGAAAATATCGCTGTTCTCTTCCTTGGAACAATGGTAAATGGTTCCATCAGGGGCCAGAAGTTTCAGGGAGTGGAGGTGGCGGGAAAAAGAACCTTCGCTGTGGTGGTTCTTGCCATGCACATCTGCTGCGATGGCTCCTCCAAGGGTGATAAACTTGGTCCCGGGTGTAACCGGTAGAAACCAGCCGGCAGGCATGACCACATCAATGACTTCTTTGAAACTGACCCCGGCCTGGCAACGGAGGATGCCTTGTTCACGGTCAAAATCCAGAAACCGGTTGAGTTTGGTTGTAGAAAGAATCCGCTCATTGAGGGAGGAGTCACCGTAGCAGCGACCCAAACCACGGGGGATGTAATCTTCCCAATCCTTGGTTTCCTCCAATGCTTCACGAACCGATGAAAACGATTTTACTTCCGCTTCTACGACCGGAAAATTTCCCCAATTGGATACCTTCATTCTACAAATATAGGCCTAATTCCCGTACGAACGCTCATACATGAACTTGTAGTAGCTGTTATGAACTTCGTCGTTTAGAAAGGTAATGGTTACGTCTTTGGTCACCAGGTTTTGCTCCAGAAAGACCCGGTACCCCGGATATTCCCATAGAAATTTGTAGCCCATCGCATCTTCCTGTACTCCTTCCCCGTGGATATTTTTAACCCAGGCCACGAGCGCGTCTCCGGAACCGCTGGCAGATTTCACATCGATCGAGTGGAGGTAACCTTGCCAGAAAAACAATTTGACAAACCGCAATTGCATCCCTTCCAACGTGAGGTAATCTTCCAGGAGGTCATAGCGGATTAATTTCTGGTATTTGCCCCTTTTGAGGAGACTCTTGTGTTGCTCTATCGTCAGGGAGTCGTGCTGCACACCGAGTTCGAAGCCTTTGAAGGACAGCATTGCATCGCTGCTTTGGGCTTGAAGCCCGATCGAAACCCCGGAAAAAAGGGCCAATACGAGGAAATTGACAAGGAATATGTGGGTTGGAGTGTTATATCTCATGTGAAAAGAATCAGATTTGATAAATTTACCCTGGAATTACTACAAATCCCATGCCTGAAACGAGTACCCCCACCCTTTCTATCAATGGCCATCCTCTCCGGTTGGACAGTGAATGGGAATTGGGTGAACTGAACCTGACCGAAGAAGAGGTGATTACTTTTGCCAAGGTGATCGATCCGCTTCCTTTCCATACCGATCCCGAAGCGGCCGCGAAAAGTCACTTTGGAAGGTTGATCGCTCCCGGTACGATGATGTACAGTGAGTACCACAAGCGGGCTTTCATTCCTATGTTCTCCAAAAGTATCATCGCAGGACAGAGTGTGAGGGAATGGAATTTTTACCTGCCTCATTACCCAGGGAGATCTTATTTCTGTACCCTTTCAGTAACTGAGATGGATGTGCGCAAGGATGCAGGAATGGTAAGCGTCACCTGGCATTTTAAAATGCGCGATGCCAAAGGACGGTTGGTTCAGGAGGTACATCCGCAGATATTACACCACCTCGACCGCTGATGTCTCCTGCCCGAACACCCCGGTTGATCCAGGCCTGCTGGCCACATCGCCTCTGGCGAATGCCGGCCGAATCCGCACAGCCTTGTCTTTACCTGACTTTTGATGATGGTCCTACACCGGGTATCACCGATTGGGTCCTTGACATACTCGATGCCTACCAGGCAAAGGCCAGCTTTTTTGTCGTGGGGCAACAGGCACAGCAGCATCCAATCCTTCTGAGAGAGGTGCTAAAACGAGGGCATGCTGTAGGTACCCATACCCAGCACCATTTGAATGGTTGGAAAACGGATTCCGTTACCTATCTGAAAGATGTTCAGGCTGGAAATGAGTCCATAACAGAGGTTCTCAAAAGCACCTCACCAGAATACCAGCCCAGATTGTTCCGCCCTCCCTATGGACGCCTGCGTTCGCGGGATGCACGAAAGATCACAGGGCAGCAAATCGTCATGTGGAATGTGCTCGCTTCGGATTGGAGTGATACATTGAGTGTGGAGCAAGTAGCCGCCAGGGTGATTGACAATGGAAGAGATGGATCGATTGTGGTGTTCCACGATAGCCTGAAAGCAGAACCCAGGGTCAAGGGAGCATTGCCCATGGTGTTGGAGCACTTTGCGGAAAAGGGATACCGATTTGGGAAATTGGATTAGGACGGTCTTAGGGTAGCAATGGATTTACGTCGAAGGCTACCATTTTGAAGGGCCTGTTTACCTCAGTCCTGCTGGAAAACAAATTCCAGGGCGCCGCAGGAAACCTTGTCTGAGATCAAACTGAGATTCCGGCTTTGCTTGCCATCGTTGAAATTAATGGCGCAGGTATTGGGAGGGATAGAACCGAGATTCTCCGCAAACAGGACGAGGCGGTTTTCCTTTCCAGGTTCAATCTTCAGCTGGATAGCTTTCTTTTCCTTTTTCAGGTAATAATCCTTCAGAATCCATTTGCCGTTGAATTGCAGAGAGATTACATCCCCATCTTCTTTGTTCACATCCCAGACATAAGCTGTAATCTGCTCTTTGAAAACGTCGACTTCACGGAGGCGGGTGATGGCCCGTCCTTCTAATTCCCCATGGCTGATAGAGGGTTTTTCTTTTTCCTGTTGATCGGGAGTGGCGTCGGGATTTTTGCTGTCCTTTTTGTCATCCAGATCTACATCTGTAATCGGAAGATTACTCAGGTCGACATCGTAGTCGTTGTTGAAGGGATCAACCTTCTCCACCTTCAAATATCCGGGTGAACAAGCGATGTCTTTGGTGAAGCCTTCCCAAACTCCGCTGAGCTGGTATATCCCACCACCAATGTTTTCTATTGAAAGGACACCACGCTTCAGACACCACTCGTAGGTCGCAAAATGAAAGTGGTCAAGTAATTTATATTCCCGGAAGAGCATCTCATCGCCGGCCTTATTCACGGCCGCTTTGAATTCCATTCGCGCATAAATCTCGGGATGGCCTTCGAGGTGAATTTGGGTAATGCCAGTGACGACATCGTCCACCTGGTGCATGGTCAATTGGACAGTGTAATTCTCATAAGGTGGATTGTCCGGCTGAACCAGGGTGCCCAACCATTCACCTTCAAATGTTTGCGCATTCAATACCGGAGCCAGGACCAGAAGCGCGATGAAGAGCCAATACTTTTTATACATAAGGTTGCTGGTGTTCGGATACTAAACGAAGAAGGTAACGAATTATTTGCAGAGCCGGGACCTATATGAGAGTACTTCCTGAGGCAATTATTGGTCGGTTCTACTTAACGACGCGGTAGATGTCCAGAAACTCCTGGACCCTGGTGGGTTCTACTTCATTGAGGGCCACGCCATCCTTTTTGAAATAGCTGCCCACGATATACCCATCGGCAAGCTTGTTCAATTTCCGAATATTGGAAGGGTTGACTCCGCTGCCAATCAGGACGGGAAGATGGGTATTTTCTTTGACAATCCTGAGGTCGTCGAAGTCGGTCTCTGCGCCGGTACCTGACCCGGAGACAATGAGCGCATCCGCCAGAGAGCGTTCTGAGAGGTCGCGTGCCTCGACATCGATGCCCAAATTGGCAAGCGGAGCCGCATGCTTGACGGCCACATCAGCGAGGATCAACACCTGCGAATTCAGTTGCTTGCGCTTCCGGAGTGTCTCATAAGCGCGCCCCTGAACGATTCCCTGGTCGGTCAGGACCGCCGCATTGTGGACATTGATACGAATGAACTGGGCACCTACGGCATGGGCAATGGAAAGAGCAGCATCGGCATCGTTGCGCAGGACGTTGATCCCAATCGGGACATCGACCCGGTTTACAATCTCCCGGCTGATGGTAGCCATCGCAGCCACAGTTTCCGTGGGTACACGTTCAGGGTAGAAGGGAATGTCACGGAAATTCTCGATGATCAAGGCATCTACCCCCAATTGAGCGAACAACTCTGCCTCCTGCACGGCTCGGCTGATCACCGCCTCCATATCTCCTTCATAAAGAGGAGCTCCGGGAAGGGCCAGCAAGTGAATGCAGGCAATCAAGGGTTTGGGGGTATAGAACAAGTCTTTTGATCGCATGGCGCAAAGGTCGCATTTTTTTTATTTTCTGCATGAAGCCATCCCCAAAGAACTAAAAACAAGAGGCCGCCTCGCGAGAGACAGCCTCTTGTTTTTGCAGTCGAATTGTGAATAAGGACACGCCCCGGGGGCTGGCCTGACTACCAATCCTATTGCTTACTTCATCCGTACAACCTTGCGGCTGATATTGCCCAGCTCACTGTTTCCACGGAGGAAATAGAAACCGGCACCGAGTTGATCGACAACTCCAGCAGGAAGGTCAAAGCTGTGCTGACCGGGAGCCTGATTGCGTAGCGTATTGGTATAGATTTCACGTCCACTGAGATCTACGAGGCTGAAGTGAAGATCGGTCTTGGTAGGCAGGGAATACTGGACCGAGAATTCATTCTGGAATGGATTCGGTACGACGTCCATGCTCCACAAAGGCGCGTTGCCAGGATCAGCACGGCCAACCAGGGCGGAGATATTGATATTGTCCAGGTAAAGGCTGTTGCCACTTCCCGCACGGCAGACGAATTTTATTTTCATCTGGTCGCTGCCCAGGTAAGGTGCGATATCGATCACCTTGGTTACAAAATCGGTGGAGGCGGTAGGGGTAAACGGAGTTGCGATACCAATTCCCGGTACGTTAGCGAGGGAATCCCCGGAGGTAGCTTCCCATTCTTTGGCCCAGGTAGTGCCGCAATCTGTGGAGAACCATACTTCAAGGGTGTCAAAGGAGAAGGAAGTCCGCTTATAACTGAAGTCAAAGGTCAATTCACCCGTGCCATAACTGCTCACGTCGATGATGGTACTGATCAATGCATCTTCCGTTCCATTGGAGTTATAGTCCCAATTGTCCATCCAGATGCATTGTGCACCGGAAGAGCCGATTGAGGTGTAGAGGTCCCAGGTGGTGCTGTTATCGGGGTTGGAGATCTGCCAGTCTATAGGTAGGGTTGCGGCCTCAAAGTCTTCCTGAATAGGTGGGAGGCTGGGAGAAGCTACCGTGATATAGGTGGTCTGGGTGACCGAATCTGATCCCAGGTTATTGGTGGAGGTCAGGGTGACATCGTAGGTACCGGGGGTAGAATAGATAACTGCGGGGTTTTCCAGGGTTGAGGTAGGAGGAGAACCTCCGGGGAAAGTCCAGCTCCAGCCGGTGGCTGGTCCGCTGCTGAGATCAGAAAAGTTGATGATCTGGTTGGCACAAACAATGGTGTTGTCCGCGGTGAAGTTGGCGGTGGGGCTACATGGGGTAGCCGCTGAGCAACCGCAATTGACAGAGGAGAGGTTGGCCTGACTCCACAGATTGGAACGGGTGGTGTTCAATACGCCCTGCATGCGGGTAGCCTGACCTGCTGTAAACATGATGATACAATTGTCATCCCCATAGTCCATATAGTTATGGGTATTGTCATTGTGGTCGATCGGAGTTTCAGTACAAGTGTTTTGCTCTGCCGGACAGCCGAAGTTGGAACTGGCCGTAGGAGGAGTGTCACATACCTCGTCCCCCGCGGAAGCGCAATCCACTGCTGAAGTACCGGCGCATCCACCCTGGAACGTGTGGTACAATCCGAGCCAGTGGCCTACTTCGTGGGTGGCAGTACGGCCCAGGTCAAATGGCGCTGATCCACAACCATTCCGACCGACATACTCACCATTGAGGACAACGCCGTCAGAAGAGGGATTGCTGGTCAGACCAGTTGGGAAAGTCGCATAGCCAAGGATACCACCGGAAATGGTCTTGGTGATCCAGATGTTCAGGAACCGGGTCGGATCCCATTGGGAGAGTGCCTTCATCTGAGATGCATTGCTCATACTGTGATTGGCATTGGTTGGATCTACAATCCGAATGATGCCCGTCGAGGGGTTGCCCTGTGGGTCCACCGAAGCCAGGCAGAACTCAACATCGGTATTGCCAATGATAGGCTTGAACTCTGAGGGGACGAGGGCAGTATCTGGATTGGAGGCAGAGAAGTCTTCGTTTAGAACATCAATTTGGTTGAGGATACACGCGTCTGAAGGGTAGTCAGTAGCTGACTCCTGAATAACGTGAACCACTGTAGGGATGACGTAGGTCGCGGTGGCGGTACGCCCGCTGTTGTGCTGAACCCAGTTGCGTATTTGTGAATTGAAGTTATCTATTCTTTGGCGTCCTTCCGGGGTGGACATCTCTTCCTGAAGGAGAATGTCAGTACCACACCTTGCTGGTTGCTGAGCCTGCAAAGCGGCATTGGACCCAAGAATAAGGATAGCCGATGCGAATAGGAGGTTGTAAAATCGTTTCATAGTGTATTTCTCGATACCGGAAAAAAATCTGTGCGACAATTTAGTATTCCTTTCTAATAAGTGCTCCTATAATATTGGGAACTGTCTGTTATGATGCGTTAAATGTCATGCAGGCCATTTTAGCAGACCTTATTGGACCTATTGCGTATTCGTTAGTATTTTGCAAGATGGAAAAGGTGAAAGTGCTCTTTGTTTGTTTGGGAAATATCTGTCGTTCTCCTATGGCAGAAGGTTTGTTTCTGGACCTCATTGAAAAGGAGGGTGTCGCAGATCGGTTCGAAGTAGATTCTGCCGGTACAGCCGGTCACCATGTCGGAGAGCAGGCAGATCGTAGAATGCAGGAAACTGCCCGATCTCATGGGGTCTATTTGCCTTCACGGGCCAGAAAGTTTATCAGGGAAGATCTGGACGCCTTTGACTATATTCTACCGATGGACCATTCCAACCTGAGCAATATCAAGCGTCTTACCGATTCAAATAAAGAACACCGTGCCCAGGTCATCCTGATGAGGGACTTTGATCCTGAGCCGGGGGATGGGAATGTGCCGGACCCTTATTATGGTGGCATCAGTGGATTTGAAGACGTTTATCAGATTCTGCTGCGTTCCAATCAGCGGTTGCTGGATAAAATCAAAGCTGAAAATACCCTCTGATGCTACCCGGACACCTTGAACCCACCCTTGAGTACCTGCTTGGCAAACACCTGCGACAAGCTACCCGCATTTTGAAATGTGCACCCGTCAGCGGGGGCTGTATTCACCACGCCACGGAGGTAAAAACCGACCAGGGTTCTTTTTTTCTCAAGTACAACCTGATCGGAGAATTATTCAATTTCCAGGCCGAATCAAAGGGACTCAGCCTCCTCGAAGCTGCCGGTTCCTTCCGGGTGCCACATGTCTTGTCCGTCAACGACAGCGGGACTCATGCCTTCATTCTCATGGAGTTCCTGCCCACCGCCCCTAAAGCCAGGGACTTCTGGACGACCTTCGGGCAGGGCCTTGCCAGCCAACACAGGATCACCCACAGCAAGTATGGGCTGGACCACGACAATTTCATCGGTCACCTCCCTCAATCCAATACCCGCCACGATGACTGGATCTCTTTCTTCATCCACGAACGGTTGGAACCTCAGTTGGTATTGGCTGAGCAGAAGGGACTGGCTCCTCCGGAGTTTCGTCCGGCCTTTGAATCCATCTACAGGCGTCTTCCCGATATGATCCCGGATGAACCACCTTCGCTGCTACACGGCGACCTTTGGTCCGGCAACTTTCTCATCGGACCCGATGGAGAACCATGTATCGTTGATCCCGCCGTCTACTTTGGACACCGGGAAGCCGAAATTGCCTTCACCTTGCTTTTTGGTGGATTTGAACAGCAGTTCTATACCGCCTACCAGGAAGCCTGGCCCCTGGCCAAGGGCTGGGAAGAAAGGATCGGATTGTTCAACCTTTACCCATTAATGACTGGAATTAACATGTTCGGCACCGGATATTTACCGGATATACAAGCCGTTTTGTCTAAATTCGCCTGAGGTTGTAATTTTATCAACGCTATGAACAAGACCCTATCTATCCTTTCAGTTCTCGTATTGTTTAGCCTCTTCACATCCTGCAAAGGTGGGAAGCAAACCGGAGGCAATGAAGAGTTGGCTGGCCTTCCCCGTACTTCCTTCAATACAGGTGGTGTATCTTTCAGTCTGGCCAATATCAAGGATATGGACCAGGTTCACCGGGATTCCGTGGACTGGGGCTACCTCATTCCTCAGACTGAAGAGAATGGGCCGATCGTCTATTACTTTACCACCACCCTTCAGACCCTGGCTGCTCCCCACGTTCGCATCGAGTACATTGACAAGAAGATCGATAATATGGGTACAGTAGAAAGTATTCATGGATGGTTGAAGGAGCTGTTTATGAACGATGTACAGAAGGGTAAAATCCTGAGCGAAGACCAAACCCTGACCACCATGGATGGGCAGGAAGTCAAGCTGTTGGAGATTCACCGTCCAGCTGGGTTTGTAAACGATTCGGTGCAGAGAGGTGATAAGTTCATGGCCTGGAGCTATGTTGATCAGAATGACCGCTTTGTAGCTTTCAACTTTTCAACGACAGAGCAGGAAAATTACGACCAGGGCATGCCCCTCTTCAAGGACCTTGTTCGTTCCTACAAAGAGGAATAGTCCTTCCGATCATTTTCGATTCTCAAGCTGATGTCCGGGCAACTGTTGAAAACAGCAGTTGAAATTTCTTGGATTGGGGTATATTTACTAAAACAAAACCCCATGCCAACTCCTTTCATCGTCCATCAAGCTTTGGTACCCGTCCGGTCACAACCCTCTGATGCATCAGAAATGGTGACGCAGCTTTTGTTTGGCGAACTGGTTGAAGTGCTGGGAGAGGATGCACAGTGGCGACGGATTCGGAACCAGGCTGATCAATACGAAGGTTGGGTCGATGAAAAGATGATCTATGCGGTGGCGGAGGATTGGCTCTCGCAGGTAGTCCACTGGGAATACATTCATTCCCCCTATGCACCAGCCTTGTGCCGAATCGGGGATGTTGGGTTCCCATTCAAATTGGTATTTGGCAGCCGCTTACCGATCACACAAGACCAGATTCACCGGGATAGTATTCTCCTGGAATTGGGCCCAAGGCGTTGGCGGATCCCGCGTTTATCCCTGCGTTCATATAACAAACCAAGCATTTCCAGCGTAGTAAATATGTCTCAGGAGTTTCTGGGTGCACCTTATCTCTGGGGAGGGCGATCTCCCTGGGGGATTGACTGCTCAGGATTGACCCAGATGGTGTACAGCTTGCATGGGATTCAGATTTCCAGGGATGCCGCGCAGCAGGTCAAGGGAGGGAAAGAAGTCGCATTCTCAGACCGTCAAGCAGGGGATTTGGCATTCTTTGAGAACGACAAGGGTAAGGTCCACCACGTAGGCATCGTCTTAGAAGGAAATGAAATCCGACATGCCAGTGGCAATGTACACGACGATCAATTAGATCATACAGGTATTTACGATAGAATTGCAGAAAGAAAGACGCATCGGCTATGTAGTATTAAACGATTTCTTTAAATTTTTGAATCTATGGCAAGTAAAGTACTGGTACTGAACCAAGACTACCAAGCGATCAGCGTTTGCAGCGCGGAGCGTGCCTTCGTTCTTGTCTATCTGAACAAAGCTGAATTGATTAGCAACAGTCAAACCCGGAAGATTAGAACCGTAAGTGCAGAATATGCCTTTCCGTCCATCATACGTCTCCAACGGTATATCAATCTACCCTATAAGAAGGTGGCCCTGAGCCGGCAGAATATCTTTAAGCGGGATGGATACAAATGTGTTTATTGTGACACCCGTGATCAGCTGACCGTTGACCACGTGCTCCCAAGGTCCCGGGGAGGGCGTGATTCATGGCACAATCTGGCGACGGCCTGCCAGCGTTGCAATACCTTGAAGGGCGACCGAACTCCGGAAGAAGCGGAGATGCAGTTGTCCCACCAACCATTCCGTCCCTCCTTCATCATGTACCTCCGGGATTTTAACGGAAAGGTCGTGGACGAATGGAAGCCTTACCTGCTGATGAATTGAAACTCAAGGCCTGCTCAAGTTCGGTTTTCCGAATTGGACAGGTTGTGGAAAATAAAGAACGGCTGCTCCAGATGGGGCAGCCGTTTTTTTTATAAAGCAGGGGTTAGGGTCGATCAGAATACGATACGGAATTCTACCCGGCGGTTTTTGGCCCGGCCTTCCTTGGTATCGTTGCTTGCTACTGGATTGGCTTCGCCAAATCCTTCAGAAGAAAGCCGGTTGGCAGAGATGCCCTTGGAAATCAGGTAATCCATTGCACGCTTGGCGCGGCGCTTGCTGAGGTCCAGGTTCATGGCGTCGTCACCTGAACTGTCGGTATAACCTTCAATAGCCATATTGTATTCAGGGTGCTTTTCCATGATGGCAACCACGCGGTCCAGAATCGGATAAGATTCTGATTTCAGTACATCTTTGGCAGTTTCAAACTGGATACCTTCCAGGGCAATCGCCAGGATTTCCTGGGTTTCTGTGTCGATTTCAGGGCAGCCATTGTTGGCGGCAATTCCCTTGATGGTAGGGCAGCGGTCAAATGCATCGGCAATGCCGTCACCATCAGAATCCTTGGGCGTTTCTTCACCTTTCACGGTTTTGCTTTCTCCCCCCAGGTGCCATACGAAGCCAACAGAATGCTGGTAGTAGTTGTACTCTTCGCGGGTGGTCAACTTGTATGCAGACCTCCACTGAATGCTGAAGATTTCATCAAAGCGAAAATTGAGGCCGATGCCAAGGGGAATGACCGCACCGGTTCCTTCCATGGAACGGACCACACCAGCTCCTGCAAATACAAATGGAGAAACACGGGCATCTTCCTTTAGGATATAACCATTGTTGAATTTGTACTGGAGTTGTGCGATGAAGTCGAAGACGTCTGTTTCCAGAGTTTTCGTGGTACTATCAGCATTCTGGAAGTCCAGCGCACCTCCCATGATGTGGCCTTCAACGAGCAGGGAGCTGTTGATTTTGTAGCCTACTCCGAGGTCGACTGCCAGGGAGGATTCTTTGAGTTTGAACAATTCAGTCCCATCCGTATTCTGGTATTGGAGAATACTTGGGAAAACGCCAATCGACCATTTGCTAAGATCGACCTGGGCATGCATTTGGTTTGACAGGGTGAGGAAAACGACTGCCAGAATAAGGGATACTTTTTTCATTTATGTGGGTACTTGTGATTTCAAATGGCTACAAGATTAAGTGTAGGTGGATTTGGAAATCGTTACTTCTCGATGAACATGTACTTTTAACCGATGAATTGAGCTTGCCTTACCTTGGTGGGTTCAAAGTGTACCGTTAAACCCCCCTTTGAATGAAAATTGTACACATACCTATCCTTCTGTATCCTTTTTTTTCTACGGTCCTATGACAATTGATGGCATTCGGTTGATTATTTGTGCATGGAAAAAATCAAGAAATCTATTAACTATGTGTCAATCCTTATTCCAGCATCTGGATTTTCATCTGAATGCATGAATCAGGAGGCCAACATAGAATAACTTAAATCATCTATTTGACTATGAAAAACCCCAAGTACAAACTCTACCAAAGCGAAAAAAGCAAAGAATATTACTTCAGTCTCGCAGCAGGTAACGGTGAAGTAATCCTGAGAAGTGAAGGTTACAAGGCCAAAGCAAGTGCTGAAAATGGCATCGAATCCGTTCGGAAAAATTCTCCCAACGAAGGCCGTTATGACCGCAAAGAAGCTAAGAATGGACAATTCTACTTCAACCTGAAGGCAACCAATGGCCAGATCATCGGTACCAGCGAAATGTACAAGTCTGAGTCAGGCCGTGACAATGGAATTGCTTCCGTTATGAAGAATGGACCCGACTCGCCAGTGGAAGATACCACTGAGTGATCCATTTGAGTTTGAAAAGCTGGCTTGTTTGAGCTGGTGAGTACGATATAAATCGATTCCCGGAGGCTGAAATTGGCCGAATGGGAGTCGATTTTGTTTTTGAGGGTAGTTTTCTACTTGTCGATCCTAAATGCTGCATGAACCCGGAAAGAATTCATTCTGTGTGGCGGCTGATTTCACTCTATGCCTTTCTGACAATTCACCTCACCTGAACACACAGCTGGCCTTCCCCAGAGGCATACATTATAATCCCAAGAGATCATTTTCCATCTCCTTCCACTCCTCAATTACCCCCTCAAATTCTGCCAATTCCTCATTTGCCAGGTCGATATCAAAGAAATCAGGATCGTAGCCTTCACCCAATAGCATAGAGAAATGCGCGTATTCACTCCCTTTGCCCTTTTTCAAGACATCAAGTATATGCTGGTACATGGGAATACCACCGCAATCCTCCGGAGGGCCATCCCGCTTTCCGGTAACCACGTACGGTTCATGGGGGATTTCAGGTGACCCGGACTCCTCCACTACGACCGAGTGTTGCCACCAGTCGCCGAAATCATAAGTGTATATCAATTTATCCCCTTTTTCCCTGAGCAGATCCACGATCTGAAAATCATCAACGTTTTCATCCCCGTCAAAATCACCATTGGGCATGGTTTTTTCGTAGGAGAGACTGTTGTGATTGAAATTGTACAGATGGGAATTCTCCCAGGGCATGATGGTCTGGATCAGGTAATGCAGGTGTTCCAGCGGACGGCCCTCACTGATCCAGACGCGTCTCCAGATGGGGGGCTTGCTGCCGGATAAAGTTATCTTGAGTTGAAGCATGATTTCCAGAATGATAGCGTTTTGAGTCCCTAAAGATAAGCTTATTAATTCTCAGGTTCTAAAGAGAGGAGAAACAGGAGCTCACCATTTTACAGATTATTCTCCACTGTCAGTATCCCTGGAAGGAAAAATCCTGGAAGCGAAATATCCAGTAATCATGGCCAGCGCAAAAGCAGGTGCCAGGACATCCAATTCTTTCAGATATTCGCCCACCCCTTCCATATTGATAAACACAAATTTGAACAAGATCACTGACCCAAACCCTGTAACCATCGAAGCAATGGCGCCTACTTCAGAGTAGCCTTTCCAAAAAATGGATAGAATAACCACGGGACAGAAGGTGGCCGCAATCCCAGACCAGCCAAAAATCATGATCCAGAATACCTGCCGGTCAGGATACAGATTGTACAGCAAGATGGCAATCCCGAGCGCGGCCAATGCCATCATAACGGTGACAACTCTGGAGACCTTCGTTAAGTCTTCATCTTTTAAATCAGGTCTGAATATTTTCTGATAGAAGTCGCGGGTAACGGCACTGGAGGCAAGAATGAGCAGCGAATCAATGGTGGACATGATCGCTGAAAGCACAATCGCGATGAAGATCGCTACCAGAATGGTCGGTAAGAACTCATGGGTGACCATGCTCAATACATCTTCACCACCGGTGCCCAAGATGGCTTCGGGGTCCTGTCCGTCTTTTGTGAAATAAATACGGGCGAGAATACCAATGGTCACGGCCGCTGCATCTGTCATGAGCGTAAAAAACAGTGCGACCCACTTCCCCTTGTCAATCTCTTGTTCGCTTTTGATGGACATAAAACGAACATAGACCTGGGGTGATCCCAGGAAACCCAATCCAATCATGGAGAAGCCGATAATTGTAAACAGGTTCATCCACCCGTCTTCACTTCTGCCCATTACTTGGGTAAGGGTGGGGTCTATGGCGTTCAGGCCTTCGCTTACTCCTGCTCCGTGATCCATCGAAAACCACACTACGATCGGCAGCAAAACCAAGCCGAAGAACATCAGGATTCCCTGGAACATATCTGACCAAACGGCAGCTACGAATCCACCAATGAATATATAGAGCAGTACGATTCCGAAGCCAATCAAAGCGCCAATGCGGTAGTCAATATTGAGCATGGACTCGAATGCAATCCCGGTTACATCCATTTGAGAGGCGACATAGATGACCACAAACACCACCAGGGTGGAAGCGGCAATAACGCGCAGGGTATTGGTAGATGATTTGAAATGACTTTGCAGATAGTCGGGTATGGTAATGGCTCCGTATTTATCAGAGAGCCTTTTAAATCGCTTGGCCATAAATTGCCAGGAAATAAAAACCCCGAGCAGTTCACCAATTACAACCCAATAGGCAGAATAGCCAGCGATTGCTCCCATACCTGTCAGGCCTATCAAGAGCCAGCCTGACTCCCCGGTTGCCCTGGCGGAAAAAGCCACCGCCCAAAAGCCCATTTTCTTTCCCCCAAGATAGAAATCGCTCATACTTTTGACCCTCCGGGAGGCCAGTATTCCGATCAAGAACAGAATGCAGACATAGATGCCCAGAACGATAAATTTTGTGACCATGCTGTTTTTTTTGTCTCTACCAGGGCAGAATTTCTCAAACGATAGGCTGGACCCCTTTTCATGCCCCACCAATTGCAGGTCGGCAAGGTAGCCCCTCAGTCCTGAATCCGCAACCGGGGGGCTTTCAACCTCGCGGAAGCTACCTAAAGGATGCCAGGCGGCACCCGGTTGCCCAATGCGAGAGAAGAAACGAAGTCAGATATTTCCGTAATTTGAACTCCCGAGCAGAAAGCACTGGTTTTTCGCCTGGTACGTTGAACCGGAGCGAAGAGTGGCTTTGCTCCAACTGACAAGTGAGGAATGAGATTAGAATCTGAAGAAGTCCGGCAATACATCCGCACCAATTCTAAACCCCGCATCATAAAAAGTGCTCTGTCCTATCTGGATCAGATAGTCCCTTTGGTCCCTTGGGTTTCGCAAGGAAAGCAAAAAATGCAGTATAAAGTCCCTGCGAAAAGGTCGGAAATGATCCATACTGTATCGATCTTATGGGACGACGAGGGGATTATTTCGAAATGCACATGTAGCACAAAGATTGATTCGCTGTGTTTCCATGAAGTTGTAGCCTTGACAGGTCTCATGAAGCGACTGCAAGCGCAGGAGACTGAACAAGCACAGGAGACCCAACATGGGCAGGAGACTGAACAAGCACAGGAGACTGAAACAACCTTGAATAAGGCCTTAAAGCCCAAACCACCCGTTACCATCCTGAAAAAGCTGGTTTTCCAAAAGCGGAGGGTGTATTTACGGAACCTCGATGATTTTATCCTGTTTATTCCTGCGATCGTATATGACCGCAAAGAGGTCGACCTCTTTTCAAATGAAAAAGTGATCGAACGGACCCCTGAATCCCGGGTTCTCTATGAACGGGACAAGGAGGAAGAGGAGAGCTTTCATCAGTTTTTCATGAAACTGCATCCCCGGTTCAAGGGGCAGGAAAGCCGGGGCTATTTTTACCTTTCTTTGAAGGATTTCCTGAATGGGGATTGGTTCCTGGAAGTATTTGATTCGATTCGGGAGGCCGGAATTGAGGTGATGGGCCTGAAAGACCTGGACAAGATGCCCTACAACCCCAATCGGGGAAGCTTCAGTCTGAGCGTTTCCTCCGGCCAGGATTGGTTGGATTTGAAGATAACGGTTCAATTTGGGGATCAGGTAGCAAGTCTGAAAGATGTGCGCAAAGCAGTTTTGAACCAGGATCGTTTTGTGGTGCTGGAGGATGGTAGCAGAGGGGTTTTGCCTGAAGCATGGATCAAGCGGCTCAGGTTGTTCTTTAGCCTTGGAGCAGTCAAAAGGAATAAATTGAAATTGGCTTCCTTTCACTTCTCATTGTTCGAGGAGTTGACCAGGATCGAGATGGAAAAAAAGCTCCAAGAGGAACTGGAAGAGAAGAAGAAAAAGCTACTCGAATTTGAGCACATACAGTCTTACCCGATCCCGAATACGATTTCAGCAACATTACGGCAATACCAGGTGGCGGGGTACAATTGGCTGAATTTTCTGGATGAATATGGCTGGGGGGGATGTCTGGCAGATGATATGGGACTTGGAAAGACCTTGCAAACCCTGGCTTTTCTGAACCGGCAAGTCGCATTGCATCCCAATACTCCCAATCTGATCGTGGTGCCAACCACTCTGATATTCAACTGGCAGGAGGAAATAAATAAGTTTTCACCGCAACTCAATTGTCTGGTCCATTCAGGAACCAACCGGACCAAAGACCCGGAGAAATTGAAAGGCTATGATGTGATCTTGGTTTCCTATGGACTGATCCTTCGGGATATCAAATGGTTGAAAGATGTTGAGTTCAATTACGTTGTTCTGGATGAGTCCCAGGCCATCAAAAACCCGCTTTCCCAGAGATACAAGGCAGCATTGCTACTAAAAGCAAGAAATCGCCTGGCCCTGACAGGAACACCAATTGAAAACAATACCTACGACCTCTTTGCACAATTCAACTTCCTGAATCCAGGGCTGTTGGGTAACCGGACCTTTTTTCGGAAAACATTCTCCGATCCGATTGACAAATTTGGAGACCCGGAGGCCGCAAACTATTTGAGAAAACTGATCGCACCATTTCTATTGCGAAGGACCAAGGAAAAAGTCGCGACCGAGCTACCTGAAAAGACAGAATCCATTCTCTACTGCGAGATGGAACCGGAGCAACGTAACGTGTATGATGCCTTCAAGAAAGACCTGAGAGATAAAATTGAAGAACAGATCGCTTCGCAGGGGATGAAAAAATCAGGCATTTATATCATTGATGCCCTGCTCAAACTAAGGCAAATCTGCAATTCCCCACGAATATTGAACACAGAAGCGGATTATGGAAGTGACTCAATAAAATTGAAAGAACTCATGCGGAATGTCCAGGAGAAGACGGGGAACCACAAGATCCTTGTGTTCTCCCAGTTTGTGAAAATGCTGGGTTTGATCAGGGAAGAATTGGCAGATGCTGGGATTCCGTATGCATATTTGGATGGCAGTACCAGAAACCGCCAGGAAATAGTTGAGAACTTTCAGAATGACCCGAAGGTCAGGGTTTTCCTGATCAGTCTGAAAGCTGGTGGAGTGGGACTGAACCTGACTTCGGCTGATTATGTGTTTTTGGTCGATCCGTGGTGGAACCCTGCCGTAGAGGCTCAGGCCATTGACAGGACTCATCGAATCGGACAGACGAAAAAGGTATTTGCCTATAAAATGATCTGTAAAGATTCCGTCGAAGAGAAAGTGCTACTTTTGCAGGCGAAGAAGAAGGGAATCGCGGACGACTTGATCAAGGCAGAAGAGAAGTTCTTTAAATCTCTGACCCAAAATGAGGTGATGGATTTATTTGCCTGATCAGGTCATCTTCCCTCTATCACCGCGCAACACAAAATGCAGCGGTGAAGCAAAGCGCGAGGAGAGATAATCCTTTTCTTATGGGGAGTCAGTTTCATACAAGGATCAAACTACTTACGTCGGTACACATATAACCCGACATTCAGTATTTCTCCACCTTCCACCAATTCCCAGATATCTCCATTCTTCAGTTCCTCCAATTGTTCGTCGGAATACCCATTAGAGACATTAGACCAAACGATGCTTTCACAATCTTCCCAGGGTACTTCAGCGATGCTGTGGTAGCGGTCGAAACTGTATTTGTCTATGACATATCTGTACTTGGAGGAGCTCAGCATCGGAAAATCCGAACAGGTCATTCCTTCTAATTTCTCGGTAACCGAGTAAGGGTATTTTTTCTCCAGGTGGAAAAAGGCCCAGTGGGCCAGGTTGGAATCCCATCCCTGGGCGATCTTGTCCGGATAGACCCAGAAGTGTCCACCGAGCAGGCCGATTCCGAGGAGTACGGGTACGGCCCAGCGTCGCCAGGCTGTTTCGACCAGTTCGATAGCTCTGAGGGTCAGCAAGCAAAACAGCAGGAAGTGGGCTGCGAAATAGCGGTGGCCGATGGGGTTGGAAAACGGGATGAGCAAGAAGGTCAGCCAGGAGGTAAGGACCAGGAAGACGAGGAACAGTTCTTTGAATTTTGGGTCGGTTTTGAGTTCGCGGAACCGGACGGTGACCGCAACCAGGAAGAAGATCCAGACGAAGACCATGCCGTAATCGAGGAAACGCCAGCCGATGATACCAAGGTTGCGGAGGATGCCTCCAAATCCGAGAATTTCCCGGTGGGCACCATAAGTCTCAGCGGGTGGACTCAGGAGCCAGCCCTGAACTTTCCAATGGTAGAGCAGCCAGGCGAGGGTAATTGCTGCGACCGGGAGGTACCACAGGATTCGTCCAAAGGTTCCTTTCCAGTCTTTCCAGTTTTTTTGCAGCAGGAAGCCCACCAGGAATACCGAGGGTACCATTAGAATTCCCCTGAAGGTTACCATCATCATGCCGACCGTAGCCAGGATGAGCAGGATTCGTTTCTTTTCCAGTTCCGCATTCAGGGCCATCAGAAAGAAACAGACCAAGGCAATATCGGGGGAGACCATGCTGCTTTGGGCCAACAGGGTAGGTTGCAGGACAAGGATGAAGAGGCCCCAATTGGCGTATCTCGGGGATAGGTAACGTTGGCAGAGCTTTTGCCACTGCCAGAGGATACCCAATAAAAAGGGGATCATGGACAAATGGGCCACCAGCAATGACTTTCCGAAGATGGCCCACCATCCGGCGAGGTAAATATTGAAGAAGGGGGGATGCCCGGCGTCCATCGCTTCCGGTGGCATCAGCCGGGAAAAGTCGGTTTCGAGGTACCAATGGGCCAGCTTGGAGTTGAGGATATTGTCCCAGAAGAAGGGGAATTGACTGCAAAGCAATACCCATCCGACGACGAGGACACTACCGATCAACCAGGACCGTTTCACAGCTTCATTTTCTTAAACTTCCACTCGGGGACGTTGCGGATGATCCACATGATATAGCGCCAGAACCATTTGGTGTAGAGGACATTCCTGCTGCGTTTCCATGCTTTGTAGATGTCTTTGGCGACGCCTTCCGGGGTATGGGTCAGGAGGGCAGGGAGGTCCATGCCTTCGGTCATCTTGGTATAGACAAATCCGGGTTTGACGGTGAGGACATGGACGCCGTGGGCGGTCATCCGGTTGCGGAGACCGGAAAGGAAGGCGGTGAAGCCGGCCTTGGCACTGCCGTAAAAGTAATTGGAGGCGCGGCCGCGGTCACCCGCCACCGATGAAATCCCGATGATAGACCCGGAGCCTCGCTCCTGCATTTCATTGGCCACTACGGAAAGAATATGGCAACAGCCAGTGAAATTGGTCTCCATGCTGCGGAGGGCCAGGGCGAGGTCTTGCTCGGCTTCTCCCTGTTCGTAGAGAACACCCACCACACTGATCACCACCTCAGGTTTGGGATCGAGTGCATCGTAAAATGCCTGGTGGGTAGCGTAGGCGACCGCATCAAATTCGAGGACGCTGGCTTCGGTCTTGTGACGAATCTTAAGATCGGCGGCATCTGCTTCCATCTCTTCAGCGCGGCGCCCCGCCAGGTAGATCCCGAATCCTTCACTGGCATACTTCGCTGCCAAGGCCCGGCCAATCTCAGATTTTGCACCCAATATCAGGCAGTACTTACTCATGCGGCGCAAGTTAGTGAAAAAGGCAGAACCTTAATTGGTTTGCTTAACTTCCGGAGCTTCCACCGTACGTTGGAATAGTTTTGTTGAACGATTGCTGAAAATCCGACTATGTTAAAAAGAAAAACAGGCCCACTTGCCTGTTTCCCTAATGGTTAAATGTTGGTCTGTTGTTTAATCTCACTCTTTACCCAAAAGATGCACTCAGGGTGGGCACATCTTTTTTGGGGTTTGTATTTATAAAGTTGCTTTCGACAACTTAAGTTTCATCTGGTTCTCAAGAGACGATTTATTCGTCATCATCATCGTCATCGTCATCGTCATCGTCATCATCGTCATCGTCATCATCGTCTCCTGCAACCGGATTGCCATTGGCATCAAAATTCAGCTCGATCTCCTTGTTCCCCTCCTTGAATTCCACTTCGTAAAAGGTTCCGTCAGGACCTTCGCTGCGGGAAGCCTCCAAAATGGTGACTCCAGGATGGGCATTGCTGACAAACGCGGTGATGGCTTCAGGCAGATCGCTTGGATCAATATCTGTTTCCAATTGCTTCAGGACAGCTTCAGGGACATCAGTTTGGGGAGCGGTGGTTTCTGTATCACCACAAGCGACCAAAAAGGCCAGGGCAAGGATAAGGGAAAGTGTACTTAGTGTTTTCATAGCATCTAATAAAATATCTATTCAAACTTAAGCATCGATTCTGAAGGAAATCAGGAGAACAAGTTATTGGATG
>CAYGRE010000021.1:0-77102 GCA_964352215.1 uncultured Bacteroidia bacterium
CAACACGGATATGGACCGTCCCTGGGAAATACTCTATGGGCCGGATGATATGCTGTGGACAACTGAATTTGGGGGACGGGTAACCAGAACGGATCCTGATACTGGCCAAAAAGACACCATTTATACTGCCCCTGACTACTTTGACGGTGATCCGCTGGAGACTTTTCCGGTTTGTCATCAACCCATCATCGGGAGCGGGACTTTTGGCATGGATCTCCACCCTGATTTTTTGAATCCTGCTTCCGCCTTTATCTATTATCTCTATTCCTACAACAGTGGGACACCCACCGCACCTGCCACCAAGTTTAAGATTGTCCAACTCGCTTATGATTATATCGGGGATACGATCCTCGTTGCCACAGACCTGGTAAGCGACATTCCCACCTCATACGACCATCTTGGTGGTCGGCTCAAGGTTATCACCCGTGGCGGAACCCCCTATATTTTTCTCAGCATTGGGGACCACGGGATTTCTGAAGACAATAGCCCTTCCTGTTACAATCCGCAATCTCTCAATCCGAATAACTTTACCCAAGACCCGGACTCCATGAATGGAAAAATCCATCGGTTCAATCTTGATGGCACCATTCCCGCTGACAACCCCATTCCCGGCAACTCCTTTTGGTCCCGGGGGCATCGAAATCCACAAGGCCTGATATACAATCCGGTAACGGACCTGCTCTATGATACCGAGCATGGAGACCGAACCGACGATGAGGTCAATGTCATCTACAAAGGTATGAATTACGGTTGGAAACAGGTCCGGGGATATCATGGAGACAACAATTACCCCGGAGAGGATGCCTATATTGCCAATTATACCCCTCATCCTGCCATTCCCAACGATTCGCTGGTCCCTGCACTTTGGTCCTGGTGTGATTCCGTACCACCGGTGACTTCTGCTTATCTGGATTGGTGTACGGTGGCGCCTTCCGGTGGGGAATTCTATGGTATTGGAAGTGGTGGAATCCCCAGCTGGCAGAATAGCCTTCTGGTGGTTACACTCAAAGATGGGGCGGTGACTGACCAGCAAGTCTTTCGCATCAAGTTAAGCCTAGACGGTCGCAGTATCGCCCCCTCTACCCCCCAAGCCCCCAATCCAACCACCTACTTTGGAGCCGACCAGGCGATGAACGGACGCCTGCGGGACATCGCCATTTCACCAAACGGTCTACGGGTGTTCCTCATCAACAATGGAGGAGGCGGCACCGACAAGATCATTCAATATGCCTACACCGGACCTTTACAAGTGGATGCCCCAGAACAGGATAGACTTGTACTTTCTCCCAATCCCGTCATGGACATCCTGAGGATTAACGGAACCACTCTGGTCAATTCTATCACAGTGCTGGATATCACCGGAAGGGCAGTTCTCCATAAAAAAGCTTCGCAGATTGAACAGATAGCAGTTGATGGGTTACCCAATGGAATGTATATCCTGATCGCTCTGGATCAATATGATCGTACCTTTGTGAGAAGATTTTTAAAACAATAAGGCATTCTTTAATGGTCACCATCGTTGGCGCCGGTCTCTCCGGTCTACTCACCGGATATCGGCTCAAGCAGGCCGGAATCAAGGTTCAAATTCTGGAAGCGAGAGAACGGATTGGTGGTAGAATTCACACCATTTATGCCCAGGATGGGACACCTCTGGAAATGGGGGCTACCTGGTTTGGTGCCCAGCACAAAAATCTACTTGGCTTACTGGATGAGTTGGGACTCCCCTATTTCGAACAGTTTATGAAAGGAAGTGCCTACTTCCAAGCCATGCACAGCGTTCCTCCCGAGCAGTTTGAAATCCCGGCTCAAGAACCCAGTTACAGGATTGTCGGTGGGACCAGGCAGATCATTGAGAAACTGGCCAGTTATTTTGAGGAAGACGAACTGCTTACGGGTCAGGAGGTTTCGGAAGTGGTTGAGGTCCAGGCCCCGGATGTCGAGGCATTAAAGGCCGGGGGATCAGAGGCTGAGGGATCAGAGGCTGAGGGATCAGAGGCTGAGGGATCAGAGGCTGAGGGATCCAGCGGCCAGATATCAGAGAAGGAGGCTTTAATGAGTATCTCCGTTAGAACCAAGGCCAATCGGACATTTGAATCAGATCAGGTTGTCTTGTGCCTACCGCCAAAACTGCTTTCCGAAAAGATCATTTTCTCACCAGCATTGCCCAGTTCCTTTTTGGAGATCGCCCGGCATACCCAAACCTGGATGGAAGATTCAATTAAAGTAGCACTCGTTTACCGAAGTCCTTTTTGGAAAGAACGAAATCTCTCCGGGACTCTCTTCAGCCATACTGGCCCGATGACCGAGTTGTATGATCATAGCAATGCCGAGGGGACGAAATTTGCCCTTTGTGGGTTCATGCATCCCGGGTTCAAGGAACTCAATGCTACCCAGCGTCAGGCATTTGTGGTGGAGCAACTGAATCAAATCTTTGGCCCGGAAGCCGGGGACTATACAGGGTACTCCGAGATGATCTGGTCGAGGGAAAAGTTTACCTCCAATCCGGTCCAATACACACTTGCTCCCCATCAAAACAATGGACATAAGATCTACCAAACGGCTTTGTTCGATGGAAAAGTATGGTTTTCAGGTGCTGAATCAGCACCTGAATACGGGGGATATATGGATGGAGCGGTCTATTCAGCCAACACGGTGGCTCAAGAGATCATTGGTTTTTAAGAGGTCTCATCTAATGGGCGTCAATCCCATACAATTCATTGGCCTCGTCTTCCTTGAATTTCATCACCAGGTCCAATGCTTCCGGCACCACATCACTGCATACAACAATGAGTGATCCTTTTTGAGCATTTTCGATGGCGTGGGTGATGGCTTCCTTCTCGGAAGGAATTATGGTCACCTTCTTATTGGGATCTTTTTGGCGAATTCCATCCCTGATCATGGCGATCAACTCCTCTTCTGTCTTGCCACGGAGATTTTTGTCTTGCCGAATGATCACTTCGTCAAACATATCGGCCGCAATGCCTCCCATGGCCATATTGTCCTCGGGGCGGCGGTCACCGATGCCGGCAATGATCCCGACTTTGGGAGTGCCGTCCAGGTTGTCTACCATGCTCTTCAAAGCACGCATTCCGGCGGGATTGTGTGCGTAGTCCAGCATGATCCTGAAGTTCTTGAAATTGAACATATTGAGTCTGCCCGGAGTCTGAGATGCAGAAGGAATAAATGACTCCAGTGCCACTTTAATATCTTCAATGGAAAACCCTCTGAGATAGCCGGTTAAGACTGCGGGCAATACATTTTGGATCATGAATTGAGCCTTGCCACCAAAGGTCAGAGGGACATTGACTGCCTTGATCACTCTGAGCTTCCATTCCCCTCTCAGGATGGTAATAAATCCGTTCTCATAGATGGCTGAAATTCCACCTTCGGCAGCATGTGCTTTGATGCGTTCGTTGTTCTCGTCCATTGAGAACAGGGCGATATTGCTTTTTACACTGTTGCGCATTTCATACACCAGATCGTCATCGGCATTGAGGATTGCATGTCCATCCGGCAATACAGTTTCCGGAATTACACCTTTCACTTTGGCCAATTGCTCTATGGTCTGAATGCCCTTCAACCCCAGGTGGTCTGCGGCCACGTTGGTCACAATCCCGATGTCACAGTGGTGAAAGCCCAGACCAGCCCGGAGCAGGCCTCCCCTGGCGCATTCAAGAACCGCAAAGTTAATGGTGGGGTCACGTAGGACGAATTCGGCACTACCGGGACCGGTACAGTCTCCGGTCTGCAGGAGTCGATTCTGGATGTAGATACCATCTGAAGTGGTATAGCCTACTTTGAACCCTTTCATTTTGACCATGTGGGCAATGAGGCGGGTAGTAGTTGTTTTTCCATTGGTACCGGTAATCGCCACTATGGGAATGCGGGAATTTGCACCGGGAGGAAAAAGCATGTCAACGACATGGGCTGCAACATTGCGGGGCAGGCCATTGGTTGGTGCGAGGTGCATTCTGAACCCAGGCCCGGCGTTGACTTCGAGAATCGCGCCATCTGATTGGTCCAGAGGCACACTGATGTCCTCGGTCATGATATCGATCCCACAGATGTCCAGGCCGATGATCTTAGAGATCCGCTCCGCCATAAAGACATTGAAGGGGTGTACGATATCGGTTACATCGGTGGCGGTGCCACCTGTACTCAGGTTGGCAGTATCTTTCAGTTTGAGCATTTCTCCCTCAGGGAGAATGGTCTCCAGGGTATACTTATGCGCTTCAAGGATGCCCTTGGTCATGTCATCGACCTTGATCATGGTGAGCACTTTTTCGTGGCCATAACCTCTGCGGGGATCCTCATTGACCTTGTCGATCAACTCCTGGATATTAGATTTTCCGTCTCCGATCACATGGGCCGGTGTCCTCAGAGCAGCTGCAACCAATTTGTAATTGATCACCAACAAGCGGAAATCCTGACCCACAATGTATTTTTCAACGATAACAGATCTGGAAACCTCCCTGGCGGCTTCAAAAGCGACCACGGCATCTTCCCAGTTGTTGATATTAGCGGTGATACCACGCCCGTGATTGCCATTGATAGGTTTGACAACTACCGGGTACCCCACGTAATCGATTGCATCTCTGAGGCCTCTTTCGGTCCTGACGATATCCCCCTTGGGAATCGGGACTTCCGCCTGCTCCAACAAGTATTTGGTGTCTTCTTTGTCACAGGCGATCTCGACACCAATGCTGCTGGTATCACTGGTAACGGTGGCCTGAATCCGCTTTTGATTCGCACCATATCCCAGTTGACAAAGAGAATATTTATTCAGCCTGATCCAGGGAATTCCACGGGCTTTGGCTTCCTCCACAATTGAACCTGTACTGGGGCCCAATCTTTCTTTATCCCTCATCTCGCGCATTTCCTGGATGTCATCTTCCAGATTGTAGTCCTCTCCTGCTACAAGTGCCTCTGCGATGCGCACGGCAGCTTTGGCAGCATATCGTCCTACTTTTTCTTCTTCGTATGAAAAGACCACGTGGTAGACACCCTCTTCTCCATAGCCCCTGGTACGGCCAAATCCAGTGTCCATTCCCGCGAGGGTTTGAATCTCAAGGGCAATATGTTCAATTACATGCCCCATCCAGGTTCCTTCCTGAACCCGGAAAAAGAATCCTCCGGGACGACCTTCAGAGCATCGGTGGGAATACATGGTTGGAAACATGGTGGTTAACCGGTCGTAAAACCCTTCTATTTGATTGGTTGGGGAGTTTTCTAATTCCTCCAGGTCCAAGGTCATTACGATGAGGTTGTGCCTTCTTACGGACCAGTAGTTTGGCCCACGCATGGCTCTGATTTCCCTGATTCTCATTTTTATATTCTTGTAGACTGATTTGAGAAAAACCTTCTCAGGACCAATCTGATGATTTTGTCAGATTTAATCCTAATTTTGCGCCCCAATAATACTACTTTTCTTTATGACCTCTAGGAACAATATCCAAGGAATCTTAATCCCCATAGGCGGCAACGAAGACAAAGGCTTCGAAACCAAAGAATCTTATGGGCTTGACTTCATCAATGAAGGTATTTTGTCTCATGTGGTTCGGGAAAGTGGTGGACCAGATTCCAGCATCGTCATCATCCCAACTGCTTCAGGCATTCCGGATGAGGTTGGGGAAAATTACCTGAAGGCATTTGGCAAACTGGGATGCTCTGATCTATTCGTAATGGATATTCGGAAACGGGAAGAGTCTGAAATGCACGACAATATCAGGAGAATCGAAGAAGCAGACTGCATCATGTTCTCCGGAGGTGACCAATCCAAGATTATCGATAAGATTGGTGGAACGACCATTCATCAGATCCTGCTGGAGCGTTACCGGAAAGAAAAATTTGTGATCGCTGGAACCAGCGCCGGTGCAATGTGCATGTCTTCAGAGATGATCTCTGGTGGGAGTAGCACTGAGTCTTTGTTCAAGGATGCAGTATCCATGCGCGAGGGAATGGGTTTCATTCCTTCACTGATCATTGACTCCCACTTTATTCGGAGAGGTCGTTTTGGTCGTTTGGCAGAAGCCGTAGCGAGATTTCCTCGTTTGATTGGCATAGGACTGGCTGAAGATACGGGTGTCATAATTGAAAATGGAAACGAGTTCCGGGTAATTGGTTCTGGAATGGTTGTCGTATACGATGCCTCTGAATTGATGCACAACAACGAGAAAATCCTGGAAGCAGGTACTCCCATGACCATCACCAATCTCAAGGTCCATATTTTAGCAAACAGTGACGAATACAAGATTCAGGAAGCTGAGGTATTCATTCAGCCGGTGGATGCTGATTTTATTTGATTCTATTAAAGCTGAGGAATTTCACCCCGAATTATGACAATGGTCAGATTTGAGCTTTTGGTGGCTGCCTAAATTGCCCCTAAACATAAGAACATGAATCCAAATACTCCTATATCTGCCATCATGACCCGCAACCCTGTATCTGTTCAGGAAGATGCGAGCTTGTACGATGTGATTGCCCTTGTCCGTAAACATCACATTCGTCATATCCCTGTCCTCAAAGGAAAAAAGATCACCGGGATCATCTCCAGCAATGATATCAACCGTCTGACTTTTGGTGGCTTATTCGACAACCAGGATGGAATTGATGACAGCATCATCAATATGATGAGCGTTCCTCAGGTAATGACTTCACATCCAAAAGTGGTCCAGCCAGGTGATTTCATTCGTGACGTCGCTGAAATACTGGCAGCGGGTGAGTACCACAGTCTGCCGGTCGAAGAAAACGGAAAATGCGTTGGGATCGTTACCACTACGGACCTGATCAAATATATGATCAACGAGTTCAAGTCTGTCTCTGGTTAAGAATTTCCCTTCATTCAGAGCAATAATTTAATAACCCTCGCCCGGATGCCAGTTTTGGTGTCCGGGCGAATGGTTTTAGAGGAATAAAACCGTTCATGGCCACTCATTACCCGGAACGGTGGCGATCTCATACCGTTGGGGAGGGAAAATGAAATTGCAAACGCCTTCCATGCTATCTTGAGGAAAATTGCTTACCTCCTCATGATGAATCGACTCCTGACTACTACTTTTCTTTGTCTGCTATTCTCTATCAGTTTGAATGGGCAGATGGTGACCATCCCGGATGCCAACTTCGTCACTTTCCTGCAACAGAACTACCCCAGTTGTATGTCGGGCAGTCAGATGGATACCACCTGTGGTGATATTGTAAATGACCCGACCGTTGATGTATCTAATAAGAGCATCAGCAATCTGGATGGGATTCAATATTTTGACAACCTGGCTTTGCTTTTTGCAGGAGGCAACCAGTTGACTTCACTACCAAGTTTGCCAAGTACCCTGATCAATCTTTCCGTGTATGGCAATCAACTTACCTCCTTGCCGCCACTACCGGCCGGGCTCTTAATCCTCGATGTCAATGTCAATCAAATCACCGCATTACCCAACCCTCTCCCACCAGGTCTACAAAAGCTTTCGGCTGGAGCAAATCCTCTCACCGCATTTCCTCCATTGCCCAATACCCTTACCAACCTGGATGTCCAGCAGTCATTCAGTCCTACGTATCCCACACTCCCCAATCCACTGCCACCAAATTTGACCCTGCTTTTTTGTGGAGGTGGTCCGGCATTTACCACTATCCCCCCGTTTCCACCTACTCTGGAGACTCTCGGAATTACCAATGCTCCGACTTCTACCCTTCCCCCTTTGCCGAATTCTTTGAAAGCACTTTTACTCACCCAGTGTCAGTTCAATGCAGTTCCCACTTTGCCTCCAAACCTGGAGCAATTCCACTTTGTGACTCAACCGGCAACCACCATGCCGGTACTCCCGAATTCTATTAAGACACTGATCATTTCCTACGTGTCCATTACCTCGATGCCCAATTTACCCAACAGTGTTGGCTACCTGGGGATTGACCATACAGATATGACAACTCTGCCTCCAATTCCTGCGTCCTGCTATTACATGGATATCCCGGACAACGACCTGATTGGATTGCCTCCGCTTCCCCCGAACCTGATTGTATTTGATTGCTCAAACAACCAAATTAATTGCTTCCCGACTTTCCCCAATTCTATCAATGGATGGGACTTAACCGGGAACCCTTTCACCTGTGTTCCAAACTACGTTTCCTCCATGCCTTCCACGGTGACGAGTTATCCATTGTGCCTCCCCAACAATGCCAATGGTTGTGCAGCGGCCGAAGGAGTTGCAGGGCAGGTTTTTGACGACCTCAATTCCAATTGTGGTCTGGATACGGGTGATATCTTGTTGCGCAATGTTCCTTTGAATGTCTATGATTCAGGTAACAACCTGGTTGGCACCACCACCTCTGCCTATGGGGTCTACCAGTTTTCTCCTGGCAATGGTACATTCCGGGTGGAACTGGATACGGCCAATAAACCCTATTCATTCAGTTGCCCCAATCCGGGACTTGATTCAACCGTAACCCTTTCCGGAACAACTCCTCTGATTACTGATGTCGATTTCGAAGTAGAATGTGGCACCGGATTCGATGTGGCTGCCCAATCTGTGGTCCCAACCGGATTTGTATTTCCAGGGCAGAGCCACCAACTCCGCGTCCGTGCCGGTGATGCCTCCAACTGGTACAACCTGAGTTGTGCCACTGGAGTGGCTGGTACTGTAACGGTGACGGTAACCGGACCGGTCGCATATCTCTCACCGATGAATGGTGCATTGACACCAACTGTCAATGGCAATATCTATTCCTATACGATCACTGACTTCGGCACCGTCAACCCCGGCTCCGATTTCGGTCTTGTTTTCCAGACCGATACCACCGCCCAAGCCGGAGACAATATATGTGTTACGGTAGATGTCACTCCTACCACTGGTGATATCAACCCCGCCAACAATTCTTTCCAGTTCTGCTACCAGGTGGTGAATTCCTATGACCCTAACAAGAAGGATGTCTACCCCAGTTCGGTATTGCCCGGCTATGATGATTGGTTGAACTATACGATTCATTTCCAGAATACAGGCAATGCCCCTGCCTTCAATATCCGCTTGGTGGATACCCTGGACAGCCGATTGGATTTAAGCACCTTTGAAGTAATTGATTACAGTCATCCCAATGAAGTCGGTTTGCATTATGACCAATTGACGGTTCGCTTCAACAATATCATGCTTCCGGACAGCACTTCTGACCTCGAAGGTTCCCAGGGCTATTTCAGCTTTCGCATCAAGCCTTTGGTAGGGTTGCAAGAGGGTGAATCTCTCCCCAACCGGGCTGCGATTTACTTTGACTTCAACGACCCTATCATCACCAATACTGCGGAAACGGTATTCCATACCCCTACCGGAGTTGGTTCCGCCTGGGTGAATTCACTCGGGATGCGGGTATACCCCAATCCAAGCCAAGGAATGGTACAGGTTGAACTGCTCGACCAACGAAACGGTGCTCCCACCACCATCCGCGTTTATGATGGCACTGGTCGGATCGTCTTGCTAAGAACCGGTCGGAGTGAGAAAAAGTTCGAACTGAATCTGAATGACCAACCAGCAGGAATCTACCAATTGGAAGTCATCAATGGTGAGAGGCGTGCACTCAGAAAAATCGTCAAGATGTAGCTTCAGCCTTAGGTCAAGATGTCGCTTCAGCCCATCGTCAAGATTTAGCTTCAGCCTTAGGTTAAGATGTAGCTTCTACCCTTACAAGATTTCATCCAGATCTACATATTCATTGATCAGTTCAATGGCTCGCTGAACCTTCCAGGGGGTATGCGTGTTGATCTTCACCTCGATCCGGCTGATTTTCACCACCGTATCGTAGGTGTCGTATTGGGTTGCCAGCACTGGAATCTGATGTTCCATCAGATAAGGGTCTTGAAACTGAGCCAGGTTGGACTGGAAGGCAAGTCTACCCTGCCCGGTTATAATCACACCACTTAGCGGACAATCTTCCATACCACGTTCCCGACCTGCCGCTTTGATCTTGTTGATTGCCTCCTGAAAACGAGAACTGTTGACTACAAGAAGCATATCCTTAAAATAGGTGAACTCGTCAATTTCTATCAGAGACCCGGCTAGTATCTCGGCCACACGATTGCCCATGCTGGTTTCATTGAACAGAATTTGCCCATTCAATACTTTCCGGATAGTCCCCATGATCGGAAAAGACATGCTTTTATCATAAGGAAGTACGCCCAACAGGGGAATTCCCATTTTGTCCAGGTGTTTTTCCAATGCGGTCTTGACCCGATCATATTTGTCAACGTGAACCTTATTGATTATCACTCCCCTGATCTTCACTCCTTCTTCCCGAAAAAGGGCCAGGCTCATATTTAGTCTGTCAATCGTCTTCCCGATCCCTCCTTCAGCGATCACTACGGCATCAGTTCCCAGCAGCTTCGCCACCTGGGCATTGGAAAGTCCGATGACGGACCCCACTCCCGGATGGCCGGTTCCTTCATAGACAACGACCTCATGAGAAGATTCCAATTCTCTGGCAGCATATAAAATATCTTCTGCGAAATGGAATTCGTCCGGGGCTTCTATGAAGCGGGTGGTCATCCCGGAGGCCAAAACCACCGGGCTGTGCAAGGGGGGATTCACTTCAAATCCCAGGGTTGACCCAAATAACACCGCATCCTTGTCCGCTAATTGTCCATTGATCTCGAGGTGTTGCTGTCCTACCGGCTTGCAATAACCAACTTTGTACCCCTGCGATTGGAAATTTGCGGCCAATCCGAGGGTGCAGGTTGTCTTGCCCTTGTGCTGACCGGTAGCTGCAATGTAGATTTTCTTCATGGTGCTGAATTCTTGTGTGAATTTAATCCATTGCGGCTCGAAAATGAAAAAGGGAACCTTCTTTTAAAGCCAGGTTCCCACTTTCATGATTTATATGTACAGACCTCTCCCAGGGGGCTCAATTGATATAATTTTTTACCTGGGCCTTTAGCTCATCAATAGATACAGCTTTCAGCGTAACTTTGGTATCTGCCCCAATCTCATCCAGGGATTCAACCCCAAAATAAGCCTTCCCTTTCCGATAAGACATGCCCACCACATAACCTGGAACACCGGATGGCGCCTGCCCAAACTTGAATGAGTCCGGCCCCATTTGCTTGGCATCAATCACACAGGCAACTTCTTTGTAAGCCAGGAATACACGTGCGAATTCCTTCTCGGCACCTCCCTTTACCTCGACGATGAAATCAGTCGGGTCTGGCATTCCCATATACTTGTCCCAATTTACCCAACCCATTTCTTTGATTGTCACCGTCGAACTTGCCATTACCTGAACGACTTCCAGGTCATCAGCATCTTCATGCCTGGGGTCATAGTGGAAGAATGCATTGTCTGGTTGGATGCCCGTGGCAAAACGCGGGTTCTTTTCAATGACGGGACCTAAATTGATGTGGAGAGTGAAATTCACCTTTCCCGTTTCTCCCGAATTACCCGCAGACTGGCCTTCCCCGCGCCAGACTACATGCTGAAGGATATCCGGGATCAATTTCGTGAAACAGCCATTGAAACTTATTGCTCTGACTTTATCGGTTCTCCCGGTTTCCATGTCGTAAGTTATCTCAACCATTACTTTCTCACTGCCCCGGCATTCGCTGCATTTCTCAATCATTGAGATCGCGTAGGCCTTGACGTGGTGCTTGCCATCCACAAAGACGAGCGTTTGGGGATCGGCGGTCAAGGGGCTTTCCTGTGGGGTCCAGTTCATATTGCCGGATCTGTCAAATTTTCCACTGAAGCCCTGCATTCCCTGGTCCGTACTCCCCTTTGCAAACTCTATGTCAATCGCTTTATCGGCAGCTATTTTCACTTTTTGTCCCTTGGCGGTAGCATCCAGATATACGACTCCTTTGGATTCGAGGAGTTGCCCATTGGCAACGGTTGGTACATTGCTCAGGAGGATATCCGCCTTCTCAACCACTTCTTTGAATTCGAAGTCCACAATTCCGGTCACTGGATTTCCCTGAAGATCAACAAAGGCATTGGGTGGAATGATCACTTTGGTGCCGCCGTCACCGACCAGGATAGCACCTTTTGCAGCATCCACGGGGATGATTTTGGACGGAACAACTGTTTGTGCAAAAAGGTCATCGAGTGGATTGTCTCCTTGCCTTTGTCCTTGCCTTTGTTGGAGATTTCCCCTTGAACCTTCCACTGGCGACATCTGGGAAAATGTGCTTTCGGCTGAGAAAACCAGACATACCAATAGCGTGAACCGAATGAATCGAATCATGGCGTTGTGCGTTTAATTTACAATGAAGAAGGTAGAGGTTTCAGCTAGTATAATGCGGAGGGGTAACAAAAGATACACTCCTATGCGATCCCCTCAGTAGACTCAAGGCCTTCACTGTTGTCTACGATTGCCCGGCTTCGCATGAGGACCTCACGGCGCACCGGATTACGTGTATGTGCAATCAGGGATATTTCTTCCGGGCCCAGGTATAGCTTTTTGATCTTGGCTTTGTAAGAATCTGATAAGTCAGAATGCCCAAGAATATAAGTCTTTGTTTCTCCGATGTACTTGTGCATTCCAGCTTCAATGGCATATACATCGGCAGCCCGCTCAGCTTTCTTGATGTGAATACCTGAAAGAAGGTATTTGAGCCCAAACATGATCATCTGGAAAGTGGACCGATGACAATAGTCCATGATATGGCCGAGTTCATGCGCCAACCATCCGATCAGTACATCCTCGGGAAATTCTTCAATACCAAGCGACTTCCCCTCTCCAAACATGAATTTCCGGCTCATGATGATGACATAGCCTCTGCGTTTCCGGGGTAAAAACAAGCTCCATATCTTGGGCTGTGCCAACATAAATGACTTCTTGAACCGCTTGCGGAAGCGAAATTCGATGTGGACATCTTCCAGCTTGGGAAAATGCTGCAGGCAGAAAACGGCCTCTTCCCGGATCGAGTCGGGGATGATCTTATTGTGCAGTGATATATTGTGGTCTTGACTCAAATTCTGTTCTATAGCTCTTTTCTATAGCCATGGTTTCCAATTGAACCCCTGGGAAATGGTTTATGTTACCTCACCACCGCAACTGGAACCTGCTCCGGCGGTACAGCCATAGCAATGTTGATTGACAATGATTTCCCGGTTGAGAAGTTCTTCTGTATTGAAATCCGAAATGTGTTGGCCCTTGGCTTCGACCTTGAGGTCAAGCATCTGGTTGAAATCACAGTCGAAAAGGTAACCATCCCATCCGATAGAAATCGTATTCCGGCACATTACATTGTGAGCTGCGGCAGGATTGAAAGCATTCACCAATTCCTCCATATACCCTTCATAGTTACCGGAAGCAATCAGATAGTCCAGGAAACGGCTGACAGGAAGGTTGGTAATCGCAAACAACTGGTTGAATACAATGTCAAAATCGCGCTTGAGCGCAATCTTGAATTGATGCTCGAGGCTGTTCTGGTCTCCTGGAAGCATCGCCCCATTGGGGTTGAATACAAGGTTGAGGGTGAGGCCACTGCCTTCAATGCCATAACCAACCTCATTCAACATTTTCAATGCTCTGATCGATCGGTCGAATACACCGTCTCCACGTTGACGGTCAGTCCCCTTTGATTTATAGGAGGGCAGCGATGAAACCACCTCGATATTGTGTTTTTTGAAGAATTCGGGGAGGTCATGGTATTTTTTGTTGGCCACGATGATGGTCAGGTTGCAGCGTACGATCACGTGCTTGTCCAGCTTCTTGATTTCCTCAACAAACCACCTGAAGTTGGGATTCATTTCTGGTGCGCCACCCGTCAGGTCAACCGTCTTGATATCAGTCTTAGCCAGGACGTCGATGCATTGCTGCATAGTCTCCCTGGTCATGATCTCTTTGCGATCTGGCCCTGCATCTACGTGGCAATGCTTGCAAACCTGGTTGCACATTTTCCCAACATTCACCTGAAAAATATCGAGTTGGGTTGGTTTTAGTGGATTTAATCCAATTTCAGCCAACTTCTGTGAGAAAGCAGGAAAATGAACCCTGTTCTCCAACTCGTGGATTTGCTTTTCAGTATTGTTGAGATCGTGACCTCGTGATTTAAGTGACTTTGTCGCTGTACCCATATTGTCTTGTTCCTAGTCTAAACCAACTGATCGCCATTGTGTTTTCCCCGGCTGAAAGAATGGTCGAAAGGGGAATTACATCAGCAGTTCATTCGCCTTGTTCATCATCTGCACCCCATGGACGAGTGAAGCTCCACCCCGGATGGCAGCTGCCACATGCACAGCTTCCATCAGTTCAGCCTCTTCACATCCCATCTTAAGCGTGTCCTGGGTATAGGCATCGATACAATATGGGCATTGCACTGCATGTGAAACCGCCAAGGCAATCAAGGCTTTTTCCCGCTTGGTCAAGGCGCCATCCTTAAACACTTCTCCGTACCAGTCGAAGAATTTGGCTGCCAAATTGGGCTCAAAATCTTTGATGTCACCGAATTTTCCCAGGTCTTTAGGATCGTAATATGTGTCTTTCATCTGATGTCGATATATTTTAACCTAAAATTAAGCGAAATTCCATGGGTACAAAGCCCAATCGCCTGGTTCAGTAAGATTCGCCAATTGTACAGTGTTATTTTGTCCAGTATTTGACTTATTTACCATCAACTACTACTGGATCTCAAGGTTGGAATCCAAACCACTTATTCCTGGAATACGTTTAGAAGAATCTTGGAGTCAGGAACCTGGAACGTCCCCAACTGATATCCATTCCCACCATAAACTCATGGCTACCGGCACTGACGGATTGTACAGGATTCAGTGAATAGTCAAATGCATAGCCAAAACGGAAATATTTAGGGCTGATGTACTCAAGCATCATCAATACTGCATCTCCGGTGCGGTAACCTGCTCCCACGCCAAAGGTCTTGGAGAAGAAAAAGGTTGCATTGAAGTCAAACTGTACCGGAGCATTGTGTACGTACTTCATCACGGTAGATGGACGGAAATCTACTTTGTTGTCAAGCGGGATTAGTCCTCCCATGGTGGCAAACAGATGTACGCGTTGCTTATCGGCAATTTCCTGGACCAGGGTATTGTCATAGCGGAAATACTTCCCGGACAGGAGGTTGGTGGTCGAGGCACCAACAAAAAAGTTCTCGGTGCGGAAATAAGCCCCTGTCCCTACCCTTGGCAACCAAGCGGTCAAATTAGTCGTGGGAATGATCTGGTCGGGATCGCGGGTTGTGACATCGGAAAAGCGGTTACTGTAATTTGTGAAACCACCGGACAAACCAAGTGAAAGCTTCGCTTTACCCATCTCGATCTGGTAGGCATAACTCAACTCAAGGAAATTCTGCTGGACGACTCCGAGGCGATCATGGGTGAAATTTACACCAAACCCATGTTGCTCATTGGCGCTGGGTTTGTGCAGGGAAATATTGGCGTTGACCGGGGCGCCCTCAAATCCCCACCATTGTTTGCGGAACAATAAGGTGCCACTCATGGTTCCCCGGCTTCCTGCGTAGGCAGGATTGAAGGCCAACTGGTTGAACATGTATTGGGTGTACTGGGGCTCTTGCTGAGCAGCAACCATTTGGTAAATGCCAACCAGAGCCAGGATGACCAGTAAACTCTTTTTCATATCCAGTCTCCCCTATCGATATAGCGTCACAAATCCTTTAACAGTCTTGAACCCTTCGCCCAGGTCGATTACATAATAGTAAGTTCCTTCGGGTAAATCCTTTCCATTCCAGGTACCGTCCCAATCATTCTGATAAGAATTGGCTTCATAGACTGTTTTTCCCCAACGGTTGAAGACCATCAATACGTTATCCGGATAAAAATACAGATCATCTATGACCCAGGTATCGTTATCACCATCGGCATTGGGGGTAAAGGCATTGGGAGCATGAAAATCATCGTAATCAATCACTTCATAGGGACCATAGACAATAGTATCTATACAACCCTGGTTGATATTCGCGATCAGGGTAATGTAGAATTCCCCTACCTGATCAAAATTGTGAGCAGGCGAAGGAGCTGAAGACGTGAATCCGTCACCAAAGTCCCACTCATAGCTGTTGGCAGCCGTACTGAGATTGATGAATTGAACCGTGGAGTTTGGAATGTTCAGGAGTACACTTGTATCAGGATCAGACATGAAGTCTGCGATAGGAGCATCATAGACATCAATAAAGGTCGGGGTCCTTGGGCTCACACACCCGAGGCTGGTCTGCTGTACCCAGAACGAATCGTTGACAGCCGGGGTCACATTGTTAAAGGTGAAGTCATTGCCCGTGTTGAGGACGTTTCCACCAACCGGTGCGTCAAACCATTCAACCGTGCCGCCTCCAATGGCAGTCATGATGACATCATCCCCGGTACAGGCAATGAAGCCTGGGGTCAAAGGAGCCAGTGGGATAGGATTGACAATCGCGACACCTGAAATGGTAGTATCACACTGTCCATTGTCCAGCAAAACACTGTAAGGATAGTTACCGGGGGCAATATAACTGTAGACAACAGTATTGGCGTTTCCGGAGAAGCCTCCTCCACCTGACCAGGTGATACTGGTTGTATTTTGTGGATTCACGACAAAGTTGGTGGGTGTTCCGTCGCAGACCGTATCTACAAAAACGGTTCCGGTTGGTCGCGCCAATACGTTTACAGATACAGGGCTATTTGCTGAAGATGTACAACCAAACTGGGTAGTACCAATCACCGAGATATTGTCCCCATTTTGCAGCGCCACAGTTGTAAAACCGGTTCCGGTTCCAGCCTGTATAGAATTCCCATTGATAGCGAAATTATAATCTGGCAATCCCCCCGGACTTACGGTAAAGGTTACAGGAGCTCCTTCACACTGGACTGTATCTGAAACGGCGATGCTCAATGCCGGAGGATAGTCTACAGCAAGATCAAGCGAATCCTGATAGAGACAGCCGTTTCCATCGTCTATCTGTACCGTATAGAGACCGGGGGTCGTAACATTAATATTAGGAGTTGTTTGACCTGAACTCCAATTGTAGGTGGCTCCTCCCCAGGAACTGGCATCCAAGGGTAAAGTGACGCCATCACAGATCAAGGTGTCGGCTCCAACATTTCCAGTAAGCAAAGGCCAGACATTCACACTCATGGAGTCCACACTTGGGCAACCATTGACATCGATTACATCAACGGTGTAGGTACCGGCATTTTGTACCTGAATGGTTGGGGTACTGGCACCGGTTGACCAGGAGTAGGATGAGAAAGTTCCAGGATTAAGGGTCGTTGAAAAACCAGGACATAAATCCTGATTGGCTCCAAGACTCGCTTGTTGCGTATTGTTCACGGTGACATTGATCACATCCACTGACATACAGCTATCTGTATTCATCACCGTCACCTGGTAGGTGCCAGATGAAGTCACCAGAATACTGCGGCTGGTCGGTCCATTGCTCCATGCATAAGACAGGGAACCACCTGGCCCGGCATCTATCGTAACCGAGTCACAGACGACAAGATCAGGTCCAAGATTAACAGCAGGCAATGGATTGACAATAACATTAATGAATTGAGCAGGTGCCTGGCAGCCTTGAGGGCTGTTACCGATCACTGAGTATTGGGTGTTAGAACTAGGAGAAACAACCGTACTGGAATTGTTATCGCCGGTGGACCAACTGTAACTCGCTGCTCCTACTGCGAACAACGTGGTACTATCGCCATCGCAGATAACGGTATCCCCTACTATACTAACCAGTGGTGTGTTGTCAATGGTGACGTTAACATTGTCAACCGAGAAACAACTGTCGATATTGGTTACTGTAACCTGGTAATTACCTGAGGTGGTTACACTCAAGGTTTGAGTAGCAGGCCCGGTATTCCAGGCGTAACTTAAGGTTCCACCGGGACCCGCATCCAGGGTATATTGATCGCAGACGATGGTGTCGGCACCCAAATTAACTGAAGGCACCGCATTTACATTTACCTGATAGGCTGCGGGCAGGCTGGTACATCCTGCGGCACTCACTCCTGTAACCTGGTAAGTGGTGGTAGTTGATGGACCTACCACGGTATTGGCAGAGTTAGACCCATTGTTCCAGGTGTAAAATGAAGCACCGTTTGCCACCAGGGTGGTGGTTTCTCCAAAACAGATGGTATTGTCACCTGTAACGGTGACAGTTGGGATCGGATTGACAGTGACACTTGTAGCACCTACCAAACTTGGACACCCCGCTATGAAGGCTGTAACATTATAAGTACCGGATGCATTCGTTTGCGGATTTGTAACTGTCGTGTTCTGGGTATTGGCCGTAAAACTATTGGGACCAGTCCAATTATAAATTGCTCCAGTAATATTATTGGCAGAAAGATTGAGTGGATCTCCTGCACAAAGGGGACCATTGCTGCTGGCAGTTGGCGTCGGAGGCGTTGGGTTTACTGTAACTGCCTGTGCAGTAGATGGACTCGAACAAATTCCATTGCTGGTAACCAGGGTATAAGTTCCTGATGCTGCCGGAGCGGCATTGAGGATACTGGGATTTTGTTGGGAAGATGTAAACCCATTGGGTCCGGTCCAACTGTAGGAAACCCCGGCACCTCCATTGCCGGTAAGGTTGAGGGTCGAACCTTCACATATTGGTCCGTTCCCCATGGTCGCGGGTTGAGGAGGAAGGGGAACAACTGTAACCGATTTTGTAACAGAATCAGTACAGCCAAAATTATCTGTAATTACCAGCTTAACCGTGTAAGTACCCGGGGCCCCGTACAAGTGCTTGGGATTAACCGCATTGCTGGTGCCACCATCACCAAAGGTCCAGGCAAAGTTGGAAATGGTAGCCGCGGCCGCAGCAGCTGAGCCACATGAATTGTCAAAGAAGAAGAATGAAGCAGAATCGTTTAAACATACATTCGTGGTCGTGATTCCAAAATCGGGAAGGAGTTCATAAGCGAAATTGGAATAAAATACGTCTGCCTGACTGAAATTATAAAAACCAAAACGTCCGGGTTCAAAACAGCCATTTACATCAAATACGGTAGCTCCGTTGATGCGAATGATTACCCTGTTGTAGAGATAAGTCAACTCAAAGTTATAGGGCACATTTCTGACCCAACCAGGGGCTACGTTGGCTCCCAATTGGGTAAATGAAGGATCAGGCGTATGGTTCCACCAGGGCAACCAGTTTCCGGTCACATCCACAGGACCATCAATTCGGTTTAACCATTGCGTATTGGCCCCATTTTTAGGAACCTGAGTCCAGTCGAATAAATAGCTCTGCATATTGAAAGCATTGGTATTCGATACCGTCGGGGTTCGGTGGCCAAAAATAAAACCAATGAAGTCATCATCCGTACCCGCAGAAAGGAGGGTACCAGTGATTCTTACATTGATAAAGTCTTCAGGACTGATAAAAAAAGATGGAAAACCGTTGATCGTCTGGTGTACCTGGGTTCCGGCTGCATTGACATTCCACGTACCAGAATTGGTGGGGCCTATCCTGGACCATGAGTTGAGATCGATTACGTTTGCACATTGCGCCAAAAGAGTGATGGGCGACAGGCAAACGAAAGCAATCAGCAGACAAGTGAAGATGCGTTTCTGACTCAGCATAGTTGATTTCAGAGATTCATAGTAGTGCTCACTATGCAATGTAAAAAAAACTTACAATCTTCCCGTAGCAAATGCCTAAAAAAATGCCGTTTATCAGGCTCCTTTCACCTTTTCAGATCATTTATCCTAAGAAAATCCAACAGTGATTGCTTAAATTGCGCTATGAAAAAGTTATTTGTGCTGCTATTTCTGTTCCCTTTGCTGGTTCAAGCCCGCGAAGTTTCTGTAGACAATGCTTTTGACCTGTTTCAGGCCATCGCACCGAATACAACCATACGTGTTGCCCCAGGGGATTACAATTTCAGTACCCTTAATGAAGGTACTTCCACTGATTATGCCAATTTCTCGGGTGGGGAAGTCTATATCAAGGAGATACGGAATTTGACGATCATCGGTGAAGGTTATGCTGAACTTGGAACGGAAGACCCCTACTCCAACGTATTTCGCTTTACCGATTGCCAGGACATCAGCCTGGAAAACCTGATCATGGGTCACTTCATTGAAAAGGGCTATTGCGAAGGATCGGTTGTTTCTTTCCATGGATGTATGAATGTATCTATTGTCAAATCGGTTATGTATGGAAGTGGCACCTATGGCATCCAGGCATTTGATGTAGATGGCCTAAAGGTCAGCAATTCAGTCATCAAGGATTGCTCTTATGGCACAGTTTACATGCAGAATGTATCCAATGTGGAATTTAGAAATACGCAATTCAAGAGGTGCCAGGCCGGACTAAGCTTTAGGGGGGCATCACGACTGATCTTGTTTGACAACTGTTACTTCTCAGGGATCAAAGACTTTCAGGATTGGAGCAAATGGAACGAAGATGCAAAATACCTTTTCTTCTTTGACCCTCAGGTCGAGAGTGTATTGTTGAAAAACAACCGCTTCGAAAACAATGGTACAACGGCTCTGCTCTCCCGGCAAGATGATGTTACAGTGAAGGGCTCCACTGGAAGCAAAAATGCCTTTGAGTTGAAGTAAACCCTTTTTGATGTCTTTTTAGCACAGGCCTACTCCTCCGAAACAAGGGGAAAGGTTCATCATGGACTAAATAGATTGCACAAATAGTCTTATTTATTTTTTAGACTCATCTAAACAATCTAATTTAGATGAATCTAAAAATGTATTAAGTCCAAATGAAACCCTTCTCTCTATTTATCCTACTTCTCCTATTTGCAGATGCGGTATCAGGGCAATCCGGAGTCATCAAGGGAACCCTTACTTCAGACAATGAGGTTCTGGAATATGCCAAGGTCTATCTTGAAGAAACGGCCCTGGGTACTTTTAGCAATGACCAGGGCAAGTTTGAGATTCGGGAGGTACCACTTGGTGAATATAAACTCAAGGTCTCGCTGGCTGGTTTTGAACCGAAGGAAACTCAAGTTGACTTGAATTATGAAGGGCAGGAAATAGTCCTCAACCTTGGTCTGTCCAGCGTAGCCTATGAATTGGATCAAGTAGTTCTGACCGGGACCCGCACCTCCAAAAGGCAAACAGAATCAGCGGTGATTGTCAATGTAATTGATACCCGTACCCTTGAAAATGTACAGGCTTGTAACCTATCCGAAGGGCTCAAATTTCAGCCTGGTCTTCGAGTAGAGACAGATTGTCAAACCTGTAATTATACGCAACTGAGAATGAATGGTCTGGGAGGATCTTATTCTCAAATCCTGATCAACGGACGTCCCATCTTCAGCCCCTTGACCGGCCTTTACGGGATGGAACAGTTACCGACCAATATGATTGAGCGGATCGAAGTTGTGCGTGGTGGAGGATCCGCCCTTTATGGCTCCAGTGCCATTGGCGGTACAGTAAATGTCATCACCAAGATTCCTAAAAAGAACTCCTACGATGTGGGTTATACCTTCCAAAACATCAATGGAGCTGCCAATGATCATATCCTCGCCGGAAATGCAACCTATGTCAACAAGCAGGCCAGTGCAGGCGGAACCATTTTCATCAATAAGAGAAACCGGGCCCTCTACGATCACAATGGGGATAATTTTTCAGAGCTTCCTCTACTCAGGAACAACTCGTTTGGCGCCAACTTCTTTTTCCTGCCCAAGGAGAACCATAAGCTCGAAGTCAGCCTGAGCAATCTGCGTGAATACAGATATGGAGGAGAAATGGTGGATGGGCCTGCTCACCTGGCCCTTCAGTCTGAGGAGCGTAACCACAATGTACTGGTTGGAAATATTGATTATCAAGTCAACTTCAATGACGAGAACAGTTCCTTTATTGCTTATGCAGCTGCACAGAATACTGGCCGAACCCACTACACCGGAATTTTCCCCGATGAATCTGAAGACGTGCAAATTCACCTCGACCATCCACCCTATGGTACATCCGCCAATACAACCCTCCAGGGAGGCATTCAGCTCAATCACCGCATTCGCAATTTTCTCGGAGGTAGCAATGTCATTACCGTAGGTTCAGAGTATATCATGGATGATGTAATTGACCAGATCGATGCCTACAATTATGAAATCGACCAATTGACCGAGAACTTTGGTTCTTTTGTTCAAAGTGATTGGGAAGTCACTCCGGCCTTGAACCTGCTCACCGGAGTCCGGGCCGACAAACACAATCTGGTAGATAACCTTATCCTGAGCCCACGTGTGTCCTTGTTGTACAAACTCAGGAAGAATACCCAATTCCGCATGACCTGGGGTACGGGATTCCGGGCCCCTCAAGCCTTTGATACTGACCTGCACCTTGCCTTTGCCGGAGGAGGAATCTCAAGAATCAGCTTGTCTCCCGATCTGGTCCAGGAACGATCCAACAGTTTCAGTACCTCGGTCAACTATGACAAAGCCAAAGAAAAGTTCATCGCTGGATTTACCCTCGAAGGATTCTATACCCATCTCAACAATGCCTTCTACCTCCACCCTCTGGGCGAAGATGCTTTCGGGGAGCGTTTTGAGAAGCGCAATGGAGCCGGGGCAGCGGTACAGGGATTGACCCTCGAACTCCGGGCCAATTACGATCAAAAAGTCCAGTTGGAAGCAGGTTTTACTCTGCAATCCAGCCTCTTTGACGAGCCTGTTGAAAATATTGAAGGGCTGGAGCCCCGACGTGAATTCCTCAGAACGCCCAACCAATATGGATATGCCATCCTCAGGATTACGCCTACTTCGCAATGGAACTCTGCCATCAACTTCGTTTATACCGGTCCGATGGATCTGGTCCACTTCGCGGGTGCTCCAGAACAAACGTTTGACACTTACACCGTATCTCCTTCCTTCGCAGAAGTAGGGATCAAGACGGGGTATACTGTGAATTTTGACCGCCTCAACTCTGGCGTTGAATTCTATGGAGGGGTTAAAAACCTGTTCAATGCCTACCAGAATGATTTTGATTCCGGTAAGAACCGAGATAGCAATTACGTCTTTGGTCCCGGTGCACCGCGGACTTTCTTCCTTGGTTTAAGGATTAAAGGATAAGGACTCTGAGCCAGGTCGCCCACAAAAATCAAAAACCCAATTCAGGCCGTACAGTCCTCCGTCACGAATTCCAATCCCGATGTATCTCAGGTTAGGTTGCAGGATATTTTCCCGGTGCCCGTAGCTTGGGACACCACGGTCTATCATTAGAGAAAAGAAGCATTCAATTGGGGTGCTGGTCCCCCCCTGAATATTCTCTGCACGGTACCCCCCGGCATCGGAAAACTTATTCAACCGCTGGCCAAACCCAGTACCATCTGAAGAATTATGGGCAAAGGTCTGTGAATCAGACAGGTCCTTTGCATGGGAATCTGCAGCCCGGAAATAGGGTTGATAAGGATAAAGTAGCGGGGCAGGATCAGCTGTGCGCAAACGCTCCTGCAAACTGGTTACATAATGATCGGTTGATTCTCCCCAACTGTCATTTTTCAAATACTGCGCCAGGTAAGTTTCGCCAAATAACCTGGGATTGATGCGGCACAGGTTGTGCAGGTAAATCAACTCTTTGGCCATGTCAGACACATAGGCTGAATGACGCGCAGTATTTGCCAACCGGTAAAAGAGATTGTCCCATTCTACGAAATCGTATAGTTCGGAACTGGCATCGTGACCCGCATGGTAAATATTCCGCCAGGTACCTTCCCTTTTGTCAAACACCCTGGCAATCCGGTCAAAAAATTTCCGCACGGATTCTGGCTGTTCCCGGTAGCCCTTCTCTCCTACCGTGAACAACTTTCTCTGGATCACCACCAACCCTTTCCGGTAAGCCTGAAGTTCCTTCCCTGACCTATCCCTTGCCTTTGCCCGTTCTAAATGCTGGGCCACCTGGCTCCACGGTTTTACAACCCTCCCGGAAAAATTCGGGTCTTTGCTGTAATTACACAAAGCGATGGCTGCATAGAAATCGGGGACGGCTGAGCTCGTATGCTCCTTGCTGGAAAGAATCGCTGACTGGTAGCATTTGTAGTAACTACCGGTTAGGTACAGGTTATGGAGTTGGCGGGAAAGTTCGCTGCCGTGACTTTCGAGGGAGAGCAACACAAAAACCACTCCCACGACCCCTAAACGGGCCATTTTTGTTAGCTTCATATTCTTTCTGTAATCAGGGTCTACGTTGTTCTCTTAACGTACAAACCCCAAAAAGTAACACCCCCGATACAGGACAAATACGCTAGAATTCTAACAGGGTGTTTTTAGCCCGGCAAATCTCTAACCAATGCTCAAGGAGTAGGTTTGCGGAAATCGTTTCGCTGGGAAAATGATGGAAAAACTCTGGATGCCACTGAACTGCCATGATAGATCCCTTTGGTCCTTCCTCATGGACAAATCCTTCTATCAGGCCATCCTCTGAGCACCTGGCCTCCACCTGTAAACCTTTCCCCAACTGCTTTATCCCCTGATGATGGATCGAATTGACCTCCCCCCCCTTTTTCTGAGTATGAAGGGCCTCAAACAATCCGCCCGCAACAAACTCTACCCCATGAAAATACCCATCATACTTGTCTATATCGCGGTGGTGGATGGCGCTGGGAATCTGGCTGGGAATATCCTGAATCAGGGTACCCCCAAAGAAAACATTCATGATTTGCAATCCCCGGCAGATGCCAAATATGGGCATGCCCCGATCCATGGCCATGCCAAGCAATTTCAATTCGAAGGCGTCCCTTTGGGGATCGCCAAGCCACCGGTCCTCATGCATAGGCAACTCACCGTAGCTCTGAGGTGCTACATCCGCCCCACCCTGAAGGAGCAAACCATCCAGCCCATCCATAAAAACCTCCAGTAACGCATCCACCATCAGAGGGATCATCATAGGCAGCGCCCCGGCCCGGGAAACATAATCTAAGGTATCCTGCTCCACGGAGGTATACACCTTTGGCCCCAGGATAGGACTCCGGTCCGGGCTTGGATAAAAGAAACGACCGGGAATTCCGATCTTTAATAGATTCTGGTTCATAATTATCCAATTCGTTGATTGATATAAATCTTCAAAAGATCAGCCAGGGAACGGTTATTTTTTAGTCTTGGAAGCTTAAACTGGTCCCCAACCTTACCAATGCTCTTCATATATTCCAGAAAACCTCCCGGCTTCAGGATGCTTATTTTCAAAGGAGCCATGGCCTTGGCCGCGACCAATTCCCGGTACAAATGGTTGCCCGCCTGCATCACTTCATCAATTTTGCTACGGAAGGCTTCGAGGTCATCCGGTGGATCATCAAACTCAATGAACCATTCATGGTAGGGCGGTCCTTCCGCAGGGTGAATTTGGGGGGCAACTGTGAATTCGGTCACCCGTCCTCCTACCTGCTTCATGGCCTGATCGATGGCACGCTCCACTTCAAATTGAATGATGTGCTCGTTGAAGGCCGAGGTAAAATGAGCCAGCCGACCGGCAAATACGATCCGGTAAGGATCGACGGACGTGAACCGTACAACATCTCCCAGGTTGTAGCCCCACAGTCCAGACAAACTATTGAGGACCAAGCCGTAATCCTTCCCCACTTCAACCTGATCCAAACGTAGTCTTTGCACATTTCCGGCCCGGTAATCGTCGGCAGGAATGAACTCATAGAAGAAACCCGACTGAAGGTGAAGGAGCAATCCCAGATCATCAAAATTGTCCTGGAAAGCGAAGAAGCCTTCGGAGGCATTGTACACTTCTACAAAGTCTATTTCCTTTCCTATTACCTCCAGTAGTCCTGCCTTATAGGGTTCTACCTGAAGGCCTCCATAGACCATAAACTTCAGATGGGGCCAGACCTCGATTACCTTTTTCCCGGTTCGTTCCTGAAGTCTTTTAAAAAGCACGTTGATCCAGACCGGCAACCCTGTCATCGCTCTGATATCTGAGGGAATGGCTTCATCGAGAATGCGGGACAGCTTCTGCTCAAAGTCGGGAATGGAATTGGTCTCCCAACTTGGCACCCGGTTCCACTTGGCATACCAGGGGAGAAAATGGTTGAGCAGGCCAGAGACCCTCGCAGATGGAATCTTTCCCATCATGGTCAATTCGGGGCTACCGGTTAAAGGAAGCGTTTTTCCATCCCATACGGCATAGTTTTTCGAACGGGCGATGTAGGAACAATAAGCGTCTGTAGAGCCACGGATAATGCACCGCATTGCTTCCCGGTTGGTGGGAATATACTTTTTCCCGGAGGTGGTCCCGGAAGACATGATCAAATGATCGGGAGCACCGGGCCAAAGCACATCCTGCTCCCCTGCCATGATCCTTTCTACGTAGGGCTTGATGTCCTCATAATCCACCAAAGGAACCGCATCCTTAAATGCATTGTAATCCATCCCAATATCAATTCCCCGCTCTTGCCCATAGATGGATCGACTCCCTTCATCCAGAATGCGATAGAAATATTGTTGCTGGTGAAAATGAGGCCGTGCTGCCCACTTCCGAATCCGCTTTTCGATCCGGTTCGTCACTGGCCTGGCAATCATTCCTCGGAATCCCATATCCTTAATTTTCAACCTAAATATCCTCGGTTACACTGATAATTCAAATTACAATTGTGATTCTCAGCCAATCCGGCACTAAATTGCCTCTTCAGAGCTGGACCAACAGATGCAATTATTCTTCGAAAATGCGCTGACCTTCTCCTACGCCGGGGTAATGCTCCTGTTGGGACTCAGTCTCAGCATGCGGGATGTACTGGACATATTCCGATATCCCAAAGCTGTCCTGATCGGCCTGATCAGTCAAATGCTGCTCTTACCCACCCTGGCCTTTCTGTTGGTCAGTATTATCCCAATGCCGGACCACCTCAAAATTGGCTTTATCCTCCTTTCTGCCTGCCCAGGCGGATCTACCTCCAACCTGGCATCTTATATGTTGAGAGGAAATGTCGCTCTTTCCGTTTCTCTGACTACTTTCAATAGTTTCCTGGTCATATTTTCCGTTCCCATCATCATGACCCAGGCCTCGGGCCTTCTCCACCTTGACCAGGCTACGGAACAATTACCCTTTTGGGATACGGTCTTCAAAATCGTGATGCTCACCCTTGTCCCCTGTCTTTTGGGGATCTCTTTTCGGGCAAAATGGCCTGAAGTAGCCCTTGCTTTAGAAAAGGTATTCAAGTGGGTAATGCCAATCTTCATGGCACTCTCGATCGTTGGGGTAGCATTTCTGGGAGAAAACAAAGGTCCTGAGGTTGGCATCAACGATTACCTGGGAGCCTTGCCGGCCGCCCTTGCACTCAATGTTTCCAGTATGTTGATGGGTTATCTTCTCAGTTGGGGAGCAGGACTGCCACTGCGGGACAGGTTTACCATAGGCATAGAGGTCGGAATTCAGAATGCTGCCTTGGCCATTGCAATCGCTTCACTACCAGGCTTTATGAACAATCCCCGGTTTGCCGTACCCGCCATTGTCTATTTACTCTTCCCGTTTTTCACCGCCCTCGTCTTTGGATATTTAGCCAACCGCAAGGAAATGGGGCGTATCAGCATCCTACTCTTTAAACCCAACCATTGAAAGAGTGCCCTGATGGGGCCCTTATTTGAACTGGTTCTAACTATTTTATATCTGAATATTTCCTAATTTGTTCCATTCGCATTTGCACCTTAGGGCCCTTGGTATGAAGATTCTGATCACGACACTGCTTTCATCGGCTTCCGCACTTCACCCTGAAAAAGACCTCGTTTATCTTCCTGAGTCTTCCCTGAATACAGAAGACTTATTGGCCGATTTCCTACTTTCTCATTCCTATGATATCTGGATAGCGGATGGTTCGGAAGTCAACGAATCTCTTCTGAATCACTGGCGTTCGCAAAATCCCGATGCTTTCCTGAGCTTGGTGGTTCGAAGCAAAGAACTGGTCCCGGAAATTCTCAAATCTGCAAACAGGCTGAACATTCTTGTAGCTCCTTTTCCCGACCGGAATTCCCTTACACAAGAGGCCTGGGAAGAAGAGGTCTTTAAGCAAGCTGAAGCTCTCTACACGGAGGGACTTGCTGCTGAAGCTAAACGGTTGGTAGAAACCAGACCCGTGAATTCCAGTGGTAAGAACGTTGTTCTGGTAGGCGCAGGAATCGTCAACCTGATCACGGCTGAATTCCTGGCCAACCGAGGCTATTCCATAACAGTTCTGGATGCCTGCCAGGATCCGCGCAGGTGCAGGCTGATGGATTGGCCCCGGCTTGGTGTTACCAGCGGTGGTGGAAATGCCCGGATGTTCTCCTATACAGAAGCAGATAACTACAATGAAAAAGGGAGTAAGATCTACCAGGATATGTCTTCCATTTTTCGAAAAACAGTCCGCAACGGTGGCTGGGATGTCAAAGATCCTGCTGATTTTAGTCCCGAGGAAGAAGACTGGATTTCTACCTTCGAAAGCATCCCCCCTTGGTTGGCAAGGATTTACAGCGAAAATATCTTTCGCATCAACCATGAGAGTGGTCACCTCTGGGACCAATTCATGCAGGATGCCCCTGAGTTGTTCGAAGAGGTTGAGTATTATCCCGACATTCTTAGAATGTATGTTGAACCGGTAGCCACCAAGGCGGCCATTCACCTGAATAACAAACTGGGTGCTTTGTTAAAGGGGACCAGTCTGAGACAATACCTCGATCAGTTTCCGGTTTTCGAGCCTGCCCATCAAATGGATGAATTGGCGGGGGGGATCACCGTAAAAGGATTTACCGTTAATGTACATCCCTTTGTGGCCCGGTTGATCAGCCGGATTGAGTCGCTGGGAGGTAGCATGCACTGGAATTGCCGCATTGACCAAATCGAAAGGAATGGCCAGGACGAAGTGATTGCGCTGACAGGAAATGGGGAACGTTTTGTTGCCGATCACTATGTAATCAGCCCCGGAGTGCGCGGTAACAAACTGCTGCAGGGAATGGCCTCTGAAAATGTGATCCAGGGGGTTTTAGGCGTTTGGCTCCAAATCCCTAACCTGGAACCGAAGTTGCGCAATTCGATCAAAATCCACCGACGGGGACATGTGGTAGAAGATATCAATATCACGGTTGGAATAGACCCGGATACCGGAGAGGACATCCTCACTTTTGGAGGAGGATATGGATTTGTCGGGCTGGATCGTCCTGCGCCTGATTCTCCTGAGTTGGCTGCGCTCTTTGATGAACTGGAAAATGTAGCCCGTATCTATTTCCCCAAGGCTTATGCCACCGCTAAGGCCAATGGGGGGTTTTATCCTCAGGGACAGAAAAAGTATTGTATCCGCCCGTTTACCGCGACTGGGCTCGGTGTTTTCGAAATGATTCCGGCGATTGACGGTGGGAAACTGATCATCACGGGTGGCCACAATACTGGAGGTTTTACCCAGGCACCCGCAGTCGCGAGAGCCGTTTGGCATGCCCTGGAAGGAATTCCAGATCCAATCCATGCATGGTTCCATCCCGGTCGCAGTCGCCTGAACCGTCGTCCGAGTCGGCAAAAGGCCAAGATCAAGGTATAATGTCGGCACCTTTTACTTATGCCCGCCAAAGTCCGGGACAGGAATTCCGCCTTACCCTGATTTGCTCCGACGATCCCCAACACACCTATTTACGGTTCTTATTTGACCGGGAGTTTCCCGGATACAAGTGTATCCTCGAGCCCAACCAGGGCCAGGTACGACATCTCCAAAAGAAAGGCCGGACCCTCGATCTCCTTTACATGCGCTACCACAGCAAACGGCGTAAACTGACAGGAGACAGCCAGTCCAGAAAAGCCCATTTCTCTTCTCTGGTCCCGGACGGTTACACTCCCTCTGCTCCTGTTTTGGAAGTAGACACGATCAATTGTCGTGAGGTCTGGGATCAACTTGACTCCTGGAAACCAGAGGTTACCATCTGTGCAGGCACAAAGTACATCGGTAATTCCGCCATCTCCCGGGCTGGCATCATGCTCAACCTCCACACTGGCTACCTGCCGGATTACAAGGGCAATCAATGCATCTTCTTCACCCTCTACGATGGCGCTTTCGAGAAGGTGGGAGGAACCATCCACCAATTAAGTGCTGAACTGGATGGAGGGCCAATCCTCAAGCGGGTCTTCCCTCCTATTTATCCTGATGACAGAGAAGAAACGCTCTATGCGAGGTGCCAGCAATTGATGATGGAGCAGGTGACGGAGTTGATCAAAGACCTTATGGCAGGAGAGGAATGGCATTTCACCCCCCAATCCGGTGATGGAACCATGTTCAGGCACCGGGACCGGACTCCGCTCAAGGAAATCCGCTACTGGTTCCGTAAAAAGACCGGCAAAATCAAATTCCCTCAATGGAAGGACCGGAAGGGTCAATAAAGTCTATATCTTGAGGTTAAGGTTAGACATCGACCAGCATGAAGGAAAAGCTAAACGGAAATAGGATACAAGTCTGGTTCTATGCCTGCTGGGTCATTCTGGGTCTGTTACAGGCTTTTTTTACAGATCTGACGGGCGACGAAGCCTATTACTGGAAATACGCGCAGCATCCTGCCTGGGGATATTTTGACCATCCCCCGGTCACCGCTTTTGCCATCCGTTTGGGGTATTGGATATTTCCCAATGAATTGGGGGTCCGCTTGATTCCGTTGCTCATGGTAACTGGAGGGCTTTATTGTCTGGAACGGCTGATTCAACCCAAGCAGACGATCCTCTTCTATGGGCTGGCTGCCGCGGTCGGTATCCTCCACTTCATAGGCTTCATGGCCCTTCCCGATGCCCCACTCCTGTTTTTTACTGCACTCTTTCTGCTGCTTTATAAAAAGTACCTGGCGGCGCCATCTTCAGGACTCGCTTTGGGAATCGGGCTGGTGGCTGGTATGATGATCTTGTCTAAATACCATGCCTTGCTCATCATTGGGTTACTTATTCTATCCCGTATCAGGTTGCTCAAGGACATCCGCTTCTGGATGGCCGTTCTGGTATGTGGCTTGGTACTGGTCCCCCACCTGCAATGGCAAATCGCCCATGGTTTTCCCTCCATCAGTTATCACTTGTTCGAGCGCAGTGTTAAGGCATATACCTTCAGCAATACCTATCAATATATCCTGGCCCAACCATTTGTACTGGGCCCATTTACAGGAATCCTCTTCCTGATTGCCGCTTACAAGGTCAAGGCTGAAACTACCTTCGGGCGGTCTATGAAGTTCCTCTTTTGGGGAGGGTACCTCTTCTTCTTCCTGATGACCTTCAAAGGCCGTGTGGAAGCGCACTGGACCTTGTTTTGCCTTTTACCGGGTATGTATTTCGGTTGTCAGTTCCTCGAAAATTCCAGGCGTACCCAAAAGACCATGTCCTTCCTGATTCCCATCAGCCTGGTCCTGATCCTCATCGCCCGGATTCCATTGGCGGTGAATATCCTTCCCAAGGACCGAATGGGAAGCGGTATCAGCGCACTCCTCCTGGACCAACAGCAGTGGGCAGATGATTTTGAAAAAGTCGCCGGGGAAGCCCCGGTTCTCTTCATGAATTCTTATGCAGAAGCATCCTTGTATGAATTCTATACGGGTCACCCCGCCGCTTCCCTCAACAATATATCCGGGCGGAAGAACCAATTTGACATCTGGGGTTATGAGGAGCAATTCATTGGAAAGCGGGTGATGGTGGTCATCAACTATCCGCATCCCGATGCCCCGCTGATTCCTGGCCTGAACCCTCGTGAACGGCAATACAAATTTATGGATGACTTCCAGACTTATGCCGGTCTCAAATTGGTGGCCAGAGAATTGGAAGCAGAAGGACAGGTCAGAGAAGCCATGCACGTGGTACTTGAAGTGGAGTCCTCCCCCATTCCTGCCCATTGGAAAGACCTGGACCAGCTGTTTTCCTGTATGACTTATCAAATCTTTTCAGGGAACCAAATGGTTGCTGATTGGCCTACCCCTATCCAATTCCGGCACGATCTCCTGACCGAGCAAATAGAGTTTTACATCCTTGCCCCCTCCAAACCGGGGAAATATGGGCTGCATTTCTCCATACAGACCGAGTGGTTGCCGCCGGGGATTCACAGCCCCCGTTATGAAATAGTTATCTTACCTTACAACAATGAATTATGATACCCTCCTTTCCCAATGGCAGGTCCAGCTGATTGGCAACCATTCCCGGTTGGTGAATGCCAAGCGCCAGGTCCACCAAGCCATCCAACTGGTTTCCCATGTCAGTCGGAATATTCTTCCCACCCATCCGTGGGACATCTTTGGCAACCTGGAATGGAACCGGGAACTGGATATGTTTCTGGGATGGACGGTCCCCGGTCGGTTTGACCTCCGGGCTGGCTTGCGTGTTTCAGATCTCACCCTGCACCTCTGTACGCCTCAGGGGCGTTCTTTCAAAGAGTTTATCCTGCATGGAAAAACCTACCTAGAAGGATTCAATTGGCTGAAGGAAGAAATTCAGGAATTCGGCATTGACAGTTCTGCGATGACCACAGATCTTCCCTACGACATCCCCGCTTATCCCCAGGCCAAAGACGCGCCTTTCGATTATTCAGATCAAAAAGCCTTTGCAGATTTTGCCCGCACCTTTTCCAATGCTGCTCTGATCCTCCATCATGTGGCCGATTTGCACCCGATCTGGCAACACATCAGGACCTGGCCCCACCACTTTGACATTTCCTCACGGCGCGGGTTCAAAGTCGAAGGAAAACCAGCTCACATGGGAATCGGATATTCTCCGGGAGATGACCACAATTATCCGGAGCCCTACTGGCACCTGACTTTTTCGCCCTTTGACCATGTCGACTTGGATAAGCTACCTGAATTGCCCGGAAACCTGAGCTGGCATACTGAACGTTGGCTGGGGGTGGTTCTCGCATGGAAGGACATTGTTAAGGAAACAACCGCCAAAGGGCAATTGGATCAGGTGTTGACCCTTGTCAATGAGGGGATGGCTTTTTTGGAGGAGGTTACCTCTTAAAGCTAGCCTGGATCAGACATAGACAGTAAGCTATTCCTCGAGATCACCGATCAGCAAGGCAAAACCATTTAGGCCATTGGCAGTTTAATTCTGAAATCAATCCTCACCTTCAGATGATGAAAATCCTTACAATCGCACTTTTCCTTTCCTTCTCAGTTTCGTTCCTCTCCGCTCAGACTGATGGCGTTTCTGAAATAATCATACTCGAGAAGAAGCTGAGCCACAACTTCAACCTCGCCATTGCTACCAATGGTTCTGCCGCGGTACTCAGTCCCTCCTATTTTCAGACCTGGCATCTCGGCAAAAAGAGGGCCATTCAGTTGAGTTATGGGGTGAGGCATTCTCATTATTTCGGAAAAGACAGACAGCATTTATCCGCCCCTCCTGAGTTTTATGGAGATGAGGAGGCCACAGATTCAGTCTTTGTCAGCGATCCTAAAATGGGAAATATAGTCCTGTTCATCGGTGCGAGCTACCTGATCAAAAACCGGGTTGAGCTTGGGTTCAATATAGATGCAGTCGGATATACCTTTGGAGGTGACCGCGATGGAATCTTCACCAGCAGCGGCGTGGAAACTCCTGTGACCGTCAATCCAGGGTCGATTTCCGCCTTGTTGGTGGGCGCAAATGACATTGGCATGGTCAAAGTAGAGATATTCGCCGGCTACAAGTTCAACCGGAAGTGGTCTGCACGCCTTGGGATCATGAACCTGTTTACGGAATACCGGACCCCTACGGAAATCCAAGTGGGAAATACCCGGTTCAGGGCCGAGTCCAGAATGCCACATTTATCTGTCACCTATACACCTGACTTCTAAGCGGTATTCTAAGTATATTTATGGAATCAAAGATTACCAGATATTGATTCCATAAGCATGGACAGAAGAGAATTCATCAAGCGTACCGCTATGGGAGTTTCGGCTGCCATAGTTATCCCCTCACTCTTTACAGGATGCAAAGAAGACCTCAGTCCAATAACGACGGACAAGCGGATCGTGATCATCGGGGCAGGGATCGCCGGACTGCGGGCGGCCCACTATTTCCGGCAGCGCGGGGTGGAAGTCACCGTTTTGGAAGCGCAGGACAAGATCGGCGGGAGGATCAGAACGAACCGCACCCTCGGAATTCCCTTTGATGAAGGGGCCAGTTGGATACACGGATCTGGACGTAAAAACCCGATCACCGACCTGGCAGCGGCCGCTGGAGCCACCACCTTCACCACCGACGATGAGAGTGTGGCCGTATTTGATACCAACGGTTCACAATACAGTGAGGACGCCACCGATGAAGCCGAGAAGGATTTTGAAAAGATCGTCAAGAACCTGTCCGGTTCCAGTGCCCAAAGTTTCTCCGAAGCTTTCTTCGCGGAGAATGGTCAATATGCCGGAGACCGCTTTTGGACCTATATGCTTTCGGCCTATTTGGAATTTGATTACGGAGCCGACATAGACCAATTGTCCTCTCAGTATTATGACGACGATGAAGCCTACCGTGGAGACGAAGCTCTGATCACCAATGGTTATGACACCATCACCGAATACCTGGCAGATGGGATAAGCATCGAGTTAAATACCAGGGTGGAAGCTATTGATTATTCCGGTTCAGAAATCATGATTACCACCGACAATGGTGGATTCCTTGCGGATTATGTGCTTGTGGCGGTTCCCCTCGGTGTTCTCAAGCAAAATACAATTGCCTTTTCCCCCTCCCTCCCTGCCAGCAAGCAAAATGCCATTGATGGGCTGCAGATGGGCAATGTAAACAAATACCTCTGTATTTGGGATGCTCCCTTTTGGGACACCAACCTGCAATACATCGGTTATACCCCGGAGGAGAAGGGTAAATTCAACTACTTCCTCAACGTTCGGAAATACAGTGATACCAATGCACTGATGACATTTACCTTTGGGGATTATTCGGTGCAGGCTGAGCAAAAAAGCGATGCGGAGATCATGACAGAGATTACCGACCACTTACGAGTGATTTATGGCAGCAGCGTGCCCGTCCCCACCCAAATGCTGAGAACGCAGTGGAATACCAATATAAATGCTTTTGGTTCCTATTCTTTTGTGGGCAAAGGGGCAAACGCAACGGCTTATGATGACCTTTCCGGAGAAGTCGACAATAAACTCTTCTTTGCAGGGGAACATACCTCGAAGGATTACCGGGGAACGGTTCACGGGGCATACGAAAGTGGTGAAAGGGAAGCCAAGCGGATTGCCGAATTGCTGGAGGCTTAAGGTCACCTAAACCGCAACTGGCTGCGGTGGCTGGGGTTGTTTGGCCTCAATACGTGGCCCCCGACCCAGATTCCGCAACATCTTGAAGTGATTGAGAATCGCGATTCCGAAGGTTTTCTGGGAATGGTAAGGAATATTGAATTCCTTGGTCGTCTCCTGGATGATCTTCGACACGCCCGGATAGTGGACATGGCAAATATTGGGAAACAGATGGTGTTCCACCTGATAATTCAAGCCACCGATCAACCAGGTCAGTACCCGGTTGTTCATAGCGAAATTGGCAGTGGTCTGAAGTTGGTGGACGGCAAAGTCTTCCTCCACGGTGCTCCCTTCGGGCAACATGAATTCAGTATCAGGGATCACATGTGCTGATTGGAAGATCAGAGTCATGAAGATACCCGCAGCCACGTGCATGGTAAGGAACAAAAGAAGCACCATACCGGGTGAGACGGGCATTACCAAAATGGGAAGGACAATATAGACACCGATATAAACGATCTTCCAGAATATGATGCGTGAATAGACCCGGCGAAAATCCTTGCCGGGCTTGATCAATCCCATCTTTCTGTACTCAAATGGTTTAAAATAGTCTTTTCTGACGACCCAGAGGAGGGTCGAGATACTGTACAACACAATGGCATAGAGGTGCTGGTAGCGGTGGAACCACTTCAAGGGTTGAAAGGGACTGAATCGGAGCACGTACCGGTATTCTATATCCGCATCTGCACCTTCAATATTGGTGTAGGTATGGTGAAGCACGTTGTGCTGGATCTTCCATATCTCAGGAGCGACCCCTAACACAATAGCTGGAATGTCCATCATCCACTTGCCTGAACTCTTGGGAGAGAAGGAACCGTGCAAGGCATCATGCATAATGCTGGTGCCAATCAGGGTAACTCCGATCCCCATCAAAGTAAAGATTCCAAACAGGGCTAACAAGTTGGTAACCAGTCCAGAAAGTGCCAGTGCATAAAGTGAAAAGAAACCTCCAAGAATGACCGCGGACTTGATGTACATTTCCCGGTTAGCATTGCGAGGGATCTCATTATCCCGAAAATAGGCGTTGACCCTCTTCCTCAAGGTGGTGGAAAAGTCCTGGTGAACGGCTCGGGAGAATTTATATTTGATCATATATGCTTCTACTAATTATAAGAACACACAAGTGTCTGTTCTTTATCGATCAGCAAATACAAACTTCGCCAATCCTACCCGATAATCCCAAATCCACCAGTGATTATGTATTTTCTTTTCTGAAATTGCTTCCATCTTACTATGTTGGATTGTCTTAAACGTCATATAAAGCTTCGCAAGTGTTGTCAACCCTCACTCTAAGAACTCTTCGTGTTTACCGTGTTGTAGGCCTGGTACTTTCTACAATCATTATAGGAATCCCTTTTGTGATCCCACCCGACGATGTGGTGGTGGATCCCTTTTGGTTGCGGATTGTTTTGGCATCCGTTGTCCTTCTGGTCAGTATTGGCAACTATTTCAGCCCCTTCCTACGACGCTATTTTCTCTATTTCGTAAATGGCTATGCAACCGTTTTGTGCATCTGGCTGTTGTGGTTGGCCTTCATCAATAACCTCAGACTAGACTTCGCTCCCACTGCGATCGTAGCCATTCTGGCTGCCGGGGTCACCTTCAGAAATTCCATTCTCCTCTGGATTTTCACTGGCTCCCTTTTTCTATTGTCGTTTTTCTTCATCCCTTTGAGCACCGACCCGGTTTTCAATCCCTATTACTTCATCATGGTCGAACTCATCGGCATGATCGGTCTTTCCGTCCTGATGTCCAGTCTGATCGCAGACCGGGAGAAAATCAGAATGCTTGAGAAGCGACAACGGGTAGTGACGGTTTCTGCCTTTGAATACAGTGATACTGGGATTTTGGTGATCGATCTGGAGGGAAATATCCTCGAGGTAAACCCAAGATTTCTTGAATTAATGGAACTCACCTCATTCAAGGTTGAAGCCCAAGGATCTAAAATGCCCTTGCCTTCCATGCTTGACCTTATAAAGGACAAAGAGAGCTTTCTGGCACTCAGCAAAGAAGGTGAATTATCCCTTGAAAAGCACCTTTACCAAAAGTTCCAATTGAAGAATGGCCGGTATATGGAACGGTTCAGCAAACCTTTGTTGCTGGAGGGTTCCCCCATTGGTCGGATCTGGTTCTACCATGACGTGACCAAGCAGGTGCTGGAGCGCATACAAGCCGAACGGAAACGAGAATTGCTGGAAGCAGAAAATGCAGCGCTGACCGAATTGGCTGCTGCAACCAGCGACCCTGAGTACAACTTGAGCACTGCCGTAAAGCAGATCGCCCAGATCGGAAAGGATTGGCTAAAGGTGGACCGTGCTGCAATTTGGATCATCTCTGAGCAAGGTGATCACTGGCAATGTTTTCTGGAAATGAGCAATGATTCCATTCTGGAATTGCCTGATAAAACCATTCAATCCTCTGACCTCAGTAAATTTATAGGTCTGGGTTCGGCATCCAGGCTACTCAAAGTAACTGACAAAACACAAATGCATGAGGTTGGAGAACTGCCGGTGTGTATACCCGAATTGCAAAATACAGCCTTTCTGATTGTTCCGATTCGACCGGCGGGTGTCCTGAGGGGATTCATCCTGGCCCAGGAAAACAAGCCGGCTCACAATTGGGGAGATGAAGAACTTGGCTTTGCAGCGTCCCTGGGAGATATCGGAGCCATGATCATGGAATCATTAGAGCGGAGACGCAGTGAAAATGCCTTGAAGAAGTCGCTTGCCCAGAACCGCACCATCGTCAATGCAGTGCCCGACTTGTTGCTGCGCATGGATCAATACGGCCTTCTCATCGACCTGAAAATTCCCGAGAGCTTTGAATTTCAAAAGATTGTAAGCACCCCTGCCAAAGACCTCTTTGAACTCTTTCCAGATGCCCTTGCTGAGAAGATTCTGGAGAATGCTCAATTAACAGTTGTCAGCAGAGAAATTGCCCATTTTGAGCAGGAATTAAAGATCGAAGGCCAAACCCAGGATTTTGAGATTCGAATCGCCAGCAGTGGTGAAATGGAAGCACTGGTGATGATCAGGGATGTTACTTTGCGTAAAACCACCGAACGTCAGCTGATTCAACGCAATTTTGAGCTGGACAGTTTCGTCTACCGTGCCTCACATGACCTCAAGGCCCCATTGAATTCCCTGATGGGATTGATCGAAATTGTCCGGGAGCAGGAACAGGCTCCCAATATCATCACCTATCTGGACTTGATGGACCGATCGGTAGTCAAGTTGGATACCTTCATTAAGAATCTGACGGAGTTCTCCCAGATCAACCGAATGCAGTTGAGCAAAGATGAAGTTGATTTGAAGGAGATGGTCAACGAGATTTTTGAATCCCTTAAATACATGGACGAAGGGAAGAAGATCACCAAAAAGGTCATTCACCCCGGTAAAACAAAATTTATAGGTGACCGCTTCCACCTCGAAGTCGTCGTCGCCAATTTGATTTCCAATGCGCTGAAGTATCATGACCATCAAAAGGAGGCCCCTTTTGTGGAGGTAGAAGTTGAATTCGGGTTTCAGATGGTCGAAATTTTAGTGCGGGACAATGGAATTGGCATACCTGCCGAGTTTCAGGATCGTTTATTTGAGCTTTTCTTCAGGGCCTCCAATCAATCATTCGGGTCGGGCCTGGGCTTGTACATCCTTCGGAATGCAGTGGACAAACTCAATGGTACCATTGAACTGGAATCCAAAGAAGGGGTAGGCTCTACTTTCAAGGTGACCATCCCGCAATAAAAGAACTGACATCGCTCAGGTGGTATTTCCAGAAAAAGCGATAATTTTGCTTCGGAATAGTAATGAAAGGCCTTCGTCATATCTCTTCAAGGACGCTCCCCTCCTTTCGTCCGCTGGTATTTCTGCTGGCCGGGATTGGATTCGGAGCTGTGGTTCTCGCCCTTCAGCAACCCAGGCTGATGGGTGATCCTGAAGTGAAGATCGCCTTGGGTGAGAAGCTGTTCTTTGATCCGGTTCTCTCCCTGGATTCCAGTATCTCCTGCGCCAGTTGTCACCAGCCTGACCACGCCTTCGCCGATACGGTTGCCCTGTCCAAGGGAGTCAATGGGCTTTTGGGAACCCGGAATACTCCCTCTGTGATGAACATGGCTTTCCGGCCCTATTTCTTCTATGATGGACGTGCGGCCTCCCTTGAGCACCAGGTGTCCGGCCCCATTGAGAATCCAGTAGAAATGAACCTTCCTTATGCGGAGGCTGTTGCCAGGGTCAGTTCTTCCCCTGAATACCAGCAAATGTTTCTGGATGCTTATGATGCCAAACCAGATTCCATTCTTCTGCTCTCAGCCATCGCCGATTTTGTAAGAAGCCTCGAAAGCCAGGGCAATGCCCCACATGACCTGTGGCTCAACGATATTGACGACGATGCCTTGAATGCATCGCAATTGAGAGGTCGCGACCTCTTCCTCGAAAAAGGGAAGTGCTTCGATTGTCACTTTGGTCCCGACTTCACGGGGGATGAATTCAGAAGTATCGGTCTCTACGATGGAGAAAAGTACACCGACAAAGGCCGCTTCGACATCAGCAAAGACTCCAGTGACCTGGGGAAATTCAAGGTTCCGGGGTTGCGCAATATAGAGTTTACCGCTCCTTATATGCATGATGGTAGCTTTGAGACCCTGGAAGAAGTCATCGAATACTATGACGATCCCTATCAATTCGTGTCACAACCCATCAATATGGACACCCTGATGCTGGAACCCCTTCACCTCTCGGTTGAAGAGAAAGCCGACCTGCTTGCATTCCTGATTTCGCTCTCTGATCCCCGCATTCCCTACAGTACCGAATCCGAATAGGATCAGTTTGAGGTGAGATTTGCAACAAAAGGGAAAATCGTTCCGAATGGGAAAAAAGCCTTAGCTTCGTGCCATCAATAATGCCTTACGCTGAAAGAGATACCCAACTCATTAATTGAATGCAAAAACCCAAAATGGCGCCGAAGAATCTGGCAGAGTGGAAACGTGGCGGCACCTACTATATTTATAAAAACCGCCGGGTATTCTACCAAAAAGTGGAAGCTGGTGAAAGAGAGACCATTGTATTCATCCATGGCTTCCCTACTGCTTCCTGGGATTTCCATAAGATCTGGGCTCCCCTGGCCAAAGAGTACAACCTGATCGCTCCTGACCTGCTCGGCTTTGGCTACTCAGACAAGCCGAAGCGGTACCATTATTCGATCAATGACCAGACCGATTTGATCATTGCGCTGATTCAGTCCCGTTCGCTGAGCAAAGTCAAAATCATCGCCCATGATTATGGGGCTACCATTGCCCAGGAGTTGATGGCCAGGGCCAACCATGGAAACCTCCCCTTCAGAATTGAGAAGGTTGTTTTGCTGAATGCTGGTCTGTTTCCAGATGCACATCGCCCTACCGCGGTTCAGAAGTTATTGTTGTCACCCCTGGGAGGATTTCTTACCCGTTTCATGGGGAGCAAGCAATTGGGACGGAGTTTGAAAAAGGTATTTGGTACTGAAACCAAACCCTCGCACCGGGAGATCAACGAGTTTTGGTCGCTAATTGAAGAGCAGGAAGGTAACCGGTTGGTTCATAAGTTGATGCATTACGTTGGGGATCGTAAGGTCCATTCAGATCGGTGGGTGGAAGCTCTCAAGACCAGAGGAATTCCCAAGTTATTTATCAATGGGCTTGCGGATCCTGTATCTGGTGCACACATGGCTGACAAGTATACCGAAGAGGTACCACAGCCAAATGTTGTTCGCCTGGAAGGGATTGGACATTACCCTCAGTTGGAGGCACCTGAAAAAGTACTCCGGGCCATTGCCGAATTCTTCCAAACCAAAAAAGTAGTTCAAGGTTTTTCTAGTACCCGTAATATTGATTCGTAAATTTAACCGATGAACATCCTATCATTCTGAAGGTGGGCTGTTGTCCGATTTAAGACTGCTATCAGATACTACTATGAAGAATATTTTTGATGCCAAGGTTACTTCTGATTTAAAGGGAAGGCTCGACGAGCTGACGGCTGAGTCACAACCCAAATGGGGAAAGATGAGTGTAGGGCAAATGCTGGCGCATGTCAATGTCACCTACGAGATGGCCTATACTGATCAGCACGCTAAACCCAATGGTTTTATGCGTTTCATGCTCAAAACCTTCCTGAAGCCCATCGTATGTGGAGAAAAGCCCTACAAGCCAAACTCACGAACCGCCCCTGCCTTCTTGCAAACCGAGCCCAAGGTATTCGAAACTGAAAAGGAGCGACTGATAGCTTTTCTGAACAAGACGGTAGAATTGGGAGCGTCTCATTTTGAGCAGAAAGAGTCCAATTCCTTTGGCAAACTGACCAGCAAAGAGTGGAACAATATGTTCTACAAGCACCTGGACCACCACTTCCGGCAATTTGGGGTCTAAATCCTCAGACTAACATTTTAAAGTTCATTTGGAAAAGTCCTGATTCTTCAGCTCATTGTTGGTCAGGAAAAATCACTCTAATATTCTATTCCGTATGAACTTTAATCAATCACCCGTACGGTTGCGTATCCCTTTACGTCACCTGTTCCTCGTCTGGCTCACCTTTGTCGGACTACTCCCCTTCTCTCACACTCTATTTGCCGCCAATCTGAGTTCGGCTCCGCTTGGAGATCTCCCCACCGATGTACCCGGAGGCAACTTCGAAAGCCCTGCTTTGCCCAGCTCTCCTGGCTATGCGTACAACCCTGGGGGTAGCAATTGGACTTTTATCGGAGGGGCTGGTTATTCACGCAACAATTCCGGTTTTACCAGTGGCAACCCGGGAGCCCCTCAAGGTGCTCAAGTGCTCTTTTTGCAGGGAACCGGCCGGGTTACCCAATCGGTCGACTTTGTCGCGGGTTACTACACCTTTGATTTGCGGGCGGCTCAACGTGGCAATCACCAGGCCTCCAGCCAAACCTTTGAAATCAGGGTTGACGGGGCTACGGTGCAAAGCATCACGCCTGCCGGCACCTCTTACGGGACCTATGCTTCGGCTCCTGTATTGCTTACTTCCGGTGCCCATAGCGTCGAATTGCGGGGTATCAATCCGAATGGTGGTGACAATACTGCTTTTGTGGATGCATTTAGGTTTACCAGGGTCCGGTCACAATTCATCTCTGGTTTTGAATCCCCGGTGATCACCGCTGGGAGTGGCTTCCAGTATGCCCCTTCTGGTGGCCCATGGACCTTCGGCGGTGGAGGGGGTATCTCTAAGAATGGAACCGGGTTTACTTCCGGTAATCCTTCAGCCCCCGAAGGCAGCCAGGTGCTATTTCTCCAAAATGGCGGTTCTGCATCCCACCCTGTAACGATTGCCCAGAATGGCTATTACCGCTTTACCTTCCAGGCTGCACTCCGGGGCAACAACCAGCAGGACGGCGAAGTCAAGGACATCCGCATTTCCATCAGCGGAACCGAAGTCGGGGAATTCTCCATTCCCGATTTCAACTACAACGAGATGGTTTCTCTTCCCCTCTATTTGACTTCGGGAACCTATACTTTGACTTTACAGGGTATCAATCCGGGTCCTGGTGACAATACCGGATTTGTGGATGATTTGCGCATGGAGATGGTGCACGACTGGCAGGATGCAGCTGTCTGGGGCGGCTCCCTCCCCGGTGCCAATGATGTGGCTACCATTCCCGCTGGCAGTGCGGTTGCCCTGCATGGCACTATCACTACGAATCAGGTCACCGTCTATGGCGAACTGGCCGCGGTTCAGAACAAAGACCTCAATATTTCTGCGAAGAAGATCCTGGTCATGGGACCGGATGCCCGCCTGGACATTGGTCAGGAACTGGCACCATATCCGGGAAAGGCTACCATTACGCTTTTGGGAGCAAGTACCGACCCGACTTTTATGGGCATGGGCACCAAGTTTCTCGGGGCGATGGACCATGGCAGCATTCAGTTGCACGGAAAAGATAAAGTGAGTTGGAGCCAATTGGGTGCCAATGTCAATGCGGGGAGCAATACCATTACCCTCAAGGAAACGGTCAATTGGTCCATCGGCGATGAGATCGTGATTGTTTCCAGCCGGAAGAGTTGGAACGAAGCTGAGAAACGCACTATTACCGGGATCAGTGGGGGAAATACCCTCACCCTGAATGCCAATCTTGCCTATCCCCATAAGGGTGTGGTCAAGAACTATTCGGATGGGACCCGCAACTGGAGCGCCGACATCCGGGCCGAGGTGGGTATGCTGACCCATAATATCCTTGTTCAGGGAGATGCACAATCCGCTACCACCAAATTTGGCGGCCATATCATGATCATGGACAGTTCTGTGGGTTCTGCCAGTGGGGTGGAATTGTACAATATGGGGCAAAAAGCCGAGTTGGGGCGTTATCCGTTTCATTGGCACATGCTGGCCGGGGTTGGCAACGGGCAATTCTTTAAGAATTCAAGTGTCCATCAGTCCTATAACCGGGCCATTACCATCCACGGCACCGAAAGTACATTGGTAGAGAACAATTTTTTCTACGACCATATCGGCCACGGGGTCTTTCTCGAAGATGGCAGTGAGCGGTACAATGTGATTCGCAAGAATGTGGCCCTGCTGTCGAAGCGTCCGGCTCCTGGGGAAGAAGTCACCCCTTCCGACAACCAGTTCAACCAGGTGCAAAACAGGACACCGTCCACTTATTGGATCACCAATCCGGAAAATACCTTTGAGGACAATGTCGCGGCTGGTACCGAGGGCACCGGATACTGGTTTGCATTCCCCACTGCTCCCATGGGACCTTCTCTGAATGATCCCCGGTTTGCTGGACTGCAACCCCATAAGCGGCCTCTGATTTCCTTCAAGGGTAATTCTGCCCACAGTTGCATGAGTGGCTTTGACATCTTCGACCAACTCAATCCTGACCATTCTATCAAGACCAATTGGGGATGGGACGAAGCCAGTGACCATGTGATGGAAAACTGCCTCTGGTACGCCAATGACCTGGCCATCTACTCCGGGATCGGGGTGGGTGGACCAGTTGAAAATGTGATTTGGAGGAACAATGTCTTTCTGGAAAATACGGTGGGCAGTATGCTTGCCAGTTACAGTGAGATCGATGGATCGGTCTTCATTTCCAATTCAGGCGAGAGCCTGGTGAGCGGCACCCGTTATGCCTACCGCGTCTACGACGGGGCTGGCAAGGTGAGCAACAGCCACTTCATCGATTGGGATGCCAGCAATGCCAGCTTCCTGCTCAATACCGGCGCCGCGATCAAGCACCCCAACCATATCCTGAATGGCAACACCACCAACCATACAGGAACGGTACGTTGTGTATTGCCTGACTTCGACATCCCTCCTACTTATGCCCATGCCAACCACCCCGGTCACCCCCGCTTTTGGTCGATTGTGGTGCGCGATGTAGATGGAGGTATTTCCCAGAAAGCCAATACTTCGATCGTCTCTAACCAACCGTTTCTCCTGGTCGGTGATGAATTTCAGCCTGCCAACTGGACCCGCACCTACCGTTCTGACCGGCAGTACGCCCTTTCTTTACTTACTTACGATATCAACGTCAATTACAACCCTAATATCGTGTGTACCAGAGAGAAAGCAGGAACACCATCTGCTTCAGTTTATTATATTGATGGCTTCAAGGAGCACCACCAACTGCCCTTTATCGTCAACGATGGCTTCATGTACACCTATACTTACGAGTCTCTGCCTTCTTCGAAGATTGTCCGCATGAATATGCGGGATGCGACCGTCGGCGATGACTATCTGGTGCGGTTCAAGGACTTCGGAAAACTGGGTGGCTTTGGGATTTCTTCTACTCAAGGTGGTCTTACTTCCCACGGTTCACTGGCGAGTTTGCAGGCCTCCGGAAGTTCTGGCTACTACCGCGTTTCCAATGGGGATCTCTATATCAAGGCGGTTGCCACTGGAGCTTCTCAGCGGTTTGACATTACCTGGAATACCGACTTTACGGTTCCCAAGTTGGATACCGACGGGGATGAAATGGTGGACAGCATGGAAATCTCCCTGGGCCGTCATCCCTTTGATGCTGGCGACCTGGCCGCAGAGTTCAACCAGAATGGCAATTTCGAATCCTGGTCTACCCTGAACAATATCAGCGGTGGTACCGTGGTGAGTGGAGTTCTGAAAGGAACCTCGATCAACAATGGGGATGCCATGATCATCAACTCTGCATTTAATTTCGCTGCGGCCGAGGTGCCTAAGTTGGAGGTTCGGATGAAAGCTTCCAGCAATGGCAATGCAGAATTCTTCTTTGCTACGGATTCCCAGCCGGGGTATTCCGGGTCGCGCCGGGTGGCTGCGAGTTACAGTGGCAATGGCGCTTTCCAGACGGTGACATTTGATATGGGAGCGCATGCTTCCTGGAATGGGACCATTACCGATCTGCGGTTTGATGTGGTATCCGGGGTTGGGAAGACCTTTGAGATTGATTGGATCCTGGCGGCCGGGACTGCGAAGGCGAATATTGGTGGGGTCGGAGCAGGAAGTGAGGTTGGAGCCGTGGACGGCCTTTCAGGTGCTGAGAGTGGTTTTTCCGGAACCGGAGCGGGCTTTTCCGGAACCGGAGCGGGCTTTTCTGGAACCGAGGGTGAACCCCAGGTTCGGGTCTATCCGAATCCGGTGGGTGACCAACTGTTTATGGAGTGGGATGAAGGATCAGTGTTTGAGCGGGTCCGTTTGCTTGACTTGCAAGGGCGGGTGCTCCGGGAAGAAAGGCCAGCGGAGGATATGACGCAGTTGATGTGGTTGTTCTCCGAACCAACACTCGCTCAAGGAGCAGGCTCACTTGTTCCCGGTGTCTACTTCATTCAGTTCATCGGTGCTGATCAACAGGTTCAGGTGAAATTGTTGAAGCGTTAGGTTGTAGCTGTTGCTGGTGTTCAGTTTGTTGCGGAATATCCAGCTGGCTTGTGTACCGGGCCCAACCGGAGGAGCGCCAATGCCTCTTCTGGTTGGGCCTACTGGTATTGCCAGGTCACCAACTACACCAAAAAGGGGGTGAGACATGACCCCCCCGGTTGTGTGCTGAGGGCAACATGGTTGTGCAAAAAGGGGAACTGGGTTGTCTGAGGAGGGAAACCATGTTGAGGTCAGGAGGACAACCCGGTTGAGGTCAGGAGGACAACCCGGTTGAGGTCGGGAGGACAACCCGGTTGAGGTCGGGAGGACAAGGTGGTTCTGTTTTTACCCCAACCCGGTAGTGGTGTCCAGGCTACCCGGTTGTCTGTGAACCCCAACCTGGTTGAGGGCCACGGACAGCTTTTTGTGTTCAGCGGACAACATGGTTCCGGTCCAGCCATAACCATCTTGTGCTGGCTGCATAACGGTGGTATGTCGCTCCCATACCACTGTTATGCTGCCAGCTCAACTGGGTTGACCGGAGAACCTCAACCAGGTTCACCTGGAAATATTACTGGGTTATGTCGCTCACATAACCCGGTAATATTTCTACCATTACCTTGTTGGGGTTGCGGAGCAACCCACTTCCGGTTGGAGGACAAGGTGGTTGGGGTGGCCAGACAAGTCACTTATGTGTCGGAGACACGGCTGTGTGTTGGGAGGTGAACCGGGTTGGGGTTGGAAGACATGTGTGTTGTGTTGGGGGTATAAGTGGGTAATGCTCTATGGACAACTGAAATCGGGGGTTTTAGACTAAGTAGAATCATTGTCTTCCCCCGAGGCTTACCATAATAGCTGGAACAAAAAGAACTCAATAAAGAAAAATATGCCAGAAAAACCCATTGATTATCAATCTTTTACCAGCTCAATATCCTACTAGCGTCATTTATCACAGCCTTTAATTAATGAACAACCATTTTCTAATAATTCAATTAGAGCTTTGGAGGAAGTTGGGAAATTCGAAATCATTTCTCAGTTTATTGTTCAACTAAGCAATTAATGGTATGAATAATAAACCTGGAAAATATCTAAGCGGAATAGTCATCATTTCGATTGTATTTTTATTTCAAACCTCCTGCACTTCAGAAAGTGGTTTTATGGATCCAACTGAAGCAACCAACGAATATCTTGGTGGAAAAAAGGAGGGCAAGTGGATTGAATATTTTAACGAGGATTGGGAATGGGTTGGAGAGAACAATGACACCGCGTATTACAGGCTAATTATCTACAACGAAGGCAGACCTGCAATGGGTGAGTTGGTTAGAGATTATTACATGAGTGGACAAATACAAGCCGAATCATTTTTAACAGAGACAGAACCGGATGTGATTTTTGGAGACGGCTTGGCGAAATGGTACTATGAAAATGGAAAAGTTTCTTCTGAAAAGAACTATAAAGATGGAAAGTTAAATGGGCCATTGAAAGATTATTTTGAAAACGGGAAACTTGAATTTTCCTGCATGTATAAAAATGGTGTGTTGGAGGATACTCTAAGAATCTACTATGACAACGGAAACCTCAAAACAGAATCATTGTGGTCTAAGGGCGAACTGATTGGAGAGAGTAAATTTTATGCGATTGAAGGAGAATTAGTAAAAAAGATCATCTTGTTAGATGACTCCAAAGTAAAAACGGAGACATTTACATCTGGTGAAAAAGTTGAGGAGACAATCGTTGCGAATGGAGAATTGGAAAAGAAGAAATGTTTTGAAGGTGGTGTAGAAATAGATTGCCCTCAGGAATTTGATCTTGTTGTAATTTTAGGATCATTCGTTATAATCCAAGAACAACTGAATACATTGATTGGGGCAACTGAAAACTATGAATCCTATTGGTTTACCCAACAATTAGAACAAGTAGCCCAGGAATACGCACTCCTAAATATTATGTTGGAGCTAATAAACGAATCCAATTCGCCAACCATAAGTTACCTTACCCAGTCTGCCGAATATGGTGCTTTGGCAATTTCAAGGCTAAAGGATTTCTTGCTTTACCAGCGCCAAAATGATTTGGAGGATGCAATGATTGCCATTGAGCTTCATGGTCAATTTTTGGCAAATGCCATAGAACTAGCCGTTGAAGAGGGAATTGAAATAAATGATGATTATACAGAAGTACTGACACAGAGCCCGCAAGAATCCATTTATGGATATATAACTGGTAATAATGTATATCTTCGCTCCCAGCCACAAATTGATGGGAATAATATTTTAGGCCAACTCCAAAAAGGAGAAATGGTAAGGATTTCAGATTATTACCAAGACCAAAATGACAATGGAGAAGTTAAATCGGTCCGCAACACCTTTATTTATCCGAAAGATGGTGGTAACAAAATAAAGCTAGGGCCTGGTAAGGGAATGAGAATTGTCAGTCACTACACAGAATATGATGGCTATTATGAAGTTGAAGTCGATCTGGATAAGCGTAAAAAAATGACAGGATTTGTGAAGCGGTCAGATCTAAAGAGCCTGTATGGAGATTATTGGTACAAGGTAGAATCTAGTAAATATACCGGATGGGTCCACGGTGACTACGTTCAATCCAATTCTTAGTGATTTCCGAAGCACCTATAAGCAATTTGAGTATTAATTTGCTGCCGTAGCCGTTTAGGTCAAAAGAAGGGAAACAATTACCCCTCCCTTGCCAACTCCTCCCGGACCGATTGTATATTTTCCAGAATAGGTTCAATATCCTTTTTGGAAGCCCGGTAGTTGATCCAGGCTATGAAAACGTAAAAAGCCGCCAGGAATAGAATGGTCCCTAGTTTCATGGGGACCGACATGGGAAGAATCCATTCAGCGATGCCATTGATCCAGTCGTAATCAGTCGGATTGCCCAGGCCCAGGACAAACAGGACATTCGTGACCAGGGGAGGCAATGCATACCAGTAGGAAACTGTGCGTAGTAGTTTGACCTGCTGTGTCATCATGGTACTCTGCTCCTGTAGTTGCTCCGCTAGTGACAACGCCAAATCCGTTTCCTTGTTTCCTGCCTTCGATTTTTGGAAGCGGTAGATCACATAGACAAACCAGGCAATAGACAATCCACAGGCTATTTTCGTGATAGGAAAGGGGATTTCGACTAGGAAATAAGTAAATATCAATATTCCCAGGACCGAGGCGCTAATTTCCCGGATATCTCTCTTGCGAATGACTTTTTGCAATCGGCTCACCCTGCCGTTCAACTCTTTAACCAACTGGGAGGCCTCAATCGAAATCCGTTCGCTGCGGGAGGAGTTGTTCCAGATGTCCCTCAATTCTTGTTCTGACATATCAATTCAATTTTGGCGTGATACATTCGAATAATTTCTTTCTGATGCGCTTCATCTTCACAGCAATGTGGTTTTCAGACAAACCGATGATGGTGGAGATTTCCCGGTAGGACAGATCATCCAGGTACAGTACGATCAGGGAAGTATCGCTTTCATTCAAGGTGGCAATGCATTCCTTCAAATACTGAAACCGTTCTTCTTCTGCCCCATCTGTCTCGCTGGCAACCGGGGTAAATCGGATCGCATCAAACCTGATGGTTTTGTCCTGTTGCTTCTCCAACTTCAGTTTGGCCCGCATACAGACATTGAGTGCGATTTTATATACCCAGGTATGGATGGACGAATTCCCCTTGTATGAAGCGAAGGATTTCCAGATTTGAAACACCACTTCCTGAAATAGGTCCTCCGGTTCCAAGGGCGTCACCGCATAGATGCGACAGATCCTGAAAATCTTGTGCTTGTTTTCCTGGAGCAATGCCTCAAAGGCCTTTTCATTTTGTATGCCCATCCAGATACTTCTTTTTGTAGACCTGAATCAGCAAGAACTCGACAAAGAAGCCAGAAATCAAGATGATGCTGATTTCCTTGAATGATTCCCCTAAAACCTGGGCGCATACCAATAGCATGATGGCCCATACGATACTGCTGATAATTTGAATCAGGGATAAGATGTGACCGAGCTTTTTCGTGTATTCCATTTTCTTAAAGTTTTGTTGTTGCCCGTAAGAGGGGCTTTTAATAGGTTAGTGACAGGCTTTAAGAAAATATGACAGTACGGGTGAGATTTTTTTCTTTTTCCCCTTTTACTCCGACCAAACTGCCAATTCATTCCCAGAGGGGTCGGCAAAATGAAACCGCTTTCCGCCTGGAAAGGAGAAAATATCTTTGGTGATTTTACCCCCGGCTGCGATGATTCGGTTTTTGATGAGGTCGAGGTCCTGGTGGTAGAGAATCACCAAAGCCCCATTAACGATTTCAGCATCAGTTTTCTCAAATCCTCCCGCAAGGCCGCTTTCCTCAAATGCAACATAGGTGGGGCCATAATCGGTAAATACCCAGTCAAATGAGGTGGAATAGAATTCCTTGATCTTTTCAAGGTTGTGCGCCTTGAATTCTACGTAATCGATGTGGTTGTTTTGCATAATCTTAAAACAAGATACAAACCGGTGCGGGTACTTCAATCTCGCCTGAATATTTTAAGAGGCCAGTGGAGGGATTGCGCCGGAAGGCGACGATGTTGTCGGTCCCTTGGTTGGCAACGAGTAAAAATTGACCATCCGGTGACAGGGCAAAATTACGGGGTCCCTCCCCTTGGGTGGATTGACGACCGACCAGGCTCAGGCTTCCGTTTTCGGGATTGACTTCGAAAATCACAAGGTCGTTGGGGCCCCGGTTGGAAGCGTAGACAAATTTGCCATCGGAAGAGATATGGATGTCCGCGGATTTATTGGTGCCAGTGAATTCGTAGGGAAGGGTTGAAATGGGGTCGCCCTTAAAGTATACTCCAGTGCTGTTTTGTTGGACCATGACAACGGTGCCGTCAAGTTCATTCAGCACGTAAATCCATTTTCCATTCGGATGAAATGCCAAGTGACGGGGGCCGGCTCCGGTTTGCATCTTCAAGGTCGGTGGATTGGATGCGATGAGTTTCTGCTGGGTGTTGTCCAAATGTGAAAACCACAATTCATTTGTTCCCAGGTCTACGGAGATGACTGCGGGACCATAAGAATCAGATTCGGTGGGATCAGATACGGTGGGATCAGATACGGTGGAGTCAGATCCTTCAGGATCAGACTGTCCCCTCTCCCCTTCAGCCGGAACAAACCAGGCCGAATGGGCATGGGGTCCCTCCTGCCGATCGGATGTTCCTTTGCCTGTATGCTGCTCCACATCCAGCAATTCGCTCAATTCTCCATTTTGATTCAGACCGAGCAGGCCCACATTGCCTCCGGTATAGTTGGCCGTCAATACATATCCTGATTCGTTTACGCTGACAAAACAAGGATGCGCCCCACCCGAGGATCTTTGGCTGATCAAAGCCAGGCTGTCTCCCCGGACCCTATACGATTCCACGGTGCCAGCCCCCTCCTTATTGGTTTCATTCACTGCTACCAGGTACTTGCGATTTGGCCCCCAGGCCAAAAAGGACGGGTTCTCTGCCACCGCTGCCAAGCCCATCTTTTTCAATGCTCCATACTTGTCCAGGGAGTATTTGTAGATGCCCTCGCTTTCTCCATCGGTATAGGTGCCTACATAGAAAGAATAGATACCATCAGTGGTGTCCGCTTCCGAACTTACCACTGCGCTGGTTTCATTGGTTGAAGTCCCGGTCTCCTTCTGACAACCCATTTGAAAACAGCAGGCCAGGATGAGAAAGGCGGTAAATATGAATCTAGTCGGTTTCATTGTTGTTGAACCAGTTTTAATGACTTCTGTAGACGGGCCGAAAGTTTAAGTGTACAATTTATATTCTAGTCTTCCCAAAGGTCCTTTGCTATTCCTGTTTATCCAATACCCTCAAGATTTATCCAAGGTATACGAGCCTGAGATTTGAATAATATTACCTTTGGAGTATTGCTGGCAAGGGATGCATAAGCACCTACATGGAAAAAACCATTCAAGAAATATTACAGACAACGCTTGGGGAAGAAGTCCGTTCGGTCCTTGAAATCAACGGATTGGGTAGTGTAAACCAGGTATTTGAAGCAGTTGGACAACATGGCAGCTATATCATACGTCTCAACGACGAACCACCCAAAGAGCTTGAATACTTAAAGGAGCAATGGTGCCTGGAAAAAGTAGCCGAATTGGGAATACCCTCACCCAAGGTAATCGGCATGGGTACCCAAAACCACACTCATTATATGATTCTGGAAAAAGTACATGGGATCAATGGGACTTTGTGCAGTCAGGAAGAAAAGGAGAGTATCTGGAGAAGTCTGGGCCGTTATGCAGAAAAATACCAGCACCTCCAACATATTGCAGTGCCCGAAGTAGAAAAAGCTGAATTTCATGCCAATTGGCAGGCAAGGCTGGCTTACAATCTCAAGGAACTCAATGCACAGGACAGCTTGCTCAGAAATCAATTCCTCCATCCCGAAGAACATCAGCTAGCCCGAGCAGCGTTGTCAAAAATTGAGAACCGGGAATTTCGGGTTGGCCTGGTGCATGGTGATCTATGCCCCCGGAATGTGATTTGGAAGGAAGGGACTACCCATCTCCTGGATTGGGGAACGGCCGAAATCAATGTAGTGCCTCACATTGAGATAGGTCTGGTGCTTGTGTCCAAGGAAGCTTCTCAAGAAGAATATACCTGCTTCCTGGAAGGTTTAGGAGTGTCCTCTTCAGATTTCAAGGCAATGGAAAAAGACATCCATATCCTAAACCTACTGCATCAACTGGATAAATACCGTTGGGCGGAAGGACAGCCTATGGAGAATCTTGGGGAGTTCGCAAAAAAGGTAAGGAAAGCCTTGCAGTCTATTGGCCCTTAGTATATTCGTCCCTTGGTCACTTAGTTCCGAGATACTGCCGAAAATCTATCCTCTCACAATACCATTATGAAAATCATTCTCTCACTTCTGTTCCTCTCTGTTTTTTTCTGAGTGGGATGTCCCAATGGTGCTCAGGATGAGTTTACCGTGGATGACGATCCTGAAGACGCACCGAACGAATACTATGATGTAGAGGATGATGACTGAAATCAGAAATTCCGACCAGCATCGTCCTTGGCTTTTGATATGGAAGCCTTTAGTTTATTGAAATAGGTATTGCGTGCCCGTTCAGAGACCTTGCTGATCAAGCTTGACTTGGCCATTATCGCATGGAGTCTTTCCTCAGTGTATTTGAAAAATTTAGAATCACTCGTATAGAGGAAATTTATCACATTGTGCTCAAGGTAAACCATCTTCTCATCTCTGCTGCGGACCAAGGCGGTATTTTGGGAAAAGATGCTATCGTTGTAGAACAATTCGTAATTCCCGGTTGATCCTTGGGAAGGCGGCTCCTCCCCAAAGGCAAACTTTTGTCCGATTCTCGCCTGGTATTTCAAATGCTCAAGTAAGTCAAGGAGACGATCGAAAAGCACCAATGCTTCCGTGGGATTTTTAAACCTCCCCTGCTCCAGAAAAGAAGTGATCTGGGTCAGCGTGGAGGAAAAAGAGTCTTTGTAGATAATCTCTGTGGACTCAATACTGTTATACCCATCCGTGACCTTTCTGACCAATTGCAAATCTGATTCCTTATACCCTTTGTCCCCTTCCAGGCTAAAAAGAGAATCATCACTCATGGATCTGATTGATTCCCAATAGTACATCTTGAAAGCCAACAATTCCGGTATTTCTATGATATGAAACAGAGGAAGCTCCATCGTGAAATAAACGATTTCCGATTCTTCTGCCCTCCTGAGCCGGACGAAAAGATCAACCAAATGGGAAAATCCTCCCATAACTTCTGAGGTATCACCGTCTCCTATATCATGGTGCAAATTGAAGGTGGTTAGGGGCCGCTGATATTCTATCAGTGAGTCAAGAGAAATATTGAAAGTCTTGCATAAAATAAGGATTTCCTTCCACCTGAGGTCAGTTTCTCCATTAATCCTGCGGTAGGCACTGTCACTGGTGATGCTTAATAGCTCCATGATCGCTTTTACCATCTCCGGTTTGGAATTAAAGCGGGTTTGAATCTGTTCAAAAAACCCCACTTGCGAATCTTCTGTCATAATACTTTAATTACTCTTTTATTGCCATTCTCAACTGCAGAGCTTTCCCCGTGAGCCTAAATATCGGATCAAATCCAGTTGTCTGAGTACTTATCGCGATTCAATCAATAAACTGCTTTCCCATTAACCTTATCGACTTTGAGAAAACGCAATAAATGCAATTTAACCAAAAAGAGGCTGATTATTTCAAACTCCTCAGAGGGCTTTTATCCATACCTTTCTGATGTCTGAAGCGCTTCTATGACTCGTTCAATGATTGTTAAACCAAATCTTTACGCTATGAAAGAGTATGAATCTTCGAGAAAAGAGTATCCTCATCTCACCTGCTATTGGACCATTGACTGGGACGGCATTCCTTTTTCTGCTTACGAGGTATCGGGTTTGAAAGAAAGGCTTGACTATATCTATTACAGGACCGGCAACCAGGGAGATAGTTATTCCGCTAAGGCAGTTTCCAATCCTGGAGGAACCAGAATAACCATTAAGTGGGGTATATTTTCCAGTGATTTATATGGTGCCCGGCTTTTCCATAAATGGAGAGATGAGCGGATTCACGACCCTGATCAGGAAAGCCTGATCAATATCCTGATTATTCATCTTGATGAATATGGAAACGGGATTATGAAATGGAACTGTGTAGGATGTAAAGCATTGGAGTACATCGGTCCAACCCTTAAAGCGGACGAAAGTGCAATTGCCATGCAAACCCTGGTACTGGAAGCACAGGAAATCCACAGTGAAATATTGTAACCCTTCCTCTGCCGGACGGTGGAATTACTTCCTAATTACCTGGCAAGATACTTAAAGTGAGTACCCTTACAGTTTAAACCAAATCCACAGTTATGTCACATCAACTTATTTCCGCCATCTGGCGGGCAGGAATATATTTACCCTTATTGATGACGATCATCTGTCCTACAGTTAAGGCCTTTGGGCAAAGTTCTCCTGTCCCTGAGATCTCCTCCACCCATGACTACCCCCATTTAACCCCCTCCCAAGGATTCTGTATGGGAGAGGAAATTGTTGTCATCGGCAACGATTTAATAACGGTAGACCCCTCTGAGGTTCTCGATAGCATTGCCATCTATTTAAGTGGAGGCTATTGCCAGACCCTCCATCAAACTCCACTGGCTTCACCTGCTCACTTAATCAGAGTTCAACTCCCTCCCAATAGTGGAGTTGGCAACTTTATTCTGGAAGCAGTGAAAACGACTCACAATAACACAAATACATTTACTTATGTATACACTGATACCTTACACATTTGGATCGGGGCAGACTCCGCCTTTATAGATTACGGTCAGGATACTTTTTGCCTTTCCGGTCCAAACCCTGTCCCCTTCTCCATCAATACCACTGATCCCAACGGTAGGTTTTTCTCAACCTCCTCCCTGATCGTTGACTCCATCTCAGGAGAGATTTTGATGTACAATGGCGCGGTTGGCACTGGTCAGACTATGGGATACAGAACTACCGACCTGTACTGCCCGGATACTTTTAGGATATCCTTGGATATCCTAAGTCCGGGGTCATCCCATGCTACCATCTACAACTCAACCATGGTGACGCTGTGTGGCCAAGACACCATCATAGCTGATACCTCAACCTTGTACCCCAAAGGGGGTAAATTCATCTGTCAAAATCAAGGTTTGATCATCCTGGATGATTCCAGTGGCATGGTCGATCTTTCCCAGTCAACTCCTGGCCTGTATTCCGTTCGTTATGCACCTGCAGCCTTATGTTTTGATACAGCCACCATTATGGTCCTGTTGACGACTCCCCCAGTCATTGATTATGGTCTTTCATCGGGAGCAAGAATATGCAGGCTTGCGCCCCCACTTACCCCGGCATTCCTGGCCGGACCAGGTGGAGGAACCTTCATTGCCAGCCCGGGAGGATTGATGATGGGACAAAACGATGGTAGAATCGAGCCTGGCAGCAGCAATCCGGGGTGGTATCAGATCAGCTATATCCTGCCGGGTGTCTGCAGCGATACAGTGGTCGTCCTTGATTCCATTGAGATCAAAGCAATGACAAGTGCCTTTTTTTCGTTGGGAACGACCTTCGTTTGCTCCTCCGTTGACACTTTGCCTTTTACTTCGGTTCTCAATCCGGGCGGCATAACAACCGTTTACCACGGCAACAGTATTCAATTGCAGTATTCCGGAGAATGGGTTCCTATTTCGGCATTACAGCCCGGCCGTACATACGACGTGCAATATATTGCCCCTGCCTCATCAGGGTGTCCCGATACCATGCACCAAATCGTAACAATTGGTACGAAACAAACTGCGGTTCTTGATTATGGGATCGGCGCATTGGATACTGTTTGCAGTAATTCATCACTCCTATCCCCTGTTTTCCTATCCGGACCATCCGGAGGCATCTATACTCCTTTTCCTTCATGGATGGTGATCAATGCCAATGGTATCATTGATCCTGGTTCAACTCCTTCCGGGACTTATGGTCTGCTATATACCCCTCCCGGTCCCTGTGCCATCACAGATACGGTATTTACAGATGTGACTTTTGAGCAAACTATCGATGCGGGGTTTACCTTCCCCACTAACTCAATTTGTGCATTGGACTCCTCTATCACGATCAACCCGGTGATCTCCGGTGGGCATTTAGAAGCACTTGATGGATCTGTTTGGATTTCAAATGGCACCTCACCTGATTTCCCGGTTGCTGGGACCTTGTCACCGAACCCTCTTTGCGTGTTCCGGTATTCCACAAGAAACCTCGGCTTCTGCGGGGATACCAGTACCCAAATCCTAAGCATCACTGCACCTGCCACAGCCACAGTCGAATACGGCATTTCCACAGGAGATACCATTTGCTCCAATCAAGGTCCAATTCAAGCCAACTTTATTTCCGGGTTATCAAATGGGGACTTCCGATCCTCGCCTGGGGGGATCTATTTCAGTCAGAACGGAAATATCCAGACCAACAGTAGTACCTCAGGACAATATGACATCTATTATATTCCTCCCGGCGGTTGCCGGGATACCGTACACATTGTGGACAGTGTTTACTTGTCTCCACCTGCTTTCGCTTATTTCACCCTGGACCATTCTTCAATATGCATTTCAGAGGATTCTCTGTTCATGGATTCGGTGACCATTCCGGGTGGGACAGTTCAGGCATTCCACACGGACACCCTTGTCCATAGCGGAATACCTCCCGCAATCCCTGTATCAGGGACTTTCCAGAGCAATGTAACGTATGATATTGTTTACATCACCAGCCACCGGGCCTGTCCCGATACTGCCATTCAACATGTGAGCACTATGGCAGCAGATACTGCCAACCTTACCTATGGGCTTACAAATCCCTATATCGTCTGTCAAAGAGTGGATAGCCTGGTTCCCTCCATTCAAAATGGCCTCGGTGGAGGGATATTCCAAGCTATTTCCTCATCGGCTGCCAACCTTCACCACAATGCTACAGGTACCATTTACCCTGCCGCCAGCGATACAGGAACCTTTATCTTCTTGTATATACCCCCCGGGTCTTGCCCTCATACAGACACTATTTTTTCAAATCTGGTGATCGCCCCAGTTGACAGTGTAGATTTCGAACTTCAGGATAGCCTGGTATGCTCCTCGGTGGACTCAGTAGAACTGCTGCATCTCACTCCCGCAAACGGAGATTTGACCGTTTGGAGCGGTACTAGTCCTTTACCAAACATGACCACCATTCCCCTTCCCATTGCAGGACATTTACCTCACGGTGTTTATACGATCCAGTACACCAGTTCCAACCACAATTGTCCTCATTCCAAATCCATAGACCTGAAGGTGGTCCAACAAGAGTTAGCTGAATTCCGGTACGCTGATTCCCTTTTTTGCATCAACGATAGTCAGGCGTTTCCAGTCAGTCCTTTGACGACACCAGGTGGTACCTTTAGCTCATCTACCGCAAAATTTGATCAGGGGTTCAGCACCACTTCACAGACCGGAATTGTCAATATTCCTGCCTCCGGACTGGGCATCCACGAGATTTGGTATTTCACATCCGGAGTTTGCAATGATACCCATGTGGTAGAGATCAATATCTTTCTTCCCGACTCAGCCGACTTTGACTTCGATGGGCAAAGTCCATACTGTTCTGAAGATAGTATCCTAAAAACAGATTACATCGCTTCAGCCAATGGCATCTTTCTATGTGGCGATACATTGCTGGAATGGGCCAACTTAGATTCCGGATGGATCGATCTGGTATCAACTCCCGCAGGACAATATACCATCGAGCGGGTTATTGGTGGCTCTTGTGGGGACAGGGTTAGGAAGACAATCAGTATCCAAAAATCGGACAATACTTCGTTTTTTAGCTACCCTGATAGTGCCTATTGCGGGTCTGATACTACCGGTCAGGCAATTCTCAGCCCTGGTTTCGACCTGAACCGGGTGTTCACAATTACACCAAGTGGCCCGACCATTGATCCCTTTACCGGAAACATCGACTTTTCTGATTTTGCTTTTCCGGCCTCAGGAAAACATACCACCACCATTACCTGTGATTTTGCCAATGAATGTGCCGCCGACCCTGACACAACCATTACCGTTTATATTCCGCCAACATTCAATTTTGGATACCCTGGCGGACCCTATTGTGAAGGACCCGATACTTTGACTCCGAATTGGAATATCACCGGTATCGATGGATTGTATTCCACCTCTTCCCCGCTCCTGCCCGTAGACACGAACGGGATTGTTTATACCAGTGGTGTTCCTTACGGTGATTATATTGTTCGCTTCGAAACTCCGGGCAAATGCCCTGCCAAAGATTCAGCCCGCATCCAGATTCTTCCTTTCCCGGAGGGTATCAACCTGATCGCGACTCCCGTGGATGGCATTTGCTACGGGGAAACCATGGATTTAGAGTTGCAACAGAATTCGATCGGAGAATCTTGGCTTTCCTATCGGGATACCACCGTCTATGATAAGTTTTGGTTTGGAATTGAGGGTCTGCATGACCAAGATACCATTTGGGGGTATTTCAGGAACCAATATGAATGCATTGCAGAGGTATACTTCATTGTCTCCGTTCATCCGCCGCCAGCTTTGTATGGCATGGAAGGGCAAACTATGGTGATTGGGGAAGAGCTGGTGGAATTGTCCCTGTCCAGCACCCTTGATTCAACCCACATTGCCTGGACCAATTCGACCAATGGCTTTCTTCAAGACAGCGGACTTATCCTGGTTCCCTATTCCGGATTGGAAGGGAGCTTGTCCATAGATCCGGAAAAGGTTCTTTCCTATCAACCCACCCGAATGGAATTGATCCTGCAACCTTTTGTCGGCAAATGCTACGGTAATCCTGATACCCTTAATCTGCTCGTACTTCCAGAGCCCGGCCCCATCTTCCTCCCTGAGGTCTTTACCCCCAATGGAGATGGCCTGAACGATACTTGGAATATCTCCTGGGGGCCTGAGATTGATCCCTGTGATCATCCGATTGAAGTCTACAACCGACCGGGACGGATGGTTTTTCGCACAGAATGCTTGAACAGTGGCTGGAATGCGGAGGGCCTGTCTGATGGGGTGTACAAATGGATTATGCGTTCACCGGAAGGCACTTTTCAACGCGCAGGCATGGTCACAATTCGCAGAAAATAATCCGATAAATCATGAAAAATATCATATTGTTATACGCAGCCTTTGCCGCTGCTTGGTTACATCCTTGTCTCAGCTATGCACAACAAACATCAATTCCACTCGGTCAGATTGTGGGTTTCCATCCAGAACATCCCGGTTATTTTCCAGAATCTGATTTCAACCGGCTGTCCATTAGTTACCTATCCAGTGATCTAGCGGTTTCAGATTGGAAAACTTCCAGCCAATTCCTCCGCTACGCATCCCGACCCCAAGGTAATTTCAGTTGGGGGCTTTTCCTCGCCAATGACATAGTTCATACTGAGCAAAGATTCTCCTTGAGTCCATCCATCTCGGCCAGAATCATCGATAAAAAGGTTTCTTCACTCTCTGCAGGTATCTCATTGGGCTTTGTCAATTGGAACTCTAATTACAATGACCGATTGATTTATGATCCTGATGACCCTGCCATTCCTGCCCGCTCTAATTTTCTGGAAGTCGATGCCGGGCTTGGGGCTTCATACCGGTTGAAGGCGAAGAAAATGTTTGGAAGCATTGATCTGTTTGCCCGCCAACTCACCGGGAACATGATTTCCGCTGACCTTCCTGCGCTGCGGATCGTCCCCCATATCTTTGCCTCTGGAAGTTTCCTCGTATCCCCAGTCTACAACGTCATAGTGGGACCTCGTGCGTTTTTACAGACAGCATTCAACGATTCGATTGATATCACACGGTCTCAGTCGGTTGATTTATTGGGGGTGGTCCAATTCAAAAGACAGCACTTTGAGGTCAGTGGTGGATACCGTCCTTCTTCCAAAGCGCTGATCATGGGGTTTCAACTAAGCCTTAAAAAAGTTGATACCCTGGACCTTAAATCCAAATTGCCATTCGACTTGTCTATGAACTTTGCCACCTATTTCCCTATGGGTATGGGTGCGGACCTGGGACCATCTGCGGAGTTGGGAATAGGCCTTGCCTTCAGAGGGAAGGATAAAAGGCCAGTTACTTTACATCCTGCTTTCAATTTCTGGAGTTCCCAAAGTGGTGTTTCCCAACATCTGGAAAAGTATCTTCCAGCCCGTAAGGCTCCCCAAAACCTCAAAGGCTACCCCGAAATCTTCACGGACTTGGTTTACCTTACGTATGAATTTAACGACAACAGTGGCAATTACCTGGGAGATGGCCCCATCATCAGGGGAAAAGAAATTCAAAAGATTGGCGATGAATGGATTGGGGTGGACCTCTTGCTTGAATATATCTCAAATCGGGTCATACCAGATGCTCTGTTTCCTGACTCCACAAATCTTTTAGATCCCGAAAACCTGGAACCACTCAAAGCACTTGAGTCTTATGGAGTCAGGGGCTTCATGCGGGAAAGCAATGTAGGTATGCACTTCGGATCAGAAGTCATCTATGAAGGAGAGTTGGGTTTTGACAGTTCATCTACCCATATACTCAGTATTGATCTTGTCGTAAATGAACGGGATACCACGGTTCAAGTAGTAAAAGGGCAAATCATGACAAAATTGGAATTGGCCGCCTTGAAGCTTCACATAATGAATAATAAGCTCTGGTATGAATTAAAGCAACAATTCGGAAATCGCTACTATTTCGTCTCAGAGGAGCAAAACCCATTCGGAAAAGATGACAAAAAACCGGATGGCTTAGTCACTATGAATAAGCCAAGGTTGATCTCTGACAACCTCAACCAAAAGCCATTTTTACTTATTCGGATCGAGCCCGACTTTTCTCGTTTCACTAAACATTAGGTCCTCTCGGAGACTATCCAAAGCTTAGATTTGGTTTGTATCGGTCAACGTCATTGATGTTGGCCGATCTCTTTTTAGGTCCATTGTTAAATCCACAAAATCATTCTATTTTTACAAGAGAGAAGTTCTACTGTTAGGGAAGGGAATTCTTCCGGACCCAAGTCAATCTCTACTTGAAACCATTCGTTAAGATATCCAGTGTCCTCTTTCTGTGCCTGTACACCTTGATCCTGTGTCACAGCATGATCCCGCATGCGCACTGTGAGGAACTGATCAATACGCCAGGGGTGGTTTCCCTGGTACAAAGCCATCAAGGTTTCCACATCCATTTTCAGCACGAGCAGGTAGACCAGCACTCTCACCAGCATGGGAAGCACCAGTCAGGAAACCATCACCACAGCACTCACCAACGCGCGAAGCAACCCGCTTCAAACCAGACTCATAGCGCTCACCAAAAAACAAAGCAGGCTGCTTCAGACCACCACCATAACTCCCATCAACCCGAGCACCAGCACGATTCCGAAAACAACTCACAAGACCTACTGGGATTCATTCTGGACTTCCTGGGTGGCCTCGCCCATGGGAACGTCGCAGAAAATCATATCAGTCCGAATCTGGTGGATGCGTTCAATCTGCAAATCGCCCAGATCGGTATATTCCCATTGATCGGCATTGAAGTCGAAAGGGTCATCCCCGAGATTCCGAATGTCGTTTCCATCCAGGAATTCGGCATCCCCCCTCCCCGACGCTACGACAAACACGATCCCGGGACCACCTCCCAACGTGGCCCTCCTACCTCATTGTCTTAGGTAAAGCATCCACTTTGCCCGCATAGAGGCTGTTTCAAATCTGAAAAGACTTTCTCAAAACTGAAGAGACTGTTCTTCTGAGATTGCCACTCGCCCCAATTTTCCAATTTTCACGTCTGAAAAGGCAAGATTCAATCGCATGGTATTGAAAACAACAGGCATCCTCATTGCCTTGCTTTCGATCGGATTGTCCGGGTTTTCCCAGGGTGACCTCGAAGCGGCCTTGACCGCGATCCGCAAGAACAATAAGACCATTGCCGCTTCTCAACAGCATATCCTCCTGCAAAAACTGCGCAGCCGGACTGGCAATGCCCCCGCCGACCCTTATATCGAAGCTGACTTTCTGGTGGGTCGTCCCGTCTCGGGGGGCAACCAGGTAGACATCGTCGCGACCCAGGCATTTGACTTTCCGACCGTTTATGCCAAGCGGGGGCAGTTGGCTGACCGCAAGGACCGCCTCCATGACATCGAGTTAGAGACCCTGGAAAAAGCAGTCTTGTGGGAGGCGAGGCAAATTGGCCTGACCGTGATCTTTCACAACAAGCACCGCCAGAAGTTGATGGGGAGGTTGGAAGAGGCAAAAAGTGTTCTCGAGGACTTTGAGGAGAAATTTGCGGCGGAGGAAATCGGGATACTGGAAGTCAACAAGGCCCGGATCAGGGTATTTGGCATTGAGCACGACCTCAGAAATGTCAATACTGAAATCGCCACCCAGACCACTCATCTGGTCGAATTAAATGGTGGGATTGAGATTGCGGTTCGGGATACATTTTACCCCGGCCCTTCTACCCTGCCCAGCCTCGATTCCCTCATGGAGATGATCCTCAACAACGACCTTGAGCTGCAAATGAACCAGCAGGAAAAGCGGGTCGCAGCCAAAGAAGTGGAGGTCAGTCGGGCCCTGTCCCTGCCAAAACTGGCCGCGGGCTACCATTACCAGTCGGTCCTGGGGCAAACCTTCAATGGTGTACATCTGGGAGCGAGTTTACCCCTCTGGCAACACCGCAACCAGGTCGAAGCCGGGAAGTCGCTGGTCATTCTTCGGGAAAGAGAAGCAGATGACCGGCGGGTTCAGTTGGAGCAGGAGACGAAAAAGCACTACCTGTATTATGAAAATCTACAGCAGAGTCTGTCGGATTACGAACAGGCCCTCAATGGCCTTACCGCCAATACAAAACAGATCCTGACAAGGTCCCTGGAGTTGGAAGAAATCGATTTCATTACCTATGCGATGGAACTGGACTTCTACTACGAATCCTTTGACAAATACCTTGAAATCGAGTACTCCTATCATAAAATCGTATCTGAATTACTCAAATCAACCCTTTAACAATACAATTATGAAAACCATTTTCTCACTGCTGTTCCTCTCTGCATTCTTGTTCATGGGGTGTCCCAATGGGGGGCAGTACAACAAAGCCGATACTGAAACCGGGGTCAATTCCTATGACGATGAGGAATCCGGGGCGGATGAGGACACGGACGAAGAAGAAGAAATGCACAGCTATGACGAAGAATCCCATAGCCATGACGGGATTGAAGATCACCACCACCACAGCCAGGAAGAATTCTCGGTAGATGAGGATTCTGATGATGCCTCAGACTATGGTGAAGAGGATGACGACGACGAATAATTAGTGAACCTTGACCGAAAATTACGCCATGAACCGTTTTGCAATTCTATTCTCGTTTGTTCTCTGTGGATACCTGTTCGCTTGTAGCCCATCGGCTGAGGATGGCCACTCGCATGACATGGAAGAGGATGCTCACGCACATGGAGCAGATGATGACACCCATGCCCATGACGGTGACGACGCCCATGCCCACGACGGTCCTACCGAAACCTATACCATCTGGACGGAAAAGACTGAGCTGTTCGTAGAATTCAGGGCCCTGGTCGCCGGGGAGAAAAGCACCTTTGCGGCTCACTTTTCCGAACAGGAGTATTTCAAACCGATCACCGAGGGAACGGTCACTGCGAGTTTGGTCAAGGGAACCAAGGGAATCCGCCACAAAGTTGATGGCCCCACCTCTCCGGGAATATTTCGCCCGGCCTTGCTGCCCAAAGAAGCAGGAATTTACCAGTTGATCTTTGATATCTCCACACCTACCCTGAGCGACAAGATAGTTTTGGACAGTGTAAGGGTCTATGAAAGCAATGCCCAGGCAAAGCAGGCCACTCCCCACCCCGAAGAAGCCCCCAACGAGATCAGTTTCCTGAAAGAGCAGGCCTGGAAGATCAATTTTGCCAATGCACCAGTCAAACGGGATACCATATTCGAAGTGATCCGGGCCGGTGGCGAGATCATTCCGACTCAGGGCAATGAAAAAACCGTTTCCGCCACTGCCGATGGCATCCTCCTCTTTAAGAAACGCAATGCCAATATCGGCAGTCAGGTCTCCAACCGGGAGTTGCTCTTTGCGATTGCGGGTGGAGGAATCATCGACCGGGACCTGGAAGCACGCTTTCAAAATGCCAGGTCCACCCTCGAACAGGTAAAGTCCGCCTACGACCGGAAAGCTGAATTGTATGAAATCCGGGCCATTGCCAAGCCGGAGTACGAGACTTCAAAACTGGCTTATGAATTGGCGAAGACAGAATTTGAGACTGTTTCGGCCAGTTACAGCAAGGGAGGGAAATCGATTTATGCGCCCCAGCAAGGCTATCTGAAGCAGCTTTTCAAATCTGAAGGCGCTTATGTGGAAGCCGGAGAACCCCTGGCAATTATCTCTGAGAACAAGACTGTCACCCTTCGAGCAGATGTTGACCCATCTTACTACAACCGGCTCAGTACCATCCATTCTGCCAATTTCACCTCCAACCAAAAGACCTTTTCCCTGGAGGACCTGAACGGCAAACTGCTTTCTTATGGCAAAGGGGTCAGCCGTGAAAATCCCAAGGTTCCCGTCTACTTCGAACTTGCCAATACAGCTGACCTCTTGCCGGGCAGTTTTGCTGAGGTATTCATCCAATTGCGCCCCACGGCCAATGGTCTCCTGATCCCCGCTTCGGCCCTGCTCGAAGAATATGGCAACTACTCAGTGGTGGTGCAGAAATCAGGAGAAAGTTTCGAACTGCGCAATGTTCAGATCGGTCAGGAAGATGGGCAGCTGGTGGAAATTCTCTCAGGTCTGGCGGAAGGGGAACGGGTGGTGAGCTTAGGTGCATTTCAAGTCAAAATGGCATCCATGAGTGGTCAGGCTCCTGCGCACGGACATTCACATTAACAACAGACACATGCTCAACCTGATCCTCGAATTGTCATTAGGGAACCGTTTGCTGGTCTTGCTGTCAGCACTGGGCTTTTGCCTGTTTGGCATCTATGTGGTCAACTCCATGGAGGTGGATGTACTGCCCGACCTGACCGCCCCGACGGTTACCGTGCTCACCGAATGCCACGGCATGGAGGCGGAAGAAGTAGAGAAACTGGTGACCTTCAAAATCGAATCGGCCTTGAACGGTTCTTCGAGTGTGCGCCGGATACGCTCTTCCTCTGCGGCCGGTATCTCAATCATCTGGGTGGAATTCGACTGGGGAACCGACATTTACAAAGCCCGGCAAATCGTCAGCGAAAAAATCCCGGCCATCAGTGAAAGCCTTCCCGATGGCGTAGGCAAGCCCACCCTGGCCCCGATCGCTTCCATCATGGGTGAGATCCTCCTGTTAAGCATTTCTTCAGACTCCCTCGATCCTATGGACCTCCGCACCCTGGCCGATTGGGAAATCAGTCCCAGACTCAAGTCCATCTCCGGGGTCGCCAATGTGATCGCGATTGGAGGCGAATTCAAGCAATTTCAAGTACTGGCTTCCCCCCTGCGCATGGACCATTACGGGGTGAGTTTACAGGAATTAACTGAAGCAGTCGCCCACTCCAATGAGAATTCAAGTGGGGGATTTTACAATCGCCACGGCAACCAATATTCGATCAAAGCAGAAGGCCGCATCAACAATGTAGATCAGATCAGGCAATCCTTGGTCAAGATGGTGGGAGGTCAACCCATCACCATTGGAGATGTGGCCGAAGTGAAAATCGGCGCTGCTGATAAGATTGGGGATGGGTCCAAAAACGGAGAACAGTCGGTCATCATGACCGTCACCAAGCAGCCGGATGCGAATACGATATTGCTGACCAAGGGCGTCGACCGTGCCTTGGATGAGCTCAGAGCCACATTGCCGGGAACAGTCGAGATCAACTCTCAGATTTTCCGACAAGCCGACTTCATCCAGGCTTCGGTGAACAATCTCCAGAAAACCCTCATGGAAGGTGCATTCTTTGTGGTGCTGGTTTTGTTCCTCTTCCTGATGAATTGGCGTACCACCATCATTTCCCTGCTGGCGATTCCCCTTTCCTTGCTGGTGTCCTTTCTGGTCTTGAAAATCCTCGGCTATACCATCAATACCATGAGCCTGGGCGGCATGGCCATCGCGATTGGTGCCTTGGTGGACGACGCCATCATCGACGTAGAGAATGTCTTTCGTCGGCTGCGGGAAAATATCAAAAAGCCCAAGCATGAGCGGGAAAGTACAATCCAGGTGGTATTTGCAGGTTCTGCTGAGATTCGTAGCTCAATCATCATTGCTACCCTGATCATCATTGTGGCTTTTGTGCCGCTGTTTTTCCTGGGAGGCATGGAAGGGCGTTTGCTGAAACCCTTGGGCATCGCCTTTGTCACTTCTGTGATCACCTCCCTGGTTGTGGCCATTACGGTGACCCCGGTCTTATGCAGCTATCTCCTGGGCAAGGAAAAGCTCCTGAGCAAAAGGGCTGAGGGGACAAGGATCGAACGAATATTGCAAGGCGGTTACCGGAATGCACTTGCCAGGTTGATCCAGGTTCCTAAACTAACGATTGGGATTACCGTGCTGGGGTTCGCCGTCACCATCTATTTTGCTACCGGGCTGGGCCGGAGCTTTTTGCCGGATTTTAACGAAGGTTCCTTGGTAATCAGTGTAGTGGGACCACCTTCAATGTCTCTGGAAGAAAGCAATACGGTGGGGCGTTTGGTAGAAAATACCCTTTTGGAAATTGCTGAGATTGACGTGGTGGCCCGGAGAACGGGACGCTCCGAATTGGATGAACATGCCCAGGGGGTCCATTCATCCGAAGTAGAGGCCCCATTTGTCCTGAAGGACCGCAGCCGGGAGGAGTTTCTGGAAGATGTGCGGAATGCTTTAGCGGGGGTAGCCGGGGTCAATATTACGATTGGCATGCCCATTGCCCACCGGATCGACCACATGCTTTCCGGGACCCGCGCCAATATCGCGATCAAGGTATTTGGGGGTGACCTTAAAGACCTTTTCCTGACTTGCACCGAGATCAAGAACGAGATTGAAAATATAGAGGGATTGGTGGACGTCTCGGTGGAGCAACAGATCGAGGTGCCGCAAATCAGAATCAAACCAAAGCGTGAGCTACTTGCCAAAAATGGGCTGACTATCAATGACTTTACCGAACTCATAGACATTGCCTTTGCAGGAGAATCAGTCTCCCAGGTATTTGATGGACAGCAGAGTTTTGATCTGGTGGTACGCTATGATTCTACGGCGCGGGGAAGTATCCATAAGATGGAAAAGGCACTGATCGACCTCCCCAATGGAACTAAAATCAGCCTGGATCAGGTAGCCACTCTGACCTCTGAAAGTAGCCCTTATACCATCAACCGGGAAAATGTACAACGCAAGGTGGTGGTCTCCGCCAATGTCGCGGGCCGTGATCTCAGGGGCACGGTGAACGAACTCCAGGAGCGGATCAAAAGCAAGGTAAAGTTAAAGGATGGCATGCGGATCGAATACGGGGGGCAATTTGAAAGTGAGGCCCAAGCCTCTCAATTGCTGTTCTGGGCCTCCCTGATTGCTATCCTTATCATTTTTGTGCTGCTCTTCTTCGAATTCAAGGATCTAAAACTGGCCGGGATTGTACTCCTCAATCTGCCCATGGCGATGATTGGTGGTATCCTGATTGTCTATTTTACTTCCGGGATCGTCTCTATCGCCTCTACGATTGGATTTATCAGTCTCTTTGGCATAGCTACCCGAAACGGAATCCTCCTGATCTCTCACTATCAAGCACTTAAGAAAGAAGTCCGCGGGATTGCAAAGGATCAATTGATCCTACGGGGTTCGATTGACCGGCTCAATCCGATCCTCATGACGGCCCTGACCACAGCCCTGGCCCTGGTCCCTTTGGCACTCAATGCCAGTGAAGCCGGCAATGAAATCCAAAGCCCGATGGCGATCGTGATTCTGGGAGGATTGTTGAGTGCTACTGCTCTGAATCTCTTTGTGATTCCATGTGTGTACAAATTAATTGAACCGCAAAGGGCTTAAAGCGGCAATTTGTCTGATCCCCAGTGAAAAAAGATCAGGAAATAATGTGGTCCTTACAGTATGTCCCCTACCTTTGCCGCCTTGTAGAAAATTGATCCAGTGGTATGACCAAGCTCTTTAGACATTTTACCCATAATCCTAAAAACGACATTCTTTCAGGTCTCACGGTCGCGCTGGCCCTGGTCCCTGAAGCGGTTGCATTTTCCTTCGTGGCTGGCATAGACCCCTTGGTTGGGCTCTATGGAGCCTTTATGATGGGAATCGTCACCGCGCTGTTTGGAGGACGTCCGGGTATGATCTCCGGTGCAACCGGTGCGATGGCAGTGGTCATGGTCCACATGATCCAAAAGGGAAATGAAGTGGGGGCTGAACTCGCGGCGCCGATTGAGAACCTGGGCCTGCAATGGCTGTTTATCACTCTGCTCTTTGTGGGGGTCATCCAGATCTCGGCCGGTCTCCTGAAATTGGGAAAATTTGTCCGCCTTATCCCCCACCCGGTAATGATGGGATTTGTCAATGGCCTTGCCATTGTGATCTTCTTGTCTCAATTGGGATTGTTCAAAGAGAAAGTGGGCGGGGTAGATCAATGGTTGCAGGGAACGGAACTGTGGATCATGATCGGGCTGGTGGGTCTTACCATGGCCATCATGTTCGGGCTCCCGAAATTGACCAAGAAGATTCCTGCGGCGCTGACTGCGATTGTCGTGGTCGCTTGTATCGCCATTTTCGGAAATATAGACGTCAATACGGTGGGGAGCTTTATCCGCGATGGTGGTGGAGAAGGTTTGGCTGGCTCTTTACCTACTTTCCAGACTCAGTTGTGGAGCATGTTCTCGACCATCGCCGGTCATTGGGAAATGATCCTATCGACGGCCTTCCTCCTGGCGGCGATTGGTTTGATCGAATCCCTGATGACCCTCAATCTGGTGGATGAGATCACCGATACCCGTGGCAGTGGCAACCGGGAATGTATCGCCCAGGGCAGCGGTAACCTCCTCAACGGCCTCTTTGGTGGTATGGGGGGCTGTGCGATGATCGGCCAGTCCATCATCAATGTCAACTCCGGCGGTCGTGGCCGCCTTTCGGGTGTCGTAGCTGCTTTGGCTCTCTTGTGCTTCATTCTCTTTGGAGCACCCGTGATCGAACAGATTCCACTGGCCGCCCTGGTTGGGGTGATGTTCATGGTCGTGATTGGAACTTTTGCCTGGAGTAGCTTCCGGGTGCTGAATAAGATTCCCCTCCCTGATGCGATCGTTTTGGTCGTGGTATCGGGGGTGACGGTAGTCGTAGACCTTGCCATCGCGGTCATCGTTGGGGTAATCATCTCCGCGCTGGTATTTGCCTGGAAAAATGCAACCATGATCCGGGCCCGGAAACGGTTCAAACCGGATGGCACCAAAGTCTATGAAATCTGGGGCCCCTTGTTCTTTGGCTCGGTGCAGAACTTCAATGCAAAGTTTGATGTGAAGAACGACCCCGACAAGGTGGAAATTGATTTTATCGAGTCCAAGGTATCTGACCACTCCGGCATCGAAGCGATGCGGAACATTGCCAATAAGTACCTCGACGCTGGGAAAGACATTCGATTGACTCACCTCAGCCCGGACTGTAAAATCCTGTTGCTAAAGGCCAACCCAAATTTCGAATCGGTGATCACACATGATATTGATGACCCTCGGTACCATGTGGTCACCAACAAGCTGGATTCAACGGTTTAACATTGCTACCAGCTTATTTCGCTGTCAACCGGTCTTGCTGTCAACCGATCTTGCTGACGACCGGTCTTGCTGTCAACCGGTCTTGCTGACAGTCTGTGCTGACAGTCTGTGCTGGCAGCCTATTCTACCATTACCTTTTGAGTCAACTGAATTTCGTCTGCATTCAATATCAGATAATATTGCCCGGTCGCCAGGTTAGACACTTCGAGCTGAATCGACTGCTGATCTGATGCTTTGACCTCTCTGCGAAGCACCTCCCTCCCGAAATTGTCCACCATGCGGATCATTGCATTTCCTTCCAGCAAGGGCAGGTCAAAATCAACTTTAATCTTATCATGGGCAGGGTTTGGGAAGACATTTAGCGAAATATTCATTCCCTCCTGGTCATCAATCCCCACGATCCCGATACTGTCCAGATCAGTTATCACCCGGATGGATTTGGCGCCATAATCGGTCACAAAGAGGCTATCCCCTCCCCGACTGAAGATGATGCCGTTGGGCCGGTTGAAGCGGGCCACACTCACCGGCCCATCTATTTGTCCGTTCAGTGAGCCCGCCACCAATTCGGTGTTCCCAAGTGTATCCATCCGGTAGATGCGGTTTGCCTGAAAACGGGTTCCATAGATATAGCCATCCTTGTAGGCGATAAAGCCAGTAGCACCGCTCATTGGGAATGTGCCAATATGGCTGACGTTGCCAGAGCGGTTGACGCGGTGGACCACCCCATTGCCAAAATTCCCTACCAGCAGGTTGTTGTCTTTATCCCAATCCAACCCAACCGGGCCATTGAGGGGGCTTCCCTGGGCAAATAGGATCAGGGTGGAATCAGGAGCTAACTTATAGACGGAATGGCCGAGGTAGGACGTAAAATAGAGGGTGTCGCTCAAAGGATCCCGGGTGATACCAGAAGGACTGTTAATGGATATGAAGAGGGAAATGCTGGAATCGGGCGCAACCTTATAGATGGCGTCTCCGGTATTGTCACAGACAAGGAGGTTCCCGAGATGGTCCCACTCTAGTCCGTTGGCTGCAGAAAATCCGGTGGCATAGAGGGATACAGCACCAGATGGGGTCACCCGATAGACATTTCCATTGTCATAACCAGCAGCGAATATATTCCCGGCACTATCCAGTAGCATGTCGTCATCCATTCCCGAACCCGGCAGTGCCAGGGTGGAGGTTGTCTGCGCAGAAAGGGAAAATGGCAGGAAGGCAAGAATTGCGAAAAGGGTGCGTAGTACTTGATTCATGTAGATAATTAATTGTTCCAGCTGAAAACTAGCAAAGGGCAATTGATCCAAAAAGATCAATTCCAGAATTCAGTTACATAGTTCACCGGGGGTATAAATTGCCCGATTGGGCGTGAGAAATATCCTATTGTTTCAATTGTCAGCGGAATCTTCCTAACTTATGATTGAATTTCCAATGGTACTTTAACTCCATACCTCATTGAAATGAAAAAAGCTTTCTACGCAGCACTGTTTACTTGCCTTTTCCTCTTCAGTTCCACTATCCTGCCAGCTCAAGCGCCTACTTTTACCAACCAGAATAACCTGCTTGGTCCTTTCAGTGGGTTCAGTTATGCCAATTGTGCGGTGGATATGAACGGTGATTACCTGGATGATGTTGTGCGGGTAGATGGCAATTCCATCATCATTGATTACCAGGATCCCCTGCTTGGCATGACCCAGACGGTGCATTCAGTGGCTTTGCAAAACAATCCCAGTTGGAGTATCTGCGCGGGAGACATCGATGGGAATGGTTACAATGACCTTTGTTTTGGAGACGGCAGCCGGGCTTCCTTTATCTATGCAGACAGCACGGGTTCCAATTATACAGAAGATGCCCATCCTGAATACATCTTCTGCCAGCGCTCTACCTTTTCAGATATTGACAACGACGGCAACCTGGATGCATTTATCTGCCACGATGTCGATCAAAGTCACCCCTACCGCAATGACGGGCAGGGTGTCCTCTCTTATGACACTTCCCTGATCCATACCATTGACCTACCCGGCAACTATGCGGCCATCTGGGTGGACTTCGATGGGGATTGGGACAATGACCTTTATATTACCAAATGCCGTGGTGGTGCCCAGCCTGGTGATCCTTCCCGGACCAATGGCCTCTATCGCAACAATGGTGATGGTACCTATACAGAAGTGGCTGCCCAGCATGGTCTCGATGACAATGCTCAGTCCTGGACCACCGTATTTGAAGATTTTGACAACGATGGCGATTTCGACGCTTTCATAGTCAACCACGACTTTCAGAACCGTCTCTATTGCAATATGGGCAATGGGATGTTTGTGGATACGATCATGACTTCCGGGATCAACCCCAACGATCTGGGCGCCTGGGAGAATGCTGCGGCAGACTTCAACAACGATGGCTATGTCGACATCTTCTCTGAGCTGCAGAACCGTCTCCTGCTTGGAAATGGAGACATGACCTTCACCCCTGCGAATATTTCCTTTCAGAATGGCGGTATCGGTGACTTCAACAACGATGGCTTCCTGGATGTCATCAGTGGCAATAACCTTTGGATCAACGATGCCAACAGCAACCACTATGTGAAAGTTACCACCCAAGGGGTGGTCAGCAACAGAAATGGGATTGGTGCCAGGGTTGAAATCCATGGCAGTTGGGGAATTCAGGTCCGTGAGATCCGGTCGACGCAGAGCTTTAGCCCGATGAGTACCCTCAACGCTCACTTTGGCATCGGTGCTGCCACCGCGATTGATTCTATCGTCGTGAAGTGGCCTTCCGGCATGAAGAATGTCGTCACCAGCCCGGCCATCGACCAGGCCCACCATGTGATTGAAGGGCCAGCGACCTCAGTGCAGGCTCCGGTGGAAGAGAATTTCATGAAGTTGTTCCCCAATCCTGCCTTTGACCGGGTGGAGTTCATGGTTTCAGAAGACCTTTGGGGAGATGCCCATTTGCGGATAATCAATGTGGATGGTCAGACGGTTCTGGAACGTGATTACCTGGAAGGACAAGCTCCGGTGCTGGACATCTCAACCGTGCCAAGTGGGGTTTACTTTGTAGAAATGACTACCCTTGAGACTAAGATCAGCCGGAAGTTAACGGTAGTGAAATAAATCAGTTTGGTACGGTTTTAGAATAACCCAGTTTGATATGCAAAAACCATTTCGATTTACCATTGTGTCCGTACTTGTTTTCCTCCTTTTCACCATTTCCGGTTGTGGAACAGATGAAACCTGTATCGATGGAATTCAGAACCAGGATGAAACCGCAGTCGATTGTGGCGGTATTTGTCAGGCCTGTATCTCTTGTTCGGATGGAATCCAGAACGGGGGTGAAACCGGGGTCGATTGCGGCGGGAACTGTCCTGACGTCTGCTCTATTGTAGAGAATCTACAAAACTTCACCCCAGACAATTCGGACCTCCCCTCCGGGGTGATCAACGACCTTGAGTTGGTCGGCAATGTCCTCTGGGTTGCGACACCTTCAGGCGCGGCATCCTACGATGGCGATACCTGGACGATCTACAATACCTCCAATTCCGGCCTTCCAAGCAATGATGTCAGGGCCATACATTCGGGAATAGTCGGTGATTTGTGGTTTACCACCTTTGGAGGTGGCGTGGCCAATCTCGACAATGGTACGTGGACGGTCTGGAACTCTTCGGTGGCTGGAGTTCCCGCAGAGATTGACAATGTTGAAGGCATCGCTCAGGCAATTAACTGGACTGTAGTGGTAGCTCCGAACGCAGGCTTCCTGATCTGGGATGGAACGACCTGGACCGAATACACCACCACCAACTCATCCCTGCCCAGCGACCAGCTCACAGGCATCGCTTCCGGCCCGAATGCGGAATTTTACTTCTCAACCGAGGATGCCGGGCTTCTGAAATTTGATTTTCCGGGTTTTACAGGGTTCAATACCAGCAATTCGGATCTTCCCGGCAACAATCTGACTTCGGTCATTCATGCCGGCAATGCTGAGCTATGGATCGGCTCCGAGGTAGGATTGGTATTCAAGTCAGGAAACAGTTGGACCAATTACCAGACCTCCAATTCGGATATCCCCGGTAACCAGGTCAAAACCCTCTATCATGATATTGACGACAATATTTGGCTGGCAGCTCCTCAGTTAACCAGCTTTGACGGGAACTCCTGGACAGTCTATACCAGTGAGAACAGCGATCCAGGCCTTTCCCTTGCCGAGGACATGGTAATAGATGGCAATGGTCGCCACTGGGTAGGCACCTCCGGGAGTGGGATATTTGCTTTCGATTGACAGATAACCCGTACTAAGAACTGCGGATATACCCTTGGTATCAGGCTGATAAAATTGGCCCTCAGTCGCACGTATCAGATATCCTTCAAAGCGGCAATGAGTTTCTCCAGTGTATCCTTGGCATCGCCAAAGAGCATCCTGGTATTCTTGTGAAAGAAGAGTCCATTCTGGATGCCGGCGTACCCTTTGCTCATACTGCGCTTCATCACGATGATGTTTTTGGCGCGGTCAGCCTGGATGATCGGCATGCCATAAATGGGACTGGTGGGATCGGTTTCCGCAGCCGGGTTTACGACATCATTTGCCCCTACCACGAGTACTACATCAGTGTTGGGCATCTGAGGGTTAGCATCCTCCATCTCAACCATTTTTTGATAGGGAACGTCTGCCTCAGCGAGGAGCACATTCATGTGCCCTGGCATCCGGCCCGCAACCGGGTGAATGGGAAAATTCACCTGCACGCCTTTTTCTTCCAGTAGCTTTTCGAATTCATGGCAAACGTGCTGGGCCTGGGCTACGGCCAATCCATAACCCGGTATGATGGAGACTTTGGTGGCATAGGCGCAGAGGATGGCGGCATCGGTAATGCTGATCTCTTTGACCGTTTGGTCTCCCTCCTGCCCTTTTCCTCCACCGCCGCCACCTCCACCGAAGGCACCGATCAGTACATTGCTGAGTGGGCGGTTCATGGCACGGCACATCAGAATGGTAAGGATGGTACCTGCTGAGCCAACCAGGATTCCTCCTGTCAGCATGATGGCATTGCCATAGAGGAAGCCACCGAAGGCAGCGGCAATTCCCGTAAAGGAGTTGAGCAATGAGATAACCACTGGCATGTCTGCCCCTCCGATCGGGAGCACGAAGAGGACACCATAGAGCAGCGAGGCTCCTAAAATGACCCAGATGATGGCCGGGCCAATGAGCTCAGGGTCAACGATCCCCACCACGATCAGGGTGATGATACCTGCCAGAAAGACCAGATTGACGACCTGCAACCAGCCGAGGAAAATATCTTTGACCTTCCCTGCAAGCTTGGCATAAGCCACCATACTGCCACTGAAAGAGACACTACCGATCAGCAGGCCTACATAGACAATGATGAGAAATCCGGCGTCAGGATGGGCATGGCCTCTGAATTCGATCAAGGAGATAGCAGCGGCACAGGCCCCCCCCATTCCATTGAAGAAAGAGACCATTTCCGGCATCTTCGTCATTTTTACTTTTACGGCCATTAACCAACCGATACCGGTACCGATGGCCATCGCGGCCAGGATCAAGGGGATATTGCCAATGGATTCACCGCCTTTGGTATGGAAAATGATGGTTCCGAGAATGGCAATGAACATACCCGCAGCAGCAATGAGGTTACCCCGACGGGCAGTTTTGGGGCTGCTGAGCATTTTCAGTCCTACGATGAAAGACAATGAGCCAATCAGGTAGATAATTCCGAGGATGAAATTGTTGTACATGGCTTATTTCTTGTCTTTTTTCTTAAACATCTCCAGCATCCGGTTCGTCACCACAAATCCGCCGACGACGTTGAGGGTTCCCAGTACGACAGCGAGAAATCCAAGGGTGAGCGCGAGGTAGTCATCGGATTCGGCATGTCCCATGACGATGATGGCTCCGATGATCACGACTCCGTGAATGGCATTCGCACCGGACATCAAAGGGGTATGCAATACTGCGGGTACATTGGAAATCACTTCAACTCCCAATAGAACCGAGAGGACGATGACGTAGATATAGTGTTCGTTACCGAGGAAAAAATCAGAAAAGGCTTCCATAAAACGGTGATTTATTGGGGTTAAATGGCGGGAGATTGATTTGACAGGGACTTTTGCACTCTTTCGTGGACCACTTCCTTGTTATGGGTGATCAGGGTTCCTGCGACCAGGTCATCCTCCAGGTTGAGGTCCAACTCCCCTTCTTTGATGATGAGTTTCAGGAAATTGAAGACATTGTTGCCAAACATCATGCTGGCATCTTGTGGCATGGAGGAAGCCAGATTGGAATCCCCGATGATGGTCACCCCCTTGTGGGTGATGGTGGCATCGTTCCGGGTTACTTCGCAGTTGCCACCGGCGACCGCAGCAAGATCCACCACTACCGAGCCTGGTTTCATGCGTTCTACGGTCTCTTTGGTGAGGAGAATCGGTGCCTTACGGCCCTGGATCAAGGCCGTGCAAACGACCACATCAGAGACAGATGCTTGTTGGGCAATCGCTTCGGTCTGCTTTCTGATAAATTCCTCTGTTTGCTCTACCGCATATCCGCCCGCATCTTTGTCGTCTTTGGCCCCCTCTACATCTACGAATTTGGCACCCAAACTGAGTACTTCTTCGCGTGCCGCTGCTCTCACATCAAAGGCATGTACGACCGCCCCGAGGCGTCTGGCCGTAGCAATTGCCTGCAATCCAGCCACCCCGGCTCCGAGGACGAGAACCTTGGCGGGGATGACCGTACCTGCCGCGGTCATGAACATGGGGAAGAAGCTGCCCAGTTGATTGGCCGCCACGATGATGGCTTTGTATCCGGAAATGGTGCTCATAGAAGACAGGATATCCATGGCCTGGGCCCTGGTCGTCCTTGGCAAGAGGTCGAGGCTGAAACTGGAGACGCCTTGTTGCCCCAACTGATTGACCAAGCTGTGGTTG
>CAYGRE010000022.1:0-77047 GCA_964352215.1 uncultured Bacteroidia bacterium
CGGTCGCCAGGAACAGGTGGTCCTGACCATCCACGGTGAGGGCGAGGACTACGCAGTAGGCCGCATCCAGGTCGCTTTGGCTGACCGAGAAGGTATTCGCAGAAACCTCGGTGGCATCGGGAAAATTGACTGCGAGGGCGGTGCTCAGGTCATTGCGGAGCCAGCCGGTCTTTTCGCCGGTGACTTCTTCGGTGAGGTAGAAGACCCCGTCGGTGCCGATGGAAAAAAGCAGAGAGTGGCCGTCTACGGTTTGCAGCGCCTCGAACTTCTTGTCCGGTGCCAGGGTATCTGCCTGCATATAGTTGCTCATCAACTCAGAAGAGTAGGAGATGGTAATCGTTGACATGACATTGAAAAATGAAAGGTGGAAAAGGAAGAAAACAGGATTGTTGCTACGGTTAGCGAGAATGCTTAGATCAGGATACGTCGGTTAGATCAGGATACGTCGGTGTATTTCACGTAGGAGGTGAGGTCCTGGTAATCCGAAAAGGTACTCTTTGAATAAGTAAACGTATCGGCTCCCGGATAGACCCACGCATTTGCATTGTTGAGCAGATTGGTCAGATGGGAATCGTAGCTGTTAAGGTAACCGTCAATCGCCGTATCAAGTTCCGAAGTCAAACTGGTCGCCCAATCACTCTCATTGCCGCCAGAAAGGAATTTGGACCATACGCTCGGATCCGGTTCGCCGTAGCCACTTGTGCCCAGCAAATTGGTGTTGCCTGAAGCATCGGTATCTTCGGTTACCTGCAATTTGCCATCGGGATTTGTCGACAGGGTATACACCATTTTGTTCTGCTTGGCATACACATAGCCATGCGTTTTGCTCAAGGAATCATCTCCCCATAAATAGCCCGCATAGAATGTCGTGTAGGCCGTGATCTGGGTATCGATTTCAATGGTATTGCCATTCAGGTAAACATTCGAAGTGACCTTGGTAGAGATCTCCGCCTTGTACCAGTCTGCGCTCGCCTCGTCCGACATAGTCGGGGAGTTATAACTATGCGACAATACCAGCGTTTGGTTGTTGGTCGTGTTCTCCTTCGTGTATGCCGGGTTGCTTTCGTGGTACCAATTGTTCGTCTTGATATCCTTGTCATCGGTGATCTCAATGTCGGGATAGATGCACACGTCATAGAGCGCGGGGTCCAGTGTTTCCTTTAGATAATTCACAAAAATCGCCTTCCCGATCGTCATCACTCCGGAGTAGTTCTGGTCTTCGTTTGCATCCAGCCAGTTCCAGGTCGGGGAGGGGTCAACCGCCGGATTTGGTAAAGTATTGTTGTTCGCCATGATCAGGTAGTTCAATGTCCACAATCCCTGGGTCTGCTCCTCGGTCAATCCGCCGTCATTGGGATCGCTCGTATAACGACTCACCATAAAATCCAAAGCGGTCGGAACCAGGGAGGGCGAACTCGTGGAACTGTCATCCAGCGGCTGGATCGCGGTGCTGAACACGGTCGCCTCGTTGTCCCTTAAACAATTGAAATAGCTCTGAAGGTACTGCTGGAACTCCGGGTTGGCGTCGAATTCCGTGTACACGGCCGGTGGATTTGCCGAGATTACCGGGGCAACGGTCAGGTCCAGCAACAATTGCTGAATGCTGAACATGCTTGCATTGCTCAGGTTCAGAACTTCGCTCGGGATTTCCGAATCAGAGCTGCTGTACTCTGTACTTTGCAGGTTTAAATTGACCTCGTACTGGTATATCCAGGGATCGCTTGCCGTTTGTGCGGTATTGGTCAAGGTCATGTAACCAAAGCCCGGCTGCAACTGGACGATATTGAAGTCCGCGAAGTACATATTGTATATCACCTGTTGGTATTGGGTGCCATCCTGCAAAGTGATGATGTCAGGAAGGTTGTTGGTGTTGGGGAGCCCCATAGTGGCTTTGAAGCCATAGGCGAACAGAACGCTGGCCAGGGTATTGACCGCTGCCACATCGTCTGGGTCTGCATTTGGGTCGTTGGTGGTCGTGGTGGGAATGGTAAAAGGGTCCACCCCGCAGGTGAGGTCCAGCAAGTCCGAGTAGGAGATGGACTTCACATCGGTGGCCGAAGGATCGGTATAGAGGTAGCAGCTTGGTTCCAGCTCGTTGTTGGGAAGCGTGGAAAGGTAGCGTTCCATGGTGGAATTCAGAGAATTCTGCGTCAGGCCCACGACCATGTCATAGCCTACGCTGTACAGATTTGATTCAGTTGCACTCATTGGGTTGTATTTTTCTGTTGAAATATTGTAAACAACCCTTTATACCGGCAGTCAGGATTCGTTACCCCTTTACCGGAAAAAAAATAACAACCGAGGGGAAGCGCAAAAAGAAAGCCCGACCTTCCGATCTGTTTTTCAGGAACTGATTGCTGAATGATCCTTCACTAATTCACCAACCCCGGATAATCCGAAATAATGGATGTGACTCCTTTTTTTCGCAGTTGATCAATCTGTTTGCGGCTATTCACCGTCCATGCCACCACCTCAATTCCCTTTTCCCGGGCCTCACGAACCATCCGACGGCTAATTAATTTGTGGTAGGCTACCAAATAGTCCGGGACAAAACCCAGGCGCTTCAGGTTCCCTTTTACACCTTTCAGATTTGCCATGATCAAACCGACCTTGGTTTGAGGAGACTGCTGATGGATGGTCTGTAAAATGCCCTCATCGAAGGAAGTCAAAACGCAGCGGTCCAAAACGTCCCTTTTGTTCAAGACATCAAGGACGAGGGACACGTATGCTGCTTTCTCCGGATAATACAGGCCTTCCATTTTCTGAGAGAATTTCAATTCCACGTCGAAGGCGGGGGTCGGAAGTCCATTGGCTTGGGCATAAGCCATGCAGGAATCGATCACTGCGCCCAGCAGGGGAATCGCTACCTGGGCCTTTTCCTGCTCGGGGAACTTTGGGTGGCCATTTTCTCCACAGGTATAGGCCTGAATCTCTTCATAGGTCATTCCATAGATGATCCGTTCCTCCTCGGAGGTCTCGGCATTTCCGGAATGAGAACAAAGTTCTTCGGAGATGACCGGATCATGAGAAAGCAGAACCTGGTTGTCCCTGGTTACGAGAACATCCATTTCCAGCATGTCTGCCCCTTTAGAGAGGGCCAACTGAAAACCGGGAATAGAATTTTCGGGGAAGATGCCCCGGACGCCCCGGTGGGCGATGTATTCAAAGGAGTCGCCTGTTTGGGCGGAAAGGGGAGCGGGACCAAGAGAGGCCAGCAGAAAGGAGAGTCCCCAAAAGATCCGGGCGAATGGCCTGAAGCTTTCTCCAGGATGGAATACAGGAATTGAAAGCATCCTGCAACTTATCAAATTAATGGTTATCGTCAGATCCGGGAAGTTGCAGGTCATGCCCTTCCCAAGCAACATTCCGGGAATCAGTATTCTGCCTTCCACATAATTTGCTGGATCAATTAGGAGAAGCACCTCAAAAGAATTCAAAATATTCCGAATGTAAATCTTCAACCTCCTCGAAGGTTACAAAATTATTGCTGATGGAATCTGGCATTTCAACCGGAATCAATCCTGCTCCTTCATACCTGTAAGAGAGACTGATTCGATCTAGCCAGTCTATCAGTGAGCCGCGGTCAAATTCGATCTGATTTCCAATAGGTCTTCATTCACCAATAATACCGAAACCATTTTAGGGAATTTACAGATGCCCCCGACAAAGCCTATATTGAATCCTAAAATCAAAGGAAAGAATGAAAACCAGGGGACTGACCCGGACCATATTTACAACTATCCTGCTCACTTACTTTGCCGTGGGTGCATCGGCCCAGACCTTTCGCAGCAGCAACTGGCAGGTTCTGGTACCATCGGGTGAACTTCCCGCTACCGTGGTGCCGCAACGGGGCAAAAACAACCTGGACCTCGTGCGGTTCAAGGATCGGATATACTTCGCCTTCCGAACGGCCCCCACTCATTTTGCCTCTAGAAAGACGGAGCTGATCGTTCTGAGTTGTCCCAATACGTACCTGAAGACCGGTCTGAACCCCAAGCATTGGCGGCTGGAGCAGCACATCCACCTTGGAAAGGACATGCGGGAGCCACGCTTTTGCGCTTTCAAAGACCAGTTGTTCTTCTATTTCTTTGAAGCGGGGAAAAATCCCCTGGGCTTTCAGCCGGAGCATATTTGGGCCCAGGTCAGTTCGGGAAATGGCGATTGGTCGGAAAGGCAAGTCGTGGGACCACCGGGATATGTGCCTTGGCGGCTCAGGACCCGGGAAGAAGTCATGTATATGTCGGCGTATTATGGCCGGGATGTCTATAAAAAGGGCAAGAATATTGACCTGCGTTTGTTTGTCAGCCGTGATGGATTCGACTGGGCTCCCATCAGTGAGGCGCCTCAAACCGGGGAACATGGTGGAGAGGAAGGGGAGTTCATTTTTGATGAGGCGGGCAATCTCTGGGGAACGATTCGGCAGGAAGGCGGAGGGGCCATGTTGGTCCGTGCCCACCGGGACAGCCTGGACGTATGGCATAAGTTTCCCACCCGGGACAAATACGACAGTGCTTTGCTTTTCAGTCACGCGAATGAAATTTACCTGATAGCCCGTCGAAACCTGGATGGGACTGCTGACAAGGCGACCTGGCTTCCTGTCAGCATGCGCCGTTGGTACAACCTCATCCGATACTCGCTTACCTGCAAAGTCACCGCGCTCTGGCATTTCGACAAGGACAATATGGAACTCGTCCACCTCATGGACTTTCCATCCACCGGTGACACCGCCTTCCCGGCCATCACCCAACTCGAACCCGGTAAATGGTTGCTGATGAACTATTCGAGCGACATCCACGGTCCACAGAAGAACTGGCTGCGTGGGCAATTGGGGAAGACCTACATTTACCAGACCATCCTTGAATTTGTGCCGGGCGAGTAGGGTGGCTTGTCGCCTCATTTTTGCTGATCGACCTAATCCCTAATCCCTAATCCCTAATCCCTAATCCCTAAAAACCTATCTTTCCTCCAACCGCTCCCCAAGCCTACCAGCGGCCAATTGTCCATTCGTACGGATTTCGAGCGATTTGATGTTTCGGTAATGGACTTGCAGGGGCGTAACCTGAAATTCATTCATAGGAGCACCGATGCAAAAGCGCTCCTTAATCTTCCTGAAAGTGCCCATTGCCATTAAAGCCTCTCTTAAAGTTTAACACCTTTACAGATTGAATTCCGGACAACACTGACCCCTGCATAAGGATTTCACCGATATTCTCCTGACCTGTTTTGTGTTAACTTTTTTCGCTTCAGAATGTCAAATAAGGCCAGCTGAGAGTGTTTATGGTGCTTCCGGAGGGAAACCACTTGTTTACAACTGCCCAAAAGTGTGATGGTGCGGAATCGGTAAGTTTTCCAATTTACAGTTCATCAAAACCACGGTGGTATAAAACGGGATTTCCGATGGTGCAATTGGCATTCCCGAAACTGCATAAGGATTTGATGGGGCGGAATCCGAAAAGCCCGGTATTCAAATAGAGTAGGCAATCAATACCAACCTAAAAATCATGAGCGATTATCCAAACCCCGACGATCAGCATCTCCCCCACGAAGCCTGGCATGTAGTGCAGCAAAAAGGCCGTCGCCGCAACGTACAGTTCGGTGCACAGTTTATGACCTACGTCGCCAATGAGGAGGAAATCACCAAATGGAAAGTAGTGATATCCCAAGGCAACTGGTCCGATGAGATAACATCAGAAGATCCTGAAAAGACCATTCACACCCCAAACCTGAATGGGGAGTTTGAAGTCCAGGCCTGGGGCGGTGGTCCCGGAATGGAATATGGGCCTTTATCAAATGATCCTTCTAAAAGTGGTCCCAACGTAGAGTGCAGTGCAAATTGTGCGGCTATGGTTATTTTGGAATCAATCCAAGATGGGAAGAAAGGCCAGTATTATACCGTTTCGGATGCAATGTGTTAAGGACGTGTAGGTAACTAATGATCACTTAATTAGTAGTTCTGCCAAAAGGCACTTTGCTTTAATATTCAACCAATTGAACTCTACTCACCTGGAAAGCCGCTTCATATCCATATGGGGCGGTTACTTTTTGGGGGAGTTAACAGCGACCAGAGAATCCACCCAGCATGAAATAACTCCCAATTGGTTTCTCAGAAAATCCAATTGCTCGGCCTCCCCTTCTAATACCTCCAGCTTAAAACTCGCCATTTTCGCCATGGTAGCAACGGCTGGCTTCCACGCAAATGTATAGGCCTCCCAAGACAGGCTTGCGTTTTTCGGTTCATTTTCCGGCAGATAGGCACCCTCTTTTGGGAGGACAACAATTGGTTCCAGGGGATCAACCGGAGATGGTTCTATCCCTTCACTTTCGAGGATCATCCAGGAATTTGCCTGGCCCACGTAGGCTTCCAGCCTTTTTCTCAGCTGAATCCCCTCCCCATTTCCTGACCCTTCATTGGCTTCCGGATCAATCCCCATCATAAATGCCGTGGAGCGATCCACCTCATCGGGGAATTCCAATTCTCCGGTCTCAGCATCAAACTCGGCAAATTCCTTCAAGGATTGTTTGAGTCCATCGAGGTGGTTGAGCATGCTATGGGTACGCTCGGAAATATCATCTATCTGTGGGAGGAAATGTGCATGTTTTTCGTTTCCCTGATCCATCTCTTCCTGAACTTTTGCAATGATCGCAGTCTTGGTAGAATTGTTTTTTGCCTGGAGACTTTCAGAGGCTACTTCCAAAGCTTGGTCGTGGGAGATAAATACTTTCAGGATCTCATCGCTGACCTTCGTCTTCATTACTTTATCAAGGCAGCCGAAAGAGGTAAGCGATAGGAATAGCAGGGCAACGTAGATTGATTTCTTCATGGTTGGATAGGAATGGGTTCGGTAAGGCATTATGCCTATTAAACGCTGAATACAATTAAAGATACAATTGAATTTGATTTTTTAGGTTTCCCGATTGAAACCTCCATCTCCACCCGTTTCTCCACCCCACACACCATTTTCCAACCGGGAACTACAATCCCGGCAATAGCAAGGAGACTGTCTCATCAGGGGCGGTCTCTTTGTCTTGTGAGGCAGTATGTTTAAAAATACGCTTTGGGATAGCCTCTACACGGTAAAACAGCGATATGATCCAGGAGATGCTGCATCGGTGAACCTTAATTGCTGGTTTCCCAATGGGAGTTTGGTGAAACTGTACATCAGCGGGTGGACTTACGTACGCCTGCGGGTGGATGGAGGTACCCCGGAGGGGGGACAATGGTACGCTGGCGGGTGGATGAAGGTGCGCCAGAGGGTCCATGAAGGTGCTCTGGAGGGCCGGTTGGCCCCCACAAGGGGGCGCCCTGGGGCCCACCAGGGAGGCAGTTTTGCCCACCTGAGGGGGCCTTCCTCGCCCACCTGAGGGCCACCACAGGTACCCGGAAGGGTAAGGGAACGTACCCCTGAGGGCCCTAACTGCCCCTCCGAGGGACCAACAATGGCTCCCGAAAGGGCCTTGTCAGGTCCGCCGGGGGGCCACGACCACCCCCCGAGAGGGTCGTGCAGACTCCCCTGGAGGGCATGTGTCCACCCGCTGATGTACAGATATCCACCCGCTGCCGTACAGACAAAGCCTTTCCAGCCAGGGTTTCCCTGTCCGCTGCCGTACAGGTTTATCTTCCTGAAAATGACCATTGTCATAAAACGCTCTATTAAAGATTCCCACCTTTATAGATTGTTGACGATAAAATCCCAGGCAGGCATGGACATTCACAAGCAACTCAAAGAGAAATACGAAGCGATCGGGCAAGACCCACAAGTACACCTGGAAGGGCTGCTGCATGCCAAGCCCATTACCTATTGGGACTATATCCACACCGACGCCCTGCTGAATCTGCAGATTCAGCGGACCGGACTCCCTGATGAAATGGTCTTCATCATGTACCACCAGGTAAATGAACTGCTGTTTAAGATGATTCTATGGGAAATCGACCAAGTGGCAAAAAAGGAAGAGATAAGCCCGGCCTTTTTTTCCAGACAACTAGACCGGATCAGCCGTTATTTCGATATGCTTTCCTCTTCCTTTGACATCATGGGGGAAGGCATGGATGTCCAGCAATACCTCAAATTCCGGACGACCCTCACGCCTGCATCCGGATTTCAAAGTGCCCAGTACCGCCTCATCGAGTTTGCCTCCACCGAGTTGATCAACCTGATAGATGTTCGGTTCAGGGATACGATTGACAGGGATACACCATTCCTCCATGCCTTTGAGCACCTGTATTGGCAAGCCGCAGGAAAAGATTACAAAACCGGTGAAAAAAGCACCCTGCTTACCCTGTTCGAAGAGCGGTACCTGGATGATTTCCTCGTTTTCATGAAGACCTACAACACCCTGAATCTCTGGTCAAAGTTCAAATCCCTACCCGAAAAGGCGAAGAAGGATGTGAATCTGATCAACTCGATGCGGCATTACGACCATACCGTAAACATCCTGTGGGTCATGGCCCATTACCATGCAGCAGCCAAATACCTGGACGGCGGTGAAACAGAAGTAGAAGCAACGGGGGGAAGCAGTTGGAAGACTTATATGCATCCCAAGTATCAACGCCGCATATTTTTCCCCGATCTATGGACGGAAGAGGAACTTGAAAACTGGGGGGTGACCAACCTTGAGACACATGAAGTACTGAGCGAACCCTGAAGACGGTCCGGTTTCAGTGAATGGAATGATTCAGTTCCGCACCGAAAACGTCACCCATTGGCGGGCAATACCTGCCCAGCAGGGGTCAAAGCGCAGTAAAGTACAACGTCTCGGTGTACTCGGGATCGTTGTCAGAAGGTAATGAAAAGACAAACTCCCCCTCGGTAAGGGTAATGATGGGAGCGGTTTGCATGTTGTCAAATATGATCTCATCCGGGTTGGGCAATTCCCAGACTCCTGAGCTCTCTTCCACGCCATCCCGGTATGTTTTCGCGGTATTGGGCAGGGTGAATACATAGAGGTATTCGGTTGTTCCTCCCCAAAGATCCCCTACGAGAAAAGTATAGTTGGGTCCGCCGGGCTTGGTCAGGGTGAGGGAGTCCATGGACCAGGACTTGACCAGTTTTGCTGTTGCAATTTCCACAGGTCCCATGCCGATAGTGATATCAGAAACGAAGACGTCTGATTTTTTCTCATTCTTGGAGAAGGCGGTGAGGGAAACCGGGTAGGTACCACCTGCTGCCCATATATGGGTAGGATTTTCCGCATTGCTGCTGCTGCCATCTCCAAAGTCCCACGCATAAGTGGTTGCATTCATGGAGGTGTTGGTGAATTCGACCGTTTCTCCGGATACTACCGTTGCTCCTGAAACGTCATAATTGGCAATGGGTTCTTTTGTGCAACCAGTCATTACCACCAACAATGCAAAACCGAATAGAATACCTTTTCCCATGTTGTTTTCTGTTTAAGTGGACAAATATAGGGGACAGAAAATGAATGATTCTATTCCTTGGAAAAGGGACCCCATAGGAGTAGGAAATATTAAATGATTAGATTTGCAATTCAATTTTGATTAACCTTACCAGTATGCGGAGTATTTTCATCTTAACAGCGGTTCTCTTCCTTTTTACGATCACCTCTTGTGGACCTGGGGGGAATAATGTCTCGAAGGAGACGCCAGCTGAAGTGCAATTGACAGTTTCAGAGCTTCGGAATTTTGATGAAGATCTACGGGCCGGTGATATTGGCAAGGTCGGGGAAGTAACCGGAAAGGTAATCTCTGCAAAGCGCAGTGCCCCCAACGAAAAGGAAATGGGAAGTCATTTCATTCATATTTATACCGAGAAAGGCCCCAATGAACAGTTCGATCCTCAGATATCGTGTTATACCTGGGGGAGCCCCGGATTGAGGGAAGGAAGTACAGTTCGCCTCAAGGGCAATATCGGTCGGGGGGCTGCGATGGGCTATTCCCTGCTGAATTGCTACGTAGAAAAACTATAAGGATTGCTCCTCCAACAATTCCTTGACGGCAGCAATAACTTCCTGAAGCACTTTTTTCCCGAAACCTTTCCTCACCCAATCCTGAGATACGCCTTCCAGAAATCTTTCATAGGATACAAAGCCCCCTGTTTCAGATTTCCAGTGTCCGGTATCTTCGGTCATGTAAACATTTCCCGGGGATTTGGTCAGTTGGATATAGTAATTCGTGTCTTCCCTGGTGTTTTTCCAATTGGTACGCATATTTAGGCTTAATATTTATAATGAATAATTAACGTTTTCTAGCATTGGGCGGGGTCTCGGGGTCTATTTCTCTACAGCAAATTTCACCCGCCAAACCTGTGTCTCTCCTCGAATCTCGGCGATGTATACACCAGCGGCCAGTCGGCTAACATCGATGGGCATGCGGCCCTTGAGCTGGTTCTGTTCCCAGGTCTTAGCGAGAATGCGCCTTCCGGAAAGGTCGCGCACGTTTAGCTGAATGGGACCTGTCGGTTGCGGTCCGAAATCCACCCAAAGTTGATCTTGCGCGGGATTCGGGTACAGTCGAACCGTGTTGTCCCGGGTACCTGCGACCCCTACGAGACAATTGATCTCAACCGATAAGGTGGTGGTGTCGTTACCGCAGGGGTTTCCGGCGATCAGGGTCACGTTATAGGTTCCGTTTCCGCTACCGCTGAAATCATGGGTAGGGTTTTGACCGGTTGCACCCGGTGATCCATCCCCAAAGTCCCATTGCCAGGAATTCGCAGTGCCCTGAGAGGATTGGGCCGTAAAAGAAATGATGGGGCAGAGTGTCGTATCGGAAACGGCCGACATGGCGAGGGGAGTGTTGACGGTGATATAGGCGGTCTCGACCAGGCTGTCCATCCCAAAGCTGTTTGTTCCCACCAGAGTGACGGTGTAGGTGCCTGGATTGTTGAAGACAACCAGTGGATTCTGGGAGGTGGATGAGCTTCCACCTGCGAAACTGGATCCGGTGGGGCTGATCTGCCAGTTCACGGAATTGGTATAGGTGGACAGATCGGTAAACTGAACCGTGTCACCCTGACAAATCATTTGTTGGTCAGCGGAAAAGGCAAGGCCGGGCAAGGTGTTCAGGTTGATGTCGTCAATCGCCAGGTCTCCTGTGTAGCCGCTGCCTGTAGTGGCCCGGAAACGGATGAAAATTATTTCTCCGGCAAAGGCACTCAAATCCACATTGGCTGACAACCAGGCATTGCCCTGGTCGCCGGTGATCTCTGGCATGAGGTCAAGGTGCCATTGACCTTCTACGAATGCATCGACATGCAGGGTTCCGATGGAGGAGCCCAGCATGTGGTACCAGAACGATAATTCCGGTTGGTTGGTTCCCCGCAGATCGAAACAGGGGCTGTGCAATTCCGCTTGTTTGTTCTGGCAACCAGACCCACTATTGCCGGAGGTCTCCAGATAGAGGTAGTTGCCATTTCCGCTGGTATGGTCGGAGGAAGGGCCGGTTCCACCCGTTCCCGTCCCACCCGTATGGGTCCGGAAATCAATGCTGTCCCCGTTGATGGCCGGGTTGTTGGGTACATTGAACCAATTCTCAGACAGAGGGCAACTGATGTCCGCACAACCCCAGGCGGTATTGCAGGTGGTGAAGGCATCGAAATTTTGGTTGTAAGCAGGGGTTACGGTGCCGGAAGGATAGACTTCAATCGTATAGGACAGGGTGTCATTTTGGGGGTTCGCGTCACCGGGAACTGCAATCCAGATTTTGATATTGTAAGTACCGACGTTGGAGAGGTCCATGCTGTCTGCAAACGTGAAGTCATAGCTATCTGCAGGGTTGATGGTGGTGGAAATGGTCGCATTGTGGACGGTTGCGTTGCCGATCTGCCAGCCGACCGGAGTGCCATTGAAGGCCGATACTCCGTTGTTCCTGACGCGGATGCTGACGGGGAGGTCATGGGCAGTGATGCAATCGGGGTAATAGCCGGGAACCGGGCTGAAAACGGCCACCAGTTCGCCTTCGAAGGGCACGCAGTTGGTGTCTCCGGGCAGTTTTTGCATGGCGATGGCACGGCGTCCCCTGGCTTGGAGTGGGCCGAGTGCTTTGACGCTGAACCATTCGGGGTTGGTGGTGCTCAGGCCGGTGAGCATGAGGTGGTTTTGCATGCTGGTTCCGGCAAAGTCCATGTACTTCTGGCCCAGGCGGCTGACTTCGTAGCCGGTCGCACCGGGGACTGGGTCCCAGGTCAGCATTGCGGAATCCCCGCAGGACCAGAGAAAATCCAGGTTGTCGGGTACAGGGATGATCGAGAAGGAAGCATCGCTTTCATCGGTGAGGTTGCCCCGCGTGATCCGAACCAGACAATGGCCGGATATGGTATCCGGTACCGTGTAGTCATGGTAGCGCTGGGTTGCAGGGATATTGGTTGCAATAGTCGACCAGGTCGCTCCACTGTCGGCGGAGAATTCCAGGGCAAAGGGGCCGCTCCCTCCGTACGAATCCCAGCGGATGATTTCATTCTCGCCGGGTGCCCAGCCTTCCCCCCCGGTGGGGTGGGTAAGCAGTAAGTCATCCCCGACAAATTCGTAGATGACGTAATATTTTTGTGGGCCGGTGGGGACGAGGTGGCCTTCAACAGAAACAGTGTAGGTGCCGGGAGAAGGGTTGGTAATGGTAACCTGTTCCATATTGTTGAGGCTGTCACGGCCCCGCACCGCGGGGAGGTTCAGGCTGTTGGCATTGGCGGCGGTATCGAGGACCCAGGGTAGAAACACCGTGTTGTTCGGGTCGGTGAGCCGGAAATCAAGGTCATTGACGAGGGCGGCTGCCGCTCCGGCGCTTGCCTCATAATCAGTCCAGTACACCAGGCAACGAAGTTCCTGGGTGCCGGCCGGAATGTTAAGGGTGTGGGTATTGGTAATTCCATTGGAGACATTGGCAGTCAGGTGTCTGCCTCCAGCAATGGTATTGTAAGCTCTTCGGGCGTTGATACGACCATAGCCATATTGGAAATCGGGGCCGGGATTTCCGAGGTCTTCTCCGGTGTTTTGCAGGATCCCTTTGATGAGGCCGGCATCTGGTTCCTGTCCCGCATTGTGGAATTTGTAGGCCTGGTAGAGTTGGGTCATCACCCCGGCAATGCCGGGCGAAGCATGGGAAGTGCCCCCTGGGCCGACGGCACAGATATCGGGCTTGATGCGCCCGTCGTAGGCGGGGCCCTTGCTGCTGAAGTTCATGCGTTGGTCGTATGCGTTGACCGCGCCGCTGGCAATGACATTTTTAGATTGCTTCACCGCTCCTGTGATATTGGCCCAGCCCGGTGCTCCATAATAATTGCAGGAACTGTCGGTGCCGATATTGCCACAGGAGAATACATGCATCATAGAAGGAAAGGTCCGCACCTGGTTGTCGATGGTCACCGAGGCACTGTTGTAGCCATAGGAGCAGCCGTAGCCATAGGAATGGTTGGCAATGCGCAAGCTGTCTGAAAAATAAAGGGTGGAATTGTTCCAAACAGCTCCATTGACGGTGAGCAAGTCGGCTCCAAAAGCCATTCCCCGGTCTTTGGGATTGTAATTTCCTGCACCCGCCATGCGTCGGCCTACACCAGTTGCATGACCGCTGAAGCTGGTCCCGGTATGATAGCCTGCAAAAATGCGGCCATGAAAGCCGATCTGGGTTGTGTCGACCATCCCTTCGGAGACAGCTGCGGTGACACCCGTCCCATCGAAATGGAGTCCTCCGGCATAGTCGGCAGCGATCATATTGGAACGGTGACTGGTGCGGTTGACTTCCTGTTCGGGTTCCGGGGCGGGAGTTGCCTCACTGATATGATAAATGAATGGGGTTGCGGCCAGGGTACTGATCTCCTCAACCGGGAGAAGAATTTCCATGACATTATATGGTGGCTGTACCTCCAGAATCTCTCCCCCAGCATTTCTGATGAACGCTTCGACCTCAGCATTTCTGATGATCGTTTCTATTTCTGAATTCCCATTGATCGCCTCAACTTCCGCCATCGAAACAGGCTGCATAAGGTGCAGACTGAGCCTGATGTGATCGGGATCAGTGAGCGCATACGATGGAAAATTGCCTTGAAAAAGGCTTTTGCTAAGCTTGTAATCCACTTCCATGTCCGAGATCAGACGGATGGGGCAGGGCGATAATTGGGCAGGGTCGAGGTCGGCTGGTAGAGTGGCCAGCCAGGCATAGTTGCGCACATAGTGCAGGAGCTCCACCCCCGCCAACCGCAGTGCCTGTCTTTCATTCTCCGTTGGGATGGTCTTGAATTGAATCAGCTTGTACAGCATCCCCTTGAATTCAGACTGAGGTGTCCGCAATGGAACCCGCTCATTTAGGATGGCCTCAAAATTGGCCTGCGGAATGAAGGATTTTGCGGAAAACTGCAGGCTGTAGTTCTGTCCATAGATTGAAACAGAGCAGAAAAATGCCAACAGCAGGGTTGCCAATCGATAAAGAGGGGGGAGCATGGGAAAAAAAATCATTGCGGCGGTTATGAGTGCGGAAGATAGAAAAAAACGGAGAATTTCAGGCTTTGCCATTGTCGCCTTCCAGAACAATTGTATTGGAGATTAAGTACTTTGCGTTTCGCTTGTCCTCTCACCAACCCTGTAATTCCTTCTTTGTCCGATGGCCAGGAACACCTTATTTGACCGCGCATTTTTTCGAATGTTATTTTCCCTCCCGGACAAAAAACGGAAAGATTTTGCGGCCTATATTTCATTGCGTCAGTTCAATTCCAATGCAGGCCTGGCCGCGCTATTGGAGCTGATCTTAAAGAGATACAGCAAGGAGAAAGAACAGGAGGGGGCCACCTTTGAGCGGCTGGGGAAGGAGAGCGGAATGGCTGCAACCACTCTGGAAAAGTCGATTTCGAAGTTGTTGAGTTTGCTGAATGATTTTATGCTGGTACATGCGGCACTGCAGGAAAAGGACAGGTTGCATACCCTTCCTTTCGAAGCTTGGGTGAATGAAGATTTGCCTGCCGACCTCCTGGACCGGGAATTCCGGAGGCGGTTGCGTAACCTGCATCGATTGCCGGGAAGTGATCAGCATTTTCACGAGGAGCTGCTGCTGGAGCACAGCCGGGCCAAACTGGAGGCTGCCAAACCACGCAAGGACCAGGGGAATTTATTCGAACGTCATATCCAACTGCTGGACATCTATTATACTGTGGCCCGGTTACGTTACGCTTGTGCCGCTGCCAACGCTGCCCGTATTTTCGGCAATCACGACGCCCGGACCTTCCTGATTGAAGCAGCTGTTTTGGACCTGCCCGAATTGCCCTTGGTAGGGCAGGCTTATTCCCGCATGTTGGAGCTTCTTTTGTCAGATGAGCCAAGCCCGGAACAGATCACCGAGAACCTCCATTTTCTTCAGGAACATGAGTATGAATTTGCCCTTGAGGACCGCTCTGATCTCTATGGCTATCTTCTCAATACCGGGATGCGGCGAATGGTGACCGGGCTTCCGGCATTCAACGCGATGGTGCACCTGATTTACAATGCGCTGCTGGACAATGGACTCTTGTTGGCAGGTGGTGCCTTGAGCGGAACCCATTTCAAAAACATTGTTACCGTTATGGTACGGACCCATCAACTGGAGGAGGGCCGAGCCTTTATCGAGGAATACACATCCCGACTGAACGATGAAGACCGAAGTCTGCTTGCACCTTATTGCCTGGGCATCATCGAATTCCACAGTGGTAATTTCCGCAAGGCGATCGGTCAATTCTCTACCCTGCTCAAGCAATCTCCTGACGATCAATTCTGGAGCCTTGAGGCCAGAAGTGTATTGTGGAAGGCCTATTTCGGTGCCATGGAAACCCTGGATGCACAGGAGCATGAAGAGATGCTTCGGCTTTACCACTCCTTCCGCAACTTTGTCTCCAGAAACAAACAGCTATCGGATCACCACCGGACGGGTTACCTGAATTTTATCCGCCTGTTCAACCGCCTGATTCAGCTCTCCGAATCCCAGGACCCGAACACCAAGGATGCTGGTCTCAAGGTCTTGCTCGAAAAGGCGGGGGAAATGGAAAAGGTCATCAACAAAGAGTGGGTGATCGGAACAATCCGAAAAAAAATCGAGCTGAACCGGGCTGGAATGCAGTAAGTTTCCAAAGGCGAAATACATGTATTGGTGCGTTCAGGGCTGATTTGGGGCCTCGATGGACCGGCGATTCCGGTATGGTTCTGTAAATTTCGTTCAAGGTTTATTGTCTTTAGTCTTCCATCTTAGAAGTTCAGAAGATCCTCGGTACAATTCGCAATTCTTTGATGACCAATATTAATGATGACAACGATGAGACTATTTTTTTTGAGCGCATTCTTTTCTTGCCTTGTTACAATCACTTTCTCCCTGACTGGTTGCAGTTCAGCTGATCCGATCCAGGACCTGAAAGATCCATCCATCGCACTCGATGGTAAAGGTGGACCCGAGGGCGACTGCAGTGGTGAAATACCTTTTACCCCCATTTTTACCCAGATTCCAGTAGATGGCTACCCTGGATTTGACCTTGCTTTGGAAGTATCTGGCAATGCTCCCGCTGTTCCTCCTGGCTGTACTTGCGGAACGACGACCTATACTTTCTACCTGGATCTGGATTGCATGTTTGTGCTGGAAGTCGGGGTTGCATCTTCTCTGGACCCATCCATGAATGTTGACCTCGTATATGAAGACCTGGCGGGTTTTGCTATGAAATACCGTGCGCCCACTGGGTGGAATGATGTTCCTGATCCGGTTGGGAATCCGGGAGACAACCCATTTTCAGTCTGTATCAGTGCTACGGACGGTGATGTAATCCTTTTCGATTTTTACGGTGGAAATCCTGGCGGCCCCTCGTCTTCCTCTGTAGTCGACAATGTGGGCGGCATCTGCATTGTAGATAATATCGGAAAGTCCACCGGACGGTAAATTTTACTCCCTGGTAGCAAATCTCCGGGGGCAACCAAAATCTATTCTAATCCCCATTGTTCCTTGCTATTGCAGGGGACCAGGCTCCCCTTGCTCAATTATTGATTCACTTAACTTCTAAAACTTTAATTATCATGAGACAATTCACAATCACCAAACGATTCTTTTATTCGATTCTGATCTTCACCGCGATGGCTTTTGTGGTATCCTCCTGCGAAACGGCTGAAGACCCCATCGAGGCGAAGGCTTCAACCGAGGCACCCGAGATACAGGCATCCGTCAGTGGCTATGGAAGCTGTGGTTCCTGCCCGCTTCCCTCCACAATTTCCGGCACCCTCCCAGCCCAGCTATATCCCAGTTCTTCATGGATGGTGAACCTATCCAATTGCTTTGAAGAAGATATTTCCGATGCGAATGGCAAATGCAGATACCGTACGGGTACCAATAGTACGGTCACGGAGAATATCACTGTTTACTTACAGTTTTCCACTTCATCAAGTAATTCTTTGCAGAGCTTCTGTTCCTACTTCTATCAGGTAGGCAATGCCCTGGAATATAACCGGCCGAACGGGAACTGGCTGCTTGACAGCGTCAACTATATGTCGCATTTGACAGGAAGCTACTACAAGATCAATGTTACCTGGCGCGGCTATATTTGCCAGTATTCCCAGGTCCCAGCTGTTAAATAGGAACTGTCATCATTCCTATAGGAAGGCTGCCCGAAAGGGTGGCCTTCTTGGGTTCCCCCTTTTTCTCATTCGAATTTGACCTTTTCCATCTCTGCCTTGATCTCTTCGTAGTAGTCTTTGAAATTGGCTTTTTCGGCTGGCCTGCGGTTGCCCAACTCCTGGATCTTTTGGTCTTCTCCGGCCAACTTCTCCAAGCCGGTTTCAATGGCTTCTTTGGCGGCTTTGGTATTGTTGTTGAGCTCTATTTCCAACTCGGCAATGTGGATATAGGTGTACCCGATTTCAAGATCGCCCGTGCGGGGCGCAGAACGGAAAAAGTAACTGGCTGCAGTATTGAAGTTTTCCAGGGCATCCGCCTTTTGGCCAAGGCCCAATTGGGCCTCTGCTTTCAGGTTGTAATTCACATAATTGAATTTGTCAAGGTTGATCCCGGCATCGGCCATTTGCACGACGCGCTCGTTGTGGAATTTCTTCTCCTCATCAGTCTTCCCTGATTTTTCGGCTTCCAGGAGATCGATCTTCGACATTCCAATCAGAATATTCGCAGACTTCGTTTCCAGTGGCTTCAGCAGCTTAGACCATTTTTTATCTGTATCGTGCTTGATGGCTTTCGTAACATTTTCCGCTGCCGACAAACCATAGCCGTATACCGTAATATCCATTTCCTCAGGTAGATTTTCCCAGGATTTCAATTTATTCAGGTAGGTGATCTTGGCAGACGCCAGGTAGTAATAGGCTTCGGCCAGATCCTTGTCCTTCATATTGTCCGCATCCTGTAATCCTTCTTCAATGGAGGCGATAGCGGGTTCATAGCTTCCTGCTTCATAGTCTTTGATCCCTGCGTTGATGGCTTTCTGGGCAGAAAGTGTCAAGGGAAAAGTGAAGCAGGCGATCAGGATCAGGTAAAGAGGAATTCTCATTGGCTTTGCGAAAAGTGAGATGATCATAGTAGGATTAAAAATAGGGGAGCTTACGCAAAGGAGATCATGATCTGACCCTTCTCTACTGAAGCACCCTGTTTGACATGAACCTTTGCGACTGCGCCATCGGTAGGAGATTTAATCACATTCTCCATTTTCATGGCTTCAAGGATGAGCAGGATGTCGCCCTTTTTCACTTCGGTTCCAGCCTCCACTTCAATGGAGTGGATCAATCCAGGCATCGGTGCTTTGACCTCGTTGACCTTGGAGCTGCTTGCATTTTCAAGTCCCATCCGTTGGAGGAGGCGGTCCAGCTCAGTAGAGATTGCCAGGGTGGCCTTTTTGCCATTGATACGAAGTATGGCCGTCTTTTCTTCAGGATTCAGATCCAGAATATGCACTGCATAGGAGCCCCCTTTGTGCATCACTTGAAAGCTGTATTCATTGATCTTGATGATGTCCATTCCGGAGGATATCCCGTCTATCCAAACATCCTCTCCTTTGAATTCAACCGAAACCGCTTTCTGGTCATTGACTGCTACTTCATACATACTGATCCCGCTTTGTGATTCCGTTATATTTACGCAATTTAGATTAACAGTCTGAATTTATAAAACCTGCATTTTGATGAAGTTTCCTTTAAGCTGGCGGCCATTGGCTTTTTCACTGATTTTAGCCAGCACTCTGTTTTCCTGTAAAACGGTTAAACTTAGTGAGTCAGAGAACAGTCAGGGTGATTCTGGAATACTGGAGGTTGCCGATATCTTTGGGGGACGGCTCGAAGAAGATCAGCATCCCTACCGCGAAAGTGCCCAAAGAGACTGGGATTTGCTACATACACGGTTGGACCTCTCTTTTGATTGGGCTGAGCAAGCGGTAAATGGAAAGGCAAGCCTCCAGTTAACCCCCATTTTTTATACGCAAAGTCAGATTGAGCTGGATGCAAGAGGTTTTTCCTTTCATTCAATCCGGTTACAAGGTGACCATACGGCTCGGGAGCTACCTTATAGCTACGATTCTACCAGGGTTTCCATCACCTTACCCCGATCCTTCAAGCGCAACGATACGCTCCTTTTGGAGATCAGTTACACGGCTTTCCCTGCTACACTTGACGAATTGGGTTTGGAGGAGGGAGCAGGTCAGGGCTTGTACTTTATCAACCACGATGGGCAGGATACGGACAAGCCGCAGCAAATCTGGACCCAGGGCGAGACCCAGGCCAATTCCTGCTGGTTTCCAACCATTGACCGACCGATAGAACGGTGTACCCAGGAAATGCACATCACGGTGGAAGACCGTTTCAAGACCCTTTCCAATGGTCTTTTGGTTGATTCGAAAAAGAATCAGGATGGGTCCAGAACGGATCACTGGGAGATGCGGCAAAGTCATTCTCCCTACCTCTTTATGATGGCTATCGGTGAATTTGTGGTGGTCAGGGATGAATGGCGGGGTCGGGAAGTAAGCTACTATCTGGAACCTGAATACGAAACCTATGCCCGTCTGGTTTTCGGCAAGACACCGCAAATGATGGAGTTTTTCTCCGAAAGGCTAGGGGTGGAATTTCCTTGGGATAAGTACGCACAGGTTGTGGTCCGGGAGTTTGTATCCGGGGCGATGGAAAACACCACGGCAACCATTCACATGGACGCTTTACAACACGATGACCGCAGTCACCTGGACAATACGTACGAAGAATATGTGTCCCATGAGCTTTTTCACCAGTGGTTTGGCAATTTGGTGACCTGCGAGAGTTGGGCCAATCTGGCATTGAATGAAGGGTTCGCCACTTATGGGGAATTCCTTTGGTTGGAGTATGACCATGGGCCTGATGAGGCAGCACGTCATTTTCTCGCCGACCGCAGCAATTACCTGGGAGAATCCAATTATATCAGCCATCCTTTGATCCACTTCTCGTATGCCGACCGGGAAGATATGTTCGATAACCACAGTTATGCAAAAGGAGGGCAAATCGTTCACATGCTCCGCAATCTGGTTGGGGATGAAGCTTTTTTCGCCTCTCTGGACCACTACTTAACTGAGAACGCATATTCTGCGGTCGAGGGGCATGAACTCCGGATGGCTTTCGAGGAAACAACAGGGCAGGATCTGAACTGGTTTTTCAACCAATGGTTTTATGCAGAAGGGCATCCTGAATTGGAGGTCCGTCATCTGGAAGAAAATGGATTGTACCAGTTGGAAGTGAAGCAGACCCAGGGAGGAAAGGCTCCGGCCGTATTCCGCTTTCCGATTCGGATTGGGACCAGGGTAGCTGGAACCTATTCGGAATACTCATTCTGGATGACTTCCAGAGATACAACCTTTACCCTCCCTATCAGCGGAGCGCCTGAATTTGTCGCTTTCAATGCTGATGGGGTTTTACTGGCTGAGGTAACCGAGCAGGATAAACCCTCTTCCCAATGGATCGCACAAACCCAATATGGAGCCAATTTCTACCAGAAAATTGAGGCATTGGATGCGTTGGGGGATCTGGAGGATACTCCTGAATTGTGGGCCGCTTATGAAGCCGCAGTGAAGGACCCCTTTTGGGGAATCAGCACCTCCGCGATGGGCAATTGTCCACGGTCTAATCCTGAGGCCCTGGGTAAAATTGCCCGCCAAATTGTTCCGCTGATTCAATCTGAGCAGGTTGAGTTGCGAACAGCCAGCTTGAGATTCTTTACGCGGTTTGGTGAGGAGAATTGGGATGCATGGGGATGGAGGGCTGAGGATATTGATGCATTGAGGAAAAACGTAGATGCTGCCACCAGAGACAAAAGTTACCAGGTGGAGCGATCTGCTGTCCGTTTGCTTTTTCAACTGGTACCGGAGGAAGGGGTGCGGAGATCAAAGGAATTGTTTCCTGATTCTCCCAATGAGCAGAAGGGGGCTTATATCCGAATTCTTGCTGAGGCCAATGACCCTTCGGCAATACAATTTTGCACGGATCTCTTACATATAAATTCCTGGTCAGCAAGAATGGGAGCCTTTGATGCTTTGGGAACCATGGCTTCTAAGCATGCTTCTCAGGAGGCGGTAGAAATACTCAAGCGCGAAGCGGTGTCACAGGAGCCTTGGTGGATGCGGATGATGGTGGCCCGGGCCATGAAAAAAATACCTCCCACAGAAGAACTGAAATCATTTTACAAGCGTAGGGCTGAGGAGGAAGAGGAGGCTCAACTGAAGCGGGCCTGGGAGCAAATTTTCAAGGATTGAGATTGTATAGATTCAATCGGCTATGTTGGCACAATCGGAGACATCGGCTTCGTGTTGATGAGATGCTATACCTGAGAGAAACCCCTTTGAAAATCAACCCCTTTTGTCAAAGAAGGCATAGCCAAAATGGAGGAAGATATAAGTTCGCCGGTATTCCCTTTGGTTTAGTTTGTAGTCAGGGAGGATCCCATATTCCACACCGGGCTGGATAAACCAGGCCTTTTTCTCTGGCGCGGGACGCCGGAACTGAAAGCTGATATGGGCTACCGGAACCACTGATGTCCATTGGGTAGGAGGTTCCACATTTCCAACCTTGCTGACAACCGATGTTATAGTCGGAATCTGAAATTTAGGTCCGATTAACACGGCCCATTCTTTGGAACGATGGTAATCATGCCTTTTCAATTTGAAAAAGAAGCCCCCTTCGAATTGGAATTGGGAACGGCGGACACCGGCGGTGCCACTGTTAATATAATTGAATCCTCCCTGGGTGTGAATGCCATAGGACTTTCCACAGAAGTAATGACTGTAAAAGACATTGGCATTCACACCGACGCCCTGCTCCCGGTCTCCTTCAAAATTGTACAGGGCAACGCCAGGACCAGCGTTGAACCCGATTTCATCCAAAGTGTATTGAGCCTGAAGGTCCGAACTTAAGAAGTTCATAACCCCTATCAGCAAGGTGGTAAGAAGGATTCTTTTTGACATGAATGATTCGAAAAAAGTATTCGAATGGATCAGTTTTCAACGATTACAATTTTCTCGATGACATCACCAGGCTGAATAGCTTCTACGATATCCACGCCTTCGGTTACTTTTCCGAAGCAAGTGTGGTTGCGGTCGAGGTGCTTGGTATTGTCCCGGTTGTGACAAACGAAGAATTGTGATCCTCCGGTGTTGCGACCAGCGTGGGCCATGGAAAGGACTCCCCGGTCATGGTACTGCAATTCACCGTCCAGCTCACATGGAATCGTGTAGCCTGGACCACCACGGCCATTTCCATCGGGGCAACCACCCTGAATTACAAAATTGGGTATTACCCTGTGAAAGGTCAGGCCATCGTAATATCCGTCTTTGGACAGTTTAACAAAGTTTGCGACCGTTCCCGGTGCATCCTTGTCGTACAATTCGGCTTTCATCAAGCCCTTAGCGGTATGGATTTCTGCAATGATCATGCTGTATGAATATTTAGAATTCGTGCAAAGATAATCACAAAGATATCAAAAAGGGGCCATCTCCGAATAGGCCCCTTTAATGTCATTGCTGATCTGTTAGTCTGTCACGCAGATATGCGGACCGGAACAGGAATAAATCCCTGGGAATGAACTTTCGCCAGGTAGATTTCATTGTATTCGTACCCAAGCTTGGCCTTGGCTTCTCTCAGGAGTGCATTCGGCCGGTTCTGGAAAAACCTGGTGGTGGCATCAAGCGTTTCCTTTTCCAGATAACCCTCAATCCAGGGGCGCAGGTCAAAATCGCCCGCCAAATGGAAGTCACAAAGGTACCTTTCTACGGTTGTCTGCTTGCATGAGACCATACCCGCAATTTCTTCCACGGTAAAGCCTTCCTGATGCAGGCGCTTGACCTCTTGGTGGGTGGGGTGGGCTGTCCTCTTCATCGCAGGAAGGTTCTTGAGATGATGCCAATTCAAACGAATATGATCCAGCATTTGAAGGATCAGGGCGCCATAAGCAGAGATCCTGTCTTCGTCCAACCCGAGGATCAGGGTGAGCTCCTTCAGGCTTTCAGGTTGGTTCCGTACGATTTGGTCGATGCAATGGTCTGAATAAATCGCATAAACCGGCAACCCTCTTTCGTCGGAGAGTCGACGGCGAAGGTCACGCAACTGGCGATGAAAGTAGTGCTGAAACGGATCAAAAGTAATTTCAGCGAGGTTGATGAGGAGGGGCTGAGGCGACTCCTGAAAAGCCAGGCCTTTTGGGCTAATGGCCAATCCCTGAAAACGGATGTCCTTCATTACCAGGTATTCCTCATCGAGTAAGTATCCCATGCTTAACCGTAACTCCAGGCGTGAGGTATTGGAATAGGACCCGGTAGTTTCCAGGATGGCATGGGAGGGATCGCGGAAAAAATCGGTCTGATCACCACGCAGGATGCGTGCCAATTCATTGAAGCTGCAATCCCTCCCGACCAATTGGATTGTCTTGAAGATGTCCAGAGCGAGATCTTTAAGATCAGCTTCAAAGGACATGGGTTGCCGGTAGGGACTTTGCTTAACGGGGGTTTCCTTGGCGGGCGCATTCTCAGCAGAGGAGTTCTCTGCGGGCGCATTCTTTACTGGTGCCTTCCTCGTTGCAGTTTTCTTTGCTGGTGCCTCTTTGGACAGCGTTTCCTTTGTTTCTTCTTTTTTGTTTTTCATGTCTACTCAAATTGTTTGGTAAAACGATTGTTGAACACTGCAAACATCTTCCGGTCGGCTCGGAAAGCGATGGAAAAAAAATCGAAAAGGTAACGGCAAAGTGGTGATTATCGGCTGGAAATAATCAACTTTCCAGAGAGTAAAGCAAGGCCAACTCCCCTGGTCACCATGAGCAGGGTCATGGCCAGCCACAAGGCGTGGTTGCCCAGTAAATCTTTGGTCAGAATCCAGGTGGGAAGGAAGACCACAAACACGGCAAGAACCATCACATTTCGCAAGGCTTTTGAAGAAGTGGCACCGATAAAAATCCCATCCCACAAGAAGGAATAGGCGCCCCAAATTGGCATCAGAATTACCCAGGGGAGGTACTCGATGGCCAGGTCAATTACTTGCTGATCGTTGGAGAGGAGGTGGAGAATTGATGCCCCTGCAATCAGATAAACAAGGCTAAACAGCACCGCAAAGCCCATTCCGAAGAGCAATACCTTCCGAATGACTTTTTTCAGGACTTCCGGATTTTCACCACCAACGTATTTCCCGACCAGGCTTTCGGCGGCAAAAGCAAACCCGTCAACGAGGTAGGACATCAAGTAGAATAGTTGGTACAAAAGGGTGTTGGCAGCGAGGATCTCATCTCCAAAAGTTCCCGACCGTGAAGTGAAATAAGTGAAGGCAAATACCAGGCAGGTGGTACGAATGAACAGGTCCCGGTTGAGCAGGAAAAACCGCTTCAATTGTTCCGGGTCAAACAGGTTTGCGCCCAGCCGGTGGACAAGCATTTTGCGGTAACGGGAAAAGAACAAAAAAATAGCTGCTGCCAACCCGGAATATTGTGCTGCGAGGGTTCCCCAGGCGATGCCCTCCGCAGCCATGTCGTATTCAATCACCAATAAAAAGTTGGCTCCGATATTCACCAGATTGATTACCAAAGAAAGGACCAGGGGGATGACCGCGTTTTGCATGCCCAGGAACCAGCCATTGAAAACATAAAGGGTTAAGGCAGCAGGAGCAGCATATATCCGGATAAAGAAATATTCCCTGGCGACGGTTTTCGCCTCCTCACTTCCTTCCATCAGTTCCAATCCTGCCCAGGCAATGGGGTTTTGCAAGGCCACTAACACAAGTCCTACCAATACGGCAAGGGTGAGTCCCCGGAAAAGGACCATGATGGATTCCTGATCTTTTCCGGCACCGAAGGCCTGTGCGGTCATACCAGTTGTCCCCATTCTCAGAAAGCCAAAACTCCAATACAGGACATTAAAAATGCCAATTGCGATGGCCACTGCACTCAGGAATTTTCCGGCATCTTCCAGATGGCCCATCAGAGCAGCGTCTACCAATCCCAGTAAAGGAATGGAAAGGTTGCTCAGAACGTTGGGGATGGCCAACCGAAAAATCTCTTTGTTCATCGCAGCGAAGGTAATTCTTCACCTTTGGATTTGGGAGAATTCAGCACTATTTTGGTAACAATGGCTTTTCAAAAGGGCGATCGCAAGGTTATTTCTTCCTGGGCTTGGTTTGACTGGGCCAACTCAGTTTATCCACTGGTAATCACTACTGCTGTCTTTCCACTCTACTATGGTTCGGTCATCGTTTCAGATCCGAATTGTGTCCCAGATTGTGAAACAGGGCTATTATGTGAACAATATGCCACGTTTTTCGGGAGGAAGTTCATCAATACGGAACTGTATGCTTACTCGATTTCTTTTTCCTTTCTATTGATCTCCTTTCTCTCGCCTTTGCTGTCGGGAATTGCAGACTATGCAGGTAGGAAGAAGTTTTTCATGCAGGTGTTTTCTACGATTGGAGCATTTTCATCCGCGATGCTGTTCTTCTTTACCGGGCCTGAGAATCTGGCATTTGGATTGGGGTTTGCGGTGCTGGCAAGTATCGGTTTTGCTGGTAGTATCGTCTTTTACAATGCTTTTCTGCCTGAGATTGCCCATGCAAAAGACCTGGACCGGGTTTCGGCCCGGGGGTTTATGATGGGCTATGTGGGCAGTTCGATTCTCCTGACCATTTGCCTGGTCCTCATCATGGGCAACGAAATGTTTGGCATCGATAAGGGGTTTGCAACCCGGATTTCATTTCTATTGGCGGGCATCTGGTGGTTTGGCTTTGCATTCCTGACCTGGCGCCATCTTCCCGGAAATATTCACAACCAGAAAGTTGAGCGAAAAGGCTTGTTGACCAAGGGGTGGAAAGAATTGCTCAAGGTGCTCAAGATCGTTCGCCAGAAAGAATCGCTCAAGCTCCGCCTCTTTCTCCTGGCTTTCTTTTTCTACAGCCTGGGCTATATGACCGTGATCTATCTGGCAACTCCATTTGGCCAGAAAGAGCTTTGCCTGGGAACGACCGAACTGATCACCTGTGTGATGCTCATCCAGTTTGTGGCGATTGGTGGGTCTTATTTCTTTGCCTGGCTGGCAGGAAAAATTGGGAACATCCAATCGATCATGGTTTCGGTTTTGATCTGGACTTTACTGTGTGGACTTACCTGGTATGTCGAGACAGCACTCCACTTTTACCTGCTGGCCTTTGGGGTGGGTACTGTCATGGGAGGTATCCAAGCCTTGTCCCGGTCAACTTATGCAAAACTATTGCCGCCTACCAAGGACCATGCATCGTTTTACAGTTTCTATGACATCACAGAGAAAATAGCTATCACGGTCGGTGCGTATAGCTTTGGGTTGATAGAAAACCTGACCGGCAGCATGCGCAGTTCGGCTCTCTTCCTTTCTGTTTTCTTTGCTATTGGGTTAGTAATCCTGTTTATCGCAACCAGGATCAAAAGCCCACATGAATCCGCCGCTACCTGATTACTTAATGAACCGGAAGTTAACCGGATACCTGTAATGGTTTCCTTTGTTCGCTTCTACCAAGGCCATGATTCCCAGAATCAAGGAGCCGATTCCTACAGCCAGGAAAATGATGAACATCAGGATGCTGGTGATGATTGCGAGTGGGCCTAAAGCAAATCCCAATACCATCAACACAACTCCAGCCAGGATTGCCGCCATTACGGTCAATTGGAAGTTCAATGCTTCTTTGGCATGCGCTGCGACAAACTCAGACTTATCTCTTTGGACCAACCAGATCACCAGCGGTGTAATAAACCCACCGATCACAAAGCCCATGTGGGCCAGGGTACCCCACAGTTTGGCATCACTTTCCGACAGTCCCTGAGGACCGCCTCCCTGAAAATTGCCTTGATTTCCTGGAGGAGGAGGGGGAGGCGTATGAGGAACGTTGGGAGGAGTGAGTGGGTCGTTTTGATTTTTCTTTTCGAGGTCCATAGTTCAATTTATATATGCAGATACCCAAAAGTACAATTTTTTAAGATTCCCTCAGCGTCTGTTTTTTCTTTGTTCTAAAACCTGGAGCCTATCTCAGCACCACCAGCTTTTCAAACCGACTGACCTTCTCCCCACTGGATTCGTCTTTGAGAACTACCTGGTAGACATAAACACCTCTACCGAGCGCATCTCCAAAATCATCTAAACCATCCCATTCCAGGTCACAGTAGAGATTCCCGTCAGCATAAAATGAATCTTCCAGCGTTTTGACCAAGCGTCCGGAAACCGTAAAAATCTTGACCCGAAGGTTCAGGGGGCGCCCATTCAAATTGTGTTCCAAATAGAATTTGGTACTGGTGGTAAACGGATTGGGGTAATTCAGGACATGGCCCAAGGCCATTCTGGAGTTGTCCGTGACGAGGAAATTTAACTTGCCGGAACTGCTGTTATTGGCGACGTCCCAAACCTTGACATCCACTTCGTGGGTCCCTTCCGGAAGTTGACTGAATGGATACCGTATCCTCCCTTCCTGGTAACTGTCCATGATCGCTTCATAATAGTTGTTCAGGACAATAGGGTGGCTCTCATCCCCATCCAATATCGCGGTCAATTCATGGCCGATCCCACTCCCCGTGGTATTCATACCCGTTTCATCAAAGGCCTCTACGATGAGTAGTGGATCTGGTCCTACCATTCCACCATCTACGAACTTTTCGTCATTCATGAAGAGCTCGATCTCAGGTGGTGTATCGTCCACGATGGAATTCGCGGAGGTTCCTCCTGCATAAATATCCTGGTAGCATCCGCCACCATCAGTGGTCAGGCTTTGTAAATAGAGGCTGATCTTGGCATTGCCATCATCATAGGAAACGTCCAGTGGAACCACGAACTGGAAAGAAAACAAGCCGCTTTTGACGGTAGCTTTACCATTGAAAATCCGATTTTTTTGCCAGTAGAAATTGTAGGGTAGGACATTGGTGGTAAAGAGGGTCGGTTTGTCAAATACGGTTGCCGACAACTCTCCATCGAAACCAGTGATGAGTTGATCCAGACTATTCCTGACTTCACCTTCGATGGTGACAAGGGAAAGAGAGGGGAGGGAATCTACCACGCCCTGGGCTACCGCCTGCCCATTGATTTTGGTGATGGTGGCCTTTTCTCTGGGATAAGCCAGGGTCAAAGCAGGGTCCCCCAGCAGGGTGAACTTCCGGTTGTTGATGCCTCCACCCAATGAACTGGCGTTTTTGGTATCCATAAATACTTCTCCCAGGGTAGGCCAGCGGTTTTCCGCGGTTCGCCACCTGAAAACCTCATCGTAAAAGTTCCGGTTCAAGACCTGGTTGGAACCAGCTTCAACGACACGAACCGTGGTATACAAAGCGATCCCCCCGCCAAGAGGATTCAGGAGCAACTGTTCTGCCCCCGATCTGCGGGCGGGATCATCCCAGCGCCCAAATTCGCAGGTAGCGGTTACGAAAGCGGGTAAACGCCTGGTGTTTTCCAATTGGTTGATGTCGGAAATGGTGAGAATACTTGCATTGGACCAGCCGGTTTCGCCCCCGTGTCCAGTATAATTTGCGATCAAGGCCCCTTCGTTCAAGGAGCGGAAAAGGGCATCCTTTCCGTCGGGAAAAGTATTTGCAGATGCAGTACTTACCATTTGGTAATTAGACATATACAATTTGTCGACGTTGATACACGGATATGCATTCTCAATCTCGTCGGAATAGCCATCGGCCTGGCTAATGTGGATGTTTCCCTCTCCTTCAAGGTAGTCTGCAACCAGTAGCATCCGGTTTCTCCATGGCCCCTTTGCTTCCGGATCGGTTTGGTAGTTGATAATTTTAGTGACCATTTCATCCGCTTCGTTTGCATTTGCGACCGGCAATCTTCCTACTGCGATGTCCATGCCAGGATTGTTGCGAAGGGTGTCACCTGCTACAAAGTACAGGACATCCCCATTGCCATTGGGCTGCGTAATGGATTCTCCCCAGTACCCTTCACCATCGTCCAGAAACCCATAAAAGTCATCGCTGCTGTACGAACTCATGGCATGGTGGGAATTTCGACTTTGGTAGGTTGGGGCCAGGTCGGTAGGACTGGAAAAGGAAAGTTGCTTCCGGTCGTAGCTGCCTTCTCCGAAAAGCAGAAAATACCGTGGCTGCAATCCGCCGGTGGTTTGCCAGCGGTCGTAGAACATTTTGAGGAAATCCCGGATGGCACTTGGGTCAGGTTGGCCACTGCCAAATTCATTGTATACCTGTTCCGGCGAGACAATGTGAACCGACAGGCCGTTCTCTTCGCGGTGAAAGCGGGCCAGGCGTTCTGCGGCCTGCCGCATTTGGGGCGGGCTCAGGATCAGATAGTCGGCCTGGTCCAGATGGTGGAGATTCTGGTTTCCAATGGTGCGCATGGAGGATGGAGTTTCTCCTGAATTTTGGTTGAAGGCAACAAAGTGCTTGATGGAATCTGCCGCGACCTGAAACTCCAGTTGGCCCCCAACCAGCGTGCTTTTTATTTCATACGCCCTGGTGGGATCAGTGACATCCCAAACTTTGGTAGCAGAGGTCGCACCTGATAAACGGTACAGAAAAACTTCTCCTGGCGCTACCCCTTCGCGGGCATAGAAGGAAAATGTGCTTTGGCCAGCAATATCCAGGCCCCTCTGGTACTGCACTTCAATGAAATCGAGGTACCCGACCGAGCTGGTCTGTGGCTTGTCATAATCTATTTGGAGGTTGACTTCCTGGTCTGAGACCTGGCTGGCATTGAGGATAAAGGTGGTGTGGGCAGGGACATAGTAATTCCCATAGCCGACAAAGGAAGCACTGGACATGGGGATAGAACCCAGGGTTGAATTGCCTTCTCTGAATTGGAAAGAACTTGGAGCAGGTGACCGGGAGGCAACCCTGGGGGTCACCAGAATCTCAGACCCGGAGACCAAACCCGGAACCGGGAAATCAAAAGACCTGCTGGTTGTGAGGTCAAAAGTTTCTCCTAACCAATACCTGCCGGATCCCAATGGGTTATATGAATCCTTTTCATAAAAGGTTAATTGGTCTGTGTAAGATGGGATTAGGGTTGGGGCTCCCAGGGTAGACGCTTCCGAAATCCGCAATCCATTTCCCTGGTTGTAGGTGAGGAAATAATAGGTCGTATCGGAATATACATTGTATTGGTGAACCCAACGGTTCAGGGTGGTGTTGAAGGCCGTTCCATGTGGTGATTGACCATAGAAAAGCAGAAAGTCTCCAGGATTGAAAACCCCATCAGCCTGTCCTGAAACCCAAACCGGATTTTCGGATAGGTCATCGTGGGGGAATTTCCCGGCTTGTTGGGGGAGCATTAGCCCGCCATTTCCAAATAAACGTAAGGTTCTGGGGTCGATCTGGTCAGGGTTCCAGCCAAGATCCTGGATGTCCTGGTAAGTCAATCTGTACATTCCACTACCCACAATGCCAATTTTGATCCAGGTACCTTCCGACAAGACAGATTGGTTGGTATAGGTTTTTTGTGATCCCGAGGTACGGATTCCAGATGCGGTTTTGGTAAATGAAAAAGATATTTGATCTACTCTTTCCATCTGTCCCGCTCCCACCTGAATCCGTACTGGATACAAGCGCAGGTGTTGGTAGCGTTGCCCCTGTCTGATTTCAATTTCTCCTACTACTACATTGGAAGAAGGGTAAACCGTTCCTTGCTTCAACCTTTTGCTGGTTTCCCTGAACATAGTGGTTGGGCTATTCCGTTTACTGGTAACAGCTACGTTTTCGACCTGAACGGCTTGACCGGGACCAACTGGGATTAATATCTCCTTACAAGGAAGATTCGAAAGAACTGGGTCCAACCCTGCCCCTTTGAACCACGGGGCGCTGAACCTGTTAAAGGGTTTTTCCCAGTTGCCAACCGGGATGTCAATTTCCCACTGGACATCGAACGTATAGGTTGATGCCATGGTAGGCAGGAGTGTTTGAGCGGCAATATTGCCTGCTATTATCCCGAAAGAGAACAGAACAAGTAGGAATGACTTAAAAAATAGTTGCATTGGAATAGGCAGGATTGTGAAGAATCTTTAAGAAAGAGAATCCGGCTTGAAGAGGCTAGGCAAAAAGAAAGCCATGTACGAATCTTTGCACTCATTTTATTTTTTAACTTTGTAGAAACCTACCCGACTTTGAAACATGTCTGACTCTTACTATTCAATCGAAATAAAAGACTTTTTTAAATCAGCCTTTTCCGTAGACTGTGTAGTCTTCGGTTTTGACGAGGGGCATCTGAAAGTGCTTTTGGTTGAACGTGGAGCTGAACCCTATATGGGGTTTTTCGCATTGCCCGGTGACCTTGTTTATCCCAATGAAGACCTGGATGTTTCGGCAAAGCGTATTCTGAAAGAGCTGACCACCCTGGAAGAGGTTTACCTGGAGCAGGTGAAAGCATTTGGAGCTGTTGATCGCCACCCTCTGGGAAGGGTTATTACGATCGCCTATTTCTCGCTGATTAAGATTGAAGATTATAAACTCGGGGCCTCATCCTGGGCCAAAGGAGCTGCCTGGTACCCAATAGAAAATTTACCAAAGCTGGCCTTTGATCACCAGGACATCCTGGAATCCAGCCGGATGGCTTTGGAAGAAAAGGTCCGTCGGCAACCGATCGGATTTGAATTGCTCCCTGATAAGTTCACGCTGCGTGAACTTCAGAATCTATATGAGTCATTGCTGGAGAAAAAACTGGACACCCGTAATTTCAGAAAGAAAGTCCTTTCCACCGGATTGCTGGAAACCTTGGCGGAAAGACAAGAGGGAGTTGCGCACAGACCGGCAAAATTGTACCGTTTTGACTATGAAGCCTACAAATCCTTGAGTAAAAAAGGGTGGAACTTCGACCTTTAAAGACAAAATCGTCTGCCAAAAACTATTTTTCTCATTGTCTAATTGTATTTTGGCCCGTATTTTGTACCATCACTTTTCGTAATCATTTTTTAGGCTCTTTGAAGCCTCGAGCTTGTATCGTAACCACACTATCATGAAAAGTATCTCCTATATCAGGATGATAGCTATCCTTGTATCCGTTCTTGCCCTGAGCAGTTGTCGTCAAGACACTCAGGGCGACCTTGATTTTTTGCTGGACCAGGCCTTGGCGGATGCCTCCGGAGGTCAAGGAAAGTCCTATTTTCGACTTCCAACCGATGGTAACCTTAATGGGATCCCTCAAGACCCCAACAACCGTTTGACCCAACAAAAGGTCGAACTTGGGAAAATGCTTTTTCATGAAACGGCGCTGGGAACCAATCCCAGAGATGCGAATGGTGCAGGAACTTACTCCTGTGCCAGTTGCCACCACGCTGCCGGAGGGTTTCAGGCCAATCTGATCCAGGGGATCGGAGAAGGTGGCCTTGGTTTCGGTGCTGCTGGAGAGGGCCGGCAGGCCAATCCCGCTTACCAGGCTGATTCAGTTGACCGCCAACCTATCCGTACGCCTTCCGCACTCAATGTTGCTTACCAGAAGGTTACTTTATGGAACGGGCAGTTTGGCGCCACGGGCCCCAACAATGGAACCCAGGCTTTCTGGACCAGTGGAACTCCCATAGAGACCAATACCCTGGGCTATGAAGGTGCCGAAATCCAGGCAATTGCTGGCCTCAAGGTACACCGGTTGTCGGTTGACAACCTCTTGGCCAATGCACCCGGTTACGAACTCCTTTTCGATCAGGCCTTTCCTTTTGTGCCAGCTTCCGACCGGGTCACCAGAGAGAATGCCGGATTGGCTATTGCCGCTTATGAGCGCACCCTCTTACCCAGCCAGGCCCCTTTCCAAAAATGGCTGCGCGGCGATGTCTATGCCATGAACGACCAGGAAAAAATGGGTGCGATCCTTTTCTTCGATAAAGCACGTTGTTATACCTGTCACAATGGACCAGCGTTGAACTCAGATGAATTCCACTGCATCGGTTTGGATGACCTTGACGGACCAGGTGTCTATGGGGTTGATGGCGAGGACGTTGCTCACCTGGGAAGAGGTGGGTTTACTGGTAGTGACGTTGACATGTTCCATTTCAAAGTGCCTCAACTTTACAATCTGCAGGATTCTCCCTTTTACGGCCATGGTGGTTCTTTCACCAGCCTGGAAGATGTTGTTCGCTATAAGAACCTTGCAGTTCCCCAGAATCCCAGTGCAACCCCAGGGTATTTGGCGGATGAATTCGTCCCCCTCAATCTCAGCGAAGAGGAAATTCAGGATTTGACCGCATTCCTGAGCACGGCCTTGAGAGATCCTGATTTGGATCGGTTTGTACCCTACTCAACCCCTTCAGGGCAGTGCTTTCCCAATGCAGATGTAATTTCGAGTGCCGACCTGGGCTGTAATTGACACGCCCTGGCTTACCCTGCCAATGTACTGTCAGCGGGGCAGGGTAGGCTCCCCTTTGCGCCAGTTACATGGACAATGCTCTTCCGTTAGAAGGGCATCAATGACCCTGATTACTTCATCGATATTCCTTCCGATATGTAAATCGTAAACCGAAATCCACCTTACGATTCCCTCCGGATCAATGATAAAGGTGGCCCGATAGGTAATTCCTTCCTTTTCATCCAGAATCCCCAAGGCCTTTGACAAATGGAACTCCGGATCGGCAATCAAGGGGTACCGCAAGCCCTGTAGCTCGGGTGTAGCCCGCCGCCAAGCCAAATGGAGGTAGTGGCTATCCGTAGAAGCACCCAATATCCGAACATCGCGGTCTTCAAAATCCTGGAATTGGTCGTTGAACCCCGCGACCTCAGTTGGGCAAATCACCGTAAAGTCCCGCGGCCACCAAAAAAAGACGGTCCACCGATCTTTTGTATCTGTCAGGACAGTATTGTCGATATCGGCGAATTCCTCATCCTTTTCCAGGGAGACAAGTGCTTTCAGGTTAAAGTCTGGAAATTTGTTTCCTAATTCGATCATTTGACAGGGCTTATCATTTATTTACTAAGATAACCGTCCGCCACCAAAAACCCCTTTTGATACAGTGAAAGTTTTGCTCATTCATAGATTGTTTTGATATCCAGACCTACAATGCCAATATTTACAAATGGTCAATTTCAGCCTCGTTCAACTGGAATACATTGTCGCATTGGACACCCACCGTCACTTTGTAAAGGCGGCGGAACATTGCTCGGTCACCCAGCCCACCCTGAGCATGCAAATCAAAAAAATGGAGGAGTTGCTGGGGGTCGTCATCTTTGACCGAAGTAAGCAACCCCTGATCCCAACCGATGCTGGCAGGAAGATTATTGCCCAAGCCAGGAAGGTGCTTGATGGCGCAAAAACGATCCCTGAGATTGTTTCCGCTTATCAGGATACGGTTGCGGGTTCACTTAGACTGGGTATCATTCCTACCCTTTCGCCATATCTCTTGCCGAGGTTTATCGGGAAATTCACGAAAAAGTACCCATTGGTGGAGCTTCATGTACATGAACTGATGACCTCCAGGGTGGTCGAGGGACTTCAACAAGACCAACTGGATGCAGGTATCATCGTGACTCCTCTGGAGGAAAGTGGGATTGAGGAAAGGCCTCTGTTTTACGAAGAGATTCGGGCCTATGTCGATCCCAAGCATGATTATAACCAAGGAGAGATTTCTATCCCCAGCCTGAGGAAGGAGCGTCTTTGGATGCTTACCGAAGGGAATTGTTTCCGGGAACAGGTTCTGAATATTTGTGCGATGGAGAAGCAAGGCGAGGTTGCGCAGGGGTTTTCTTTTGAAAGTGGTTCATTGGAGACCTTGAGGAGGTTGGTAGATGCGGAGGGTGGGGCAACCCTGTTGCCTGAATTGGCAGCCATTGACTTGCCGGAAAAGCGAAAACGGCAATTGCGTACCATCAGGCCTGCCCGGACTTTCCGCGAGGTCAGCCTGGTATTCTCCCGTTCCTTTTCTAAGCAGCGCTTACTTGGACTGCTGGAAGACACCATTCAACAAGCGGTTTCCCTTCCAACTGAAATGGACAAAGAATTCTCACTCATCCGTTGGCGTTGATTTGTGAATGGGGGTATTTTTCGTGAAATTCATTCCAGCGATTGTACAAAATATCTACCAGGTCTGGTATGGAGGAAAGCAATATTCAGGAGCTCAGGGAAGCAATATCCAGGGTACTAAATGGCGAAAAGGGAGTCAGGGTCAATGAAGGCCTTGGTGGGGAATATGGTGCCCTGGCCAAAGATTTGAATGCTTTGCTGGATAAGTTTGCATCTCCTTCTTCCAAACCTTCATGGCACCTTCCGGAAAATGCGGTTCGGGTTTTGGATGCCTTGCCCATGGAGGTCGTCATTTTTGACCCCGACTTGAAATACCAGTATGTCAATCCTGTTGCGGTAAAGGATGATGCAACGCGTCGCTGGATGATCGGTAAAGATGATTTTGAATACTGCAGTTATAGAAACAAGGATATCCGAATCGCCCAGGAGCGGCAGCAATTGCTCAAAGATGTAATCAGAACCCGGATCCAGACCCCTCTTTACCAGCAGATGAAAGACGCGGAGGGTGCTTCGAAGTATTACCTCCGCACGGTTCATCCTGTCTATAATGCCCAAAATGAACTCCTTCGCCTAATTGGCTGTAGTTACGAAATTACCGACCTCAAAGAAACTGAGCATGAATTGCTCTTCATGAATGAACAACTCATGAAAACGACACGAGAGTTGGATCAGTTTGTCTACCGCGCTTCTCACGACCTTCGCTCACCACTGGTATCTATCATGGGCCTGGTCAATTTGATCTACATGGAAGAGCCCTCTAAGCCGGTGATGAACTACCTGTCCATGGTTCAGCGAAGCATTGTTAAGCTCGATTCTTTTATCAGAGAAATTGTCAACCACAGTAAGAATTCCCGGCAAGAGCTCGCTTACGAATTGATCGATCCACGGGAAAAGGTCATGGAGGCGATCGAGGAACTGAAGTTCCTGACGGACGGAAGCCATTTCAATATTGAAATCGATGTGCAAAACACTGCCCCATGGATTTCAGATCCCTTCCGGACCCAGGTGGTCCTGAAAAACTTGATCTCAAATGCAATGAAATACCAGAAACCAAACTCCAATGGTGATGGGAGGATTCATATTGCAATTGAGATCGATCCTGAGAAAAGCAGGATCGTGGTAGAGGACAATGGAATCGGGATCGATCCCAAGTACCACAAGGAAGTATTTGACATGTTTTTCCGGGCTACCAACCAATCATTTGGTGCTGGAATTGGCTTGTATATCGTCAAAGAAACATTGAATCGGGTCAATGGATCCATTCAACTGGAGTCAACCCCCGATCAGGGCTCTAAGTTTACGGTTTTGCTTCCCAACCACAATTAGACTCTACCTTTCAATTAGGCCAATCCCCTTAAATTCCGAAAAGCAGCCCATCCAAGGGACTGGATGCCTTTGAATGGTAGGCTTTGGGAATCCTTCCAGCCAGGTATGCAGCACGTCCGGCTTGAATGCCAAGTTTCATGGCGCGGGCCATGAGTACCGGGTCCTTTGCCTGCGCAATTGCGGTATTGAGGAGGATACCATCGTATCCCAGTTCCATGGCGATGGCCGCATCGCTGGCGGTTCCGATCCCCGCATCTACGATCAAAGGAAGCTTGACAGCATCGCGGATAAGCATCAGGTTGTGGGGGTTGCGGATGCCAAGGCCGGTACCAATCGGAGAAGCCAGTGGCATGACAGCTGCACAACCCAAGTCAGCCAACCGTTTACACAGGATCGGGTCGTCATTGCAATAAGGCAAAACCACGAAGCCCTTTTCGACCAATACCTCACAGGTTTTGAGCAATTCTATCGGATCGGGCAACAGCGTTTTCTCATCGCCGATTACTTCCACCTTGATCCAATTGGTTTGCAAAGCCTCCCTTGCCAATTCCGCAGTCAAGATTGCTTCCCTGGCGGTGTAGCAGCCTGAAGTATTGGGTAAGAGGGTGTAATCCTTGAGGAAATCGTGGGACAAAAAGGTGTTTTCCGGATCGTTGAGGTTGATCCTGCGAATAGAAACGGTAACAATCTCAGCCCCGCTTTCTTTGATGGCCCCGAACATCAGTTCAGGGTTGGGATACTGAGAAGTCCCGATCATCAGCCGGGAATGAAATGTCTTGCCACCAAGTTCCCAGGTGTCCGAATGCTTGTGCTCACTCATCGGTTCAAAGGTAAGAAAAAGGAGGCCCATTAAGCGATTTCCATTTCATTCTCTTATATTGTTATTCTGGAAAAAACCACATCAACCATGAAGTTTAGACTACTGCTCTTTGGCCTGATCCTCGCCGGATTTATGGGCTGCGAATCCGCGGACTCTTCAGCGGGTACCACCGAGGCCTCTCCCGATGTAAATACAGAAAAGGTTCCTGAGGAGCCGACCTTCAACCTGAAATGGAATGTCCCGACCGACTATTCCTTTGTCCAAAAAGGAAAAGACGCTGAAAAGGTGACCTATTATCCCGGTACTGATCAGGAGGAAGTCTCCAAACTTGCCATAACTACAAGCCGTAAGTTCAATATTTCCGGACTGGATAAAGAAGGGGCATTTACAGTCAATCTGAATTATATGGCCGTGATGGGCGAATTCAAAAGCCCCACTGCCAAATGGATGTACGATTCCAATGCAGCCAAACCCGGTGAAAAAGCCGCTGGTTTTGAGAAATTGGCCGGAACCAATGTTAGTTTCAGAATCGACCCCAATACCGGACAGGTGCTGGATGTCTTCGACAGTGGAGAGTTGGCCAGTATCATGACGAACAACGGACAGAAAGTAGAAAATCCGGACAAAATGGTTCGTGAAGCTCTGCAACCTGAATGGTACGTATTTCCCGATGGTCCTGTAAAAATGGGGCAAGAGTGGACCAGAGAAATCAAACTCAAGCACCGCTACCAGTCACTTTTGACAACCACTTTCAACCTGGCAAGTCGGGAAAGCGGGAAAGCCAAGATTGTTTACAATGGATCGATTGCTCCCCTTCCCAAAGCAGAGATTGTAATGGGAAAGACCGACAAGGGAGAGGATACCTACTTTGAAGTAAATGGTACGATGACGGGTGAGGTCTTGGTGGATGAGGCGAGTGGTGAGTTCTTCAGCCAAACGAATACAACTACCCTGGAAGGGCATCAGGTTGTTTTAGATGGCAATGGCCTCGAAAAGCAACGCATCCCGGTGAAGATTGAAATGGAAAGTTTTTCCGAATACGGACAGAAATAATACAATATGCGGCACCAGCGACTCTTCTTATTGCTTTTCTTTTCCTCTGTTCTCTGGTCCGGCCTCGCCGCTCAGAATGAGTATCAAACACCCTTTGAGATCAATGGAGCAAATTACAGCGCCACGTATGACGAGACCATTGCTTTTTACAAGCAATTAGAGGGCAGTTCTGATTTTGTCAAAATCATCGAGTACCCCAATGGGACAGATATTGGCCGCCCCCTGCACTTGGTGGTGATCTCCGCAAATGGGAAGTCTTTTGACCCAAGGATCATTCGCGGCATGGACAACCGGATCGTATTGATCAACAATGGGATTCACGCAGGTGAGCCCTGTGGAGTGGATGCCTCCATGATCCTGGCCAGGGACCTGGTTACAGACAATATTTACCAACCACTGCTCGAGCATGTTGCTGTATGCATTATCCCCTTTTACAATGTAGGCGGTGGGCTGGATCGGGGCCGGGACAGCCGGGCCAACCAGGAAGGGCCAGAGGCGCATGGTTTTCGTGGCAACGGTCGTTTGCTGGACCTCAACAGAGATTTTGTCAAAGCGGATTCCCGCAATGCTCAAACCTTCCTGAAGATCATGGCGGATTGGAAACCCGATTTGATGATTGACACCCATACCTCCAATGGAGCCGATTACCAATACCCGGTCACTTATATCCCGACCCAAAAGGATAAACTCAACCCTGAGTTGGCCAATTATATGACTACCGTTCTCAATCCTTTTCTGGTCAAGGCAGTCAGTGGTTCAGGGTACCAAATGTGTCCCTATGTCAACACCAGAGGCTGGGGGATGCCACCAGATTCCGGCCTGGTTGGTTTCCTGGAAACACCCCGCTACAGCACCGGATTGGGTGCCCTCTTCAACACCATGGGGTATACGACCGAGACCCACATGCTGAAAAAGTTTGAGGACCGGGTCTACTCCACCTACCATTTCCTGCTGAACCTCCTTAAAATTACCAACCGGGACCGCAAGATTATTTCCCGGATGCGAGAGGCAGCTGATGATGCTGTGAAAGACCAAAAAGAATTTGTGATCCGGTGGAAACTCTCTGAAGTCCCGACTGAACAGATCACCTTCAAGGGCTACGAGGCGACCATCTCTCCCAGCGCGGTGACAGGTCTTCCAAGAATCAGTTATGACCGGAACAGCCCCTATACCAAAGAGGTTCCCTACTACAATACCTACCTGCCGGACATCAAGGTGAATGCTCCGGCTGCCTATATTCTCCCTCAGTCCTGGGCTGAGGTGGTTAACCGCATGCAATGGGCTGGCGTGGAGATGCGACAGTTCACCGAGGATACCCCGGTCGAAGTTGAGGTTTACTATATCGATGACTGGAAGCCTTCCCCCCAACCTTATGAAGGGCACTGGCCAATACGGGACATCAAACTTCGGACTGAAACCCAAACCCTTACGTATCACAAAGGTGATTACGTCATTTACTGTGACCAAACTGCAAACCGGTTTATTGTGGAGACCATGGAACCTCAGGCCCATGACAGTTGGATGCATTGGAACTTCTTCGATGAGATCCTTCAGCGCAAAGAGTATTTCAGTCCCTACGTCTTCGAGCAAACGGCCAGGCAGATGCTGGACACCGATCCGGATTTGAAGAAGGAGTTGCAGGAAGCAATTGCACAAGACAGTACCATGGCCGGCAATGATTGGGCTCAAATGGATTTCATCTATCGGAAGTCTTCATTTTATGAACCGACTCACCTCAGGTATCCAGTGGGCCGTCTGGTCAAATCAGGGAAATTGCCTTTGACAAAGTAGAACAGGTAATGGTCCAGTTAAAACTCAAACAGAATCAAGTATGCGATTGGTGATACAACGGGTCAGGGAAGCGAAGGTCGATATTGCCGGGGAAACGGTGGGAAAGATCGGGCAAGGCCTGTTGGTTCTGCTGGGGATCACCCACGAGGACACGGACGAAGACGCTCAATGGTTGGTCAAAAAACTGTTGGGACTCAGGATATTCAGCGATGAGGAGGGGAAGATGAACCTTTCGATTGTTGATGTGAAGGGGGGTATTCTGGTGGTTTCTCAGTTCACCTTGTTCGCCAATACCAAGAAAGGAAATCGCCCTTCCTATATTCGCTCATCACCTCCTGAAACTGCGATTCCCCTCTATGAGCGTTTCCTCGAAGTGATGCGCTTCCAGTTTTCCGGGCCATTGGAAAGTGGAGAATTCGGTGGAGATATGCAGGTTGGCCTGGTTAACGACGGCCCGGTGACCATCATCATTGATTCCAAACAGCGTGACTTCTGATTTGTGGCAGGCAAATTGAGCATAGCCTTGCGGCAATGGTTGGGCAAATCGAGCACTTTCTGGGTGTTATTGGTTGGCGCCTTGATTTTGCGCCTGCTCTTTCTCCTCATCAACGCGACTACCCCTTTAGTCAGTGACGCCTTGTACTACGATGGCGTTGCCAATGCCATTGTACAAGGGTACGATTATGAACCTTACTGGCCTCCGGGGCTTACCCATTACCTGGCTGCCTGGAAAGTCGCTTTCGGTTTTGATTCCTGGGTATCCCGATTGGCGATGCTCCCCTGGTTCATTGTGGTGGCGATCGCGGTACGGAGTATGCTCCGCAGACTCTCCGGCAATCTTCCAGCCAATCTGGCCATGCTTTTTCTGGGATGCTCCCCAGCCCTGATCCACCACAGTACAGAACCCCTGAGTCAGCTTCCAACTGCGGCCCTGCTCGCCCTGGCCTTCGACCAATACCTTCGCTTCCGGGAGCACAGAGCCATCTCCCCGGTTCTTCTTTCAGGCTTGTTCCTGGCACTGGCCGTCCTTTTTCGGCCCTCATGCTTCCTGCTCGCCGTCCTCTGGCCCCTGTGTTGTGCATGGCGACGTCCCCGCTTCGCAGCCGCTTTGATACCAATTGCGGTCATCGTACCCCTGGTATTGAATTTTCTCCTGCAAAAGCACGAGCGCTTCGTTTTCTTCAACGATGCCACCGCCCGCAATGTCTATCTGGGAAATAACCCCTGGACCCACTGGTACAAGACCTGGTACTATGGCTCCCACTGGACCATGTCGCCCCTCAACCCTCCCGGACTACTGACCGAATTGGAGGCCATCCACGAATACCCCATCTATGAACGAAACAGCGCCTACTGGGCCGCGACCAGTCGCCATATTCGAGATGAACCCGGGATGTTCATGGTAAGAACTTCCAGCAGGATGCGGACTTTTTTTGCGGCTGACTCCTTTACCGGATCTCGGTTGGTCAACCAGGGACACCCTGTGGTGGGCTATTTTACCCTCGCCTTGGATGGCTTACTCTATTTGCTGGTCATGGCACTGGCCTTGCGATGGATATTTCTAACCCCTCGCCCGCCGCGGCCCTTCCTCCGACGGGATTTCCTGATACTGATCATGCTCTACGCCTTGCCCTATTTCTTTTCTTTCTCCCATCCGACTTACCACCTGCCGCTAATGCCCATTTTAATCTGTTTTGCGGCACTGGCAGGAACTGCATGGATGCAAGGAGATGAAAAGACGGCAACCATGGGCGATCCCATAAAAGGGGGGAAGAGGTGGCGCATCGCCGTTGCAATTTTGCTTTTGGTCCAATTGGAATGGGTGGTTCAAATGGCTACCTGAACCTTTACAGCTGCCCAGAGGTTAAATTTTCAATGTCTAACTGTGATCAAATACCAACCCTGACCCAATTCCATCACTTCAGGGAAATCATAAAAAACCCAATCGAAATCAGATGACCATCAAAGAAGCACAGGAAACAGTCGACCAATGGATCCAGGATTATGGCGTCAGATATTTCTCAGAATTGACCAATATGGCCATGCTGACCGAAGAAGTGGGGGAAGTGGCACGGATCATCGCCCGGCAATATGGTGACCAGTCTTTCAAGGCCTCCGACAAAGACAAGGATCTAGGAGATGAGTTGGCAGATGTATTGTTTGTGGTGATCTGTCTTGCCAACCAGACCGGGATAGACCTGGAAGATGCCATGCGGCGCAACCTGGAAAAGAAGACAAAAAGGGATGCAACCCGGCACAAGAAGAACGACAAATTGAAATAGCCCGTGCGCATCCACAAACTCATCGTCATCCAGGCCCCGCCCTCCGTTCTGTTTCCTTGTATCACGGAAGCAGAATTGATACCTCTGTGGATGGAAGAAGTGGAATCGATTCAGTTTCCCGTACCTATTGACCCTTTACAGCCACTCGGAACCCGTTTTACCCAGAAGGTTCGGGAAGGTTTATTTTTAAGAACCTATGAAGGCCGGGTGGAGGTTTACCGGGAATACGACAGGTTCTCCATTTCATTTTCGGACCGAAGGTTCCAGTTCAGGCTCGATTACTTCATAGAGGAAGAGGACCGCGGAACGGTATTGCGTTACAAATTGGAAAACCACCGGGAGAATTTACTGACCCTGTTTGCAGGTGGATTGGTCTCTGGGATGACCGAAACCATGGTGGTAAAGAACCTGAGGAACTTGAAGACTTTTGCAGAGGCGCGGGTATGAAGCCAATTGGAACATACTATCCGATGGATGATGAAGGAAGGGTAATGAACCGGGCCTCATTGGACAAGATCATTGCTCCCTGGGACGCGGTAGTGGAAGAGATGGTGACTTGCTACCAAGATAGATTAGGTAAACAATTGCATTCAGTCTGGATTCGGGGTTCAGTGCCAGCCGGAACCGCCGTGGTTGGGGTATCGGATATCGACAGCTTTGCCTTGGTGAAGGGAACAGGACAATTGCAGGTGAGTGGAACAGATCAACCACCTGAAGACACATATAGGCAAACCACCTCAGAAGAGATCGGATACTGGCAAACCCCTGCCTGGGCAAACGAATCGTCCCAAAGGTTGAGCCAGAAGTTTCCCTTTGTCAGGGGGATCGAGTTCATTGTTTGTTCATGGACGGTTGATCTGGAGAATAAATATCCACAATTGTTGCCCATGATCAGGACCCAGGCGGTGAAGGTATTTGGATCAGCAATTGAGTTTCCGGGAGAGCAACCCTACTTAGCAGACTTGAAAAGGAATGGCCGCTGGGTCAAGGCGGACTGGGAGGCCTTTTTAGAGGGGAATGATGATTCCGAAACCCTCAAAACATTTGTCAAAACCTTTATTCGGGCTGCTTTTGAAGAGGTTATGGAAGAGGAGGGAAAGTACGCAACTGATTTCTATCCTTGTATTGCCGCTATCGCAGTTCATCGGCCGGATTGGCAGGAAAGGTTAGTGGAAATGGTGGATATCTTTTGTGAGCCGAAAGGAAAATCCCGGCGACTCGAGGAGATAGCCAAAGAAATGGTCGCAGAGTTCCTGGAAAAAAGTGCCTTCGGTGGAAGTGAAGATCGATAGGCAGCGGGAAAGATCATTCTCATAATCAGGGGAATTCTGAATTAATATGTGGATATCACGAGAAAAAATGTGGCTAAAAAGTTGATATAATGATAACATCTGGATAGTGCGGTTTCACGTTCCAGGTGTTAATTTTGATCCCGCATGAAAAAACTGATCGTCTGCATTGTCTCGATTTTGGCTTGGAATACCCTGTTTTCACAGTCCACGTCATTCGATGAAAAGCATACCACTGCGGCTAACATAGGGTTAACAGTAACAAACTACGGGATCATTGGAAATTCCTTTGGGGCATCCTTTGACTTGGAAGGAGCGCCTTCCTGCGAGTATCCGGTGGGGTCCGGGATCGAGCACATGTTCGATGGCGGGTTATGGGTCGGGGCCCTGATCAATGGGAACCAGGTTGCGGTAAGCTCTGCTGCGATTGATGCATCCCGGGGATATACATCCGGCCTGGCCGGTTTTGAATTTTCCGCTGCGGTAGGTTCCAGCATTCAGGAGCGTTCCAGCCTTTTCGACTCGCCTTTCTTCGACCCCAATGCAATCTCCCACCAGGACTTCATTGCAGATTTTGCCGATACAGCCATCTTTGTTCCGGGTACCACCATTCCGATCGATCAGCACGACAACCCCCTCGGCATCGCGGTGCACATGGAAGCCTACAACTGGAACTTCACTTTTGCCAACTTCTTTGTGATCTTCAACTACCGCATCACCAACGTTGGTAACAATACCCTTGACTCCTTATTTATTGGCTACTGGACGGACAATGTAGTCCGCAATGTCAATATCAGCCCTCCGGGTACGAGCGGGTTCTTTAACCGGGGTGGAAATGGCTATCTGGACTCCCTGTATATGGGGTATGAGTTCGATGCCGCGGGTGACACTCTCTTTACCCGCTCTTATGCGGCAACCAAATTTCTGGGATCAGATGACAAGTTTGGCTTCCAGCATCCCAAGCAGAACCCTAATTTTAAATCTCACTTCAACACCTGGCAATTTGGGAACAACAGTGATCCGCTTTACTTCCTCCCCAGCGATGACGTAGCGAAGTATGCCAAGATGAGCCAGGGGCTGAATTTCTTTGCACCTCCCCTGACCGACTGGGAAACTCAGATTCGGCCAGCGATCCGGACGGCCAGCAACCGGACGAACCTGGTTGCGGTAGGGCCTTACGCCTCTCTTCTACCCGGTGAGTCCATCGATATTGCTTTTGCCATCATCTGCGCCCGGCGCAATGAGGATGGCACTCCCATCGGAGACGACTCCGACGAAGCCAAGGATATCCTGATCCAAAACGCCGGTTGGGCACAAACCGCTTTCAACGGAGAAGACGCCAACTGCAACGGCATCCTTGATCCGGGCGAAGACAAAGACAACGACGGTATAATTGACCGCTACATCCTGCCTGCTCCTCCAGCGCCACCAGTGATCAAAGTCGTTCCCACTGACAACCGTATAGATGTCTATTGGACCAGGAATTCTGAACTTTCTGTGGACCCCATCTCCAACCTTCAGGACTTTGAGGGCTTCCGGATTTACAAGACCCAGGTGGGCTTTGACGTCAAAGATGTGGTGGACATCGCGCAGGAATTGAAAAAGGTCGGAGAATACGACCAGGCCAACAACCTCCTCTTTTACGACACCGGGTTTGAAAGCATCCGTCTGGATGATCCGGTTACCTTCGAGGGGGACACCAATCAATACTTCTACCGTTATACTTTTGAAAATATCCAGAATGGCTGGCAGCATGCCGTGGCCGTTACTGCATTTGACCAGGGAGACCAAGTCAACAATCTGCAATCCCTTGAATCCAGCCCGCTTGCAAGTTTGCGCCGCGTATTTGCCGGCAAGCCCGGCAACGATGGATTCCTGAACGGTGACCCTTTTGTCTACCCCAACCCCTATTATGCAGGGGCCTCCTGGGAGGGTGCCAGCACCCTCGAAGAAGACCGAAAGATCATGTTTGCCAACCTCCCCGCTGACTGTGAAGTCAGGATTTATACCACCGCCGGGGATTTGGTAGACCAGTTTACCCACCAGGGTGAAGCATACAACGGGGGAGATATCCGCTGGTTCGAGACCTATTCAGATACCTCCAGTACGACCTTCTCCGGTGGCGAACATGCCTGGGACCTCCTTTCGAAGGATACCCAGATCATCGCCCGGGGCCTTTACCTCTTTTCGGTGAAGGACCTGAGTACAGGAAAGCTCTTCAAAGGAAAGTTTGTCGTGATAAAATAAGCATATCGATATCATTATGAGAAAATTTTTACTACTGTTTTGCGTGCTCTTCGGATTTGGGTTGTCTGCCCAGGCGCAATTCCCAAATGTTACCATTCAGCAGATACAAGATGTACCTGCGGCAACTTTGGGGGCTTGTGTTGACTCTTCCTCTTACAACGGTGATACCGTTACTGTAACCGGAGTAGTCGTGACCCACCCTGACTCGAACTCCCTTACCAATACCACACGTGCCCAGATTTGGATTCGCAATGGATATGGTCCTTTCAGCGGACTGGATGTGATCCAGTTCTTCGATCCCAGCCAGAATGGAATGTCCAGCCTCTTGCCTGGTGACTCCGTTCAGATCACCGGTTCAATTGTCGAATTTGGTGGTGGCGAAACCGAGATCATCCCGGTTGACAATGCAAACATCACCATCCTTGGTTCAGGTGCCAATATCCAGGCTTCTGTAGTTCAGGCTTGTGATCTGAACAACAGCAACCAGGAAAATCAGCTGCCTACCGGTGAGCCACTGGAAGGCCTCTATGTAGAGCTGCAAAACGTAACCGTTGTTTCAGTAGACCCCTTCTCTGGTGGAACCAGGGTAAGTTTCGTGGTCCAGGACGGAAACGGTTGCCGGGTCAATATTTCTGACCGCTTCCTGGTTCAGCGCCTGCCAAATGGCAATCCTGCTGGTACCTTTGTTGCGCCTGCAGTTGGTGCCCAGTACGACTATATCCGTGGTATTGTGCAGCACTCCCCCAATGGTTGTACCGGTTCCGGTGGCCGTGGCTACGAGGTGCAGCCCACCCGCGAAAGCGACTACGATCTGAACGATTCGCTGTCCTGCCCTACCGCATCGAATATCATGCGGAACATCATCACCCCTACCAGCTCACAGGCGGTTACGGTTTCTGCGGACATCGAAGACCTTGATGGCGTCGCATCCGCTACTTTGTACTATGCAGTTGGTGTTTCCAACAACAGCTACACCCCTGTCAGCATGACCCTTGGTTCCGGTAGTGCCACCAATGGCAACTGGTCTGCAGATATCCCTGCCCAGTCAGACGGGTCATTCGTGAAATACTATATCTGTACTTCCGATGTCAACGGCAACAGCTGTTGCTTCCCGGATGTACCCGGATCATTCGATCCACTGTTCTACCGTGTCCGTGACAACGGAACCACCATCTTCGACGTACAGTTTGTGCCTTCTTCCTTCTCCAATGGAACTTCCGGCTACCTTGACATGGAAGTCACTGTAGAAGGTGTGGTCACTGCTTCTGCTGAAGCCAACAACCTTGGTTTTGTCTTCATCCAGCAGGAAAATGAACTGGCCTGGGCTGGTATCATGTGTACCGACAACCCATCCCTCGCTACCCTCCAGGTAGGTCAGAAAGTAAACATCACGGGTACCGTGCGTGAAAACTTCGGTTTCACCCGTATCCAGGATGTCAGCTCTGTTCAGGTGAACGGAACCGGAACCATCACCCCGCTGCAACTCGACCCATCTGTCTTCACCACTTATGACTTCGCTACCAACGAAGCCTACGAAGGTATGTTGATCGAATTGACCAATCCCCAGGGACAAATCTTCGTGGTCAATGAAAATGCCGATGCTCCTTCCAACTTTGCTGAATGGCGCCTCGGTACCGACCAGTTTGATCCAAGCAATGGCACCAGGGTACTGACCGGCCGTGTGACCAGCAGTGCTTATTCTTCACTGAATGTTTCCTTCGTGAACGATGTCCAGTGGGCTTCTACAGACGGAATCATGAACGTTTCCCCCGTTGTCGTCAGCGCTGGTGACAACTTCGACTGGGTCCGTGGTGTGATTGCCTACACCTTCGGTAACATGAAGATCCTGCCCCGCAATGACCTCGACTTCTCCGGTGGAGTAAGTGTAAGCGATGGCCTCGGTCACAGCATTGCAGCTTATCCAAATCCAGTGAATGACCAGTTCAATCTGGACTACACTTTCTCAACAACTCAAGTCAATGCAACCGCCAATGTTTACGACCTGATGGGTCGTAACCTGAAGCAGGTTCGGTTGAGTGAAGTTGCTGGCAAAGAAGTCATCGACATGCAAGACCTGTCTGCTGGTGCTTACATCCTCCAGATCAGCTCCGACAACGCCGGAATGATCAAAACTGTGAAATTCAACGTCGCCCGCTAAGCTTAGCAGGTAAAAAATATGTTGCAGGCCGGGTGATCCGGTGGATCCCCGCCTGCTTCTTGAACCATGAAGAAAACACTCATTTACCTCGCACTGGTACTGGCTGTCAGTGCGTGTAAGAAGGGGAGCCCATTTGACAATGAGCTTCCCGATACCCGAATCTCAGTGGAATCCATCAACCTGGTGGGAGACGACCGCCTCCGCAGTGAAGTTGACCTGAATTGGTTGGGTTCTGATGTAGACGGGTACGTGATAGGGTATGAGCTTTCTTTTGACAATGTCAATTGGGTATTCACCGAATCGACGGACAGTACCTTCAACTTTTCTCTCCCGCTCGGTGTCGATACCTCAGACGTTAATTTCTACGTCAGAGCCATCGACAACGATGCCGGAGTCGACCCGACCCCAGCCTATTTGCGGGTTCCGATTCGAAACACCGCCCCTACCGCGATTTTTGATACGGTCAATGTGGTCCCGGATACTTCCTATCTGATCACCACGGTATTCCTGGATGTGAATGACCTGGACGGGGACGACAACCTGGACAGCATTTACCTGAAAATCAACAATGGCCCTTGGTACAACCTGCCTCCGAGTACCCGGATTGTGACCCTGGTGCCAGACGATCCACAGGCTTCAGGCAATATTGATGCGCAGGTTTTGGTTGGAGCAGTAGCCAACGCATTGCCCAATCCGATTCAGGGATTGGATTTGAATGGAGACAATATCCTCTATGTGAGGGCGCGGGACATTGCCGGGTCGGACAGTGAAACAGATACCTCCAAGGTGTTTTTTGTCAAGAATCAGACTTCGGACCTGCTGGTGGTGAAAGCACATGCGAGTGCGGGAAGCGTTACCCCGGAAGATGTCCTCCTTCCTGAAATCGACAATGTCTATACCAACGGTTATGACCTGATCGACCTCTTCTCCAATGGTGGGGTCAACAAGCCCAATCTTTGGACACCGACTTTCTCCCTTTACATTTCCTACTACGACAAGATTTTCTGGTATTCCGGTACCGGAGCCGGAGAGTTTGGGATATTGGAAGAGGCCGGAGGTGCCGTGCAGGAATATCTCAATACAGGCGGGAAATTGATGGTCACCACCGGATTCCCCACTACTTTTGACAATTCCTCCCTGGTTTTGGAATTCACCCCGGTAGACAGTATTTCCACTTCAGGCGGGCAAGCCCGGGTTCCCACCGGAAACCGGGTCTATCCAACCCCCGCTTTTTCAACGAGCTATGATTCCCTGGCAGCGAGTGAGTTTATCGCTGGTTCCACCCCAATTTATGTCCCTTCAACCGCTGAATCCATGTTCAAAGGGGATATTCAGATCTCAGGTGGTTGGGTTGGTCCCGATGACTTCGGTGCCCGCTCCACGAACAGTGCCAACAGAACCAATGTGGTCTTTTTCTCGATCGAACTCCACAAGCTGAACGGGATTCCCGGTGGACTCAACACGCTTTTCGATCAGGTGCTCAACAACGAATTCAACTGGTAAGCCTATGCGTTATTTACTCGCCCTGTGCCTTTCCATTGGTTTTTTTGCTCATTCGTTTGGGCAAAACGGAACCATTTCCGGGCGAATGTTCGACGAAATCTCTGGTGAAGGGCTTCCCAGTGGGAAGATTGTATTGGTCGGAACCTATAAAGGGGCATTGACCGATGGGAATGGAAATTTTATCATCAAAGATGTTAAGGCAGGTGATTATACCTTGCGGGCTGAATTCGGAGAATTTACTCCCAGGGTATTTACGGGGGTGACAGTGAAGGCTGGTCAGGATACTCCGATTCAGGTGCCGATGAAGGAAGTCAAGTTGGCGACCGTGATCATTACCGGAGAAAGGGACCTGATCGATGTAGAGGATGGGAAATCCGGTGGAAGTTTCACTGCAGAAGATATTGCGAATTCCAATTTCCGGAATGCAATTGACGTGGTGAAGAATGTAAATGGCGTAGATGAAACGCCAGACGGTATCCAGGTGCGTGGCTCACGGACTTACGAAACAGAAAATCTGGTGGATGGGATATCTGCCAAAGATCCGCTTGCGGGTTATACCGGTGGCCTCACCGTTAGTGCCGCCTCTATCGAATCGATCGATGTGGTGACCGGTGGTGGGGATGCTGAATTCGGTGGTGGAACCGGTGGTGTGATCAATACCCGGATCAAGTCGGGTGGCGACAAATACCAGTTCAGAGGTTCCTGGTACCGGGACAATTTCGGAGCAAACCCCAATTGGAGCATGGGCTGGAATACGGACATTGCCAACCTGGCTTTAAGTGGACCCGTTCCCGGACTCAAGGACAAGCTGACCTTTTTCACCTCGGTGGACCTCAGCCTGACCGATGACTATTTCAGGGTACAGGCCGATCAATTGCACAGCTCATTGTTTTCCAATGATTCGCTCTGGGCTCCCCGGCAGAACAACAGTTGGTCCAATACGACCAAGTTGACCTGGAAGATCAAACCGGGGATGAAGCTCTCCGTGACCAACCAGCACAGTCTTGGCGTCAATCAAAACTCCCGAACCCTTCAGATCGTTGGCAACGATGCCATCCTGACCCCTGGTTTCCCCTACGCATACAGCCTCAACCTCGACAATGCCAATACCTATACCCACCACAGCAATCTGACGGTTGTCAATTTCAAGACGCAGTTGGATACCGCGGCCAAGTGGGTGCTGGATGTCAATCTGGGTCGTCTCTTTACGACCCTCCAGGCCGATGCCAACGGGCGTCCCTTCAGAGAGTCTACAGTTGATCGCCTCTACGATCCTCAATCTATCGTGACCAGTCCTGTCGATGTCGCCAATCCGGACGACTCGGTGGTCTTTGTCTTCCCTGGCCCCGGCCTTGTCAACAATGGCGGTATTGGTACCCTTTGGCACAATCACCACGCCGAAGAGTTTACCCTGAAGTACAAGTTCACCCACCGTTCCAAAAGCAAGATTCACAAGGTTAATTTCGGGCAGGAGCATAAAGAAAAAGAGTATTTGTGGATAGACGTGACCCGCCCCTGGATTGGCGCTCCCATCCAGATCGATGATTCTACTACCACCCCTTCTACCAGCATCGGCTCCAGCAGTGATGTCTGGCTGGCCCGTCCAACTGAAGGGGGCTTCTTCTTCCAGGATGAAATCCGTTACAAAGGGATAATCGCCTACCTGGGAGCACGCCTGATGTATTGGGCGCCGGGCAAGTTTGCGGATGACGCAATTAACAATCCCGCTGCCCCGGTCGTAGACCAGGTCCGGGAGGATTATATGAACCAGACCTTTGGCTTGGCTGGAAAGCGCTGGAAAGCACGTCTGCTGCCTAAGATCCGGGTCTCTTTCCCGGTCACCGACAACAATGTCCTCTATTTTAACTATGGCCATGCAGCTCAACTTCCGCATCCCCGGTTTGTCTATGCTGGTCTCGATCCGGTTTACCAGGACCGTTCCTTCCTCTCAAATCTGGGCAATCCCAATATCAACCCGGAGGTGACTGTCAATTATGAGCTTGGGCTGAAGTCTAAGATCAACCAGGACCTGGCCTTTACTTTCACTGCCTTCTACAACGACAAATTTGACTATATCGTCAGCCGTCGGGTTTTGATTCAGGATCAGACGGGCCGCTTTGTCGAAAAGACCTTCTTCATCAACCAGGACTATGCCCGTATCCGTGGCGTGGAAGTTGGCATCCAGAAGCGCTTCAAGAATGTATTCAAAGTTATCCTGAACTCCCGTTATCAGATTGCGACGGGTAAATCCAATACAGCGGCAGAATCGGCGCTTCAGATCAAGGACCAAGGGTTTGTAAACACGACCAAGGAGAATTTCCTGGCCTGGGACCGCCCCTTTGACAATAAGCTGCTGTTCTATTTCACCCCGGACTCCACCGTCAAACTGTTTGGCAAATCCCTCGAGGGTTTCCGGGTCTTCGTCTCCGCGGTGCTGAAGAGTGGCCTGCGCTATACACCATTTGAATACACGGGTGATGCCCCAAGTGGCCGCCCACAGTGGGAACCAGTCAACGATGCCCCATTCGCAGAAATCGCCAGTCCCTGGTTCTGGACCGATGTCGTCATCACGCGGGACTTTAGTTTCGGAGTTGCCAAGGACAAGGCACTTTCCCTTTCCCTGGAGTTCAAGAACCTCTTCAACAACCTGAATGCGCAGATCATCAATGGGGTGACCGGTAGGGCCTATGAAAATGGTGATCCTTTGCCACTCAGTTTCCGTGACCCTGCTTATCCTGATCCACAGGACCGTGGACTCCCCCCCTTCAATCCGGCCCGTTACCGCCAACCCCGTCAAATGCTGGTGGGCTTAAGCTTTCAGTTCTAATGCAGAGAATATTTATCTATATCCTGTTTGCCTGTACGCTGCCCTTTGCCAGCCAGGCCCAATTGCTGCCCGAACTCGGTGGGTCAAGAGCGGGTATCTCGGCCATGACCTTTTTGAAGATCGATCCGAGCGTACGCTCTGCGGGCATGGCGGGTGCAAACCTGACCCTGACCGGTGATGTATTTGCGACCAGTTACAATCCGGCCAACCTGGCCGAGGAAAACCGGGTCAGCTTCGGAGCGAGCAATACCTTCTGGGTAGCGGGCATCAATCTGGCTTACGGTTCCTTCAGCAAACCGACCAAGGTCGGCAAATTCGCCCTTTCCGTAAACTCCCTTAACAGTGGAGCCATGGAGCGCCGGACTGAATTCCAGCCCAACGGCACCGGTGAATACTTCCACGCCAGCAATACCGCCATCGGTCTGACCTATGCCAACCAGTTGACCGATTACTTCTCATGGGGAGCGACCCTCAAATATGTCAATGAAACCCTTGCCGAATTCACTGCCCATACCGCAGTGGTGGACCTGGGTTTCCTCTACCGTACCGATGTCAAAGACCTCAGCTTTGCGGTTATGGTCCAGAGCTTTGGCCCCAATTCCAAACTGTCCGGGGAATACGAATTGCCAGACAGCATCAACCCGAGGGACATTGCCCTGGAGTCCTATCCAGCCCCCACTGTCTTTAAGTTGGGGATTTCCATGATCCCCTGGAAAACTGATGACATGTCCCTGACTACGGTTGTACAACTGAACCACCCCAACGACAATGCGGAGAATATCCGTCTGGGGGTTGAATACGAATACCGGGAACTGCTCTATTTGCGGACCGGATACAAGATCAATGTCACCGACCAGATCTACCCGACCTTTGGGCTTGGGGTTCGGACCCGGATCGGGAAACACCCTCTGATCTTCGACTATGCGGTTGACCCCACCCGTTACCTGGGTTGGATTCACCGGATCGGCCTCCATTTTGCCATTAACACTGAAATGAGAAGAGATGATGAACCACTCACAGAATAAGCTTGCTCCGCTGAAGACCTTTCGTGGCAGCCTCCCTCTGGTGCTGTTGCTTCTCATTGCTTTTCCGGCGCTGCTGAGCAGTTGCGAAGGATATTTCGGCAAAAAGACGGACCCCAGTTTCATTGACATTCCGGTCTACAACGACCGGCAGGTGGCTTATGTTCCGGTCCAGCCGGTCTGGGACGATTTCGTGATGCCGGTAGATGTTGCGGTCGGCTATGATGAGCTGGTCTATATCGTCGATGGCGCCACCAGTGAGATCGTCTGCTACGATCAGGCGGGCAATGATTTGGGGCGCTTTGGAGTTCCTGGCGTTCGCCAGGTCGTTCAGGACCGCACCCTGGACCTGCTCGCGATCGGTACTTTTGATACTTTGGGGGCAACCTTGTCCTGTATCTACCGGATCGAGCTCAAGAGCAGTGCCGGATATGGATTGGGTAACGCCCGGATCGAAAACAAGATCGTACACCCCTTTTACTTTCGCGTCAACGTAAGCGTCGGAACCGACGACCTCGTCTCTCTGAATTCCATCGCGGTGCGGGCCGACAATTCCTATTATGTAGCCCGCAGTGGCCCCGGTGGTTCACAAATCTTTGGCCCTGACGATGCTATTCTCATTTTCGATGCCGATGACAGATTCCAGACGGCAGTCAGGATCAGTACCAATGGGGCCATCCTGAATGATTATTTCAAAACGCCGTTTGCCTTGGCAGGGCTGGCCCAACCGCCACAATCCACCTTTGTCAACCCGGAAAATGACTTTGTTTTCTGCTCGTTGAATGATCCCACCGCGCTCAAGGTGCAGTATATTGATGTGATCGAAACCGAAGGTGGGATCGACTATGTGCTGAAAAGCATGATCGTGGGTGACACCTCGGCGGCGGATGGATTCCTGCTCAACCCCAATCGCTTCGCTGCTCCGGTGGATGTGGCCATCTCAGGTGACGGAACCAATTATATCTTTGTCGTCGATTCTGAAAAGGACTCTTTGTACCAGTTCACCTTTACGGGTTTGGAAGGGGTAGCCCCGCCAGCTGGTTCAAATTCCAATAAGAATGTCCTGGTTTCTTTCGGTGGGTCCGGCAATACGTTGACCCAGTTCAGCCAGCCTTCGGCGGTGTCCTATTACCGAGAGATTCTTTATGTCGCTGACCGTGGAAACCAAAGGGTTTTGCGCTTCAGGTTGACGACTGATTTCGACTGATTTTTTCCATTTTTGTGCTTTTGCGCTTTTGCGCTTTTGCGGGTGCATTTGTGCTTCTGTGGATGCTTTCGGATGCGCTGTTCTTCCGCTGTTCATGTGCACACTGCCCTTCCCGCGGATTTTCCATTTCTGCGTTTCCCGGCTTTATTGGCCATTCTTGAATTTTTTGCGGCGAACCGTTTAGGGTTGTTAGCCGCAAAGTTGCAGGGTAATACCCTCAAGAATGATAGTAATACTATCATAAGTTGCGGCATATTAAGCGCGGCAGTTCGCAGGATGACTGTCAGGTTTGAAAGTGTTTCTGCGAACATCTGCGGGTCGTGTTGGGGAACATGTTCGGGTGGAGAGGTGCAAGGTTGAGGCTGTGGAGGCGCGAAGTTGAGGGTAGGATGGGTGCAGGGTCGAGGGTCACGAGGCGCAGTCTTGCGGGTGTTGTGGCGTAAGGTTGTGGCATAAGGGGCGCATTTTTGCGGGTGTTAGGGCGCAGGGGTCCCCCAAGTGGGCCGCAAGGTTGCGGTTACCGAGGCGCAAGGTACGAGGGTTACGAGCCGCAGGCTTGCGGCTATCGAGGCGCAAGGTATGAGGGTGACGAGCCGCAAGCTTGCGGCTATGAAGTCTAATCCATTCCCGGAAAAACGCTTAAATTTTGACTACTTTTCTTCCCATTCTGTACCCGGCAACAGCGCGGCAATCACCAGTCGGTCTTCATACCGCCAGGCTCTGAATTGCAGGCCCTTTTTACTGATCAATTTCCACTCGGTATTGTTTTTGGAATTCGGAGGGCCGAAGTATTTGCTGAGCCAATTGTCCCGGGCGCTGAGGTCGCGGTAAGAGAGGATCACCTCGTAGAAAGCATGTTCCTCTTTGTCGGAGAAGTAGTATTGGGCGGTGTGGTAGGGATATTTGTCGGAAAAGCGTTCCTCCCAAACATAGCGGAAGTTTTCCCTTGAGAGTTTATTGGGTTCGACGGTTTTTCTCTTTTCGGCAAATGCTTCCATGGACATCCCGAATTCAAGTTTTTTAAATTCCTTGGGGAGGACGCGTTTGACCTGGGAATGGGAGGATAGGGGAAGGAGGAATAGTAAAAGTGTGAGGACGAAGGGCCAGAGGTTTGTTTTGCTGGATATTCTCTCTGGGTCTTGACGGTATTGCGAAAAGCTCTTGGTTGACCCTGTTATGGCCAGGGAGAAATCCCCGGAATATGTGTTTCGCATACAAGAAAGATTACGATTCTCCATCACTTGCAATATAACTCAATTGCCTCTTTCGCGGTGGGGTCATTTTGGGCGGCGGCGCTGGAAAAGTCCTGGCAGGCTTCTTCTACCCGGTCTTGTTTGAGCTTTGTCACCCCAAGTAAATAGTGTATTTCCCCGGTTCTGATGCCTTGGGAAAGGGCTTTGGTAAGATGGGTTTCTGCTGCCGGATAATTCTTTAGGTCGAGGTTGGTTTTTCCGGCTTCTAACCACGCTTCCGGGTAGAATGGGCGGTATTGTATGGCCTGTTCAAAGTCAATCGCGGCACTTTCCGGCATATTGAGGGCCTGCTTGGAGATGCCCCGGTAATAATAGGCTTCGGCAAATTCCGGCTCTCGCTTGAGGCATTTGTTGAATTCTACCTGGGCCGCATCGAATAAATCGAGCTTGAGGAGTTCGGTGCCATTTTCGAAGAAATCGGCTGCGAGCATGGCGGGTTGGCTTCCCTGGATGTTGAGCAGGGCCATCATATTGGAATCTTTGGGCAATGCGTAATTGAGGAGGTCGATGGGGGTGGCATTTCCGGGGATTCTGCGGGCCAGGTAGGGTTGGCGGTGGGGAAGTTCCTTGGGTTGATTGGTGCGGGCGTTGGTAGATGCGCCTTTTTCGATGAGGAGTGTGGCGATGGTGACTTTTTCGGGGATACTGGCAATGATTTCTCTTTTGATGACGGCCCAGTGGAGGGGGGTCCAACCATGCTGATCTGTTTGCCTGGGGTTGGCTCCGGCTGCGATGAGTTGTTGGGCCAGACCGGGAAGGCCCAGGTAGGCGGCGTAATGGAGGGCCGGCATTTCGAGGTCACCTCCGGGGGTGTCAATATTGTCGACTTTGGTCGCGATTACTGCTACGACTGTGCTCCATTTGGTTCGGTATTCAGCATCCCGGAGGTTCCAGGTGAGGGTTGGGAGCCATTTATCGGCTGGGCGGGCGCCCTGCTCCATGAGGAAGGAGGCGCATTCGGGATGCCCTGCTTCGAGGGCAATCGCCAGGGCGGTGCGGCCTTCCGGATCGGCTTGGTCGAGCTTGGCGCCGAAACGGATCAGGTGGCGGAGGCTGGTTGCGTCGCCGTTGGCGGCGGCGATGTGGATGGGGTAGCGGTTGCCTTGGTTTTTCTGGTTGCCAGTGGTGGTGGGGGCGTCGGCATGGTTTGGATCGCGAGGATTGCCGCTGGTGTTAGGAGGACCCTGCTTGCTGGGGTCCCGGTTGGGGTTGGCACCTGCCAGCAGGTGTTTTAATACTGCCCCGGTATCGGTTCTTTCCAGTGCCTCGATCAGATCACGGTAATGGAAATCGGAAAATTCATAGCCCTTCCTGCGGAAGAACAAGGCAACAGCTGTGTTTTTAGAGGCATAAGCAAGGTCCAGTGGATTGCTGCCTTTCTTTGTTTCGGAGAACAAAGACGGGTTTAAATCATACAGGTATTCGACCTCGTCCTGGTGACCATGGGGAGCTGCATAATGGAGGACATTTCGGCCGAGGTTGTCGCGGATGCTGAGGTTGGCTCCAAGCTCTATAAATGCCTCCAGAACTTTCCGGTCTGCGCGGATGGCCGCGATGTGGAGTGGCGTGACTCCCTCCTCATTCGGTGTATTGAGGTCGACGCCTCCGGAGGCGGTCAGACGGATGGATTCCAGGTTGCCGCCGAGGGCGGCGTAGTGCAGGGTTGAGTTTCCGCGTTGGTCGCGGGTGGTGTAGTTGGCTCCTGCTTGCAGGAGTTGGAGGACATGGTTTTCCCCATCGGGCTGGGTGAGGGCATACATCAAGGGTGTCCTGCCCTGGGAGTCGGAGGCATTGACCTGGGCGCCTGCTTTGAGCAGGAGTTGCAGGATTTCCGGATTGGGGTAAACCGCGTTGGCGTGGAGTGGAGTAATGTTGGTGGGAGTCCCATTGTCATGGAGGGCATCAGTATCAGAATGCATCTTTCCTATCTTGCTTCCATCCTCACTTCCATGCGAAGAAACTGCCAGAGAATGAATCTCAAAATTGTAGGCCGGATTGATACTGGAAACAGTGGCATTGGGGTCCACTCCTTTTCGAAGGAAGGATTTGACAACCTTGGCATCGCTTAGTTCTACGGCTTCAATGAGAAGGTTAGCCAGGGAGTCGGAATCAATGCTTTGTCCTAAACCAGTCCTGGGCGATAAGAGCAGCACGCAAAGCAAAGCCCAAGCCATACCAGCAACCCCGGGAGAAGTACCCCACGCCTTTCCTGAAATATGAATATGCCGAATAGCCAATCCCAGATTATTCTTCGGAAGTGTCTTTTTTGTCCTCAGAGGTTTCAGCTTCGGTGCCATTTTCAGCGCCTTTATCATCACCCTCCACTCCCCCGGTTTCAACAATCGCAACCTCAGGACTCACTTGGCGCTTCAGACTTCCGGCTTCTCGAACCTTTGCCTCTTCTTCAGCTTTCTTTTCCGCTGCGGCTTTGGCTTCTGCTACTGCCTTCGCCTTTTCCTCCTGCCGCCGCCTTTCTCTTTCTTCCTCAATGGCCTGCCGGTTTTTCTCAGCCTCTATCTGTGCCAATTTTGCCCGCTTCTCCTCCTCCTTCTTGGCTTTTTCTTGCTCCTTCCGCTCTTCCCGTTCTTTTTCTTTCTGAGCTTTCGCCGCTGCCTTTTCAGCTTTTATTTTTTCCAGGAGGGCTTCCCTTTCTTTCCGCTTTTCCTCTTTGGCCTGTTCCTTTGCCGCGATCAAACTGGCACGTTGCTTTTCCCGCTCAGCTTTACGCTTGGTAATCTCCGCCTCCCGCTTCTTCTTGATCTCCTCTTTCCTCTTTTCTCTGGCCAACCGCGCCTCTTCCTGCTTTTTCTTCTTCTCTGACTTCAGCTTGTCGATGTCCCTTGACTTGGTGATGGGGCTGGATTTTGACCGCTTGTCTTTGGCCAACTTCCGATCAGCCGACTTAGGTATCTTTCCTTTTTTCACTTTTTCTTTTTTAGTGGGGGCTTCTTCTAAAGGTGCAGGTGCTTGCAGGATCGCGGCTTCCTCGGAGCGAATCACCTTAGGCAAGGCCGCAGCTTCTACAAACCAATTCATCAGATCGCCGGATTGATCTGCCTGCCCCAGTGCTTCGGTCATCGCCCAAACCTGGAGTTGATCCTTGGGTTTGTCCCCATTGGCTTCCCGGTCCCGGCCCAATTCTTTGACCCGTTCGTCCGCCTGACTTGGAAATATCTCGGCAAATACCACTTTGGCTTTTTTCTCGAGCACCTCTTTTTCCAGCATCATGGTTTCAAAAGGCCAGATATAGCTGTCTTTTTCCAGGGCTTTGTGGCAGCGCAGGTTCCAGACAACCGGAATGCCGGTCAGGCTTTGGCTCCCCACACTTCCGGCACCGTAGAGCTTCCAAACTTCCTGGGTTCCGCCGGTGGCACGGTCCGTATGGCGCAGACGTTGGATCGTTTTTCCATGGATATTGAGCTCGTCCACCCCTTTCCAGGGACTCTTTGCACCAATATGCTCCAACTCCACTCCTTTGGCAACGCCCCAAAACGGGCCGCCTTCTTTGAATTTTGCATTGATCTTGTCTGCCAATTCGAAACGGTTGTTCTCGTTGAGCTCATCGTCTTCGAGGTGTTCGGACAGATATTCCCAGACACCCTTCCACTCTGCCTTACCGGTGAGGACTTCAGCAAAGCCGGCGGGGTAGCCAAATGCGAAGTCGAAACCGACCAAAACGCGCTTTCCTTCCTTGAGGAGGTCTTTTAAGGTCGCTTCCAGGTGTTGGTAGGCACGTGCTCTTGTCCGGCAATAGGTCTGGGAAAAAGACAATTCTTCACCGAGCCGTTTGGCTTCACCGATCCAGATATTGTCCTTCTTCAGCTTGCCATCTTTGCGGTTTTGGGGGCCGGGCTCGTCCTTCGCGCTCCAGTCCACCATGATATAAGTATCGAAAAGGGTATTATTACTCATGATTGGGCCTTGAAAATTAATGCAATGAATATACCTTTGTAATCTGAATAAAGTCGAATCTTTTCGATTTTCTGGTCCCGTAGTTCAATGGATAGAATAGGAGTTTCCTAAACTCTAGATGCAAGTTCGATTCTTGCCGGGACTACTTCTAATATACAAATTGCCCAAACGTCTGTTTCAGAAATTGAAATAGGCGTTTGGCGTTTATGGAATTCCATCTAGACCGTGATGTATTGAAATATGAGATCGTCCAACAAATTCTTTGAAATTATACAAACCTAGGTCTGTGCGAGAAAAGTGATTTCAACATTAATTATAAGACCTCTATTGGCTGTATTTTTGTAAATTTCTCCTTCAATACAGAGGGCGTAAGGGAATCTAACCCAACATCCTTCAGCTCAAAAAAGTTAATTAGGAATACGTAGTTGTTTGGGAAGTTCGGGATACTAATCCCTGAATGGTAAACTGCTTCTAAGAACTTTTCCCTATCAAGTTTAAATATTGCCTTTCCTAACTCAATATTATTGTCAAAGTGATCAAGAATTTCTTGGGAAAGAGGGGCGTTTTTAAGTCTGATCCTAAGCTTGTTTCTCAACAAAGCCTGCCACTTACGGTCTTTGTAATTTCGGAAGGCTAATTTATGAAATAAGTCTAGTAAGGAGGTGTCACTTGTCTCCAGTGTTGCATAAATGCCATTCAAGTGACGGGATAGGTCTTCCTGTCCTTCCCAGTCTTCCAAACATTTATACCGTAGATCATGTTCAATTTCATGCCATCCTTCAGAAAGAACAGATCTTATTTGAACTTCAAAGGTAGAATCGATCTTTTGCGAAATGGATGAATAGGAGTTATTAAATTCCTTCTCCCAATTGGTTGGAATTTTAAACACCATATTGGTTCTAACCGGACCAAAATAATCTCCTTTAAGCATATCAATTTGTTTATTGTCGATAACAAAAGTGTCTTCAAGAATCTTTATAATAAATGGGATGTCATCAGAAAAATAGGTTGCAATTCTTATTCCAATAAAATCCTGCAGTTTTTTACCGCTGCTTTCATAATCCTTTTTCCTTATTTTTTCCTTTGCAGCTTCAATACCCTTACACCTCGAAAAAATCCTGTGTAAGATCCCAACTTTATTTAGACACTCCTCAATTTCGGAAACAATGTCCTTTTGGATGATTTTACCTATGTCATTCATTGGTTTTATTCTTACGGTTGCAATAAACGATTCCGTCCATGGTCAGTTTTACTCCATTCCCTAGTTCTTGGAGAATCTTTTCATTAATCAGCCTTTGGATTTCTTTCAATATCTCTTTCTGGGGTAGGTGGTCTAGTTCATTTATGATATTCGAAATAGACTTCCATTTAGGTTTAATTCCTCCTACTTTGAACATCAATGGTAGGATTGTTTGTTCTAGATTTAATTTAGTCGATCTGGAGTTTTCTTCGAATTCTTCGAATTCATGTTTACCTGTCAGTTCATTCAGCCCTTCAGTCCCATGATTAATGCACGCAAAGAAGGAAATACTGGATGAACTTAATTCTGAGTGATTACTTATCTCACAGTTAATGAACCTGGAATTTACTGCGCTACAATTGAAAAACACTGAAAAGTCCAAAACGCAATTCTTGAATTCACAATTAATGAAAACACATTTTTCGAACTTCGATTTTTTACCGAAAGCGACTTCATCAAAACTGAAAGAATCAAATTGTTCCTCGGTAAAGGAATGAAGAATCTCCTCTTTTAAATAGGCATCAGAGGATAGTCTGAGGGGGCCTGAAAAATGGAACTTTTGATTTTCAAATACGGTCCACAAATGTGTTTTCTTAGTCGAATCCTGGAACCTCCATGCAGAAAGAGCGAGCTCAGCTTTAGACTCAGGGAAAGAAGAATAATCCAGTTGATAGTTATTACTGACTAGGTTTTCACCAATCAAAGTTCCAAAAATAAAATCGTTGAGAAAGCCGATTCGATCTGACCTGGTACCAACTCTATCTAATAGGGCATGGTTAGTCAGGGTATCGATCATCTCATCGATTGTCGGTTTATTGGACCCAGGGTATTGATCCAGGGATTGTTCTAATACCTTTAAATTGTACTCCTTGAAGAAATCCTTCAGAAAACCCCTTTCTTCAGAGTTAATATTATAATCGGTGAAAATCCCAGCCAGTTTTTGGAAAATAACTAATTGGTCTGCAGGCAAGATCGCCAAATTTTGTCTTTCCTGTTCACGGATTAGTATTGTGTTGAAATACTTCTGGATAATTCTCCCAGGATTTTGAATTAAATTTTTGAACTCCGCTAGGCTTGAGAACTTAAGAAGTGATAGCAATACGGGGTTTGAAATGTTCTTTATCAATCGGTTGTTTCTCACCACTTGGTCCAGCTTTTCACCATCTAGCCAATCTGAAATCTGGGGAGTATCAATTCCAATTCTAAAAACTTCAAATTCCTTAGGATAGGACTCTCTCCATTTTTCAAACTTTTCTCCAGAAAAAATCGCTGTCTTGCGCGATGTCAAAATTATTTTGGCGTTACCCTTCAGAAGCTCTCCGATGGTTGTAAGCATTGTCTCTATCTCATCAAACTCATTATCTAAATCTCCAGCACCATCGGTTTCTTTGCTTAGCAGTTCATCAAAACCATCAATGATGAACGGGATTTTTCCAGAGTTGATATGATATCTGACCAGATCTGAATTTACAGTTCCTCTATACTCTTCATCGATTTCAGAAAGGAGAACGTGCTTAAAAATTCTTGCAGTTCTGTCTTTAGATAACTCAGCAAAAAGGGGTCTTTTACCCGGATACTTTTTTATCAAGTCTTTCAAAATCTCATAGGCAGTACAGGTTTTTCCAAATCCGGCAGCGGCTTCTATGATGATAAATCCAGGTCCCGACCGATTCAGTATTTTTAATACATCAGAGACCAAGTTGCCAGATTCTTGAAATGGAACTAAAGTCTTAACGGAATAGGGAGCCCTTACGTATTCATAGGTTGTTCCCTTTTCCAAGTGTCTTACTTGCTTTTCAGAAAAGCGCTTGTATCGATTTTCAATCCTTTTATACGAGCCTGCAATATTGAAAAAGCCATTGAAAAGCTCTTCCTTGATTGTCTGAATTCCCTTGAAGTCTCGGTTCTTACAAGCATACCCTAGCTGGGAATAATCGTTAAAGAATTGCTTGGCAAGTGAACCCCCTTTCAGGTTTACAATTTCTGCCCCATAATACATTCCCTGTTCCAATAGGTACACCCTTGCAGTAGGTTCGTCTTTTTCTTTTTTATAGCCATATAGGGAGTATAGCTTATCAAGTTGCCTCAACTCTGATGGGTCCATAGGGATGTTTTAAAATTGTTGTAACAATTGTCGTTATGAAGTTATTTCAAAAATATTGGAATTCCTTTGGAACTAATCAATCTCATCAATTCCCTTGGTCAATATTATGTGAAGGCAAGTAATTCCATAGCGTTTATTTTTTTTCAATGAAAAGTTTGTTCCTTCATTGAATAAGGTTACCAAGTCTCTTTTCTCAACTTCTTCGACCGAATCCTGGCCGGATTATTACTTCATTACTGTGGCATATCAGCAAGTTGATCTCTATAATAGAATAGGAGTTTCCTAAACTCTAGATGCAAGTTCGATTCTTGCCGGGACTACCACATGAAACCGCACTGCATTTTTGCTCTGCGGTTTTTCATTTTTAGCCTTGGCATTGTAAGGTTTTTCACCTCTCCGGGTCCTGTCGATTATCAACAACCGTAACAATCTCTATTTCACTTTCTTTGAGACGGTAGAAAAAGGATGTTTGCCTTGACACAACGCACCGTCTCAATTCGGGGAACTCTTCGACCAACTCACAACTCACCGGAAACTGGGAGATTTTCTCATTTGACTGGATCAACTTTGACTGGAACTTATTCTTCGAACGAATTCCCCACTTTTCTTCTAAATATTCGAAAAGAGACTCCAACTTGAAAACGGCCATTGGTGAAAGAAAGACCCTCATCGACCTCAAGAAACCCGATTCAGAAAATCATCAATAGAAATTCGCTCTCCATTGTTCAATTGAGAAAGCCCCAATCGAATCTCATTTCGTTCTTGTGCAGAAAGGGGCTGTGAATGATTTTCTATCGCCTCGGAAAGCATATCCTTGATACGAAGGATCAGTGAAGGGTCTTTGATATCAAGGATCAATTTTGCCAATTCTATTTTTGCCGCCTGAACGTCCATGCGAATTTCTTTTCTTAAATATCCGAAATATAGAAGACTCTGTTTTCTTTTCTGGACGTGAAACCTGTCGCAATTGAAAACCTCTCCGCCACCATTGCTGATCCTGGATCACCGCGTGATCCGCAAAGTTTCCATCACCCGGTCGCTAACCTTCACCTGTTCGTCAAAATCTTCAGGGGAGGTGGTGAAAATAAAGATATACCCATAACCATGCTTGACGAAATAGTAGTTTTTGACTTTGAAGGTTCTGCCAGCATAACGGTGTGTCACTATCATCCATTTAGAATCGTAGTCGCTGATCCTTTTTTCTCCTTCTGACAGGAATACTACGTCCAATAATCTCCGCCCAATATTGCGTTTACTGATTTTGAAATAGCTCCGCAAATTGTACAAGGGTATGCGCTCAGTTACCAGGGTAATATTCTCAAAAGTTGAATCTTTGCCAGTGGTGTCTTTGTTGGTAAACATCACCTGGACATCCTTTGCATAATCCTGGGTAATATCCCAGAATTCCGGAACCTGCAATTCAATGCCATACCCCCGATAATTGATCAGTTTCAAGGAATCCGAAGGGGTTGGAGCCGAAGTTTGTGACCACCCAAATTGGCAGCAACAGAGTATCAGGGAAATAATCAGAAAACGCATAGGACACTTGGAATATTTGTTGGGCCAAAGATCGGGAAATCAAATTCTTTTCGCATAAAAATTCCGCAAGAGCCTATTTCTCTTCCCCAACCCGCAATACCGCCCAGAGCACCACCAGCACCACAAAAAACACCGCCATTCCACCCATCCAGGGAAGATAGGCGGTCGCTGCTTCCTCCATGCCTGCCCAGTTCCAACTGTCATTTTTGTGAATATACCCGCCGATCAAAGCAGCCAGGGAAGAAGAATAAAATGCCAGTCCGAAACCGGCTGAGCGAAAAGCAGGGGGCGTGATCCGGTAAATCCACAGATAGTAGATCGGAGCAATCAATAGTTCGGTTACCCCCAGCAAAACAAGGAGTAAAAACAAACTCCCCCCATTCTCAGAAAACAAACCGGCACCAAAGAATAGGAGTAAACCCAGTACAATCACCCAGCCGAAGGTCATCATGCCTCCAACCAATGCCGTCCCGGACTTTTTGAGTATGGGAACTGCAATCCCGATCGCCCCTAATGCCAGACAGCCCACCATGGTAATGATAACTGTGAAACTCTGAACATTTATAGCCGATGAGCGGACGACCTCCAAGCTGTAGAGCGCACCCCATACCGATTCATAAGAAGCCCAGAACAAGGAAATGGCGACCACTCCAAAGATCATGGTCAGGACTGCCAGGACAGAGGCCCGGCCCAATACGATCATAACCACCAGGATTCCAAGACTGAAAATGACCGCACTTATTCCCATCAACAGCCTGAAAAGAGGGACGTTTCCTTCTACCAGGCCATAACCTAAAGCTACCATGGCGAGGCAAACCACCCCGGTAAAAATGCCACCCAGCAGAGGGCTCATCGACATCCGGGAAATAGAGCTGCGGTGCTGCGGAGCTTCACTTGGAACAACCCCAAAATGGTTGAACAGGAAGAGGCCCACCGACATCAAGAGGACGAGGATACCGATCACCAGCGGGGCGATCTGGTATGAATCAGCAAACAGGACTCCCAGCACCAAAGGCGAGAGGAATGCACCGACGTTGATCAGGAGGTAGGCCAGGTAAGTCGTTGTCAACTGTTTCCCGCGAATGGGAAAGGCATTGAAGAACAAGGCAAAATTGGCTGTTTTGAAGAGGCCTGAGCCCACCGCTGCAATGGCCATGCCGATGATCGGTGAGCCAATATGCTGCGTCACAGACAGGTATAGCGCAATAAAGCCAAAGGCAACCAGGCCGGTACCGATGACCGTGGAGGTGCGACGTTCGAAAAACATGTCCCCGACAATCCCCATTACCAGGGGGGAGAGATAGAGCAAGGCCCCGTAAGCAGCGTACAGTTCGAAACTCTTGGTTTCATCCGTGTATTCAAACAAAAGGAAAATCAGATTTGCTCTCAGCCCGTAGTAGAAAAAATTATAGAGGAGGATGCTGATACCGCTGACCAAAAAAGAGCCAAGGTGGCCGGCGTCTGCATGATGGGAGGGACCGGGTTCTGCCTTATAGGTGGAAGAGGGGATGGAAGGTGGTTGTTGGTTCATAGTAATGGATCGCTTGGGTAGGGTTGAAAGGGTGAAGATAATATTTTATGGTGGATTGGTTTACAATACCCTCGCGGGAATCCATGAGAGTAGTATATTGGAGTGGATTTACAAGTCCCGATTTTCCTTCCTCCCTATAAATCAATCGAATCGATGAAAAATCTCTCTTCCTTCTTAACAGCCCTGACCTTTTCTATTTTTCTGCTCCTGTCCGGTTGTGGTGATGCTGCTTCTACCTCCGATGCTGCCGGATCTGACAATGAAATCCCCGAGCATGCTTCAGATGCCGAGCTCAAAACCATCCGGGCCAAGTTTGTCGAATTTGAATTGGGAGATGCTTCACACTACATTTTTGAGGACGAGGCTGGTGAAAGATGGGATTTTGGCGGCAATGATGATCCTGACTATGAATTCGCCATGGAAGTTCCCGAGGAAGAAGCGGACGAATCCAACCAGGGTTGGGGCTCAGATGCCGACCTCCAGGGAAAGTGGTTTGATATTGGTTACTATGAAGATGAAAGGGAAATGTACATTGACGGGCCGGTTGGCACGGTCAATATCATTGCAGAGGTGACGCTGGTGGAGTGACACTTGTCGGTGGTGCTTTGAGCACTTCTGCTTGGGTTTATTTAAGGCCAATCAGTATCAAGTCCACCGTATCTGAACCGCCCCCTGCCGAGTAATTCTGCCGGTAGACATCCACTTTGGAAAAGCCAGCAGCGAGGAGCCCGGCTTTCAAATAATCCGCCTGGTGAAAATGCATATACAATCGTTCATCCCCTCCGGAACTGGGGCCTTGCCAGCCGGATTTGCTTTCATCCCCTTCCATGGTGCTGATGTAGAGGGCACCCTGCGGGCCCAACAAATTCGCGGCATTGGTAATTAATTTCAGGGCCTCTTCCTTAAACAGATAGGGAAAGCAGAAACCACAGACGATCCCGGCAAATTGCTGATCCAGTTGGTCAATGTCTCTTGCATCCATGATGCGAAATTCGGCCTCCGGATTGTTCTTTTTTGCGAGGCCGATCATCTTGGGGGCCAGGTCGATCCCGAGGATTTTGAAGTCGGGGCGGGTGTCCAGCAGGTAGCGGGTGATATTTCCCGGTCCACAGGCGATGTCCAGAAGGCTCGCATTTTCGCTGGGAATGAGGTCACAAAACATGGCAAGCGTATCTTGGTAGAGGGACACATCCATGTACTTTTCCTGGTAGGTATCCGCAAAACTGTCGAAAAGCTTGGCGGTTCCGGTTTCCATCTCCGCCGCGATCTGTTTCAATTTTTCCGGCTCTTCTTCCAGCACCCAATCCCAGACCCGGTTCGTTTCCATGACCGTTTTCCGGTAAGAAACATTCTCGCGGGGTGACCATTCATCAAAAACGAATTCATCCTTCTCCGCGACGTACCCGATATCCCGGCTGTCGTAGAGGCCATCCTTGACGATCAGCTTGCCATGCAGGGCAAAGAATCGGATCAGGATGGCTTTTCTTTTATGTTCTATGAGTTCTCCCTGGGCCATGTGCTTATTTTTCTGATGGCTTGGTTCACCGTTAAGCTCAATTAGATTTTTTAATTTAATCGAGTTGCGTTGTAAAGGTAAAAGCCGGAATGTGAGATTGCAATATGGCCAATTCAAGTCGGTTGGGCCCAATCCCGTTCGTTTTCTGGTCACAAGGGTCGGTTAGGGCTTGGTTTCGGATCATTGGGGGCCTCTCAGGAGGGAGACAATGTTTTGTTTTGTCTCCCCACCGCTTCCAAAGCCGTCCCAATGTCTTTGATCAGATCGTCTGCGTGTTCCAGTCCGATGGAGATGCGGATCAGGTTGTCCGTCACCCCGACGGCTGCACGTTTTTCAGGACTCATTCCGATATGGGTCATTGAGGCCGGATGTTGGGCCAGGCTTTCCGTGCTCCCCAGACTTACCGCGAGTTTGACCAGCCGCAGCCGGTTCAGGAATTGGAATGCTTCCCGTTCTCCACCTTCGATTTCGAAGGAAATCATGGCGCCTGGGGAGAGGTACTGACGTTGGTAAATGCTATAGGCCCGGGAGGACTTGTCGAGGTTGCCCAGGTAATGGAGTTGTTCGACCAAAGGGTGTTCGGCCAGGAAAGCAGCCACCTTTTGGGCATTGATGGTCTGCTGGTCCATGCGCACTTTCAGGGTCTCCAGGCTGCGGAGGAGCATCCAGCAAGTATGGGGACTTGCCATGTTTCCGAGGAAGGTGCGCAGCACCTTGACCCGCTTGACCAATTGGGTACTTCCCATCACCGCCCCCGCGATCAGGTCGCTGTGTCCACCGATGTATTTGGTGGCAGAATACAGCACCAGGTCGGCACCGTGTTGCAAAGGATGGGACCAAACCGGCCCCATATAGGTATTGTCAACCGCAACAGGTATCCGTTTTTCCGGTGTGCTGAAGTGCTCGGCCACCTTCCGGCACATGGCCAGGTCAAACAAATCGTTCGTAGGATTGGCAGGGGTTTCGATATAGATCAGTGAGAGTGCCTCGCCTTTGCCAGACCGTTCCACCATTTCTACGATCTCTTCAAATTCCTGCTCCGCCTGAAATCCGATGGCCTCCACCCCAATCCGATGCAAAAAGTCATTGATGAAATGGTCGGTGCCCCCGTAGGTCGGTTGGCTGTATAGGAGCAAATCTCCTGGTTTCAGGAATTCGAGCAATACCGTTGAGATGGCCGCCATGCCGCTCTCAAACACCGCACCTTCCTGGGCCTGGTCCCACAGGCAAAGGCGATCCTCAAGAACCTCCAGGTTCGGATTGTTGATCCGGCTGTAGATCAACCCCGGCTCCTCGCCAATCTCCCTGTCTCTCAGGCCATAGGCGACTTCAAAAAATGCCTTGCCTTCCTCAGCGGTTTTGAAGACAAAAGTCGAAGTCAGAAACAGGGGGAGTTTTACGGCGCCTTCAGACAATTCGGGGTCGTATCCATAACTCATCATCAGGCTTTCGGGGTGGGAAGAATGTTTCATTTTGGTGGCGGTTTATGGGAGGTGAATACAAGGTAAAGTTAAGGAAATCGGGAATCGGGGCGGATGATATTCGACATATTGGTAAATATTCCTAAATTCATACACCTAACAGGAAATCCATTGTTATTCCTTGGCCTATTATCCCCAAAACCGGAACCATTCCTATGATCAAGCTAGACGAGACCGACCGCCAACTCCTGAAACGCTTACAGCACAATTCGAAACTGAATGTAAAAGAGGTTGCTGCCGAGTTGAACATGACAAAAACCCCCATTTACGAACGGATCCGAAAGTATGAAAAGGAGGGGATCATTGATAAGTATGTGGCAGTCCTGAACCGGGAGAAACTGGACACATCGATGGTGGTCTTTTGCTTTGTCTCCCTGGAAAGTCAAAAGCTGGAAGAGATCAAAGCCTTCAGTGATGCCGTGACCCAAATCCCCGAAGTGATGGAATGTTACCTCATGGGAGGGGCCCATGATTTCCTCCTGAAGGTAGTGGTGGAGGACCTCAATGCCTACCACCTCTTCTCCTCCGGGAAGTTGGCCGCCCTTTCCAATGTCGGGCAGATCAAGAGCGCCTTTGTGCTGAATGAATTGAAGCATTCAACGGTGTTTCCGTTGTTTTGAGGGCTTGGGGAAATTATCCTGAGGAAAAAAGGCTTTTACGACCTTGTTGGAATTCTTGGTGTTTGGGGATCAACGAATCTTTTTTGCTATCAACTTATAGCCGGACTTGGTCCAAGGGATCATTCCTTTTCAGAATATTTTGAAATAGTACAAGCTAAACCTCGGGATTTTTAAGTAGTTTTTATGTCAGGAGCCGATACCCTCAATGGCTGACATTTAGTCCAGAGAATAACAGCGGTTTTGGGCATATTTACCATTATGGATACTAGCAATCGTATAACCTTGAATCCAAACGTTATGAATGGAAAACCCAGCATTCGAAACATGCGGTTTTCAGTTACTCAAATGTTGGAACTGTTAGCGGCGGGAATGACGCCTGATCAGATTTTGGAAGATTATCCATTCATTGAACGAGAAGATATTCAGGCCTGCCTAACGTATGCGGCTCAAATTGCGAAATATTCGGAACAACGAACTTTTGAGTCTTTTTGAAAGGCATTTAGACCTGGTAGTTCAGGCCTTTTTGGCAGGCAACAATCTTTTGGTTTTCAACCTTGATAAGGTGATTGCATATTAAGGTTATACTTCTATTTAAGGATGCGCAACGAATAAATTCAATTCTATGAATTGTCTTGGTCGAATTCCTGCTTCAGGTATTCTGCCAAGGTTTTGCCCTCGGAAGTCATCTGGTTGAATAGAATGTCCAATCCTGTATTGATTCCCCAGTCAAGCAGGGACGAATTGCTTGATCGCTTGCTGGTCCACGAGGCCCTACAGCTTTTAAATTGCGTTTTGCCGGAATTATATTGATGGAGCCTTACAGCCCAGTTACCTGAAATAGTTTTTGCATTTGCCGCTGGACAGCCTTTTCAGGTACAATGCGCATGGCGTTTACCATTATCCACCGGCCCGACCTACTGTGCGCCATTTTCCCAAACCGCCACGAAGTATTGACCACATAATCGACTTTCTTCCGTCTCTGAGCTTCAAATTCTATGAAGGCTTGCGCTGGGTCAGGGTATTGAGCCAATGCCTGACTGATGTAGTAGGCATCTTCGATGCCTTGTCCGGCCCCTTGCCCCATATTGGGAGTCGTGGCATGTGCTGCATCCCCCAGCAGGCACACCCGTCCTTGGGACCAGGATTTTAGCCTGCCAAGATCATGGAGATCGGTCCAAATGATGTTTTCAATCGGAGTATGGGAGATGAGTTCTGAGGCCAGGGGATGGAAAGATTCAAACATTTTCAATAGGGGAGTGTGGGAGGTAAGTGGAGATCCATCCCCGTTCTCTTCTGCCTGCGCCACTGCAAACCAATAAACCTCTTCTTTCGAAATAGGTACAATCCCAAATCGATATCCCCTACCCCATGCTTCAAATCCCCGGCCTTCGATTTCTGCTGGCAATGAAAACGGTGCAATACCCCGCCAGCAGGTTTGCCCCGAAAAACGCTTTTTCGCTTCAGGGAACAGGCTCTGCCTCACTTTAGAATTGATCCCATCGGCCCCCAAAAGAATCGCAGAAGTGCTTTTAAATCCCCCGTGGTCGACTTCAAGCATTCCCTCCAGAGTGCGATGAGATAAATAGGGCGTTCCAAGTTGCACATCTCCGGCGGGTAGGTTTTCAAATAATATAGATTGAAGCCTTGCTCTGTGAATGGCCACGATATGCTCACCCTGTTCTCCTTTGATAAGGTCTGGTGAGGCTTTGCGAAAGGGAATGAGTTGCGCATTGGAGATATCCATAGTTTGCAAGGGATACCCATGAGCTGATACTTCCTCAGCGATGCCAAGCCAATTCAGCACCCGCATGGCATTGGGCTGCATGAGAATGCCCGCCCCAACCTCATTCAGAACAGGTGTACGTTCATAAACTTTGGCCCGGAGTCCCATTTTCCGCAAGGCAAGAGCCGTGGTCAGACCAGTTATTCCACCTCCAATGATGCTTATTTCCATATCCTGAAATATAAATACCCCCCTATTCCTCCGCATTCAAAGCCGCATACCCCTTCCGCAAACGACTCTTGATCTCATCCAATGAAGGTTCCAGCGGCAATTGCTCGGGGAAATGGCCAATCGAATGGTAAACAGCGGTCCGAACCTCCACCGCAACAATATGGTGCGCTTTTTCCAATGCTTCCTGTCCGGAAAGCTGCATTTCCCGGAGCCGGTGCTCGGTAAGGGTGGTCTTCATCAGGTTGGCTTCCAGCTCTGCTTTTCCCATTTGGTCCTGAACATTCTCCGAAGCCTCCATCTTGCGCATTTCCAATAACTGGGCTTTGTGCATATTGTACATGCCCCTGTATCCCGCATCGTTAAAGGATGAGAAATCGGTAACACCGGCGCGGGCGACGGCACTGCTCAGGCGGCGATAGGCCAGGGCCAATGCTTCCCGCAGTTCAAGGCGTTCCAGTTGGACCAGGTCGGAAGGGTGGAGCCCATAGACAGCCGCCCGTTGTCCAAACCGTTGTTGCAAGGCGGAAGTCTCGGGCTTTCTGCCATCCGCTTTCATGGCCACCATCCAGCAGGCAAAGCGGCTCAGCTGGAAGTCGGAGGTGTCCCCGTCTTCCTCCCGGACTGGGATGATATTGTCGTACCAGGGGATGTCCAGGTCAAGCATTTCCTCAATGGCCCGCCCCAGCACTTCCTCAAATGACGAAGCACTTTTGTAGCCCAATTGTTCTTGTATTTCAGAAGCCATCCAATAACGTTTCATAATAGCGGTGGTAAATGGTTATGAAGGATTGGTGAGCTGGGGGTCGGTAAGTTCTTCGAACATGGCACTCTCTGCCGGGGTAAAAAGGGCTTCGCGTAGGGCGGAGAGAATCTGGCGGGAAGATTGGATGAAGGCCCGGTTGGCAATCAGAATATTGCTGACATCGGCGTCTTGTAAGGCACTTGAGGCGACCGCCTTGGTGGCGGTCTTTACAAATTGCTGGTCTTCCTTGCGGATATGTTGCAGAATTTGGGCCATGTCTCCTGAGATCTGATCGGGATGGACCGGGCCTTCGTCCGACCTTTGCAGGAGTTCAGAGATCTTGAGGTATTCGGCGATCATCCGCTTGCGAAACCCGGCGTATTCATTGTTGAGATAATCGCTGTCTGCACTTTCAAATCCATCGAAATAATGCTGGACATCTTTGATCGTCTTGGCGGAATGCAATGCGAGACGGGCTCCGTGGAGAAAGCGGTGCAGGTCCTCTGATTCATTGGAAGCAAGGTTGTTTTCCTGAACCTTGGCCGCAAAGGTGAAAATATTTGCCTGGAGTGTTTTCAGGTTGTCGTATTGTTGGTCTGTGGTCAATACCTTTTCGGGTTTGTGGTCTGCATTGTTAAGGTGGAATACAAGTTCCGGGTCAATGCGCAGGGCTTTGAGGTTGTGGCGCAACACCATGCGAACCAGCTGAAAGACTTCGGTATGAATGCCTTGAATCGCGGCTTCGGTGACATCGGGTGGCAGGCGGTGAATAACCATGGTCAGGCCGGTGCGTTTGTCAGGAAGGAGGCGGATCATCAGCGCAGCCAGCCAGCCCATAAAGGGGAGGAATAGCAGCACTCCCATCACATTGAATACGGTGTGGAAGATGGCGATTCCGACCACTGCATCTTCCGGGGCGGAGCCGGTGAGCTGGACAATGAACCAGGAAAGGGGATAGAGCAGGATCAGGCCAATGACGGCGGTGACGACATTGAACGCTACATGGCTGGCAGCTACCCGCTTTTTGATCTGGCTTCCACCGATTGAACCGATCAGAACCGTTACTGTGGTTCCGATATTGGCGCCTACCACCATGGCTGCGGCAGACTCAAAATCGAGAATGCCGGCATTGAGGCCCGTCAGCACAATGGCGATGGTCGCCGAACTGCTTTGCATGATCGCGGTCAGGACGATCCCAACCAGAAAATAGAGAAGAATTCCATATCCGGTCAGGGAATCCATGGCAAAGTTGTCGGCAAAATGTTCTACACTGACCTTCATGAAGTCAAGGCCCATGAATAGAAAGCCAAAACCGACCAGAAGTTTGCTGATATTGGAATAACGGGGCGAACTGCCCAAAAAGATGGTTCCAAGCCCCCCGACTCCGATCATGGGCAGGGCAAAACTTTCGATGTTGAGGCTGAATCCGAAGAGGGCCACGATCCAGGCGGTGGTGGTCGTACCGGCGTTGGAGCCGAGGATCACCCCGATCGCATTGCGCATGGTCATGATGCCAGCCCCCACAAAGGTGAGGACCATGAGGCTGACCGCCGAGCTGCTTTGCAGCAGGGCTGTAATCAGGCCACCGGAAACAACCGATTTGAAGCGCCCGGTGGTATACTTGCGAATGAACCGCTTGAAAGACCGGCCCGCAAGGTTACGCACCGACTCTTCCATCAGGAACATTCCAAAGAGGAAGATTCCCAGTCCTGCTAAAAATTTCCAAATGTCGAATTCGCTTTCCAAGCTCTTATCAGTATTCCGGTGATATGAACCCTCAAAGGTGAAACCTTTTCAAAGGATGAAACATGACAATCCTCAGGTTTGAGGCCGAGAGGCCATCAACTTCAGAATGAAGATAAGTCTTTTGTTTCAAATAGTTGAGCGTCTATCTGATTCAGCGTACTGATTGGCCCTCTACTTCAGGAGGTTGAAGTAGTTCACCCAGGGTCCGGCTTCAGCCTTGGTGACCTTGGCCAGCACCCGCGTGATCTGGTTGGTGTGGCTCAGGTCATGGATGGCCCAGGTGGTCAGCAATTGGCTCAAAGTCACGGTGCCGAAGTCCGGATGAATGCCGGTCAGTTCCAGTTGAACAGGGGAGAGGTTGAATGACCTCAGCGTTTCAAGGTTCTTCCGACGTAGCGATTTGAATTCTGAGAGTAACTCTTCAAGGCTTTTTCCCTTGCTGTTCTCAAACTGGGCAAACCGGTCAAAGGGAACAAAAGTCTTATCGGCCAGGTCACCCAGGATGATCCGCGTCCTGGGAATCCAATCTGTTTTTTCTCCGTGAATCAAATGGCCAACCACATCATAGGCGCTCCAGGTTTCCCCACCTTCATTTTGATGAACCCAGCTTTCCGGTAGCCCTATCAGGAGTTTTTCAAGGTAGGATGGTGCCCTCTCGAGCATATTGATGGTGTCACCCAGGTTGAGTTGCATCCTTCAAAATCGTATTTATTGGTTGATTTTACAATTCCCGCTAACCATTCGAACTATCTGTGAATGAAAAATCTGCCAACCTGGAAAAAGGGTGGGATACCCCCCGGACTTAAACCATCACCAGCGGGATCACCTCTTTGTATTCCAAAACCGTTCCATCGTATTTTCCATCGACAACGACTTTTGCTCCCAGGAAAACATATAGCTTGGGATCTTCCATCCGGAACTGGGTCTGCTTCCGGATCGGCAATTCCTTACCAATTAAACCATTCTTGAGCACTTGCAGAAAATAGTCGGGGCCTTCTGGCCTTGATCCGATCCGGCCGAGCTTGGCAAAAAGGTATCCCTGAAATTTATTTTTATCGGTTTCTGGCTCATCTTTTCATCCAACCTGCCAAAGGGTTCATCTATAAAATTGTTTTCAGCAAAAATCCGAACGGCTTTGAAGTTGGGTGGTATTGCGTAGACGGAAAATCATGGAGTATGGGAATAAAGGTGGGAAGCATGGTTGTAGATCTTTACCCCTCAATTGGGTGGCTGACGTAAGGCGCTGGTTATCAGTAATTATGGGGTTTGTGCTTATGTAGCGCTTATGTAACTGAAAGTTACTAAAACCGGAAAATGTTGCTTAATTTGGCTCCTGTCGATACTTTTTTATGTAACGCTTATGTAACTGGGGTATGGAAGAAAATGAATTGACTTCGCTCACTGATTATTTACTCTCATTGGGAAGGGAAACTGAATGGGTTGAGTTTAAAGAGAATTATTCAAATCCAGACGGAATCGGAAAATATATCTCAGCGTTATCAAATGGAGCTTGCCTGGAGGACAAAAATCAGGCCTACCTCCTGTTTGGAATCGAAGATAAAACACTAGAAGTAAAAGGAACCTCTTTCAAGCCCTTGACTGCTAAAAAAGGGAATGAATTGTTGCAACATTGGCTGATTAGCAAACTCTCTCCCAAGCCAGATCTTAAAATCCGGGAATTTGAATATGAGGGGAGAAGGCTCGCCATCATGATCATTGGCCCGGCACGTGATCAACCGATTAGATTTAATAACATCGCTCATGTCAGAATAAATTCGGTAACAAGAGAACTCGCCAAGTTTCCGGATCTCGAACGCAAAATCTGGGCAAAGAGCAGGCACTTTACATTCGAACAGGAAATTGCAGTAAGAGAATTGGTAGCAAACGCATTAATTCATCAAGACTTTTTAGAAACGGGGACTCATGTAAAGGTCGAAATCTTCAGTGATAGAGTAGAAGTTTCAAATCCGGGAAGCCCCTTGGTAGACAAGCTGAGATTAATTGATGATTTTCCCAGATCCAGGAATGAAGCTTTGGCAAAACAAATGCGGGATTTTGGAATCTGCGAAGAGAGGGGTAGTGGAATAGATAAAGTTGTTGCAAGTTGTGAATTGTTTCAATTGCCTGCTCCAAGATTCAATGTGAAAGGAAACCACATGCAGGCCATTCTCTATTCCTATAAAGAGCTTACTAAGATGGATAAGGGAGATAGGGTCAGGGCCTGCTATCAACATGCGGTATTGAAATACATTAGCAACGATTTTATGACAAACACATCCTTGAGAGAAAGATTCAATATTGAACCATCAAATTATCCAATAGCATCCAGAATAATTAGAGATACATTGGAGGCAAAGTTGATTAAGCCTAGTGATCCAACAAGTAAGTCTCGTAAACATGCAAAATATATCCCTTTCTGGGCAGATTAGTAAGAGCTCCCACTCAATATGAAGATCATTTTTGAAACAACCTGTTTCAAATTGAAATCATTGGGAAGCCGATTCCCCTGATAACCATTGACAAAGCTTTCGGATATTTCCAG
>CAYGRE010000023.1:0-75964 GCA_964352215.1 uncultured Bacteroidia bacterium
GGACTGGTTCAGGAGAAGTGGGGATTTGCATTTTCAGAATTGGATTACGGGCCACAACCATAAAGAATAAGAAATGGGAACCAGAAATTTATTTGACAGGGGGGGATTGGCGCTCAATTTGCACGATGAGGCACCTGAGAGCGCAGTAGACCTCCTTCATGATACAGTCTGGGGATCAGAGGGAGGGACGCGATACCGACACTTTAATACCAAGGACCGGATCACCAAGCAATTGGATCCCCAGTTCCTGACCCTTCACAAAGGCGAACGTCTGCTGGGCATTCTGGGCTTTTCCCGTCGGGAATTAACCCAGCCCTCTGGCGTAACCGAAGCCTTTTACATCCGCTACCTGTCCATGATGTCATCCTTTCAGCGGCAGAAATCCTCTGGAACCGGCTCCCGGAAGCGTTCCGATGGATTGGTGAAAAAGATGGTGGGAAGGTTGATGGGTAAGCCGGCGGAAATGAATGTCACACCGGGTCAGGGGCCTGAAAAGGCCATGTTCTATGCTTTTGTGGAGCTGGAGAATGAACGCTCTATGGAGATGACCCAGGCGATGGGTTTTGAGCCGGTTGGTAAATTCAGTACGATTTTATTCAGTCGCTTCCATCCTCGATTGAAAGACCATGTTGAGGTACTCAGGCCCGAAGATTTTGAAGAAGTCAGAGCCCAAACCCATAAGTTTTACCGGGACCATGCCTTATTTTCCGATAAGAACATCTTTCGGGAAGGGACATACTATGTCTACCGGGATGGAGGGGAGATCGTCGCAGGACTGAAGGTGAATGCTTGCCATTGGAAAGTCGTGGAGATGTCTGGCCTCTCAGGAAAACTGATCCTAAGCATTTTACCCCGCATACCTTTTCTCAACCGCATATTCAATCCCAAGGCATTCAAATTTGGCGCCTATGAAGGACTTTGGCATTTACCGGGGTACGAAAGCCGTCTTTTTGACCTGATGGAGTCTGCCCTGGCAGCGCTGAAGCTCAATACGGGTATGACTTGGCTGGACCGCAAGTCCCCCCTCGATCCGGTAATCCGTGGGGGACACCTTGGGATTCTCCAGCATTTAAACAGTGATGTACCGGCCGACGTCATCGCCAGATTCATCAAAGTTCCGGAAGAGATTCAGGAGGATATCCGTTCCAAACCCCTTTACATTTCTGCCTTTGATTCGATTTGATTGATTCTGAGTTTGTAAATGACCATTTTCGATTCTTTAATTCTCCCCCATGATCACTAAGACCATATTGCTGACCGGTTCCAATGGATTGTTGGGCCAAAAAATAATCGATCGTCTGAGTTCGCGCACTGCCGTCGAATTGGTTGCGACCTCGATTGGCCCCAACCGGCATCCCTATCCTGAAGGGTTTACCTATGAATCGATGGATATCATGGATGAAAGCCGGATGCGCGAACTTTTCGAAATTTACCAACCCACCGAACTGATCAACGCAGCTGCTATGACCCACGTGGACAAATGCGAGCTGGAACCGGAAAAATGCTGGGACCTGAATGTGCGGGCCGTAGAGATCATGACCAGGGTTTGCAAGGATTATGGAGTCAGGATGATCCACTTGTCGACCGACTTTATATTTGATGGCGAAAATGGGCCTTATCTCGAGAAAGATGCCCCCAATCCATTGTCCCAGTACGGCAAGTCCAAATTGGCCAGTGAGCAGGTCCTGATTGACAGCGGAATCAAGTTTGCGATTGTCAGGACCATGTTGGTATATGGAGTGGTGTATGATATGTCGCGGAGCAATATTGTGCTGTGGGCAAAGAAATCACTGAGTGAAGGGCAAAAGATCAATGTGGTCAACGACCAGTTCCGCAGCCCGACCCTGGCAGAAGACCTGGCTGAAGGGTGTATCCTGATCACCATGAAGGAGAGAACAGGCATTTACCACATTTCAGGACCTGACACATTGAGCATCGTGGAGATGGTTTATGCGGTTGCAGACCATTGGGGCTTGGACAAGAGTCTGGTGACCGAAATTGACAGCAAGGCATTGGGGCAGGCCGCTAAGCGTCCACCCAAAACAGGATTTGTGATCCTCAAGGCACAGACCGAACTTGGTTACAAGCCGCGGACTTTCAAGGAAGGGCTGGAGGTTGTGGAGCGCCAATTGCAGGATATTAAATAAGAGCCTTTTTTGCGCAGGGGGCATAAATTCCTATTTTTAGGATTCAGAAAGAAATCACGAGGGGTAATCAACTCCGAACCAGATCATTTGAAATATGAAAAAGTTTCTCTTTTCCCTCATGGCATTTCTAGCCGGCCTTCCCATGGCCCTGTCTGCCAAATCCTTCGACGATACCGTCAATGACTTTTTCCAACCGATCACCGACTTTCTCAATACGGTGATTTTTGTTTCTTTCACCTTTACCCTGAATGGAGAGGTGATCAATCTGCCCATCGTTTTGGTAATCCTGATCGGTGGTGCCCTTTACTTTACCTTCTATTTCAAATTCGTCAACTTCCGAAAGTTCGGCCTCTCCCTGGACATTGTGCGGGGGAAATACACAGATCCGAACGATTCTGGGGAGGTATCCCACTTTCAGGCATTGACTGCTGCACTTTCCGGAACCGTAGGTCTGGGAAATATCGCAGGTGTTGCCATTGCCATCTCGATTGGTGGACCGGGAGCTACCTTTTGGATGATCATGGCGGGGCTGATTGGGATGTCTTCCAAATTTGTAGAGTGTACGCTGGGGGTTAAATACCGGGAAGTCGCAGAAGATGGGACTGTTTTTGGTGGCCCCATGTACTACCTCAGCAAAGGATTTTCAGGATTGCAGATGATCATTGGCGGTAAACCTGTCAATTACGCTTCCATGGGGAAGTTCCTGGCGACGATCTTCGCGATTGCCTGCATTGGAGGATCATTTGGTGGCGGAAATATGTTTCAGGTCAACCAGGCTTACCAGCAAATGAACAATATCACTGCTACCAGCATTGCTGCTGAGGATTTAGGAAGTGAATTGGTAGGGAGAAAAGTGTTCAACGTCGAGAGTCTGGGAGTCCCCTTTGAGGTAAAGTCTGTCAGTAGTGATCAGGTTGTGCTTGCTACTATTGCCACCCAGGCCGCTCCAAATTCAGTTGAGTCAACCGTTCCGGTTGCGGCTTTCACCGAAGCCTACCGGCTGAAGCCTTTGGACAATTACGGCTGGCTGATAGGAATCATCTTCGCCGTCCTCGTGGGGATTGTGATCATCGGAGGAATCAAGTCCATTGCCAAAGTAACCGATAAGATCGTCCCTTTTATGGTCGGTGTCTATATTCTCGCTGCCCTGGTCGTATTGGGATCAAACTTTGCTGAGATTCCTGCTGCATTTGGTGAGATCATTGAGGGAGCATTTACCGGGGTTGGTATTGCAGGCGGTTTGGTAGGTGTGCTGATACAGGGATTCCGCCGCGCAGCTTTTTCCAACGAAGCGGGCATTGGTTCGGCTTCCATCGCGCACTCTGCGGTACGGACCAGCAATCCGGTTTCTGAAGGACTGGTGGCATTGCTGGAGCCATTCATTGATACGGTAGTGGTATGTACCATGACTGCCTTGGTCATTGTGGTAACCGGAATGCATAAAGTTACCGGTACGGGTGATGGAATTGCCCTGACCTCCGATGCCTTTGCTTCGGTTATCAGTTGGTTCCCCTATCTTCTGGTAGTAGCCGTCGTCCTCTTCGCATTCTCAACCATGGTAACCTGGTCTTATTACGGGATGCAAGCCTGGTCTTTTCTCTTTGGCAAATCCCGGAGTGTTCAGATCAGCTACAAGGTCATCTTCTGCCTGATGGTAGTCGTAGGTGCTGCTTCACAACTGGATGCTGTCATCGGCTTTTCAGATGCCATGATCTTTGCCATGCTCTTCCCGAATATGATCGGTTTGGTCTTCCTCGCCCCAGTTGTCAAAAATGAGCTCAAGGAGTACCTTGAGAAAATCAGGACGGGAGCTATCATCAAGGTCAAATAATAAATATGCTCAACAAATTCACAGCCTCCCAGAAACGGGGGGCTTTGATTTTACTGGCTGTTCTGATTGGAATTGCAGGATGGCGATGGCGGCTTGCTGAGTTGGAAAAGAATAAGCCATTGCCAGATGAAAGTACCTCCTCAGATCAGTATGAGAAGGGGGAGAGAGATGGGGCCAGGTACGGCGGTTATTCAAGCGGGAACCCCAATGCCAATAAGGATTTTGAGGGTCCGGCCCAACCAGCGGTATATGTCGAACTCAATTCCGCCGATACGAGTGAATTGAAAACGGTCAGGGGAATTGGATCTGTATTTGCCAACCGGATTGTTAAATACCGCAAGCTGATTGGTGGATTTGAGCGCAAAGAAGATTTATTGAAGGTCTACGGAATTGATGAGGAGCGCTACGCAGGTATTGCACCTCAGGTATGGGTGGATGAAACTTCGGAAGCTTATCCTGTACGGAAGGAGGGGAGCGATAAGCACTTCAATGGTTCCCCAAATGGAGAACAATATTCAAACAGGGAGCAGGAAGACGCTGGAGATCGGGACGGAGGACGCAAGGGTGGAGATTCTCTGGGCAGGTACCCGGATGCCGATGCTTTCAAGGCTTCAAAAAAAGATGGAGCAGGGTGGGGGGCATCTGAGAAAGGCGGATTGAGTGATCCTCGTGACACCCCCCAATCCAAGCCAGACGTGAACCTCAATACCGCGGATTCATTGACATTGATAGGGGTAAAGGGGATCGGGGCCAAGACGGCCTCTAATATTTTGAAGTATCGGAAGTTGATATTTTTCTTTCATTCACTCGATCAATTGTCTGAAGTCTGGGGGGTAAGGGAAAAGAATCTGGAGATAATCCTTCCGCAGGTGTTCATTGGGGATGATTTGTCCACGCTGCCACACCTGAAGGTGAACGAAATGGATGTTCAGCAATTGGCGTCCCATTATTACCTGGACTATAAAAAAGCACGTTTAATTGTGGCTTACCGGGAGCAACACGGAGCCTACGGTTCGCTGGCGGACCTTCAGAAAATCAGAGGGATAGAAACCGGTGAATGGGCACAACTCCTCCCCTACCTTGAGTTTTAGTGATTTATGGAGTGGACAAGAGGGCTTGCAATTTGTATTCACTACCATATTGCCCAAAAAAGCCCTATCTTTACGATGTGGAGAGAGACATTCTACACTTGTATCAGCAGGCCCAGATTGGGCCACTAGAGGCGAAAGAGGTGCATTGGCTGGAGAACCAGGTGAATGAATATCCTTATTTCGCGCTGCCACGAATTATCCTGGCACGTCACCAATTCCAAAGAGATACCAATATTCAGAGTCGGCAATTGCTCGAAGGGGCTGCTTATTCATTGGACAGAGGTCATTTTCGGAATTACCTCTACATGAGTCTTCCGGCTGCACCTGAAGTGGTCGGTGATAAGAAAGATACAGTAAAAGAAGCGATGGTTTCAACTGAGCCTACTCCAGCAGGCGTGGCTCAGGACGAGGTGAAAGCAACTTCGGCAGAAACTGAGCTTGCTTCTAAATCTGCTGTAGAGAAATCGGTGGGGGTACAAAGGGATTCGACTTCGGACGATTCAGTATTCCCGGAAAATGAAAAGGTTGGCAAGATCAATTGGTTCCTGAACACTACGATTCAGATCAAGACCAGTAAATACCTGGGGCAATACGGGAAAATAAAAGCAGGATTGTTTTCTCATGATTCCTTTGCAGAGGTACAGGCCAAAGCTCCGGTCGAGTCTCCCAAGACCTCATCTGTCAAGTCTCCCGAGACCTCATCTGTCGAGTCTCCCAATGCTGAAACCCCTGAATCCGCCAAGACTAAAGAAGAAAAGGCCAAGGCTGTTGAAGCCCTGTTGGCCAGTAGGAGGGGAAAGAAGTCCAGGTCTGGGCAAGATCGGGAAGACCAGGAGAAGGCAGAAGGTTATGAGATCGGAGCCTTCAGCAGCTTCTCTTTTGTAGACGATGGAGATGCAGGAGAAGAGGACAATGGGGAGATCAATACCCTGGTTCAGGCTGGCGAAATTGTTTCTTTGCAATCCCCTGAGAATTCCAGCAATGGGTACAGCGAACTTGTGATTGAGAGCGATGACCGTCGTCTGGAAGTACTGATTACTCCTGAGGAACTTGAGACGTATTTTAATGGAAAGCTTCCCGCTATTCCAGCGCGTCGTGCACACGGGCTGAGTGCTACCAATGATGAGCCCGTCCATTTACAGTTTGATTTTTTGGTTTCCGAAGAGGAACTGGAAGATGAGGAGGACCGGTTAGTTAGCGAAAATAGTCCTCGAACAGAAGTTCAAAATCTAAACGCCAAATCTTCACCTGAATTGATTTCAGCTACTTCCGTAGTGGAAGCTAAAAGAGATGAAGAGAAAGAGCGTCAACTGATCCATAAATTTATAGAACACGAACCCAGTATCACCCGTGGTGGTCATGTACATGCTCCGGCTGGCGATCTCGCCAAGGAAAGCCTGAAGGATGAAGATGACTGGGTAACCGAAACCCTTGCCAAGGTATTTGTCATGCAAGGTAATAACGCTCGTGCCATTCGGATTTATAAGAAGCTAGCCTTGTTATTTCCCGAGAAAAGAGCTTATTTTGACGTCCAAATATCTAAATTGAAACGATGAATATCCTCTTTGCAATACTAGCGATGATCTGTGCGGTTCTGTTGATCCTCGTGGTCGTTGTTCAAAACAGCAAGGGTGGCGGTCTTTCCAGCACCTTTGGCGCCTCCAATCTGAGCACCATGATCGGTAACCGCCGCGCTGCTCAGGATATCGAAAAGTTTACCTGGTACCTTATCAGCGGTCTCTTCGTTATCTCATTTGTAGCAAGCATCAGTGTTTCTTCTGGCCCGGTGATAAAACAAGAATCTTTCGGTAATATCCTGGAAGGAGTTCCAGCCGCAACTGCTGCTCCGACTACTCCTTCAACAGGTGCTGGTTTTAACCCCGCTCCGGGTGGAAATGGCAATGGTCAAACGCCACCTGCCGGACAGTGATTCAAAACAGTTGGAAACTCGACTGATTCAATAATATAGAGGTCCTCTTTATTGAGGACTTTTTTTATATACCCCATTCATAGCTCCTCGTTATGGCAAAGTCAAAAACCAAAACACGGGAAAAGCTCAACAATATTTCCTACGACCGCAGCGGTTACTCGGACTCGGAACTGCTGGACCTCTATCGGGGCATTTTGCTCCCTCGCATGATCGAGGACAAGATGCTGATTCTTCTTCGTTCCGGTAAAATCAGTAAATGGTTTTCCGGCATTGGGCAGGAAGGAATTGCCGTGGGAGCAACAATGGCTTTGCAAACGGAGGATTATATCCTGCCGCTTCACCGAAATCTGGGGGTGTTTACCAGCAGAAAGGTAGATCTTACCCGGCTTTTCGCACAGTGGCAGGGTAAGCGGGAGGGTTTTACCAATGGAAGGGACCGATCCTTTCACTTTGGAACCCCGGAATACCGAATCATCGGTATGATTTCTCACCTTGGAGCGATGCTCCCGGTTGCCAATGGAATTTCATTGGCCTCCAACCTCGACCATGATCAGATTATCTCCTGTGTATTTTCAGGAGATGGTGGTGCCTCGGAAGGGGACTTTCACGAAGCGATCAACGTTGCTTCTGTCTGGGACCTCCCGGTCATTTTCCTGGTCGAAAACAATGGGTATGGTTTGTCCACCCCCTCCAGTGAGCAGTTTCGTTGCAAGCAATTCCTCGACAAGGCCATCGGTTACGGGATCGAAGGCCATCAGGTCGACGGGAACAATATTCTGGAAGTCCACCGAAAGGTTAAGGAGATTGCGGCTCAGATGCGGAAGGACAGAAAGCCAGTCCTGCTCGAAGCCATGACCTTTCGGATGAGAGGCCACGAAGAAGCTTCAGGTACCAAGTATGTGCCTCAGGAGTTGTTCGACGAGTGGGGAAAGAAGGACCCGGTGATCAATTATGAAACCTATCTGGAGTCCATTGGGCTCCTCAATGAGGAATCTATCCAGGCCTTTCGCGCTGAAAACAAGAAATTGATCAACCAACACCTGGATGAGGTATATGCCCTGGATGATATTCAGGCGGACAATGATCGTGAGTTGCAGGATGTTTATGCTCCCTTTGTGCAGCCTTCAGGATCGGCTTCCGAAGCCGGTAACAGGGAACTCCGCTTTGTCGATGCCTGTAGAGAGGGGCTCCAGCAAGCCATGGAAAAAGACGACAAACTCGTCATCATGGGGCAAGACATCGCCGAGTATGGGGGCGTATTCAAAGTAACAGACGGATTTGTAGATCTGTTTGGTCTTGACCGGGTGCGGAATACACCCATCTGTGAATCCGCTATTCTGGGCTCAGGAATTGGGCTGGCTTTGCGGGACAGATCTTCAGTTGTAGAAATGCAATTTGCCGATTTTGTCTCCTGCGGGTTCAATCAGATTGTAAACAACCTTGCCAAAACCCACTACCGCTGGAACCTCCCGGTTCCGGTCACCGTGCGGATGCCTACGGGGGCTGGCTCCGGAGCCGGACCTTTTCATTCCCAGAGCAATGAAGGTTGGTTTGCCAAAGTTCCCGGCCTCAAATTGGTCTATCCTTCCAATCCCTACGATGCCAAGGGCTTACTTACCACTTCTATCCTGGATCCCAATCCGGTCATCTTTTTCGAGCACAAGGGCCTTTACCGTAGCGTCTCTTCCCCTGTCCCCGAAGCATACTATAACCTGCCCATTGGGAAAGCAGCAACCGTTCGTTCCGGTGAGGACATGACCATCGTTAGTTATGGATGGGGGGTTCATTGGGCCCAGACTGTCGCCGACGCCCATCCGGATGCCTCCATCGAAATCATCGACTTGAGGAGTCTGATCCCATGGGACAAGGACGCAGTTGCAGCATCCGTTCGCAAGACCGGCAAGTGCCTGGTGGTGCATGAAGATACCATCACCCTCGGAATTGGAGCTGAGATAGCCGCCTACGTCGCTGAACATCTCTTCGAGCATCTGGATGGTCCTGTGAAACGCGTCGCATCCATCGACACCCCAGTACCCTTCAACAAGAGCCTGGAGGACTCATTCCTCGGGAGTGCACGCCTCGGTGAGGCGGTCGCTGACCTGCTGGCATATTGAAGACCATTGGGTGGAAGCCCTAACCTTCTCCAGGACCAATAATTTTGTAAATTCGGACATGCGCATAGCTTTGTTTCCCGGATCATTTGACCCAGTGACCACAGGTCACCTTGACATCGTCCGTCGTGGGGCTGACCTTTTCGATGAGGTCATCGTCGCCATCGGTGAAAACAGTGCCAAGAAATACCTCTTTACCATGGAGGAGCGCCTGGAAATGCTGGAGTTGGCTTTCGCCTCAGTAGATCGGGTTCGGGTTACCTCCTACAACACCCTTACCGTTGATTTTGCTGCCAAAGAAGGCGCCAAATTCCTCCTGAGGGGGGTAAGAGATGCGGCCGATCTGGCCTACGAACGCCCCATCGCCACCATCAATAAGTACCTGAGCCAGGACATTGAATCGGTCTTTCTCGTATCAGGGGGGGATTTGAGCGATGTTTCATCCACCTTAGTCCGCGAGGTCATTCGCTATGGGCGCAATCCCCAGGGATTGGTCCCCGATGCCTCATTGGCCGTTATCAAACGCAAGTATAAGTACGAATGATTGCCATCATTGGAGCCGGAATTACCGGTTTGCATTTAGGATATTTGCTCAAAAAGGAGGGAATCAATTTTCAGATATTCGAAGCTGGAAATCGTACCGGTGGGAATATTGGGACGGTGAAGGAGGGACCTTACCAAATGGACATTGGTCCCAACTCTCTGAGGATGAATGCAGATTTCCACCACTTGCTTACCGATCTCAATCTACACGACCAGGTCGTATATACCAGTCCGAGTGCGAAGAAGCGTTTCGTCCTTCGGAATGGAAAATACCAAGCCATGCCCATGTCTCCTCCGGCACTCCTGTTCGGACCCTTTTTTAAATGGAAAGACCTCAGGAGGTTGTGGAAAGAGCGAAAACTCCCGGTTAAAAATATCCCCAACGAATCCGTAGATGCTTTTTTTCGCCGTCGCTTCGGGGGGCTGGTAGCCGATTACCTGGTTGGACCATTCATTTCCGGCATATTTGCCGGCGATGCCAAAGAGCTACTGGTAGAATCAGCTTTTCCCCGGATCAAGGAGTGGGAACGGGAATATGGCTCTGTGCTGAAAGGCTTCTTTAAGGGGCGTACGAAAAGTCAATACAAGGGGATATTCTCCATGCGGGGAGGGTTGGGCCAACTGACCGATGCCATGACTGCCCACTTGGGTGACCAGGTGGATACGGGAATGCGCCTGACTGGATTGGGGCAGGACCGCGGTGGGTCCTGGCTTTTGACATTCGATTCAGGTGGGACCATCCAGGCTGACAAAGTCGTTTTAGCATTGCCCTCCTACACCGCAGCTAAATTACTAAAGCCTACACATCCCGAGTTGGCAAAAAATCTCGTTGAGCTCAATTATCCACCCGTTTCAGTTGTTATAACTGCTTACAAGCGGTCCGATGTCGGTCATCCCCTGGACGGGTTTGGCGCCCTCAACAACCAGGTAGAAGACCGGCAAACCTTGGGTACCATCTTCAGTTCCTCGGTTTTCCCAGGGAGATGCCCCGAGGATGAGGTGTTGCTGACTACTTTTGTAGGCGGCGCCCGGCGGCCTGAATTGGCCGAGCTTTCGGATGAGTACCTTCTGGCCTCCGTGGTACGAGACCACCGCGAACTCCTCGATACCAACCGCGCTCCGGTCTTTTTCAAGGTTATACGCTGGCCCAAGGCCATCCCACAATACGACGCGGCGGCCTTGGCCGCACAACAGACCGCCAACAATCTGAACAGTCAGGGGCTTTACTTAGGTGGAAACTGGTCGGGAGGCATATCAGTGCCCAGCTGTCTGGAAAAGGCACAATTTCTCTGTGAACAACTCACAAGTGGCTGAGGTTTGATTTCCTTAACTTGCACGAATGCTGCGAAATAGCTGTTCCCTTCTCTGTTTGTTGACCATCCTCTTTGCCTTCTCAGCACTGCCAGGGCAATCCTACCCCATTCTCAAGTGGCAGAAATTCTTTGGTTCTGAATTCAATGACGACCCAAGGCGATTGATAAAGTCGCTTGATGGAAACCTCCTGGTAGGTGGGAATTTTGGAACTGGTGACGATGCGAGTTCCTGCTCAGACATCTGGATTGCCAAAGTCGATACCAACGGGAATATGCTGTGGGAGCGGCGTTTTGGAGGAAGTGGATGTGACGAAATGCGGGACCTGTGTGTCACTCCGGATTCCGGAGTCATATTCGTCGGCATTACGAATTCTTTTATCGAACACCCCGAAAAAGGACAGGAAGATTTCCAGGGTGATTATTTCATCGGGAAACTGAACAAACTAGGCGAAATTGATTGGTTGAAAACCTATGGAGGCCTGGACCTTGACCAGGCTTATTCCGTGACCCGCTCCCAGGCATGGGATGAATACCTGGTTGCAGGGATTTCCAATTCGCAAAATTTCGACGTGCAGACAGATCTCCAGATGGCCAATATGTGGGCCCTCAAGTTGGGGGAAGAGGGAGAAAAGAAATCTTCCTGGGTCCTGGGAGGATCAAAATCAGACTGGGCCTATTCGATCTCTTCCTGTAAAAACGGAGACTATGCTTTCTGTGGATTCACCAACTCAGAAGACATTGATGGGACCATGCGCCGAACCAATGGTGATGGCTGGGTCGGTCGCATAGATCGTTATGGTGCAGTGATCTGGCAGCGGATCTACAGCGGAAAACTGGAAGATTATTTTTCCCGGATCATAGAGGACAAAGATGGCAGGGTTGTACTGGTTGGCAATTTTGAATCCGAAAAGAAAGGGAAGCAGTTCTGGTTCCTCAAGTTAACTGCGGAGGGGAATAAGATCTACGAGCGGATTTTTGGTGATCAGATGGATGAATATGCTACTGCTATTGCAGAAACAGCCGATGGTGGCTACATCATGACCGGCTATTCCAAATACATCAACCTCTCGAACAAGTACATCAAGGGAGGGGAGGATTTCTGGGTATTTCGCCTCAATGGACGCGGAGATGTGATCTGGACCAATACTTTTGGAGGGCGCGATGATGAACGTGGGCTGGACATCCTCGAATACCAACCTGGCACCTACTTTGCCCTTGGCGTGAAACGAAATAATTTTGAAGGAAAGGGAAAGGTCGACAAGAAAAATGACTTCTGGTTGCTCCGTATTGATGAAGAGACCTGTGACGATGTAGATGTTGAATTTTACACTTCAGTGAAAGATTATACAGCCTATACTGACCGGGGCTTCAAACTGAAAGCGATCTGCAATAAGGGGGAAAGGTACCTTTGGGATTTTGGGGATGGCACGACTTCAGAAGAGAAGGAACCGGTAAAAAAATACTCCATGCCCGGTGTTTATGAGATCAAAGTCACGATCTTTATCAATGAAAACTGTTCAAAGACAGTAAAGCTTCCTCAATACATGATGGTTTGGTAGATTTGCAGTGATCTAAAATTCAGTCATGTCAAATCCATTCTTTAACGATCCACTAGATCCCTTCACCAATCCCGATCCGGATGTCCAGGTCAAGGAAGAGGTTGTGACCATGCTGGTACCTCAATACCATGTGATCTTGTTGGACGATGATCACCATACCTACGATTATGTGATAGAATTGCTGATGGATGTCTTCAACCATTCAGCAGAGACGGCCTATAAGATGGCTTGTGAGGTAGATGCGGCTGGTCGGGTGATCGTGGATACTACGCACAAGGACCGTGCAGAATTGAAGCGGGATCAAATCCATTCCTACGGGGCAGATTGGCGGATGGCAAGTAGCAAGGGAAGTATGTCGGCAACCATTGAACCGGCTGATTGATCATTCTCCAACCACCATTTTGACCTTCACCCACTGATCTTCATCGCTTACACTTTCACTGAAACGGTAGCCATAAAGGGCAGATGCGCCACCTTTCCGGAATTCCGCCATGTCTTGTGACCCTCTCGCCGGAGCTACATAAGAGACACTGCCATCAGGCCGGATTTTGATCCGAAAACTCATTTCAACCCTTTCCGGGGCATAGAAAGTCATCTTTTTGGTAGCCAATATTTCTCTTTCTCCCAGGTCTTCAAATTCGAACAAGGCGAGGTGGCCACTCCACTGCACATTGTGATAGCTGACCGGATTTTTTTTGTTTTGGCCATAGCAGAAGCCAATTCCCATGAAAAGGATCAGAATGCCTGCGATGAATTGCTTGTGCATAGGACGGATAATACGGGCTGAATCTCAGGGGTTGATGTAGTATGCAATTTACCGATTTGGCCTAAAAAACAGATGGGGATGTAAGGATTCAGATCATTTATCGGTTCGAAAGCAGGCTCTTACTCTACTGAAACCTGTTTTATGAGTGAAAAGGCTTGTGGTTTCTGCACGAACAGCGCTTTGGTCCGAGGCCAAATCCCCCCGAACAGTTCACTTTCCCGATAGACATTCAGCGCGGATTCACTTTCCCAAAGGCTGTAAGTATAGAATACATTTTGCTGATGCAGGTCGCGGTGAAGTTCAAGCAGGTGTATCCCCGGAAAATTCCGGATCAGGTTTTTACTGGCGTGAAAGACCTCCAGGAATTGATCGACCTTGTCAGGTTGAAATTCCATTCTGACAATGCGTGTGATCATCCGTAGAATTCTATGGTGAGCATATCGTGGGTTTTGAGTCCCAAAAGTTGGCCGGCGGAGCCTTCCCGGATGGCAATTTCCAGGTAGCCGGATTCAGAGAAAATGGCGAGTGCTTCCCCTTTGGAAACATCGCCGTAAGAAGTGACAATCCTGGGGAGGCGGAGGCTGCGAATAAACAATTGGAAGGATCTGAACCCTTTCAGGCGTAGGAACTCATCTTTGGTAATATTGGTGATGGCATTGCCAAAGTGGTCGATGTGTAGGATGATACCACGGAGTGAGTTTTCCGTATAGGAGGGCTCTCCCCAAAAAAACTCTTTGATCTCGGAGGGTTCTCCCATTTCCTCGAATGTACCACCTGTAGCCAATAAGGCAGCAGATGGGGCCAACCTGCGTATGGCAAGAAAGGCTCTGCCCTGACTCAGCGGGGGCATGATCGAGTCATCCACCTTGATGCAATCTACCGCGTCTCCTCCACGGATCAGGCTGAGCACCCCATTGTCGGGAGCGACGAACAGATGTCCCTGGTACTCCATCACCAAGGTCTCTGTGCGGGAGGAACCTTCGGGATCAATGGAAATGACATGGATGGTACCGGGAGGAAATTTACTGAAACAACTCTTCAGGATGAAAGCTGCTTCCAGGATATTGAAATGTGAGATGTCATGTGAAATGTCAATCAGCTGAACTCCAGGTACCAAAGAACAGAGCACCCCCTTTAAGGAGGCTGCATAATGATCGCGGCTTCCAAGGTCAGTCGTCAAGGTGATGATAGGCATCGACATCTTTTTCAAATATTTGTGTATTTTCGCAGAAAGCAGAACGTATTAATCCACAATGGAACGCAAAACTGAATTAATAAATTGACGCAACACAGTTTTACCCTTGAGGCGATCAGCCCCTTAGAACTCTACGGAGTTAATAACAAACGATTCGAATCTCTAAAAGTCCGTTTTCCATCCGTCCGGTTTATCGCCCGTGGCCTTGAACTTACGTTGAAAGGGCCTGAGGAAGAACTGGGTGCGGCTCGGGAGACGGTCGAGTCGCTTATCGGAGAGATCGAACGGCGGGGCGGAATTTCCGAAGAACGCTTTGGCGAATTGGTCGGAGGCGTTTACGAAGATGGAACCGAAGTAAATGACTCGGGTGAAAATGTGGATGACTTTATCCTGCATGGTACCCGGGGAGCAGTTATCCGGGCCAGAACAGCCGGCCAACGGAAGATTCTGGAATCCTCGAAGAAGAATGATATCATTTTTGCCTTGGGACCAGCCGGAACCGGTAAAACATATATGGGGGTCGCCATCGCGGTGAAAGCCCTGAAAGAAAAGCAAGTCAAGAAGATTTTCCTGGTCCGGCCAGCCGTTGAGGCGGGTGAAACCCTGGGTTTCCTGCCCGGAGACTTGAAGGAAAAAGTTGACCCTTACCTTCGGCCTTTGTACGATGCCCTCGAGGACATGATCCACCGGGAAAAGCTGAAGAGTTACCTCGAGAAGAATGTGATCGAGATCGCTCCTCTGGCCTATATGCGTGGGAGAACCCTCAGTGATTGTTATGTTATTCTTGATGAGGCGCAGAACGCTACCGAGAATCAATTCAAGATGTTTCTGACCCGTCTGGGTAAGGGAGGGAAGATCATCGTCACCGGAGACGACAGCCAGATCGATTTGCCCCGTAACCAACGGTCTGGTTTGCTTCAGGCGAATCGCCTGCTCAAAGGGATTCCCGGCATTGATATGATCAGGTTAACCGTACTCGATGTAGTCCGGCACAAGCTGGTCAAGAAGATTATCAAGGCCTATGAAAAGGACGAAGGAAACAAGGTCTGATAGTTTTTGTCTTTCTTATCCCTCATCTGATCGAAAAACTTGCCATTGGCAGCAAAACTTTCGTTTATTGACTTTTTATTCAGGCGCCAATGGAAGAACCCAACAAGCCGAAAAAAGAAAATGAGCTTCGGAAAGAAGAGACCCCGGTGAAGCCACCGGGTAATGGACTTGACCCCCAGGATGAAAAGGGGCGAAACATGCCATACCTCTTCAGCCAACTGGTATTTGTTTTGAAACTGATCTTCAACAGTTTCAAAGAGTTGATACTGAAGTTTGTCAATATCAGGGACTCTACTGATATCCGAAAGACCATTAACAATATCCATGGTGGGATTGAACTGAAAGGTTACAACATCTGGATTTTGATTGCTTCTGCTGTATTGGCCTGTATCGGACTCGATACCAATTCAGGTGCCATCATCATCGGTGCGATGCTTATCTCTCCCCTGATGTCTCCTATTCTGGGAATAGGGCTTTCCATCGGAATGAACGACCGGAACATCCTGTTCCGCTCTGCCTACAACTTTGGTATAGCAGTGGCGATTAGCCTGGGAACCGCATTTATCTACTTCCTGCTGTCTCCGCTTGCCAACGAAACCCCCGAGATTCTTTCCAGAACAACACCAACCGTTCTGGATGTGATGGTTGGCTTTTTCGGCGGTGTCGCAGGTATTGTGGCCGGCTCCCGAAGAGAGATTACCAATGCTATTCCAGGAGTGGCGATTGCGACTGCCTTGATGCCTCCTCTCTGCGTGGCTGGCTACGGCCTCGCAACCTTCCAGTTTGATTATTTTGCCGGAGCCTTTTACCTTTTCTTCCTCAACGTAGTCTTCATTTCACTGGCTACCTTTCTCATCGTCCGCTTCCTCAACTTTCCGCTCAAATCGGAGATCACGCTGAATCTCCTCAAAAACTTCCGCATCGGGGTTGTGATCTTTGTTTTGGTGGTTTTGGTACCTGCGGTGATCCTGTTCATTGGAGTTATCAGCGACCAAAGAGAAGCCTACAGAATTCAGACTTTCACCAACGATAAATTTCCCAATACCGATTTTTCCGTAGAGAAGACTCAGATTATCGATCGGGATGATTCGACATTTCTGATGATCTCGATTGCGGGAACGAAGTATATTTCCAATGATACCATCGAAGCCTGGCAGGCTCAATTGAACCCAAGGTATGGCTTGAAGAAGATGCAGCTTCGTATTTTCCAATCCAAGTCTAATCCGAGTGACCGGGAGCAGATCGAGCAGGCGATGCAGGCAGAGATCAACCGAAGATTTGATGATTATGAGCAGGATCGGAGTCGGTGGCTGGCTGCTCAGGACGAGATCGAAAAGTTGAAAACAGAGCTGGAATCAGTTCGGGAAGGAAAGCTTCCGATTCTGGAAATCAGAGAGGACATTCAGGATTTTATCCCGGAATGTGTTTCTGTTGAGGTAGGAGAGGTACGTGTATGCGACCTCTCTGATGCATCTAACCGGGATCCGGGCAATGATGAATCCGTTGTCACAGTAGGACTGCTCTGGAACGATAGCCTGAATGCAGGCGTCATGGAAGACCGCAAGAAGCTGCTGACCAAGCGGATCAAGGAGAAATACAAGATTGGAAACCTGAGGTTGGTAGATTTAAACACCCCCTTGATCATTTACGACTATGGTGAAGAAGACGATTCTGTTGACGATTCCGGGGAATAGGTTTTCAAGCTCGAAATGAAAAAGAAACGCTGATCAGGACTTTCCTGATCAGCGTTTCTTTTTCAGCGTTCCTATTTCAAGATATCTCTGATCAAAGTTTTTCTCGTCAAGCTTTCTCAGATCAGAGAGACACTGATCTGGACCTAGGCTCCAATCATGAGACCCATGCTTTCCATAAGCAGGAATACCCCGGCACCAGCGAAATAACCAATCAATGCCAGCCAGCTGATGCGCTTCAGGTACCAGAAAAACTCTACCTTCTCGATGCCCATTACAGCCACACCAGCGGCGGAACCAATAATCAGTACAGATCCTCCGGTACCGGCACAGTAAGCAAGGTACTGCCAGAAGGTGGCATCGGTGGTAAGTTCCGGATACTGGGACTCAGGATACATTTCAATGGCACCCGCGACCAGTGGAACATTGTCCACGATGGATGAAAGGAGGCCGATGGCAGTCACTGTAATTTCCCGGTTGGGAATTGCATTGTCCAGCCACAGTGCCAATTCACCAAGCAATCCAGAAACCTGCAGGGCTCCAACCGCGAGGAGGATACCCAGGAAGAAAAGCATACTGGATGTATCGATCCTTTCTAGCGCATGGGCAGGAGAAAGTTTTGCTTTGAACTTATCCCGTTTGGATTTATTGAGCAACTCGGTAGCAGCCCAGATGATCCCCAAACTGAACATCATTCCCATAAATGGGGGGAGATGGGTTACGATCTTAAAGACGGGTACAAATACCAACCCAGCGACTCCAAGGATCAGAACCAAGCGTTTCTCACGTTCTGAAGTGATATCATCTTCCTTGTGAGTATCAATAGGGGAGGTTACATCACCTTTGACGGTAAAGCTCAGGACAGCCAGCGGTGCCAGTAAGCTGATCAAAGAAGGGAGGAAAGTATTGACAATGATAACAGGAGCTGTGATCTTGTCATCTATCCAAAGCATAGTTGTGGTGACATCACCAATCGGTGACCAAGCTCCCCCTGAATTGGCCGCAATGACAATCACCCCGGCAAAGAGTAATTTCGTTTGTCGGTCCTCCATCAGTTTACTCAGCAGTGAAACCATCACGATCGAGGTCGTCAGGTTGTCAAGGGCTGCAGAAAGAAAAAAGGTGAGGATGGAGATCATCCAGAGCAATTTCACTTTATTGGTGGTCTTGATATTTCGGGTGATCACATCAAATCCACCGTGGATATCCACCAACTCGACGATGGTCATCGCTCCGATCAGGAAGAATAAAATCTGCGCGATTTCATCGACATGGTACCCCAGTTCATGAAGAACGAAGTGGGTAGGGTCACCATGGTCCGAATTGGCGAGGTACTCTGCATAAGTGTCAAGGCCAGGGACCAATTCGTTTGCAGCCAATATATAAATGGTCCAACAAATGACACCGGTAAGCAAAGCAGAAGCTGCTTTGTTGATCTTTAAAGGATGTTCGAATGCAATGGCGATGTAGCCAAGCACAAAAATAACGAGAATAATAGTCTCCATGCTGTATTACTAAGATTGACGGCCCACTTTTCTGCCGTATCTAATTATCAACTCAATACCTTGCAAGGTAATAAACTACCTACAAATTAGACAGCCCTGTTGAGGAACATTTAGTTCACCTTCTCCAGTTTGTCCAATGCAATCTCTAATCCTGTCTGCCATAGCCCTTTGCCACTTGGGTTCCGCCGTTGAATTTGCAGAAGAGCTTCCTCGATCGTATCGGAGGTATCCTGGAATATAGCCTCATCGGTCAATGGACCGGTGGACCCCATGAAGTAAGCAAATGCCCGGGCCATCCCACAGTTGGCTACAAAGTCAGGAATGACTGCCAGGGTATTGTCGGCATGGATGGAAGTGGGCCCCATGAAAATTTCTTCGTCCGCAAAGGGAACATTGGCACCGGGAGAGATGACCTCCATTCCGGTTCTTGCCAGTTCGTCCAGTTGGGAACGGTCGATAATCCGGCTTCTTGCACAAGGCAGGAATATCTCGGCATCCACCGACCAGATTTTTTCATTCAATTCGTCGAAAGGAATAAGGTTAGGAGCCGCGAGGGAATTGCCGTCTCGTGTAAAGAACAGCTCCTTGATTTCTTCATGGCTAAAGCCTTCAGGCTTCAGAAGTCCTCCATCGCGGTCAATGATGCCAACAATCGGCAGGCCAGCCTGAGAAATATAGTAGGCGGCTGCACCGCCCACATTCCCAAAGCCTTGCACGATCACCCGTTTGCCGTCCCAGCCGTTCTTAAAAATATTGTAATAGTGCCGAACAGCCTCCACGACGCCCCAGCCCGTAATCATATCCGCAACAACCCAGGTTTGTGAACCAGCCGGATCATATTTGGGATCATCCAGATCCTTGCTCACTCCACGCTGTAAGCGGTCGATCATTTCCCGCTTTTCCCAAACATTGGGTTTGTAGTGCCCTACGGCTACACCTTCCTGACAATGCAACAATCCAAGAGATTGCGTAATGGGGAGCACTTCTTTGATCTCATCCACATTGAGATCACCTCCAGTGCCATAATAACTCTTCAGTAAGGGTAGAACCGCAGCATACCAGCGGCGCAGTACACCAGCCTTGCGGGGATCCTTTGGATCAAAGTTGATCCCGGACTTGGCACCCCCGATTTGGGGACCACAAACAGAAAATTTGATTTCCATGGTCTTGGCCAGGGAGATGACTTCATGCTTGTTCAGTCCCTTTCGCATCCGGGTCCCACCACCAGCAGCACCGCCACGCAATGAATTGATCACGACCCAACCATGGGCTTCCGTTTCACTATCGTTCCACTCGAAGACGATCTCCGGTGAATTATGTTCAAATGATTTTAATTTATTGAGCATTAAATGAGGGATTTAGCTACTTACGTTCCAAAAAAAAATTCAGGCGCAAAGATAGTAAAATCCCCGCGTAATTGGGGCCTTTAAAAGGATGTAGGTGGACGATCAGATATCAGGGACCAGTTCCATTCTCAGTGGGTTTGCACCCTCAGGGTTGTAAAGGACCAGCATGTCTGGTGTCAACTTCTCAATGTCGATATGCTTTTCCTGGCGGGTGCTGTCATCGATGGTGATCAGAATCTTCGCATCACTGCTCAGGCTCCAGGTCCCTCGTTCAAGGGAACCCATCAAGATTTCATACCGCCCGTTGCTGCTGAAGTTGAAAGAGGAATTTCCCATGATCTGGGGAGGAACAGATGCTTCGCTCATTTGAAGCCGCTGGAGTCGCCAGCTTTTTGAGATCATCTCAAAGGGATTGGGACCAGTGTCTTTGGGCGTAGAATCTTCGGATTCTCCACAACCCATCCAGCAGAGCGCAATCAGAAATATTACCGCAAGCCATGAACCGTTTGTAATTCGCATGGGATGAAAATAAATGATCCTGACCAGAAAGAAAAAACCCGGTGTCTTGGGAGGACGCCGGGTAAGGATCAGATAGCTAACAGGACTGGTTGGATGTGTGTGTGGTTGGTAGGTTCACGCCGCAGCTCTGAAGGATCAAACAGAGGCTATTCTACGGCAGTAGGATCAATTTATTAAGATTGTTTTCTAAAGTCATAGAATAGATGCGGGGGGAGGTGCTTTTCCATAAAGTAGCAGCTAAAAAAATAAAAAATTATTCAGATGGCTGATAGATAGGGTATTAGGCTTTCCTATTTCCGGTATAGACAAAAAAAGCCCCGGCCTGGGCGGTCGGGACTTGTGGTTTTTTTGGATCGTTGATCTTTCGAGGTCCGGCGGTATCAAGTAGACGGTGGTTGGTGAGACCGGACCCCTTTGTTGGATTCTGTGTTCAATGTAAGGTTCACAGATTAGATGCTGATCGGATAAGAAATCCACAAACTCAGGTCATATTTTTTTTAAAAAGCAAAGGATTCCCAAAATGAGAATCCTTTATTCGCCTGAATAACAGGTCTAAGCCTTCCTGCCAATTGCACCATTTAATTCCAGCGTTTCCCCGATCTGGGGAAGCGTAAGTTTCACGCCTTGTGATGCAAATGTTTCCGTAGCTGCGGCATGGTCAATTTCGATATAGGGGAAGGTGTCAAAATGGACACCGATCACCTTTTTACAATTTAAGTAATTGGCAGCGAGCGCAGCATCTTCATAGCCCATGGTAAAATTGTCGCCAACAGGGAGGATAACAAAATCAAAATCGAATTGACTTCCCCACCTTTTCATTTCATCCATCAAAGCTGTATCTCCTGCGAAATAGAATGTCTTTCCGGGCATTTCCAGAATAAATCCGGCGGCTGGTCCTGCATAAGACCCATCTGGGAAACTGGAACTGTGGGCCGCATTGACCATCTTGACTATTCCAAAATCAAATACCCATTTACCTCCCAGATTCATTGGATGTCCCTTCTCTATTCCTTGTTTGCCCAACCAGGTGATCACCTCAAAGGAAGCGATACAAGTAGCACCATTATTTTTCGCAATTGGAACCGCATCTGCAATATGATCGCCATGTCCGTGGGTAATCAAAATATAATCGCATTCGATTTCATCGATATTGATCTTGGCAGCTTTGGGATTGCCAGAAATAAAGGGGTCGAACAGTACCTTAATGCCTTCTTCTTCGATGAGGAAGCAAGAATGGCCGTAATAAATGAATTTCATATCTTGTCTTATAGATTCTGAGTCCGATAAGAGGAGAACAACATTCCCGGACGACACTAAAAATATTTAATTTTCTTGTAAAACGCGACTTAGATAACCTTAAAAATGGTGAGCAATGAATACCCGACGAATCCTAAAAACGCGACTATTCCGAGGTAATATACCCTATTCAGGCGTCGGTATTCTTTTTTCCTGAGCCTCCATATTCCGATTAGAAAAGGAATGCCCATGCACAAAAGGTAAAAGGGGATCTTAGGCAACCATTGACTCACAAAAAACTCGTTGATAGAGGAGTCTTTGTATGGCATGTTGCGTTCTACTCCACGTGCCATGAATTTGCTGTCCATATCGGCCGGGGTAAAACCATCCTGTACAGTCTGGAAGAATAGCAATTCGTTCTTGTATCCATACCAATCCCGTTCAAATTGAGAATAGCCAAAAGCCAGAATGCCGATTACCAGCATCCAGTTGATGATCAAATCCAAAGGAGGTCTCCTTCGAATGTGTTCATCCCCTGCAAAAGATTCATAAGGGTTTTCTGTCCTTCTGGTGCTCATGGAAATGGTTCCCAGTGGGTGGAAAAAAAATAAAAATGTACCTACATCGAGTTTCTGTTTACAAAGTTAAAAGAATCGTAGTCATAATTCATTGAGAACTGAAATTCATTTGACATGCATCCTGATATGGGGACAACCTGTTGCAATGGCCTCTTCCATGACTTTGGGTGTCAGCAGGGAAGACAGCTCACGCCGCTTGTAGCGAATAATGGTTTCCTCAGGGTGAGAAGTACCCAGATTGCTGATTTGTTTCGGGTAGGGGGTGACCAATTCCAGCTCGAATTGCTGAAACAGCAATGCTACAATGGTCGCCATCTCATTGAGGGCGAAGTTCATGCCCGTACATTTGTGCATTCCCCCTCCAAATCCTGTGATTGAATTTCGGGTGGACTTGTGTTCGGCGCGATCAGGAGAGAATCGGAGCGGATCATAACTATCGGGCTTGGAAAAGTAATCGGCTCTTCTTTGAATTACACCCGTAGCCAGAATGACATAGCTATTCTTGGGGATGGTATAGCCACCTGCCTCCATCTTCTCATCGGTAACCCGCATAATGATATCAGCGGAGGGCCTTAGCCGGGTGGTTTCATCGAGTGCCCACCGCAGGTAGGGAAGCCGGGCCAGGCTACGGGCCTCAATCTTCGAGCCATAGGGAAATTTTTCTTTCAACTCTGAGGTAACCAACTCCATATACCCTGGATTTTGCAGCAGCTGAATAACAGACCAGGCCGCCTGGCCAGCAGTTGTTTCATGCCCGGCAAAAAGAAGGCCCATCACCTGGCAGAGAGTCTGGTAGTCATTGGAAGTTGTACCGTCTGCATAAGGCGTGTTGAGGATGTCCTGTAAGACATCATCGTATTGGTCGGGCTGTGCGCGTCGTTCCTTCAGGATGGGATCAAGAATACGGGCAATTTCTCGCTTTGCTTTGTTCCTGCGAAAGTTCTTCGGGAGTGGCAAAGAAGGAGGCAACATGGGATCAAGGGCACGGCCTATCGCATAGAAATTTTCCCAGAATTCCTCACCGATGCGCTCGTGCGTCTCATGCCCCATGATACACCGGCCCGCTACTTCCTGGGCGAGTCGTGCCATCTCATAAGAGACCTCCATCGTCCCTTCATCGTCCAGTTGATCCAGCCACAGTTGCACTGTATAGTTAAATACCTCCAGGTAAGTCGTCATTTTCTCCCTGGTAAAGGGAGCCATCAACATCGGGCGCTGGTTGAGGTAAGTCTCATGGTCCATGAACAAAGAAATGTCCCCGATCGATTTACGGATGAAGTTATAGGGCTTGGCCATATTCAGTTTCTTATCCGTCTCTTTGAAAAAGAGGTCGGCCAAATCTCCATCTGCAAATACGACTGCATTTTTATGGGCAAGACGAATGGAAAATATGGAACCCAACTCTTCGTAGCCACGCTTAAGGACTGCCTGGCGATCTTTTTGAAATTCGAGAAAATGACCTAGCAAAGGGAGAGAACGGCTTAAGACCGGTGGTTTCTTGAGCATATTAGTATTACCTGATTGTGGAAAATGTGCGTAAATATCCAATATCAGGTATCCTGGGGAAGATATCGACCGACTGGAAAGGCAGGGGTTCAGTCAAGGCATGCAGGACGTTCAGCTGGCTTAGCCGAGGTGCTTCTTGCGGTATTGGGATGGTGTCAGGCCAACATACTTTTTGAAAGTCATGTTGAAGGAGGACTTGGAATTAAAGCCGGCATCATGCGCGATGGCCAGCACGGTGAGGTGCTTGTATTTGGGGTTGAGTAAGCGTCCCTTCACCTCTTCCACCCGGTACTCATTGATCAGGGTATAAAAGTTTTTTTCCAATAACTCGTTGATGGTTTGCGTCAGGTGGTGCTGTGGGATGTCCAGGGCAAGGGCGATGTCCTGGATGGTCAGGTCACGACGCAAATAGGGCTGGTCTGTTTTCAGGTAGGTATGGAGCCTTTCAAGGTAGTTTTCCGCTTGCCGTGGGCGCAATCCGGAACGCGAATATTTTTTATTTTTCTTCTCGTCGTCATCTTCATCGTCGTCGTCCTCATCGTCGTCAAACTCATCAGCCTTGGTCCATTCATTTCCGTCTTTTTCATGGAAGTCCGCGCCGGGTTCTCCATCAGAGGAAGATGAATCATGTCCTGAACGGGGAGAGCCTTCCGGAGATGAATGCGTTTTTTCACTGTTCTTGTCCTCCAGGCTATCCACAAAACGATCGTCCAGACTTTGTGGCTTGTCTGCAAAGATCGCAGGCTGACGGACCCCAAAGAAAGCAACACCATACCCAAAAATTGTAAGTCCCAGAAAAAGAGGAATCCCAGGATTCAGGGTCCCGGCACCGTTCAGTGTATTCACAGGAACAGATAAAATGGTGAGCAAAAGGGTCAGAGACAGAATAAATGCTGCCATCTGGACCCATCTCAAACTGATCCGGCCTGAGCTGTAAGAAAAGTAGTCTTTTATCTTCTGCTGATGCTTTCTCAAAACCAGAAAAGTCGCAAATAGATAGTAGACAAATGAGCTCAGGGTCGAAACCACGTAGATGATCATTTCCGGCTTAAACAGGTTCCCGGCCACAATATCTTCATCGACTGTATGGCTTTGGGTAACTGCAACCGCGGAAAAGACGGCAAAGGGCAGGATGTGCAACCCGTCTTCAAAGACGAAATGCTTTTTCATGCCGGTGAGAAACCGGACATAGAGCAAAAGGAAGGGACCGATAGTGAAAAAGAATGGGAACAATTGCATGCGGCTCCAGAAAGTCTCCGGATTCTGGGCTTTGGCCAATGTTAGGCCCATAAAGAGACACATGAGAAGCAACCAAATTCCAATGGTTGCATCTCCAAGGTGACGCCGGGGCTTCGTAAAGATAAGCAGCGCCGCGAAGAGGAATTGCGATATGCCGATGTAGAGTATAGGCTCCATGATCCTTGATGCTAATTTAGGCATAGCTGCCTTTTGGACCGAATCGGAAGAGTATTTATTTAAATGGCTATTGATCAGGGAATTAAGGGTGTCCGCCAAAGAGTTTGGACAACACATCCTCCACTAAAAGCACTGCGGCCACTTCTTTTTAAGAAGCGGCCGCAGTAAATAGTTCTTCGGGAATGCTTTCTCCCGAAACAGTATCAATCAGCGTACATCTCCATTGGTGGACATGTACACACCAGGTTTCTGTCTCCGTATGAATCGTCGATCCTGGCTACCGCCGGCCAGAACTTATCCCTGCGTAAGTAGGGGAGTGGGAAAGCAGCAGCCTCACGGTCATACTTATGGTCCCACTCATCGTTGATGATCTCAGTCATGGTATGGGGTGCATTCAGGATGACATTGTCTTGCATATCCGCAAGGCCGATTGCGATATCCTGGATTTCTCTGCGAATACTGATCATGGCATCTGCAAACCGATCCAGTTCAGCTTTGGATTCGCTTTCGGTAGGTTCAATCATCATGGTTCCAGCTACCGGAAAACTTACCGTGGGGGCATGGAATCCATAGTCAATCAGGCGCTTGGCAATATCGGCTGCCTCAATCCCATTCTTCTTGAAGGACCGTAGATCAATGATAAATTCATGCGCTACCCGGCCATTTTCTCCTACATAGAGGACATCATAGTCATTTTCCAAACGCGTCTTTAGATAATTCGCATTGAGGATCGCGACCTTGGTGGAATCAGTCATCCCGTTTGGTCCAAGCATCCGGATATATCCATAGCTGATGAGGAGGATGAGCGCACTGCCCCAGGGAGCAGCCGAAACCGCAGAAATGGCTTTTTCTCCTCCAACCTTGGCATAGATATGCCCGGGAAGGTAAGGGGCCAATTTGTCATTGACACAGATGGGCCCCATGCCTGGTCCACCTCCACCATGCGGAATGGCAAAAGTCTTGTGCAGGTTAAGGTGACATACGTCAGCACCAATATTGGCCGGTGAAGTAAGTCCTACCTGAGCATTCATATTGGCACCGTCCATGTAGACAAGCCCACCATTCTCGTGCACGATATTGCAAATCTCACGGATAGCAGCTTCGAATACCCCGTGGGTGGATGGATAGGTGACCATCAATCCAGCCAGTTCATCCTTGTACTGAATGGCCTTTTCACGGAGTGCTTCCACCTCGATATTTCCCAATGCATCACAAGGCGTAACCACGACCTTCATACCAGCCATCACCGCAGAAGCGGGATTGGTACCATGCGCCGAAGATGGAATCAGTACGACATTGCGATGGGCTTCATCGCGATCCAGGTGATAGGCGCGGATCGTCATGAGGCCAGCATATTCTCCCTGGGCTCCTGAATTGGGCTGCAGAGAAGTTGCCGTGAAACCGGTTACCTCATTGAGGTACTGCTCCAAACCTGTAACCATTTCAATATACCCCTTCGCTTGGTCGATCGGGGCAAAGGGGTGCATGTTGGCAAATTCAGGCCAGGTGATAGGCATCAATTCTGCAGCTGCATTCAGCTTCATGGTGCAGGATCCCAGTGGGATCATGGATGAAGTAAGGGAAAGATCCCGGTTCTCCAACCGCTTGGTGTAGCGCATCATCTCGGATTCACTCCGATATGAATTGAATACCTGGTGCTGCAGATAAGGGGTATTGCGTGCGATGAATTCCGGGTAGCTGAGGTCGAGGTCGTTGACCTTGGACAGCAGGGTCCCAGAAACATAGGACTTGCCACTGACTGCTGCAAAAGCAGCCAACAATTGATCCACCTCCGCAAAGGTGGTAGTTTCATCCACAGAGATGCCCACCTCAGTATCGCTGATGTAGCGAATATTGATTTGGTCTTCCTCAAGGCGATTCCGCAGCAGGTTTATATCGACGTCACCAACTGAGATACAGAGGGTGTCGAAATAGTGCTTGTTGATTTGTTGAAAGCCAAGTCCTTCCAGTTCTCGGGCCACTGACATAGCCACGGCATGCACCCGTTGGGCGATTTCCTTCAGGCCATCAGGCCCGTGGTAAACACCATACATCCCGGCCATAATGGCCAGCAGCGCCTGCGCCGTACAGATATTCGAAGTGGCTTTCTCCCGCTTGATATGCTGCTCACGCGTCTGCAAAGCCATCCGCAAGCCAGGGTTGCCCTTCCGGTCCTTGGAGACACCAATGATCCGCCCGGGAATCTGACGCTTGAATTGGTCGATGCAAGCAAAAAAACCGGCGTGAGGACCTCCGAAGCCCATCGGGACCCCGAACCGCTGGGTATTGCCAACTACAATGTCAGCTCCCAACTCTCCAGGAGCCTTCAGAACACACAGAGCCAACAAGTCGCTCGCTACCACCACATAAGCCCCAGCTTCTTTGGCTTTGGCAATGGTGGCACTCAGGTCGAGAATCTCCCCTTTTTGACCGGGGTATTGGAGCAGCACCCCAAAAGTCTTCTCATCAGGCTCAATAGATTCGGTGACGACCACCTCAATGTCAAGCGGTTGAGCTCTGGTATACAACAGTTGAAGCGTCTGCGGAAACACCTGGTCAGAGACCAGAAACTTATTGATCGCTTCGCCCTTGTTGCGTTTGTTCTTGTCAGCGAAGATCATCGTCATCGCCTCCGCAGCGGCAGTTGCCTCATCCAGCAGAGAGGCATTGGCCAATTCCATGCCCGTCAGGTCGCTGACCATCGTCTGGAAATTCAGCAAGGCTTCCAGGCGGCCCTGGGCAATCTCAGCCTGGTAGGGCGTATACTGGGTATACCAACCCGGATTCTCAAGGATATTGCGCTGAATGACAGCGGGAATCTCAGTACCATAGTACCCTTGGCCCAGGAAATTGGTAAAAACCTGGTTTTGCTGAGACATTTGCTTCAACATTTTCAGGTACTGGTATTCCGTAAGCGCAGCAGGAGTTTGCAGCGGACGCTCGTTGCGGATAGCAGCAGGGACGGTCTGGTCAATCAATTCATCCAGTGAATCCGCACCTATGGTCTTCAGCATCGCTGCCCGATTATCTCCGTGTGGCCCGATATGACGGCCAACAAAGCGATCTGTAGAAAAGAGATTGATGTTCATGCGCACCTTTTTATGATCTGGACTAGCAGTTGTTAGTGTGTAAATTTAAAGCAAATTAAAGGAGAAATGTTTACCCTTTTCTGCCCATTGTTTATTGCCCCCCGCCTTTGTCAACCTCAAGTCGTTTTTCCCGGTTAGCGACTTCCCATGCCGTTCCGAAAATCAGCTTCGAAACCAGGGCTGATTTGTTGAAATCAATTTTTTCAATAGTGTCGGTGGCTTTGTGGTAGTCTTCGTGGACACCGGAGAAATAGAAGATGCAGGGGATATCTTTCTTAGCGAAGTTGTAGTGATCTGAGCGGTAATAATAACGGTTGGGATCCTCTTTGGTATTGTAGCGATAATCCAACTCGAGGGAGCCCAAAAGATTGTTGGCAATCTCATTCGCCTGATGGAGTTCCGTACTCAACATATCAGAACCGATGACATAGATATAATTTCCCAATTCGTGGAGATCATCCGTCCGGCCGATCATGTCGACATTCAGATTACAAACGGTATTTTCAAGGTCATAAACAGGATGGTCAGAATAGTACCTGGATCCCAGAAGCCCTTTCTCCTCCCCGGAAACCGGCATGAACAATATACTGCGACGCGGACGGTACCCGTCTTCAGTGGCTTTGACAAAAGCCTCCGCAATCTCCAGAATCGCAACCGTACCGGTTCCATCATCATCGGCCCCGTTGAAGACCACACCATCGCGCACCCCAAGGTGGTCGTAGTGTGCAGTCAACACAATAACCTCGTCCTTCTTGTCCGTACCCTCAAGGAATCCCAGCACATTCTCAGCGATAACCACTTCCTGGTTTGTATCCACATAAAGATCAAAGCCATATTTGCTGAAATTCACGGGCTGAACCTTTGGGGAATCGGCCAGGTCTTCTTTCAACTGTGCGACGTTGACTTTAGATTTTTTCCCAAGTTGTTGGAAAGTTTTCACGGGTATGAACACAACCGGGATTCTCTTTTGTTCCAAATATTTCAGGTTGAGGCTGGCTCCCTCCATCATGTGGGTCAGCCATTTGCTCTTGCTGTAAGTTTCAAAGTCCTCGTCCTTTATCACCACAACCATGGCTTTAGCACCAGCTTTCCGCAAGAATTCTTCTTTGTCATTCAGTGAATACCCGTCCTTGTCTTCCGGGTTGCTTACCACAGATTTACCATCTTTTTCAGGCTGTCCACCCAGGACCACGACCGCCTTACCCTTCAAATCCAGGCCTTCAAGGTTGTTGTAAGAAGCGTCTTCGATTCCATACCCTGCAAATACAAGATCACTCTTTTGGTTTTCGGTAAAATCACCCTTGCTGAAGAAGATAAACCCATCTGCAAATTGCTCACGATTCTTCCCGTCAAAACTTACTTCAACCTTATTGACCGTAGTGGTAGTCAATTCATATTCCTGAATCCAGGAGTCACCATTTCCAGGCTGCAATCCCATTTTTTGGAATTGGGTGACCAGGTAGCGCATGGCAAGTTTCTGGCCTCTTTGAGCGGTTTCCCGTCCTTCCAGTTCATCAGAAGCGATGAAATTCAAGTGCGCTTCCAGGTCTGATGCGGTGATGGTTTCCGCATATTTGACCATGTCCGTACCAGTCGGGAATCCTTCCGGCATGACTTTGACCCCGGAGATGAGCTCCCGTTCCTTCTTAAAGGCATTGATCAGGTCTTCTTTGGGTTGAGGATTCTGAGCGAAGGAAATTGCTGGGACCAGGAGCCAGACCAGCAGGGCGAAAGACTTTGTATAATTGCACATAGAAAGCATCAGTTGAGGGCATCGGAAATCTTGTTGACCCGTCTCTGGTGACGACCACCTTCGAAGTCAGAGGAAATGAACAAATCGGCCATCTGAATCGCAGCCGAAAGTTCCACAAACCGTTGAGGTAAGCAGAGGACATTGGCATCGTTGTGAGAACGGGCCAGTACGGCCAGGTCTTCTTCCCAGGCCAGCGCAGCCCTGACATGGGGATACTTGTTGGCCGTCATGCAGACACCATTCCCAGAGCCACAGATCAGGATACCCCGGGAGATTGAACCATCATTCACAGCCTGGGCAAGCGGATGAACAAAGTCCGGGTAATCAACAGAGTCAATCGAATAGGTGCCGAAATCACGGACTTCATAGCCCTTGGTCTCTAAATGTGATTTAATAGCCTCCTTGTATTCGAAGCCGGCATGGTCACAGCCGATCGCGATGAGTGTATTGTCAGACATGTTAAACTATTTCAGAATTCCGTTTTCAATTTCGCTTTTTCCCCGCAAAGATGGTAATCCCTTCAATTCAGAATGGATGCTATCAGTCATCACGACTAATCACCCCTTCTGGTGGACGCAAATCAAAATCATCATCGTCGTCATCTTTGTCGTCATCGTCTTCAGCATCTTCACCCTTCTTCTCCTCAACAATTCCTTCTCCCGCATCATTACCCTTCTTCTCCTCAACAATTCCTTCTCCCGCATCATCACCCTCATCATTCCCCACATCATCACCCTCAGTTGCTCCACCTTCCTTGCTTGCTTGCTCTTCTGTGCCTTGTCCAGACTTTTCCGCCTCCTCAAGAGCTTTCTTTTCCTGTTCCTTTAAGCGTTGTTTATACTCCTCCTCCTTCTTCCGGCGCCATTCATCATCCTTCGCTTTCTCTGCTGCATCTCGCTTTTGCTTCCTGCGAAGAACCCGCCCACTGATGCCAATACCGATCTCATACAAGCCTATCAACGGCAGGAAAATAAGAATCTGGCTGGCAGGGTCGGGAGGCGTAATGATCGCGGCAATCGCCAGGAGCACCACCACCGCATGCTTGCGGTATTTCCTGAGCCACTTGGGAGTGACAAAGCCAATCTTAGAGGCATAATAAATACCAACCGGCAACTGAAAGAGAAATCCACTGCCAAACAGCAAGACCAATACAAAATTGACCACATCCCCAATCCGCCAGATATTTTCAGCTTCGTCAAACAGAATAAAACTGCTGAGAAAAGTAATCGAAAAGGGGAGGATGATATAATAACCAAACAGGACACCCAGGAAGAACAGCAAGCTGGAATAAAAGACGTTCCAGCGGACCATGCCTCTTTCCTTCTTATTAAGTGCGGGCTGTACAAAGCGCCAGATTTCCCAGACTACATAGGGAAAGGCAAGGATCAGGCCACCAAAGAAGGCATAGAGAAGCGCCTTCATGAATTGCTCATAGGGAGAGGTAGCCTGGAACTTGACAAAGGTGCCTTGCTCGGTCTGGACAGAGAAGCCATTGACCTTTCCATTGGTGAGGAACTGCTCCACCGAGACCTTGAGGCGAACCGGTTGCCGCTGCATTTCAGGTCCTTTCACGGCAGGAGTGGCACCCGAATCAGGACTGTCCACCAGGGGAGTATCGGAGGGGGCTATGGGAAAAGAATCTACACGATCGGTTGCTGAACTATCTTCAGATTTACCAAGCGAGTCAGGGGAAACCGGTTCATCATCTACTTCCTGGTCACCAGCATTTTCATTCGGGTCCGGATCAGATGGGTTCGGAGTTGGGACATTCTCATTCAGCCCCGGGCTACCATTGTCTGACACGACATCAGGCACAGAATTTCCAGGCAGAGAAGGATTGTTCTGGGCATTATTACTTTGGTTGGCATCCACGGGCAGCCAAATATAGCCTTCCAAAGTCAGGCTGTCCGGAGATTCCACTTCTACCTCCTGCACTCTGATATCATTGTTACAGAGCTGTCCGAAGTTATCGCAGAGGATGCGGTAAGTGACAAAGTCTTTGTCAAAGGGGGACATGAATACCCCACCAATAATTTCGACCCGATAGGAAAATAGAAAGATTGCAAAGACCAGAATGGCCACGATACTGCGCAGAATATGCCAGCGCAAAGCTTCGAGATGGTCCAGAAAGGACATCTCAGCATCGTCTTTGTTTTTTTTCTTGGTTTTACGCCAGGAGAACAAGGCCATTTTCAGATACTTCCCCGGTTTTTAGTCGTGCAAAGGTAACATGAAAAATGGAATCAAATTGGCGATTTATCATGCGGCATCTTTAGCAATAACGAGGTGACCGACTTCAATCTTTAACTGTCTTAGAAATTCCCTTTTTCCGGGATTGTCGTTACGGATGAAGAGATTGGCAGTTAAAGATGAGTTACTACGTACTTGAAGAGACTCATGGTGGATGGGGTTGCCTTCCTCTGTGTTGTAAGCAGCAAACCATCTTCGGAATAGGATTTCCCTCCCCCTGGCTTTGCCATCCTCATTGTCACAAACATACGCTACCGCTGAATAGGGGTTTTCCAGAGAAAAATTGTGCAATAGTTGAACTACCGTTTCTTTGATCCTTGGATCAGGCTTCAGACCCTTCACCGGAACCTTGGTGCCAAAACTAAATTCAAACAGCAAGCCCTCAATAGGCGGACCATATTGAAAAAATGTTTCGGTATACTCAAAGAAGGCAGAACTGTATTCCAGCCCCTCATCAGTATAAAAAACATAAAGGTAATCTCCAGTGGAGGTAGCTCTACCTCCTACGATTTGGATTTCGTACGGGAGTGGACAGTTGGATTCCTCTTTTTTCGACTTCATCAAAATTTCCAGTTTTAATGCTCTCTTTCACGATCCTTGCATTCTGGAAATTCTCTAAAGCTTTGCTACGGTCAATGTGGAATTTTTCTGATTTCATAACTTCACCTCGCCTTCTCTTCTTTAAATCTCTCCAAAATTATGTTTTTTTCGTTGGTTTTCTATACGTTTTTCCCACCATTCGGTTACGTTTTTATACCGTTCGCCCCTACTCAAAGGTGATTTCCATCAATTTATAATCATTTCCCACCGGATCTCCGATCCCCATCAGGACCATCTTGTCAGCAGAAACCATGGAACTGCGTCCGGGATAAAAGAGGTAAGTAGCCTTGTCATTCAAAGCCAGGTTGGTATGCTTGGAAGTCCCGTCCTGGAGATCAAAGCTGGAGCATACGATCTTCCCCTGCGCACCCCGCTCATTCAGGTAGACAAAGTTCAGCTTCCCTTTTGAAACGCCCTTAGTGTAAGAAAGCAACCGCCCGCTGTTATAATCCCGCTGGTTTTTCTCAAAGAAATTGGCCCAGATGGCTTCACCGGATTCTTTGTCAATGGCCACCGTCGCTACATCTTTGTACAGGAACTGGGGCTGGCCGTTATGAATCTGCGTGAAATGCTCTTCCAGGATCCAATAGAGCTTCCCACCGGATTCGACAACCTCAGCCTTGCTGAAATTCGCTTGTCTCTTCTGATACCGGTCCAGCCAGTTTTGCGGGAACTCCATCGCATACTCGTTGCGTAGTTTCAATTCACGTTCCACATCAAACAATTGGTAGACAATCTTGTCCCAACTCAGTGCAACCCCATATCTTTTTTCGCCATTGAGAAATCCACCGTGGGTACTGTCTGAGAGAATTCCCAGGAATGCCAGTTCGCCCTTCTCAGTGATATAGATATGGCTTTCTGGCAGAGAGGCGGCGGGAAAATTCAATTGGTGTTCCGTGTACTGGTTTTCACGGTGGTCGTAACGGACGATGATGGGGCGGTGCAGGGTATCCTTGTCCGAATTGGTCATTTCCTCATAGGTGAGCAGGAAATAGGCATGTCCCCGCTTATCCACCACGGCCTGCTTGATCCGGTATTTGTCCTCGGTCAGGTGAGGTATTAACAGGGTGCGTCCCCAGGTCTTTTTCCCACTCCCGTCCCAAACCGCAGCCATCCCAGTCCGTTTGCTGGCGGCAGAAGACGGATTGTGCCCAAGCCACAACATTTTGCTCTTGTCGGGAGCAAAAGCGAATGCATCAACAAAGTCCTTCTTCTCCTTTTTGGAATAAGACGAAATAATGTTCAGACCACCGACCGGCTGTCCATCAGGAGAGAACAACTGCATCTTCACCTGGTCCCGTTTCGCAGCCGGGGAATACTGGTAGCCAATCACCCCAATATTGTTGTCAAACCGCGCCAACTGGATAAAGCTTCCCATCCGGGCCGCATTCTGCTGAGTGATGGGCTGGAACCATTCCTCTTTCCATTCCTTATTGTAACTCTGCAAGTAGTGGTTGGCAAATTTCTTCCCCTGTCCCTCAGGCCAATACTCCATATAGGCAAAGCCGCCACCTATATTGGGGACAATTTCAGATGGGTATCCCACGCCAGTGATGGAATATCTGACATTAAAGGATTGCTCGTAGGAGATTTTTTGAGCAGAAAGAGCGCTGAACATGCCAATCAAGGCCAGCAGCGGGAAGAGGAGCAATTTCTTCATGCAAGTAGTTTTAGGGTAAACGGAAACACGTACCACTTATTTAAACAGGCGACACGTACCACTTATACAAACGGCAACAGGTACCACTTATTTAAACGGGAGAGGGGCTGAAAAGATTCAGGCCTCAACAACCTCGGCAAATAGTGGGTAGTTTTCCATCTTTTTCCGGATTTCATTGGCGACCGAGCGTTGTAGCTCCGCATCAGCAGGAGAGCTCAGCACTTCGTCAATCTTATTGGCTACAAAAACCATATCCTCTTCTTCGAAACCGCGGGTGGTGATGGCAGGAGTGCCAAGACGGATGCCGCTGGTGACAAATGGACTTTCTGTATCAAAGGGAACCATATTCTTATTGCAGGTGATACCCGCACCTTCCAGCGCTTCTTCAGCAATTTTACCAGTGATCCCCTTGCTGCGCAGGTCGATCAGCAACAAATGGTTGTCCGTACCGCCAGAAATAAGGTGATAACCCTTTTTGAGGAGATGGTTGGCCAAGGCCTGCGCATTGCGGATCACCTGCTCACAGTAGGCAGTGTATTCAGGTTGAAGAGCTTCTCCAAAGGCAACAGCTTTGCCAGCAATCACATGCATTAGTGGACCTCCCTGGGTACCGGGGAAAACACCCGAGTCAAGAATTCCACCCAATTTGCGAACGATTCCCTTCTTATTGGTAATGCCCATAGGATTGCCGCTGTTGTCACCCACCATGATCATGCCTCCTCTGGGACCACGCAGGGTCTTGTGAGTCGTAGTGGTCACAATATGGCAGTGGGGCAATGGGTTGTTCAGGAACTTAGTGGCAATCAGACCAGCAGGATGGGCGATGTCGCCCAGGAGAACGGCACCGACTTCATCCGCAATAGAGCGAAGCGTCTGGTAGTCCCAATCACGGGCATAAGCGCTCGCACCACAGATTAACATCTTAGGCTTTTCACGGAGAGCAGTTTCACGTACCCGGTCAAAGTCGATCGTACCAGTCTCTTCTTCTACACCATAGAAAGTGGCCCGGTAAGTCTTGCCGGAGTAATTCACAGGACTGCCATGGCTCAAGTGTCCACCGTGGGAAAGATCGAAACCGAGAATGGTATCGCCCGGCTTGAGGCAGGCCAGCATGACCGCGGTATTCGCTTGTGCTCCTGAGTGAGGTTGTACATTCACCCATTCGGCACCAAACAATTCCTTGGCACGCTCACGCGCAAGTTCCTCAACCTCATCTACAAATTCACACCCCCCATAATAACGCTTGCCGGGGAGGCCTTCCGCATATTTATTGGTGAGAACAGAACCTACCGCTTGCATCACGCGATCGGATACAAAGTTTTCTGAAGCGATCAGCTCTATTCCTTCTAATTGACGTCTTTTTTCTTTCTGAATAATGTCGAATACTGGGTCTTGCATGTCGCAAAGCTACGGAAATTTTCTACTCCTATGATCCATGATTAAAGTGGTTTTTACCATAAGTGTGGATATCTGGTTTTTTATCCGAAATGATCTTGTCTGACAGTTTTACCAGGGAGACCGGAGAGGATCAGGGAGTGGATTCGCGCTGGATCAGAATGGGCAATTGTACTTCCAGATATGAGATAGCTTCCTCTTCCCAATTTCTCCAACCCTTACTCATCAATATCGCCCGCCCATACTGCTCGACCGCCTTGCCAGCAAAGAGGTTACGCACTGTATCCAACTGGTCGCCGGATCGGAATTCAGGCAAAAACCGGTAGGCTGTCTGAATCACAGGGGCTGAGAGTTCTGGATAGGGTTCATCCGACAATAGTTCCTGATACTTGCGGAGTGTATCCAGATGGAGGTCTTTTTGCAATGCCTGAATCAGTTGCCATTCCAAAGAGTTGTGTTCTTTCTTGAGCGCCTTACGAATATAAATCCCCTCATGTACCAGCGGCCAATCCCGTAGCACAACCTCGGGGACTCCATCTTTACTCTCCCGTACCGGTTCATAAAGCTCGCCGAAGCGGGGATCGGATAGCAATTGGCGGTAAGTTTCACACCACGGCCCGTGGACTTCCACCAAGTCAGGCAGGGCATAATGAAAGAAATATGCAATCTGCAATTCCGGGCGGTCCCGGAAATGGGCCATGATGGGGGAGCCCAGGTACCCGAGGTCGGTGAGATTGAAAAGCTTGGCATAGCTGAGTTTCCCTAGGTCAGGAGCGGCGACATTGAGCCGGTGCAGGTTGTTCTCTTCGGCAAATTTTCTCCCTTCCCGAATGATTTCTTCATTGATCCCGGCCGCGCAACAAAGTGGACGGGGTTCACCGACCCAGGCCGGGGCATAGCTTTTTATCAGGAAAAGAGTCGCAGGGACCACCAGCAGCAGAAAGAGATGCTTTCGCTTAAAGGGCTGGAGTTGACTGATTTGCCAGACCAGGAGGAGCGCAACAAAGGGGACCAGAAAAGTCGTACTGCGTCCAGGATCGAGACGCGTCATGCCAAAAATCGCAGGATTGAGGAAGGCGGTTGCGGTGGCAACCCCGGTGATAACCAGAATAAACTGGCTGTTCCGGTCGAATCTCGTGAAGGGGAAAAAGAAAAGCAGGGGCAGGAGAAACCAAACCCCGTGGTTTTGCATGATCATCCGCGCCCACATCAGCGATTCCCGCAGGTGATCGGGGCTCCCGTTCCACAGATCAGAAATGTTTTGCCGGACATCGATCCCCTGGGCCAGCCCCGTATTTGGAAGGAGAGAGCCAAAGTAGTACAAACGCCAGCATTGATAGACGCCCCAGAATGCAAAGGCCAGACCGATCAGGTGAAAGGAACGCCAGGAACGGTACTCGGAATGCCACATCAGCGCCCAGACGAAGGCTATCGGAGCCAGGTGGTAGATACTGTCCAGACGGGAAATACTGGCCAGAAAGAGAATGACTGCCCATCTAAGTTTGATTTCATCCCCCCGGAATGCCCGAAACATAAGCAATGCGGATCCCAGAAACAGGATATGGGTCCACGGATTTTCCATGCCGGAAGCATGCCACTGGAAGAAAGAGTGGTGGAATTGCATGAACCAGGCAGCAAAGGCACCCCCGATCAGCCCCATGATCCAGCTTTTTTCGAAGAATTGAAGGAAGAGGAAGCCGAGCAAAAAAGTACACAAAAGGGTCTGGGCATCCGCGAAAGTGTCCCATTCCACCCCTGTCAAACCATACACCGCTGCATATATCCAAAACTGAACCGGGGCCGAGAATCCTTCCAACCGTTTGCCGGAAGGGTCGACCCCAATATGCCCGTAATCGATCAAGTTACGGGCATGACTCATAGTGATCACCCCATCGTCCCGGTACTTGTAGGCACCCGGATCGAGTTGACCATAGTGGTAGTAGAATATGCCCAGGAATACCAGCCCGCCCAGACTTCCGAAAATAAACCTGGGGGAACGAACCATGCGGTAGAGAAGCTTGGCGAGATCTGAGACCAATTGGCGGATCATGGCGGAAGATAATGAGACTTGGGGAATAATTTCCACTTTGGAGATTGATTCACAGAATGCGAAATTGTTTCTATAACTACATTGGCGAAGTAAAGACTACCGTGGAAATGCTAAGACTCGAATGTTGATTCAAAGACGCCCATGCTTATGCAGCCCCCAAAAATATATTCTCACTTGACCCATATTGAGACCCTGGCCCCCATCTTCAGTCAGGACCTCAGTTTACCCGATTCGGTCCTGAAGCAGATACTGGGCCTCCCTCGCGCAAGCCTGGTTCAGGACCTGGAGGAGATATTGACCCACCTGCCTGGCCTTGCAGAAAACCCGCCCCAGGTCGACCTCGGAGAAAACCCGCCCGAGGTCGACCTCGGAGAAAACCCGCCCCAGGTCGAGCTTGGAGAAAACCCGCCCCAGGTCGAGCTTGCAAAGCGAAGCTTTGTGATCCACACCTTGAACCTGCTGGCGGAACTCCAAGCCCGAGAATCCATTCCGGTGATAGAAGTATTTCTTAAGCTTCCCGAAGACGAGCTTCACCATTGGCTGGGTGCTTACCCGGAACTGGGGCTCTGGGAAGTTCTCTTTGACTTGTACCGCAATCTTCACCCTGAATTAGGAGTGTTGCTTTTACAACAATCGCTTGCCGAAGCCATCAGAATACCCTTGCTAAATGCGCTGGCTCAGATCGCCTGGCACCTCCCAGTCTATCGGCAGCCGGTCCTCAAAACATTTGAAAATCTGATGGATGCAGCTTTGGAGGAAACATTGCCAGTCAGCCCCGCCTTTGTAGGGGAGTTGGTGCGCGAGACCACCGACCTGCGTGCAGAGAAATTGCTGCCTAAAATCCGGGAGCTATTTGCAGCGGGTATGGTACAATCAGAGATCGCAGGAAATTTTCAAGCTGTAGAAGCAGGAATGACTGGACCGGTTCGCAGCCACGCCAAACGGCCAGACCGGAATATCTATGAGCGGTATGAGTTTTACCGGAGTCAACACCGCTTGAGTACCCAGGAAAATCCAGATACCGCGGTGCGCTTGGACCTGCCCAAACCACCGAAGCCAGGACGCGGCCACCTGCGGAGTTTGGAGCGCAAAAAGCAACCCTTACGCAAAGGAACAAAAGTCGGACGCAATCAGGCCTGTCCCTGTGGAAGTGGGAAAAAGTACAAGCATTGCCATGGGAAGTGAGGTTGCAGGCTTTAAAATGGCCTGATTGATTAAGCCTGAAAAGCACCTCCTACTCCTTCTCCTACTCCTTCTCCCGAAAACCCAATTGCAAGTCATCAGAGCGAACGATCTTATCAAGGATCTGCTTGAATTCGGGATATTCTTCCACCTCGATTACTGAGGCCTTGATCACCTCCAATCTTGTCATCGCCAAAACATTGCTTTCGAGCTTAAAGGTCAGGGCATAATCCAGAAAAGGGGAATTGATCTTCACATCCTTGGGCAATTCAGCCAGCACCATACCTTCAGGGATGACCAGGGACATATTTTCCAGGATGGTATCCGAAGATGTATAGCTCCACAGTTCCAGAGGAGTCTCTCGGGTACTGGCTTGGGTGATGAAATTATTGCTGAACTGATCGGAAAAAGGAACTTTAAGGAGAGACATCCCAGCGACACGTGAGAAGGGGCGGTTCAGTTCATATTCAAATTCGTACTGAAGGGTATCGTTCAGAGACTCAAGTGGAGCTCCAAATTCAATCTTCTTTACATTGACATCAGAATATTTTCTTGCCAGCCTTTCCTGCAAATATTTGAGACGATCAGATTCGCCCAGGTCACGGTACCTATTACGGACAGTGCTGGCGTGATATCCGGTACAATTTATGGTCTTGGTCACATTTACCTGGTTGTCGGACAGGGCAACTTCCGTCTTTCGGAAAGTCATATTGAGTTTACGGGTAGCTGGGTTCAGGAAGATCGGCTCCGTAGAAACCTTGTCTCCTTCATTGATTTCCAAAGCAAAGGCACCCTTCAGGTAAGGAGAAAAGGTGCTGAACGAGGAATAGTCCGAAGTCAGTTCGGTATAATAATCCTTGCCACCCACCTGAACCTTGGCGATGCAGTGGTTGAAATCGATGGAAGGCAATGCCAGCGCGTTGAGACCGTTGCTGCGGGTATTGACCAGCACCAGGGAAGCAGGGATATCAGCCTCCTTGCACAAAGCGACGAAGAGGGTGGATACATCCTTACAATCTCCGATCCGCGTGGTCAGCACCCGGGAGGCAAGTTGCGGAACCAGTCCACTTTGACGGAAGGAAAGAGAGCTGTAATGGATCTCTTTGACTACGAAATTATAAATCCGGTCAACGATTTCCTCGTCCGTGAGATTGGGCTCATTCCCAAACAACTCCTTCGCCAGTTCCTGAATTTCATAGTCCGACTGTATCATCCCGTCCGCAAGGTCATAGTACCAGGAAGACACGAAGTTCCAATCAGGTAAAGTCGTCAGGTGAAGGGTAGGGGCAATGTCAGCGATATCAGGTAAGTAGGCATCCTGAGGGATCGGCTCCTGGTCCGTCACCGACCAATCATACCTTTTAAATTCACCTTCGTCAAAGAGTTGGGGCTTGATATTGCCATTCTCCACCTTCCAATGGATTTTCTTGTCCGCGGGCAGGATCAAACCAAACCGTACTTTCTGAATGGGATAGCCATATTTAAAATAAGATGTTTTCCAGAAATGACGGGCAAGTGTTCCTGTGAAATACCGCCGCTTCTTGTACTCTACATAGATCACATCTCCAGGTTCAAGTCCGGTAAATACAATGGTCGAATAGTTGGATTCACCTTTGAGTTTTTCACCATCGGGTTTGATTACTTCCGCCTTTTCCAGAACCAGACGGTTGTAGTACGAATAAGGCAATCCGTATTCTTTCCACCTGTCTACCCCCGCAGGGGTAAGGATTTTGACCACCATGATGCGCTTTTCCTCAACTCCCCCTTCTTCATAGACCACCATCTGAGTTTCGTCCAGCAATACGATCGAATTGTCATCCGGGAATTCAGATTTATCGGGCGAATTTTCCACCAGGGTATAGACATTGGTCTTTTCGAAACTGTCAAAGAGGTCTTCCTTTTTTTCGAGCTGCCGCAAATCCCGAAGGGCATCATAGTCATAAGGATCATATTTGAGCCCTTTTTTATAGTAAGGGATGGCCTCTTCGAACTTCCCCCCCTCCTGAAGTGTCTTGGCAAATTCAATGTGGTAGGAACCTATGAACGGCGCAATTGCAAGGCATTCTTTGTAATGCTTTTCCGCCTGAGGATATTTCCCCATTCCAAAAGCAAGCTTCGCCATGATGGTAGGATAGCTGATATTCTCAGGATGGTCTTTTAACATCTCAGTGATCAGCGAAATACCATAAGTAGGATTTCCGGTTTGAAAATAATCCCCGGCCAGGGACATTTTCAGCTCTGGGTCATAGTAATCTTTGAGAAAATCTTTCAGGATCTTGATTGCACCAGAAGTGTTCCCCTCATCGTTTACCACCGCGTACTTCAGCGCCACAAAGCTAACATTGTAGGGATACTTTTTATAACCAGTTTCGACCAATTGCCGGGCCATTTCATATTTCCCCTCAACTGCGGCCTGGGCAATTTCAAAGGTAAGCGCACTCTCTTGGTCAGCCCAGGGAGAGTTTTTGTACTTGTCAAGGTAGCGACGCGATTCCTTGTAGTTTTCGATATCGACCGCTTCCTGATAGAAAAGCATCACCGAAAGGACATTGTCCGGATCATCGGCCTTGAGCTTTTCCAGGGTTGCATTCAGGCTGGTCTTGTTGTTGTCACGGTTGAAAATTTCGATCAGGTTATAGCGAAGGTAACTGCACTTGGGAGCATCCTCCAGTGCTTTTTCGATCTCCTGCCGGGCCAGGTCACTCTTTTGGTTGAAAATATAGGTGTTGATAAGCAGAATCCGGTTGATCAGAGGGTAAGGGCCAGTCTCTATGCGTTTGCGAAAGTATTCTTCAGCAAAGTGAGGAAGCAGTTGGGCGGGTTTTTCCAGCCCCTTTTTATAACTGTCAGCACTGCCAGATACCGAAAGATCGGGAATGGGATGACCTTTACGGTCGGTAATCCGCACCATGAAGTTGACATTGTCCTGCTCACTTTCACCAACCTGGAGAAGGAGACGGTTCTTGCCTTTGCTCAAAGTCGCATTGACTACATAGGCGTCAAGCTGCGTATTGTACTCTTTGGCATTCCGAATGATTAACTCATCATTGAGCCAAAACTTAAGCGTCCCTCCGCATCCGATTCTGATCTGAACGTCAAGAGCAGCAGGCATATCGACAAAACTCTGGGCGTAGAGAATCGAATTGTCGCTGTCAAAATGGTTGTTAAAGCTGATCCAGTTTCCCGGAGTATAATCAGGAAGTGGAAACCAACTCACGTTTGCCCCGTACTTATTCTCAAATTGATCAGAAGTACGGTGAGATGAAATCGGAGGATAGTTCTTGTCAAACCCACTCCCCGATATATTTTCAAAGCTACCTGCCACACTCCAGGACATGATGGGGGCAATTTCTTCTAATGGACCATCGATCTTAGAGAATTTATAACTCGATTGGTAATGCCGGACGAGGAGGTATTGTAAAGAAGCCTCTACGGTGGGGTTCAGGTCTTCACGCTTCAGGAAGTTCTCTATGCGACTTCGAAAACCAGAAAAAGGCTGCTTTTCCAGCCCGAGCACCGCGAAATTGTTCTGAAACACATAGAAGTAAGGATTCGGGTCGTCAGCGTATTCCAACAGTTTAGGAAACAGTTCAACTTCTGATTCACCTCTGTTACAAACTGAATAAATGACTTCCAGCAAAGCGGAAGCATCTTGCCGGTCGGCTGGGTCAGCCATTGCTTTTTCACAAAAAGTGATCGCATTTTTATAGTCGTTTTCGATAAAATGCTGAAGCCCTTTGTCAAGGTTTTGACCAGCGAAAACAATAGTTGGAAGGGCCCAAAAGGCCCCCATCAGGAAATAATACAATGTTCTCATCAATATCGGCAGTTAAAGGTCAATAAGGTTGTGGCCATAAAGATAAACCCATTCCGCAATAAAATGCAACTGCCCAGGTATGGAGAAGGAGGGAACAAAGTTTGAGATTAATCGGCCAATGAAGCGTTTCAGGAGGCTTTTGTCGTTGCTGACCCTTCTCGAGATCGCTTTCCACCCCTCTCGAGTTCACTCCTGCCTCTTCTCGGGTTCACCAAAGACCGATTGCGAGAAGGGTTCGGACCCTTAACGAGATCACTGCTGACCGACTCTTTGAAGGGTCCGGACCCTTAACGAGGTCTCCAAAGACCGATTGGGCTATAAATCCGGACCCATCACGAGAGAGCCTAAATCTTATCCAAGGCCTGCTCCAGGTCGGCGATCAGGGCCTCCGGTTCTTCCAGACCGATATAAATCCGGGCAAAGTTCCAGGGGAGAGGAGATTCAGAATAGTTCTGGGAACCATATAAAGTGCAGATCGGAAAGATCAGGGACTCATGACCTCCCCAACTACAAGCCAGTAAAAACCGCTGCAAGGCATTGACAAAGCGTTCGCAGCCGGCAATGTCAGGGGCTTTCAACAGAATGCTGAACATACCGCCCGGCCTCAGCATCTGCTTTTGGGTCAACGCATACTGAGGAAAGGATTCCGAAAATGGATAAATCACCTTTTCAATCTTAGGGTGCTGTTCCAGAAAAGAGACGATCCTGGGCGTGGATTGAGCCACCCGATCCAAGCGAATCCCCAGGGTCCGCAAACCACGGATCATCAACCAGGCATTCTGTGGAGAAATGATCCCTCCCAGCGTCATGTATTCTCCTTCAAAAATCTTTTCCGCCATTTCCCGGCTGCAACACAAAACCCCGGCCACCACATCACTGTGACCAGACAAATATTTGCTGGCGCTGTGCGTGGTGATGTCAATCCCCAGAGAGATTGCGGGCTGGTTGACAGGCGTCGCATAGCTATTGTCCAATACGGTGATGATCTCATGGGCCTTGGCGATTTTGACCACCTCAGCCAGGTCCTGCAACTCATAAGTCATCGAATTGGGACTTTCCAGCATGAAGAGCCGGGTATTGTCCTGCACCGATGATTCCCACTCCTCCACCGTAGTCCCTTCGATGTAGGTTGTGGTTACACCAAAGCGTCCCAGTAGCTTGCTGAGTAGCTTTCCCGTCCAGGAATAGGGTTTTTGCACACAGACCACATGGTCGCCTTGCTTCAAATTGGCCATCACCGCGGCCGCAATGGCAGCCGAGCCGGAAGCAAATACCAGCGCCTCTTCGGAGCCGGCCATGGCGGCGAGTTTCTTACCCAGAATGCTCACCGTAGGATTGTTGCCCCTTGAGTAAAAGGGGATGTCCATCTCATAAGCCAGCGCATCGCGCATGGTCGCCACATCGGGAAAGCAGAAATTACTGCTTTGGAAAATAGGAGGGGAGACTGAGCCGGAATAGCTACTCCGGTCCTCACCCAATTCGTTGAGGATATAACTGAGGTCCATGCTTGAATTTATATTAGCCGACGAGGGCAATCATAGAGATCTCTACCTTGACGTCTTTGGGAAGGGAATTCACCCATACCGTTTCTCTGGCCGGGAAATCCCCGGAGAAGCGGCTGCCATACACCTCATTGACAGTGTTAAAATCTTCCCCTGGAGCGAGAAAGATATTGGTCTTGATGACATTGGCAAGGCCGGAGCCGGCTGCAGTAAGGACAGCTGCCAGATTGGACATAACCAGTTCGGTTTGCTCCTTCAAAGTCCCGTAAACGGGTTTCTGGGTAGTGGGATCGATAGCGATCTGACCGCTGAGGTAGGCAATTCCATTGACGACGACTGCCTGAGAATAAGGTCCGATGGCCTTTGGAGCCTTGTCGGTATTGATGATGGTACGGGACATGGTGTATTATTTTGCACGGAAATTAGGGATTTTTGCGGGACCATGGAACAAACTCTTGAGAGCGGGCAGGAATTCTTTAATTTAGGTTCAGGTAAGAAGGCAGAACAGGTAAAAAGACCATTCAGGCATGAAAGCAGAACAGGCATGAAAGCAAAATATGATCTCATCGGAAAGAACTACAACCGGACCCGCCGACCCGATCCCCATTTATTGTCCCGCCTGAAACATCATTTGCAACCAGAACCAGACGGATTGTATTTAGATATTGGATGCGGGACAGGAAATTACACGATCGCTTTGGCAAGTAGCGGAGGGAGATTCATAGGCGTAGATCCCTCAGAAAAGATGCTTGAAAAGGCCAGGCGCAAGAATAAAGAGATTGACTGGCGAAGGGGAGTGGCAGAATCTGTTCCCGTTGCAGATGCATCAATTGATGGGGTGATGGGTACCTTGACCACCCACCACTGGAAAGATTTAGAGCAGGGGTTTAAGGAATTGTACCGGGTGATGAAATCAGGAGCCCGGCTGGTAATCTTCACCGCCACCCCGGATCAGATGGATGGGTACTGGCTGAAGCACTATTTCCCGAAGATGCTGGCTGATTCAAAAGTGTTCATGCCGACTTTGGAAAAGACCCTTGAGGCGGCTGAGATCGCTGGATTTACATTGGCGTATACCGAACCCTATTTCATCCACTCCGAATTGGAAGACCTTTTTCTTTATTCAGGCAAGCACAATCCGGAGTTGTACTTTGAGGAAGCGGTGCGCAACGGGATTTCTTCCTTTTCTGCTTTGGCGAATGCTGAGGAAGTACAAACAGGGCTGGCAAAATTGCGAAAAGACATTGACGATAGTCAGATTGAGGCAGTCATGGGGGAGTATGTGAATGAGGACGGGGACTATCTTTACCTGGTCTTTAGGAAGTAACCTACTGATACCCTTGTGCTTGTAACTCAAACAACTCCGAGTACAACCCCTTATTGGCCAACAACTCTTCATGGCTTCCCAATTCAACCAATTCACCATTCTTCAGGACCAGGATCCGATCCGCCATCCGAACCGTAGAAAAGCGATGACTGATCAGAACAGCCGTCTTTCCCTGGGTCAATTCACTGAACCGCTCGAAGACTTCAAATTCTGCCCTCGCATCCAGGGCTGCAGTCGGCTCATCCAGGATTAAAATTTGGGCATCCCGCATATAGGCCCGTCCCAAAGCGACCTTCTGCCATTCTCCCCCGCTGAGTTCCACGCCTTTCTTGAACCTGCGGCCCAGCATCTGCTCGTAACCATCCCCCAGCTTATCTACCACCGTATCCGCGAGACTCTTTTCTGCGGCATTGATGATCCGGGGATCATCCCCCATTTCTTCAATCCTGCCGACCCCAATATTTTCCTTGGCCGTCATCTGCCACTTCACGAAATCCTGGAAAATAACCCCAATCGCATGTCGGAGGTCGGTCAGGTTAAACTCCCGAATGTCCTTTCCGTCGATCAGAATTCGTCCCTCCGATGGATCGTATAAGCGGGCCAGCAGCTTAACCAAAGTCGTCTTGCCAGCCCCGTTTTCACCCACCAAAGCCAGCTTTTCCCCGGCTTCCAGGTGGAAACTGAGATGGCGGACTGCCCAGCGCTCCGTTCCAGGATACTGGAATCCGACGTCCTCAAAAGTGATCCCGTTGAGAATCTTGTCCGGAAAGGGATTGGAGGTGTCAGGGCTTTGGATATTGGCAGTGATCGCAAAGAAGTCAAAGAGGTCCTGGAGGTAAAGGGCACTCTGGGCAATGCTGGAAAACCTACCCAGAATGGTCTGCAACAATTGCCGTAGACCGAGGAAGGATCCACTCAGAAAAGTGAGGTCACCGATGGATATTTCCTTGTTGACGGTATCGCGGATGATGAAAACGTAGGCCGCATAATAGGCCGCTATACCCAAACCATTGAAAAGAGAACCCCAGAATGTGCGCTGCACCGAAAGCCTGCGGTTAGCGTGGTAAAAGCCGTCGGCCAGCCCGGCAAACCGGTTGATGATGAATTCGCTGAGGTTGAAAATCTTGACTTCCTTGGCGGTTTCATCACTCGCCCCGACATAGCGGAGGTAGTCCAGTTCCCTGCGTTCCGGGGTCCAGCTCCGGGTGAGGGAGTAACTGCGACGGTTGAAGAGGGTTTCTGTGAGGAAGGCAGGGATAACGGCAAACAGGAGCAAAAGGATAAGCCAGGGGGAAACGACCAATAAACCAGCCGCGAGGAAAATGATAGACAAAAAGTCCTGAACCTGGGAAAGCATTTGAGACATTAACACCACCCGGCCAGTGGTTTGCCGACGGGCCCGTTCCAGTTTGTCGTAGAAGTTGGAGTCCTCAAACTGAGAAAGATCCATTCTCGAGGCGTGCTCCATCAGTTTGACCGAGGTTGCATTTGCAAAGAGGTCACCCAGCAATCCATCGATCAAACTGATCACCCGGTTCAGGACATCCGAAGCAAGGGCGAGGGCCAATTCGGCTACGAGAAGTGTCCAGATAAAAGTAGAAGAGGTTGAAGTCCCTTCCCTGAGGTCAATGACCTCATCAATGATCAACTTAGCGATGTAAAGCAGGGCCAGGGGGATGCCGGCTTTGACTACTCTGAGAAGGACATTGCCCAGGGCAAGCTTTGGACTGGTGGCCCAAATCATGCGAAAAAACTGGGGAAGCGTACGCAAAGCCTGAAGGTTTTCCCGAAAACTTAGCTGAGGCTTGTTCGGATCTTTGGCTCTGAACGCTGAAAAAAAGCCGTTTCTCTTGGTCATTGTGGAAAAAACTCCCAAAAGCCCAAATGGTTTTTTCCTTTCCTTGCACCTTAGTACGCAGAAAATTAACTTTGTGGTTGCTCAGTTGATTTTTTGGAAGGAATGTGGTAGAGTGGAAATGATCGAATGGTGCCGTTATGGATGAATGGTACCCGCGTTAGAATTAATAAAAATCAAAAACCCTAGCTGCATGGAGTTGCTGTTATGTATACTTAAAAAAAGTATTTTCGCAGTAATTTACCGGGCTTATTTTTGACAGCTTAAAGAAACCAACACGCTCCATGATTTGAGCCTTGATTGTACAGAATATGAAAAAAGCTTTACTCAGCCTCCTTGTCCTAATTGGGCTTGCTTTTGGAAGCCTTGAGGCCCAGAACACATGCTTTGGAGATTGGCGATATATATTGCCGGTTACCATAACCAACATCAACAACGAACTTCAGGATTTCCAGGTCAAGATCACCCTGAACACACAAGATCTGATCAATGCCGGAAAGATGAATACAGATGGCTCGGACATCCGTATTACCAGCTCAGATTGTTGTACCCCACTTCCCTACTGGATTCAAAGGGGAATCAATACCACTACTACCGATATCTGGGTACGGCTACCGGTGATTCCACAGTTCTCAGCATCAACGCTGATCATATACTATGGGAACCCTGTTGCAACCACCCCCGTTTCCAATCTGGATTCAGTGATGTCTTCCATAGGCAATGACGATACCGGCACCGAGGTATTCAACGGAGGACAATCCATGGCGGCACGTCGCTATGCATTTCCGTTTTCGCACCGGACCGTTCGCTGGAGGATTTATTCTTCGAGTTCAGCCGACATCCGCTTTAAGACGGTTGATTCCGCCGGTATTGTAGACGGTGTCGGTCCGGTTGTTACCACCGGAGCTACCCCCGGATTCTATTCATTTGACATAGACATTCTGGGAGAGAACAATGCTTCTCCCGGTTGGTACAGTGACAGTGTCGTAAACTTTCTGAACAATTGTACACCAGCGGGGCCATGTCCCGGAAGTTGTGGCGACAATGTCTTCAGCAATGGTGACAATGGAGCTGGCACCTCACCCGGCCTGCAAAATGATACCTGTGGGTTTTATCCATCCATGAAAGTATGGTTCAGGAATTTTGAAGGAGCGTTCCTCGATCCCTCCAGTGCTACCGGCACTGAATTTGACCGGTTCGGAACCGTTATTTCAGCATCCGCCAATCCCGATACTATATGCATAGGCGATACTTCTAATTTGTCAGTCGTTCCTGCTGGTGCGCAAAGCTATTGGTGGTACAGGGCCCCCGCGACCTACCTCAGCAATGGACTCAATATCAATGTTACCTCTGGTGGCAACTATTATTGCGTAGCTGATTTTGGATCCTGCCGAACCGCCAATTCCAGCAATGTTGCCGTCACAGTCACTGTTCCCAATGTTGATCTGGGACCTGACCGGGTAGAGTGCTCAGATTCAAGTTATACCCTTGATGCTGGACCTGGCTATCAATCCTATCTTTGGTCCAATGGATCAACGAACCAGACCTTAACCGTCTCGATCTCCGGTACCTTTTGGGTAGAAGTGGTTGACTCCAATAATTGCGTTACTTCTGATACGGTCAGCATACAATTGGAACCCATTCCTAATCCTGTAATCAATCCTTCGGGCTCGGTTATGATTTGCAATGGTTCTTCGGTTGTACTCGATGCCTTTGATCCCGACTGGTTTATTTACAGCTGGTCTCCGGGCGGGCAAACTTCCTCGGATATCATCGTTTCTTCCCCAGGGGATTACCACGTGAGCGTGATCGACAGCTTTGGTTGTCAGGGGGTAAGTGATACCACCACCGTTTCATTCTTCCCTGCCACCCAGGTCATGCTCCCCTCTGATACCATTATCTGTGAGGAAGACTCGCTGGTCCTGACCACGGACAGTACCTGGTCCACCATCCTCTGGGCCGATTCTCTTTCAGATGCACTGTCATATACCGTGTTTACACAAGGCGACTACTGGATTGAAGTGACCGACAGCAATGGATGTCCTTCCCGTGATACCATCCGGGTTGATAATTTTGATGCACCATTGGTTGATTTGGGCAATGATACGACCATCTGTACCGGGCAAAGCGTCTTGCTGGATGCAGGACCAGGATTTGCCAGCTATCTCTGGGCAGATGGGGTTTCCTCAAATCAAACCTTCAATGCCGGACTTGGAACCCATTTTGTTCAAGTGGTAAGTACTGATGGTTGTGAGGGAATGAGCAATATGCTGATAATCGACAACTTCGCAGTTCCGGCTACTCCGGTCGTAAGCTATGACAATTCCATTCTTAGCACTACTTCAGGAACCGAGTACCAATGGTATTATGAGGGAGTTGCAATCCTTGGAGCAACCGCCGATACCTATATCCCGACTGAAAGTGGTCCTTACTTTGTCGAAGTAACCGACGATCAGCAGTGTGTCACGGTGGCGAGTAATATTGTTGATGTGATTATAGGAATCACCCAGGATGATATTCCCGAAGGTTTCTCTCCCAACGGAGACGATCTCAATGACCGGTTTGAAATCGTCGGTATTGACCAGTTTCCAAACAGTCAACTGACTGTGATGAGTCGATGGGGGGAAGTGGTCTTCAAAGAGTCGCCCTATCAGAATAATTTTGACGGGACTTACAATAGCAAGGATCTCCCGGATGGAACCTATTTCTACATCCTTGACCTCGGGCTGGAAGATGATTCCAAACCCTTCAATGGCTACGTGATCATCAACCGATAACAAGCAAAGGAAACAAAACCATGAAAAAAATATATATCCTTCTGTGCTTTTTGGGTTTCGGGCTTGGACTTCAGGCCCAGCAGGATTCCCACTTCAGTCAGTATATGTTCAATCACCTGGCCCTCAACCCAGCTTATGCCGGATCTTGGGGACATGCGACCGCCAATCTGATTTACCGTAAGCAGTGGGTGAATATCGATGGAGCACCTACCACTCAGACCTTCACCCTGCATGCGCCCAGTCGCAACGAACGTCATGGATTCGGGTTCTCATTTTACAACGATCAGATCGGTGTGACCCGCAATACCCATGTCAACCTCTCCTATGCCTACCGTATTCCCCTTGGGAAAACGGCAAGATTGGCTTTCGGCCTGAACGGTGCGGTTGAGAATTACAATTCCGGATTCAGTGAAGTTTCTACCGGTTCCTCCATTACCGGGGGCGGAGTCGATCCCAGTTTCTCTTCAGGACTTAACTTCTGGCTCCCCAATGTAGGTGCCGGCGTATTTTTCAGCTCAGAGCACTTCTTCATGGGACTCTCCACCCCCGACATTCTCGAGAATGATCTGGATGGAAACGACGCCATTGAAGGTGCTGCCGAATCCAGACACTACTTCGTCAGTACAGGCTTTATCACCGGTACCGAAGACTCACCTGTCCGGTTCAAGCCTTCCGCATTGTTGAAATACCAACCCACTGCACCCTGGGGACTGGATCTGAACGCACAGTTTTTGTTGAACAACAAACTGTGGTTGGGAGCTTCCTGGCGGATTGATGATGCTGTGGTAGGAATGATCCAATGGCAGGCAGGTTCTTGGTTCAGAATTGGATATGCTTATGATTACCCAATCTCTGACCTCGCTGACTACACCTCGGGTTCCCACGAATTTTTGCTGGGACTGGACCTGAATTTCTTCCGTAAAGGAATGGTTTCACCACGTTGGTTCTAATTTTGTTAAATTTCGAAAACAGGCTGCACTATAAATTCATAGCCATGAAAATAATTTATTACCCTCTGTTACTGGTTTTGTTTCTCGGACAGGGTTTGTTCCTGGGAGCACAGAACGGCCAATTGAAGAAAGGGGACAAGTTCTATGAGTCATTGGCCTATCCAATGGCGATCAAGCACTATGAAAAAGGCTTGAAAAAAGAGCGGGACTTGCGTTCGATGGAGCGCCTTGCTGATTCTTACAAGAACATTGGTGATCCTGTGGGGGCTGAGAAGTGGTTTGCTGAACTGGTGAAGACCAAAGGTTCTGCACCCATCAATAAGTTTTATTACGGTGAAGCATTGATGACTAACGGCAACTATACTGCTGCCAGAACCTGGTTTGAAGCGTATATGCAAACCGGAGAAAACCCCAAACGTGCCGCAATATTTATCGAATCCTGTGACTACGCCATGGAAATCAGGAATGATTCTTCCCGGTATTCCATCGAAGAAGCTGATTTTAACGTTGGGGAAAGTGATTTCTCACCCGTTATTACCCGTCAGGGAATGGTCTACACCTCTGCCCGCAAGCGGGGATTTGGATCGCGTTTCATCAATATGCGTGACAACGAGAAATTCTTCTACGACCTCTACAATGTCGAGCGTTCCACCAATAAAAAGGGTTACAAAGTCAAGCCGCTTAAGGGAAAGGTAAATACCAAGTTCCATGAAGGTCCGGCTGTATTCAGCAAAGATGGCAATACCATTTTCTTTACCCGGAGCAATTATTTCAAAGGAGAGAAGGGGGAAGATTCCAGAGGAATCAACCGCCTCAAGATTTTCCAGGCAAAGCGGGTCGGTAAGAAGTGGAAGGAAGTTGAAAAGCTCCCTTTCAATGACGATGCTTATTCCTGCGGTCACCCCGCCCTTACCGCAGATGGGAAGATCATGGTCTTCGTATCCGATATTCCTGGTGGATTCGGTGGGACCGACCTTTATATGAGCAAGTTTGACGGCAAGAATTGGGGGACTCCGATCAATCTCGGTTCGTCTATCAATACCCAAGGGGACGAAGAATTTCCTTATCTCCACCCTGAAGGAGCTTTGTTCTTCTCTTCCGACGGCCATCCTGGCATGGGAGGATTGGACATCTTTGCCGCCTCACAACAAGGCGATCGCTGGATCAATCCTATCAATGCAGGCTATCCTCTGAATTCTTCCAGAGACGATTTTGGTGTCGTCTGGACCAAAGGCCAGCCAAAAGGATACTTCAGCTCCAACCGCAATGGGAATGATGATATCTACACCTTCAAACGTCAAATGTTCATAGAGGGTACGGTCGTAGATTCCCGTACCAAACTGCCGCTTGAGAATGCCGAAGTATCTCTCATGGATGCTGGTGGCCGTGAGCAAAAGGTTACTACCGACAAGGATGGAAAATTCCAGGTACCCGGAAGTTGGGGCAAGGAGTATTTCTGTACCGTCAACCGGGATGAGTATCTCCAGCTTCGCCAAAAGCTCGATACCCGCGAAGTCAATGCCCTGGAAGACCTGAAAGCCACCCTCGAGATGGAGAGAGACATGATCTTCACCTTATCGGGGAATGTAAAAGACGCGGTCACAGGTGAATCCCTTCGGGGAGCTCAGGTGCGGGTGATTTCCTACCGTGAGCAGAACCTGAAGGCAGACAAAAAAGGAGATTACTTCCAGGAATTGGAGGAGAATACCGAGTATACCGTTATCATCATGAAGGAAGGGTATATTCCACAAGTTGGCTCTCTGACTACCATCGGCAAAACCGATCCTGAGGATTTTGTCATCAACGCCGATTTGGAAAAAGGGGACTATATCCTTGCTGAAGGACGGACCTTTTTGCGTGAGAGTGGAAAGCCGGTTGACAAGGTCACGGTAAGAGCGATCGATACCGAAAAGCGCGAGGAAGTTAAGTCTACGATGAGCCGTACCGATGGCCGTTTCTGGGCAGTGCTGGATCCTAAGGTCGAGCAGATCCTGATCGGCTCCAAGGTTGGATACTTCTCTTCCAGAGGAGATTTGCCATTGCCATCCGAATTCAATGGCAGCAAGACTGTACAGGTAGAGATTCCCATGGTTCCTTATGAAATCGGAGCTTTGGTCAAGACCATCTACTACGAATACGACAAATCTGACATCACCAAGATCGCCGGTGCCGACCTCTTTGAGATCGTCTACTTCCTGGAGGAGAATCCAGAAGCCAGCGTTGATCTGAGCTCATTTACTGATTCACGTGGTGGTGACAGCTACAATATGAAGCTCTCTAAGCAGCGTTCTGATGCTTCGGTTGGCTTCATCGTGAAGCGGGGGATCAAAGACAAGCGGATCAAAGCCAAAGGATTTGGTGAGAGCCGACCAGTCAACGCTTGCACGGATGGCAAGCAGTGCTCTGAAGAGCAGCACTCTCTCAACCGCCGGACCGAGATTCGGGTAACCGAACTGGACCTTGGAAAGGTAGATCAGTTGTGGAAGCGTCAGTTGATCCTGGAACAACTTGAAGGAATGAAGTCTATTGCAAAATGATTCTATTGGCAAGGTTTTCCAGAGCCTTTCTCTTGACATTATTTATGGTGGTCGCCGCTTGCTCAACCCAAGCGGCGACCATTTTCGTTGATTCAACCGCCACCGGTCTTGGAGATGGGACGAGCTGGACGGATGCTTATCCGGACCTGCAACCAGCCCTGCTTGCAGCCGTTGCCGGAGATGAGATATGGGTGGCCAATGGCACTTATTATCCCGGCGTCCAGGGCAATCCGGCAGCCACCTTTGACCTCAAGAATGGAGTCGGCCTCTATGGTGGCTTTGAAGGTGCAGGTGGAGCTGAAGAAACGATGCTTTCTCAAAGAGATTGGTTCTCGAATATTTGTATTCTGTCCGGAGACCTTGACAGTTCGGGCGGGGTCAATACCGACGATGCCTACAATATCATTACTGCTTTAAATACAGACACCACCGCCCTGGTAGATGGCTTCACGATCCGGGGTGGCAATGCGGTCGGGCCCTTGAATGGAAACAGGGGAGGGGGAATCCAGGCTTTTTCGGGTTCTGTTGCGGTCTACAACTGCATTGTCGAGGGATGCGAGGGTGTCTTTGGAGCCGGAATCCGGGCTTCCAGGGTACTTATCCTCGAGAATGTGATTTTTAGAAACAATATCTCCAGCAATCGGGGAGGAGCAGGCTACCTGACCGGAACCGGGCCAACCCGCATTGTCAATTGTACCTTTTACCGCAACGAAGCACCCGGCAATCTCGGAGGCGCTTTGTTCGCACAAGGCTCGAACAACACCATCAGCCACTGTACTTTTGCAGAGAATGTAGGCTCACAAGGCTCAGCAATCTATAATTTCTCCGCTACCAACGTAATTAAGAACTCCATCTTCTGGAACAATACCGGGTTTGACATTCAGGGTACCAATCCTACCATCGACCACTGTATTGTTGAAGGTGGATTCGCAGCCGGAACCAATATCCTGGACGTAGACCCACTCTTTGCGGATACTTTGCTCCGCTTGCGGGCCTGTTCTCCTGCAGTGGATGCCGGAGATTCATTGGTGGGAATTACTCAGGACCTCGAAGGGAATCCCCGTCCTTTTGACGGAGATGGAGATCTGACCGCGCGTTGGGACCTGGGGGCATTTGAAAGTCAGGTGCAGGGAATCGTTCCGGCACCGCAAACTTTGCAGGGGCAATTGCCTGCTTGCTTAGGCGTGGTGGGCTTGCCCTATACGGTGGGGAATGACCTTTCCCCGCTCAATACCTACTCCTGGGTTCTTTCCGGAGGTGGTACGGTTGCCAGCGGATCGGACAGCAGCACCGTCGTAATTGATTGGGGTCCGGCTACCGGGACCTTTGACCTTTATCTCACCGAGACGGTGGAAGCAACCGGATGTTTGCTGGAAGATACCTTCGTCATCAATGTCGATACGGTTCCTACCGTAAGCCTGGCCCCGGCTGGAAATGATACCATCTGCGATGAAGACAGCCTGCAGTTGACCGCCACTGGTCAGGGCGTTGGTTTTCAATGGTTCCTCAATGGCCAACCTATTTCCGGAGCCACCAACAGCAATTATTTCGCGAAGGACCCTGGAATTCACAATGTTGTGCTCACCGATGGAAACGGCTGTTTTGACACCGCATCCGTCAATACCGACCTCTTCGTGCACCCTCTGCCGGTGATTACCTTCACCACCTCCGTCGCCCCGGCCATCTGCCAGGGAGACAGCATCACCATCACGGCCCCGGCCGGGGTAAGTATGCAGTGGTACGAGAATGGTTTCTCACGGGCGGGCGATACCCTGGACAATATTACGGTGGGCGTCGCCGGACTCTACAATATGATACAGGTAGATGCCAATGGCTGTTCGGACAGTGCCGACATCGGACAAGCGGTTGTTGTAAATCCATTGCCTGTGGTTGCGGTGAATCCATCCGGATCAGATACCCTTTGTCCCGGCGACAGCCTGGCCCTGTCCGGATCTGCGGCTGGCGCCACCTCCTTTCAATGGACCCGCGACGGCATCCCGGTATCGGGAGCCACTACCAATCCATATTTTGCCTCCGTCACGGGACTCTACAATGTCCAGTTGACCGATTCCAACACCTGTGTGGATACAGCCGGTTCCGGTCACCGTATCCTGATCGGAGACTTTACCAATCCGGTGCCTCAGTGCCAGGACACGACGGTCTACCTTGACCCAACCGGGTCCATTACCCTGGACGGGTCATTCGTTGACAATGGCAGTACCGACAACTGCCGCGTTGACTCATTTGCCTTGAGTACGGTCACCTTCTCTTGTGCCGACACCGGGATCAACCCCATCACCGTAACCGTCTTTGACGGCGTAGGCAACACTGCCAACTGCAGCTCTCAAATCACGATTGAGGATACCACCCGACCGATCGCACTCTGCCAGAATACAACCATGTACCTGGACAACAATGGCAACCTGGTGCTGACCCCATCCGACATTGATGCGGGTGGCAGCGACAACTGTGGCATTGCTTCCAGCCAGGTGAACCTGGTCAACTTTACCTGTACCGATACCGGTTTCCACCTGGTAACCCTGACCTTGATCGATGTCAGCGGCAATGTCAACCAATGCACCGCCCAGGTATTGGTAGTAGATTCCACCCCTCCCGTCCCTGGTTGTCAGGATGTGACCGTCGTCCTCGATGGCAGCGGAAATGCATCCATTACCGCAGCAGATATTGAAATCGGAAGCAGTGACAACTGTGGAATTGATACCTTTTTCGTTGGTCAGGACCAATTTACCTGCACAGACGTCCCCGGTGTGAACGTAACCCTGAGCATCCGGGATGTAAGCGGAAACACAGCAACCTGCACCCGTCTGGTTACAGTTCAGGATACGGTCCCACCGATTGCCTTGTGCAACGATACGGTGATCTACATTGACAATTCTGGTCAGGCCCTGCTCACCCCTGCCGATGTAGATGGAGGCAGTACCGACAACTGTGCCATCCTCGCCTCTTCCCTGAGCCAGTCCCTCTTCACCTGTCTCGATACGGGTGTCAATACCATCACGGTTTCTTATATCGACGCCGATACCAACCTCAGCAGTTGTAACTCGCTCATAACGATCCTGGATACAGTTGCACCCGTAGCCGTTTGTTCTGACACCACCTTCTACCTGGATTCATTTGGCGTCGCCACCGTAGATCCCTTCGTCTTTGGCATCAACAGCACCGACAATTGTACCTTCTTTGACACGATTTTTGTTGATACAGGGACTTATACCTGCGCGGATACGGGTACGCACCTCGTGACCCTGTTCCTCTCAGATATCTCTGGAAGATCCGACAGTTGCAGCGGCATCGTCACCATCGCGGACAGCACCGGTCCGTTTGCCCTGTGCCGGGATACTTCCCTGGTCCTGGGCCCTGGTGGATTTGTTACCCTGCAATCTTCTGACCTCGATCTTGGTACGGTTGACAACTGTACCCTGGACAGCATTTTTGTCGACCGGGACTCCTTTGTGTGTGCCGACGCTGGTGTACAAGTGGTCACCCTGACTGCGGTTGATATCTTTGGCAATCCTTCTTCCTGCACCTCTCAGGTCACCATCGTCGATTCCGTATTTCCGGTGGCCGTCTGTCTGGATTCGACTTTGTACCTCGACTCTGCCGGGACTGCATCCATACAGGCGGTGGACCTTGACAATGGCAGCACAGACAACTGCTTCATCGACACCATCTTCCTGGATGTCTACACATTCACCTGCCTTGATACCGGTGTGAATGCCGTCACCCTGCAGGTCCAGGATCAATTTGGCAATGCTACGACCTGCATCTCCAATGTCACCGTGCTGGACTCCATCAAGCCTGCGGCTGTCTGCCAGAACACGACTGTCTACCTCGACAGCAACGGCGTATCCATACTCAATTTCAATGATCTCGGAAGCGGTTCCTTTGACAATTGCCTTATTTTCAATACCTCCCTCTCCCAGGGGCAACTGATGTGCTCCGATACCGGTGCCAATCCGATTACGGTAACGGTGAGTGATCCCTCCGGGAATCTGGATTCCTGTACCAGCGTAGTCACCGCTTTGGATACCCTGGCTCCGTTTCCCGATTGCCCCGATACCACCCTTTACCTGGATATCACCGGCAACCTGAGCATTGTTCCTGCAACCGTGACCAGCCTGACCGTTGACAATTGTCAGATTGATTCCAGGACGCTGGATCAATTCCAGTTCGACTGCGGCGATGTCGGAACACAATTGATTACGGCCACCTTTACCGATGGCTCAGGCAATCAGTCTGCCTGCACCCTGAACCTGACCATTCTGGATTCTATTGCCCCGGTTACCCAGTGTGAGGACACTACCCTCTACCTCGACAATGCCGGGATGGCTTCCATCTCCATCGTTCAGATCAATGATTCCAGCTATGACGCTTGTGGCATTGACACCCTTTATCTGGACCGAAGTCAATTTGACTGCAATGACCTGGGCACTGCCACCGCAACCTTGACCATCGTTGACCTGAATGGAAATACAGACAGTTGCACCGCACAAGTAATCGTCCTCGACTCAGTGCCACCCGTGGTAATCTGCCAGTCGGATACCGTCTATTATGACAGCCTGGGCGCGGTGCAGGTGAGCGCAGCCAACTTTGACGCTGGTTCCTCGGATATATGTGGCATTGATACCCTCATCCTGAGTCCGGCTACCTTTGACTGCACAAACTTTGGTCTCAATCCAGTATCAATCACCGTAATCGATGTGGCTGGAAACCTGGATTCATGTACCACTTCCCTGAGGTTGTCTGATACCATCGCCCCGGTGGCCGTCTGCGATACCACGGTGGCACAATTGACCGCAACCGGCGGGGTCATTTTAGATCCCCTGCAAATAGCCTCCAATTCTTTTGACAATTGTACATTTGACTCCATCTGGATAGACATCGATTCCTTCAATTGTAGTGATATCGGCTTCGAGCAGGTGACCTTGTTCCTGCTCGATAGCGCCGGTAACCAAAGCAGTTGTGTGGAAACCATCCACGTAATAGACAGCAATGGAACTGCCAATGTCCAGGTGGACCTGGGGGCCGATACAACCGCCTGCAATGGCGACTCCATCGTCCTCAGTCCAGGCTCCAATTTCATATATTATCAATGGTCAGATTTGTCCAATGACTCCACCCTGACCGTTAACAGTGCCGGCACCTATTTCGTGACGGTAATCAGCGAGGAAGCATGCTCCGGGAGCGATACCATAGAAATCGCGACCCATACCGTAGCCGACCCGAACCTCCGTACCGAAAGCGGGGAATTGGTGATTTGCGCCAATGACCAGCTGATTATCCTGGCAGATACGGGCTTCAATTCCTATTTGTGGTCAACCGGCTCCACCTTCACCTTTATCAATATCACCTCGGGCGGAACTTATACCCTTGTGGTCAGTGACAGTACCGGATGTACCCTGGCCACGGATATCGTCATCAATTATGTGCCTACTCCTGCCCCCAATGTCCAGATTACACCCCAGGGTCCGATCGACCTCTGCGAAGGCGACGAAGTGACCTTGAATGCCGGAAGTGGTTATTTTGCCTATTTGTGGAATACCGGGAATACCACTCAGTTTCAGTCAGTCTCTCAGACCGGTGCTTACAGTGTTCAGGTTTGGAATGGCTTTGGCTGTCAAACGACCTCTACTCCTGTGGTATCCAATTTGCTCCCCAGCCCCTTGCCACTGGTTTCTCAGAGCGGAGACAGCCTGATTTGTACCACTCCAGCGGTTGCCTTTCAGTGGAACATCAATGGTGTACCCATTAACGGGGCCAATGATTCCATATTTGTTCCACTAGCAACCGGCAGCTATACCGTATCCTTGACTTACGCGAACGGTTGTGACCGTAATTCTTTGGCATTTCCTGTCCTGGTTGCTGTCCCCGAGGCCCTGGTGGCCTTGCAAAGCATCGAAGTGTACCCGAATCCAACCCAAGGCTTTTTGCAGTTGAGAAGCGAAAAACCCTTACCGGGTAAAATTGAATGCAAACTCGTCAATGGTGTGGGTCAGGTGGTGTTGGAAAAGGGAATCAATGGGCTTACAGGGGAAGAAGACTTTGACCTGAGTGCCTATCCGGCGGGGATATATTACATGGAGTTGGCCTACAAGGAGCAAAAGATTTCGCTGAAGGTTGCACTTGTGAAATAAGAGGGAGGGAATACATTGTCAGGAATTGACAGGCCGGGAGTAAAAAGCAGATTTTTAGATTCACTTCTAATGCTTCAGGGGTGTATCTAACCGGAGTCTACGAGAATATCGCCAGGTTCCTGATGGAGAACCCAAACCTTCAGATTGAGGGCCATACAGATGACCAGAGTGGTAAGGAATACAATAAAACCCCTGTCACCTTTCGGATTGCTAGCCAATAAAGAGTTTGGTAATCTAGGACAGTTTTACTATGTTTCTGGCATACACAATAGTGATTTTGCAATTGATCTAAATCCGTTTACCCGTATATTGCATAGGATGTTTAGTGTTTAGACTCCAGTTGAATAGGGGGGAGTGATTTTTTGGTAATGTTATTTATGGATTTCTCAGTACCGCTTTTTCTGGTGAAGTGGTCTGGTTTTTTCAATCAATGGTACGAAGCGGTTTTAAATATTGGCTTTTTTTAATCACACTAAGCGCCCTTATCTCAGCTAATGGGGGGGCGTGTGGCAAGGGGGTGGCCAGTATCCACAGCAATAATTTTATCAACTCTGACCAGACCACCTGTAGCGAAGGGGTTCCTGCTCCGCTCAATGGTACGGTTCCGGTCGGAGGAATTGGGACCTATACCTATGAGTGGCAGTTCAGTAGCGATAATACTACCTACTTACCGGCTCCGGGTGTAAGTAGCCAACAGAATTATACATTTCCCTCTGGACTTACTTCGGATACCTGGTACCGCCGCCTGGTCAGTTCTACCGGATGCCCTACCGACACAGTTGTCAGCGATACGGTTATGATCACGGTCGTCGCTGCTCCCTGCTCGGAAAGGCTGATTGGGCTATCTACTCTGGTAGACGAATACGGGAATGATATCATTGTCGACCCGGTCAATCAATTTGTCTATACTGTCGGCGCGTTTGAAGATTTTTCTCTTTTCCCCGGTTTTGTTCAGGCTGATATGAACCTTGGAAATGGCAATGGGAATCTGGATGGGTTTCTTGTGAAATTGGATTACAATGGGAATGTTCTCTGGGCAGTAAATATGGGAGGGGCTGGAAATGATGAAGCGATGGCTTTGACCCTGGCCCCCAATGGCAATATCTATGTGACCGGATATTTTGATGATGTCATTCGCTTCAAATCTGTTTCTGGGGGATTCTCTACCCTTAGCCCCATGAACCAGGAAGATGTATTTGTGGCGGCTTATGATCCCAGTGGGAATTTACAGTTTTCCGCATCAGGAGGAGGCGCCAATTCAGATTGGGGTATGGGGATCACCTCTAATTCTTCCGGCGTTTATGTAACCGGGGTGTATGAAAATGTTGCCAGTTTCGGGTCGCTCACGACCGAATCCACCTTCAGCAATGTGATCAATGGGTTCATTGTAAAATATTCATATTCAGGAGCAGTACAGTGGTTGGTGGAAATGAAAAGTCCAGGTGATGAACGTCAGCTTTCAGCATTGTTGAGGGATGCAGCCTATGACATTGCCAGTGACGACGGGAATGTATACGCAGTAGGATATATGGGAGGGAACAATATGCGTTTTGTGGATAGCTCCGGTACTTTATTGACTTCTCCCAATTTAAATGGTACTGGGAATAGCCCTAACACCTTCATCTGTAGTTTTGATACAGCTGGGGCGCTCAACTGGGGGGTAGTTGTGGATGATCCCAGTCCCAACAAGCGCGGGTTCGGGATCGATGTCGATTGTGATGGGGTGTATGTAGCCACCAATATCCACAACAATGGGGTTTTTCCCAGTGGAACCGTAATCAATACGCTTACCCATGACAATCCGGTCCTGATGAAACTGGACCTGACCACTGGAATTGACCAGTGGCTGGCCATTCTGGGATCCAACAATCCCACCAACCATGTTGAAGTCCTGCACGATATCAAAGCAGATGGCTTTGGCAACCTGTACATCTCTGGTTATTACGGCGCCAATGACTTTTTTACCCCGGACACTGTATTGGCTCCTGCCCAAGGACTGGACGGGTTCATAGGCAAATTTTCCAATACCGGTAATTTTGAGTGGGCCAGGTCCTTGAATGGGAATGGAGACGATGCCGTCTACGCAGTGGCTGTTTCCGGTCAGGATTATATGTTCCTGACCGGTGGCTTTGAAGGGGAGGTCCGATTGGCCCCGGATACCCTGAATGGGTCCAACGATATCAATCTTCTCTTGGGCAAGGTCAAGGTAGACTCAAGTGGGGTGGGTACCCTGAACTGTTGTTCAGTGGTACCGGTGGGAGGTACCGTCACCGCCAGCCAGGATTCGATTTGCATTGGGGATTCTGTTAACCTGACCCTGCAGGGAAGTTCGGGAACAATCCAGTGGGAGATTTCTACTGACAGCGGTGCCACCTGGTCCACTATCCCTGCGGCCAATTCTCCATCGATCACGACTTCGCCTACCCAATCCAGCGAGTACAGGGCTGTCGTGAGCGGGGTCAGTCCTTTGTGTATTCCGGACACTTCAACGGTGGTATCCATTCGGGTCGATGCCATCCCCACTCCGGCAAATGCCGGACCTGACCAGAATCTATGCGGTAACACTTCCGCCGTATTTGCTGGAAACGCCCCCACCGTCGGGGTGGGTATCTGGGCTTTGGAGACCGGTATGGGAATTCCCAGCCTTCCCAATGATCCCAATTCGCCAGTTTCCGGACTCAATTCCGGGCCCAATACCTTTGTCTGGAAGATATCCAATGGATCATGTCCGACTTCAACCGATACTGTGATGCTGACTGTGTTGACCACGCCAGTAGTGAAATTGGGAAATGACACCCTGGTCTGTTTCGGTGACAGCCTGACCCTCTTTGCGGACCCCGGAGGCCTGTATCCCGGAGCAGCCTTTTCCTGGTCGACGGGTGATACCACCGACACATTGTTGGTAACGTCAGCGGGTACCTATACCGTTGAGGTAGATAGCGGAGGTTGTATTGGCAGGGATACGATAATGATAAATTTTGCAGCATCCCCAACCGCAATTCTTCCTGCTGACACCAGGATTTGTGATGGGAGTTTCATCGTACTGAACGCTGACCCTAATGGATTGAATTTAGGAGCCTCATTTAGTTGGTCCACAGGTGACACCACTAGCAATATTTCGGTTGATACTACTGGTCTGTATTACGTTGATATTTTCTATGCCAACTGCCCTTCTACAAGTGATACCATCCAGATCACCTCAATTCAAATTCCGATCGTGGACCTTGGAGTGGACACTTTGGTTTGCGGAGGTGACAGCATTCTCCTGAATGCAGATTCCGGGGGCTTGTACCCAGGGGCTGGATTTCTCTGGTCAACCGGTGAGTTGACCACCACCATCAATGTGTTTACCGCGGGCACTTATTTTGTCGAAATTGATACAGCAGGCTGTATTGGTTCTGATACGATCAGCATTGGCTATACCCCCATACCAGTAGCCATTCTCCCCGGAGATACCTCGATCTGCGCAGGGGACTCCATCCTTTTGGATGCAGATCCCAATGGTCTGAACGCAGGCGCGGCCTTTTCCTGGTCCACCGGTGAGACCTCCCCTGCAATTGTGGCAGGGTCGGGACAGTATGCGGTTGACATCTCTTATGCGGGTTGTACACCGGCCAGCGACACCATTCTGATCAGCTCAGCTCTACCTCTGGTGGTCGACCTGGGACCCGACACCGTCCTCTGTCAGAATGATAGTCTGGTCCTGAACGCCGATCCCGGGGGCTTGTATCCCGGAGCGACCTATAGCTGGTCTGGAGGTGGAACCACCCAGGTTCTGATTGCAGGTACAGGTATGTGGTCCGTGGTATTGACCGACGCCAACGGCTGCTCCGGGACAGACAGCATTACCATCTCCGCAGCTAATTTGAACCTGTCTTTCATCGGGCTGGATTCTAATTTCTGTGTCAATGCGCCTCCGGTTCAATTGTTCGCCAGTCCATCCGGTGGAACATTCTCCGGTTCAGGAATCGCCGGATCAACCTTTGACCCCAACAATGCCGGAATTGGTACGCATCTCATCACCTATACCTACACCGATGGCAACGGGTGTACCGGAAGTACACAGGGTACGACCACCGTTGACCTGGGAGAGACCGCTGATGCTGGACCCGACCGCGAAATCTACTTTACAGACCAGGCAACCCTGCAAGGTAATTCTCCATCTGCCGGATTTGGTGTCTGGGGGGTTGTGACTTCAAGTGGAGAACTGGAAGTATCAACCAATCCAGCCACCACGGTTACCGGCCTCGATATCGGCCCGAACACCTTTTCCTGGACCATCATCAACAATGGTTGCCAATCAACCGATGAGGTCACTCTCATCCGCCATCCTTTCATCCCCGAGCAGATATTTACCCCCAATGGAGACAACTACAATGATTTCTTCGTGGTGCCCGGTCTTCAGGATTATCCCGGCAGCCGAATGGAAATCTTTACCCGTTGGGGAGAAAGGATATTTGCCAGTGAGAATTACCAGAATGACTGGCAGGGGAACAATCAATCCGGTCAAGCGCTGCAAGACGATACTTATTTCTATGTACTTACCCTGAGTTCCGGGGAGGTCATCAAAGGTTATGTGGAACTGAAGCGATGAAGGTACTGAGAACCATATTGTTCATCGGTTGGGTGATCGGAGCTTGTCTCGGATCAGGGGGACTGCGGGCGCAGCAACTGGCCCACTATGGTCAGTACATGTTCAATGGTTTGGTATTGAATCCTGCTTATGCCGGGCACAAAGGGGTGCTTGATATCGGATTGCTAAGCCGTTCGCAATGGATAGGCTTTCCCGGTGCCCCACGTACCGCAACGTTTGCGATCCATACCCCGACCCGGAACCTGAAGCACAATTATGGATTGGTATTTGTCAATGACCGGTTGGGCCCCCGGCAAAACAATCTTGTCAATGGCGTCTACAGCTACCGGCTTTTCTTTGGAAAAGCTTCCTTTTCCATGGGACTGCAAGGTGGGGTACGGTTGATGGGTACGAAATATGCCAATCTCGGTTATGAAGACGAGGGAGACCCGATCATTCTGAATCCACCTCCCACGGTGGCAGTTCCTCAGGCGGGAGTCGGCTTTTGGCTGAACCATCCGAAATTTTTCCTCGGCGTTTCTGTACCGGAGATCATTCGTCTGAAGACCGGTGCCTACAACCTTTACTACTCCAATGCCCTCAGTTACCGCAATTATTTCGCGACTGCCGGGCTCATGATCAAGGCAGGAAGAGACCTCAAGATCAAACCTTCCGTATTGGTAAAATATACAGATGCAGTTCCGGTTCAAGTTGACATCAATACCAATTTCATCATCAAGGATGTCCTGATTGCCGGGGTTTCCTACCGGACCAATGGTAGCATTCTGGGCCTGCTGGAATGTTATTTCACGGAGCAGTTTCGCGTAGGATTTGCCTATGAGATGAATTTCCAGGAGCTGCGTTCTTATCAGTCCGGGACAGCTGAGATCAGCCTGGGGTATTCATTTGGCTACAAAGTCAAAACACCTGATCTGCGCTACTTCTGATTCATGAAAGGCATTACCCTCATATTGATCATCGGAGCATTGCTTCTCAGTTTGCATGGCAAGGCACAGACCAAGCGTGAGGAAAAGGCGATCCGGTATTTGGCGCAGCAGGACCTTCCCAGAGCCATCGACCAATACGAGCGGTTGGCAGAGAAGGGAAGCCAGAACGCCATGGAACAGTTGGGACGCATTCATTACCGACTGAGAAATTACAAGGAAGCCGCGGGCTGGTTTCGGCAAGCCAAGGCCATCGGCATGCTTTCTCAGGAGGCTTTGTTTGACTGGGCAGCATTGCAGCAAACTTTGGGCAGGATTGATTCCGCAACCGCAGGGTTTTTCCGTCACTCTCAGAATTCAGGGGAAGACAGCAGAAGCCAGGATTTCGCGGTCTTCCTCACTGAGTTGGACCTGATCCCCATTGACAGCCAATCCTATCAAATCGACCGGATGCCCTTCAATTCCCCCTATTCAGATTTTGGCCCGGCGGCTTACCAGGACGGATTGATCTTCTGCTCGGAGCGGCGCAATGCCATCGGGGGTGTCACCTATGTCTCCTCGACCAGCAAGACACCGCTGCTGAATCTCTATTTTACCAAGCCCAGTGACTCTACCTACCGGCGATTTTCGAAACCCAGGAACATTGATTGGGGCTTGTCAACCAAGTTCCACGAAGGGCCGGTGGCAATGGCGCCAGATAGTTCCGTGATCTACTTCACCCGAACCAGATTGGCCAGCAAGAAAGAGGATAGACAAGTGGAAATTCACCGGGCAGAACGAAAAGGAGGGAAATGGGGCAAGTCCGAAGTGCTGGAACTTACCGGTTTTGAAAATGCATCCTACGGGTATCCCAGCCTTTCCCAAGATGGCAAAACCCTCTATTTCGCTGGAAAAATGGGAGGGAGCAATGGCAATTGGGACCTTTATTCAGTCGACATCAAGCGGAGAAAAGCCCGTCCTGTGAATCTTGGCCCTGAGATCAACACCCCCGGCAACGAATCCTTTCCATTTATCCACCCCGATGGAACCCTCTATTTTTCTTCCGATGGATTGCCGGGATATGGGGGAATGGACCTCTTTTACACTGTCCCCCGAGGTGAGGCCTGGTCTGCAGCCTATAACCTGGGTCGCCCCGTAAATTCCAGCTACGATGACTTCTCCTGCTGGTTGACCGCGGACAAGAAGCACGGGTTCTTCGCCTCCAACCGGGATTCTAAAAGCCGTGACGATGACATCTACCAGTTCAGCCGGAACCGGCCCGTATTTACCGATTGCGCGTACCAGGAAGTAGATAGCTATTGCTATTTGTTCTACGATGAAGGGACCACGGACTTCCTTCCTGAAAAGACCTATTTCGAATGGGACATGGGGGATGGTACCTTGATCAAAAAGATCAAAGCAAAGCATTGTTTCCCCGGTCCGGGGACTTATACAGTTCAGCTCAATATTGTGGATTCCATCACCGGAGCCGCATTCCTGAACCAGTCCACCTATGAGTTTGAGATCGAAAAGATCGTACAACCCTTCATCACCGGATTTGACAGCCATGTTGTTAAGGAACCGGTAGAACTTCACGCCAGGGAGTCTCACCTCCCTGACATGGATATTCAGGAATACTATTGGGACTTTGGGGACGGGGCTTTTGGAGAAGGGGTTGAGGTAACACATACCTATGACCGGAAGGGGAAATACACCATACAGTTGGGACTCCTGGGGCTTGACAAAAAAACGGGCCGGCCCATGAAGGTCTGTGTCCTGAAGGACATCGAGGTGCGCAAAGCGGTAGGGCGTACACGGAACATCGCGCTCAACCCCGAGACCAAGGAGCCGGATTCCCTGGACCCGGTCTTTCAAGCTTCATTGATCGACGAACCGGATTACCGGATTCAATTGGGAAGCTCCTTGTCGAGGATAGGCCTGTCACCAGATAACTTCAGGGGGCTGGAAGGGGTGATGGAAATCGTGCAGGACCAATATTTCAGGTACGTCTATGGTTCTGAGCAGGAATTGGATTCCGCATATATGGAATTGAAGGAGGTGCAAGGTTTGGGTTATGACAAGGCTTCGATCTTGCTGTTCGAGGATGATACCCTGGCGCTCAAACAGCCCTTCCTGGAAAACTGGCTTCCTGGCGAGGACTTTGATTTTACCACGGTGCGGGGAAGGATCGTAAGAACCGATTCAAGTCTCTCTGCAGATTCTTTGCTCATCATCTGGGAAAACGTGTCAACCGGTGAGAAAGTCAGTGAATCAAAAGTCGATCCTGCTTCGAATGGCTTTTTACAAAACCTCCCCAAAGGCACCTCTTATGTCTATTTTATTCTGGCCGATGGTTACTTCCCCTTTTCCCGGAATATCGATCTGAATGATGCAGGCCGTGAATTGGTGGTCAACGACACCTTGCGGGTGCTTTCTGTGGATGAAATGCTCGCCCTCCACGAACCGATTCGGATGAACAATGTGTATTTCGATTACGACAAGTCCCGCCTCAAACCAGAATCCTATCCTGAATTGAAGCGCATCGCCAAATTCCTGGAGGACAATCAGGGGCTGGAAATTGAAGTTTCCGGACATACGGACAATGTGGGGACAGAGGATTACAACCGGAGGTTGTCAAGAGAACGTGCTACTGCGGTGGCCGAATACCTGATCAGGTCCGGTTGTAAGCCTTCCCGGATATCCATCAAGGGATACGGGGAAGACTACCCCCTGGCCCCTAACGAGACGGCAGAAGGGCGCAAGACCAACCGCCGGGTAGAGTTTCGGGTGCTTGCCAGCAGGAGGTAGGGAATACCGCTCAGAATGAATCTGCTTAAAGGGTAATCGCCTTGCCAGGAACTTTTTTTTCGATCTTCATCGATTCAGTACGGTTTGACTGAATCCGGGTTTTGAAACTATCTGGCAATATCTTAAATTGTTGAATATTAACTACTTGTCATTTTTTGTCAATATTCAATTGTCCCAATCATGCACAATTTTATCCAGCCAGAGCAAGAAACCCAGCAACAAATGTCTGAGCAGGACTCCCATTCATCCGGAGTGATGACCGCCCCGGTCCAGCGGGTGGCAGGAGGCTCGGATGATGGAGGCGATTCCCGTGGCAACAACAGTAGCCAGGTTCGACAGTTACAACAGCTTCAATCGGGTGCCAATAGCAGTCCGCGGGTCATGCAACTCATGCAGATGCAGTCAGCAGTCAATGCAGGTAGCCAGGCTGTTTTGCAGCGTATCCCTTTGGCAGATGCCAAAGATGCGATCGAGGATGCAGCCGGAGGTTGGGGGACTGATGAAGATGGGATTTATCAGGCGATCAGGGATTGCGATGCCGCCGATCGGCCCGCTTTGGCGGCTGACCCCGATGTCCAGCGGATATTGAGAGATGAGATGGAAGGCCATGATCTCTGGAAAGCACTTCTTTTGTTGGAGTATGGGAATGAATCAGCATTTCCGGATGCGATCAATGAAATCTGGGGAGCGACCCAAGGTTGGGGAACGGATGAACAAAGGATTTTTGATGCATTGGCAGCATTGAGTGTAGCCGATGTCCAGATCATTGCCAATGTTCCCGGCTTGCAGGATATGCTGGACGATGAGTTGAGCGGGGCAGATTTGGGGGCTGCGAATGATTATCTGAGTGGTGATTATGCGCGGGCGATTCAGGACCATAAAGATGATGTTACTTTTGCCCAGACTGAATTGGGCAATATGCGCACCTCAGGTGTAACCGAAGAAGAAAATACTGCAGAGTGGTTAGACCCTCAAGTTGCGGGAGCTTCCCCGCGGACCGACCTCCACCTGCTCACCTCGACCCACGATTCGGCCGCCAGGGCCACCGAGCATGGTCAGGATGCGGATTACCGCGCTTATTTTGGCAAAGATGAGCTCTTCCCGGACAATACCGGCGATTATGACGCCAATATCTCATCCGAACGAAATATATTCTACCGGCACAGAGATTCCGGGGGCACCAACTTCGGGTCTAAGATTTACCTTTATGATGTCCGGACCCGTGGCGCTGCGACCTTCAAGCGGTTTCTGCTGCACGAAGTTCAGCACTCTGCCGACCGGCACCGCGACGAACCTGAGGATGAGATGGATCGGGATGATCATGGAGAAGGTGCTTTCAGCAGCTACAAGACCGAGTTCCGCTCATATTGGTTGGACAATCGGTTTGGAGCCATCTCTGATGCCTCCAGTGCGGCCCAGGCTCCATTTGACAATGCCCGGCAGAAGCGCATCTTTGACTTGTTGTATGGAAGCCCTCTGTATGAATACGTAAAGGCAGCGTATGACGAAGAGAAGGATGTCAATGGTGAAAGTTTCAAAGATCTGGTGCATGCTTATGTAAGGCCAGAGGGTGTCAATCTGATCAATTCCCCACGCATAGACATCTTCTTTGAAGCATTGGAAAGATGCAGTAAGAGCGATACGGATACGACTACCAATCCCTTATCAGATTTGATCACAGCTGCCAATGCACTGGATGCCAATGACCAGGCAGCCATGAATGCTTCAGAAGCCTTGCGCCTTCAGGAACAGATGAAGGACCACCTTGAAACCAGCGTTTTGGCTACGGTGGCTACGATTGTCAATGGCGGTGCTGCCCCTGCCTGGGTCAATGTCAATATTTCTGAGGCCAGGGAAGCCTTTGAAGAGGCAGGATCGGGATGGGGAACGGATGAAGACCGGATATTCGATACGATCCGCAATGCGAATGCAGCCGAGCGTTCAGTGATGAAGGCCGATCCGGTCATTCGAAGGGTGATGTACACTGAGTTGGAGGGGCATGATCTCTGGCGGGCAGAGATTTTGTTAGAGTTCGGGGAGGAGGCCAATTGGCCGAGTGCCATCACAGAGATATTCGCAGCCACCGATGGTTGGGGAACCGATGAGGACAGGATCAGAGAAGCATTGGAGAGATTGACCCGTCCACAAGTGGAAGCGATTGCGGCGGTTCCGGGATTGCGGCGGATTCTTGACGGGGAGTTGGGAGGGACGGACCTGCAAGTGACCAACGATCTTCTGGATGGGCAATACGCTGATGCGATCGCCAATTACCAGGCTGATATAACTGCGATAGATACCGTCTTGCAAGCAGGACTCACATCGGCCGATGCGACCTGGCAGGGATTGGCAACGAAGTTGGTTGACCCGGCTCAATGCAATATCTATGCGATGACCAAGACCCATGATGCTGTGGACCGGGCGGCGGATGCAAACCAAACCGGGAAACAAGCCTTCTTTGGGGCAGATTCTGCCTATCCAGCCACTACTGGTTCCTACAATTCAAAACCGGGAAACAATTCCGGGATCAGGTTCAAGACTTTAGGGACACAATCTGAAACTGCCGGAAGGATGCTGTATATTTACGAAGCGCGGAATATCGCCGCCCCGGACCTGAAATCGGTTCTTGAAACCTTTGGAAATACACTTCCATAATGAAGCAATTCGCCTGGCTTCTGGCCTTGTTGATCGTAATCCCTTCCTGTAAAGGAACCAAGTCTTCCCACCAAGAAGAATCAGTACCTGAAATGACCTCTATTGAAGAACGTAAGATCGTCCTCTGCGGGGACGGAACCCATGCCTTTTTGGATCTTGCCGAAGACGGTTACCGTTGGGTGCGTCTCGAAGGTAAAATCACTAAGAGGGAAGGCCCTTCCTTCAGGGGGATCAACAGCTATGCCATGTCCCACAACGGGCAGTACCTGGCCTTGGTGAAATCAGACAGCGTGATTCATCTCCACTGGACAGATCAGATCAAGTTGATGGATGTGCAGGTCAGAGGGAGGATTGTCCATGCGATCCCCGGAAACAGAGGTAAACGATTGGTGATTCTCAGCAAGGACAAGCAAGAGACTTATCTGACGCTTTGGGACGTTGATGCTGGTGCAGTGCTGGTGACACAGGAAGAGACCATTCCTGCTGGAACAATCTTTATGAATGCTAATGGGGACCATTCTCTCCTGAGCCTTCACATCGTCCAATCCACCGAAGGAGCTAGCACCGTTGTTACCTATTCGCGAGAGGAGGGAAAGAGTCCATGGAAATCACTGCTTCGCTCAGATGGGTATTCGGTTCCTGTTTTCGCCCAGGGTAGAGCCTGGATTTCTCAGGATGGTAGGGTGACCGGTTATTACCCGGATGGGGAAACGATCTCTTTTGCTGGGGGTGAAGCGTCAAGTTTGCAAGTCGGACCGAAGGGTAACCACGTCCTTCTTTATCACCGTACAGCATCGGATATTCCACTCAAAAGCCCATTGGACGGCTTTTTTAGCTTTACAGTAAGTCAAATCAATCCCATTCAGGAAGGGCAGGAGCGTAAATTGCTGGTAAAGAAATATTCCAACAAGGTGTTTTTTCTGGACCAGCAACAAGAAGTATACAGTGCCAGCCTTAGCCCTGATAACGAACTCATTTTTGAAAAGATCCAGTAAGCCGATGGCCAAAGGAGAAACGAAACTGTCCGAACTTACCCCACCTCAGAAACTGTGGGAGTCTTTTTTTCAGGAGAACCCCATCATCGATGCCGCAGATGGGAAGAGGGCAATTGAAGTTTTTGGCCGGGAGATGAACCGTTATTGTGAGTACATCCGGGGAAGCAATGGTATCCCTGCTGGTTTCATGGTTCGCGGACAAGGCAAGGATTTTACTGACCGGACCGCCGAATGGATGGAGCATTGGAAATTAGGAGGTCAGGCGATCCAGTTCCATTTGGACCTGGCAAATGCTTTTGCCTATACCAATGGATTCATGAAGATGGAGTGGCATGGGAAAGAGGAGTCCGACCGATTGATGGCCACTTATTACCGCCGTCGGCCCAGTGTAAAGAAGATGCTGCTCAGTTACAGTAATTTTGGGGTTTCGCCGGAAGTCCTGGAGAAGGTACATCAATGCTCCCATATCCTGGAAAAAGAGAGCATCCACTTTGTCGCAGCGGCTTACCGCCCCAACAGCGAGATTCACCACAAAGTCTATTTCTCCCAAGCCCTCGACCCCAGCACCTTTGCCAATGTCACGGGAAGGATCATCGCCTTATTGGACCTTTTCCAAATCGATCCCGGCAGTCGCAACTTATTTCTTAAATACCACCCCCGTCTCGCTCCCCCCAATCAGAAAGCTACCCTTTTCATTTCTTTTTCATTTACAGAACTGGAGTTGTCTCCGAGCTTTAAGCTGGATTACCAGAATGTCCCCTTGACTGCATTGCGCGACCTGGCCTTTCAGACCAACCACGCCCCCAGCTACTTTCAAGACCTTTGTGATTCTCTCAGGGTGGATCAACTCTCCTATCTCGGATTCCGGTTGCATCCGGATAAAGGCATCGGGTTAAAATATTATGGAGATTATAGCGGGTAGGTTCTTCCAACGAATATCCCGACTGGATGTGTTCAGTGGATTCATAGTCATAGGTCATTGGAAACCTTTGGCAATAATGTCTTCAGCTTGTTTTCCCTGGGGCGTAAAATCTTTATTTTCCCTGTCAATATGTTCCTCCGGCAAGTAACCCTCGTGGATTGACCAGATGTGTGCACCGGCAAACCACTCTTTTTTCCAAACCGTATTGAAAAAAGCCTGGTAACAGTTGGCTTGCGTTTCATCTGAATAGGTTTTGTCCTCGCCATAAGGGTTGTCCATCCATTCCCAGGGCTTGATCGCCCCATCGGTTGTACTCTTATACCCCAATTCGGTGAAGAGTATTTTTCGTTGGTATTTTCGGGAGATCGATTCTATGGCTGGGAGGTGCTTGTTCCAACCTCTTGACACCTCTCCCACACTTGGACATTCATTTTTGGACAGGGGGAAGTAGGCCTGGATGCCAATATAATCCAGCTCATCCCAAAAGTTGACCTTGTCATATTCCTCGTTCCAATTGGCTGCGTAGGTTATTTTCCCTGAATAGATGCTTCGGACTTCCTTGATGAGCTCTCTCCAAAAGGCTGATTTTTCCAGGGAAAGTCTTGATAGTTCAGCACCAATACAAAACATCTCGGCCTGCGCTTGTTCGGATATTTTTGCATAGCGTATGATATACTCCCGGTAGCTATTTTTCCAGATTTCCCAGTTCTCTTCGTTGGAGGGGAAGATATCCGCACGCCATTTCCCATCTGAGGGAGTGTCTATCCAGATATGCGGTTTGAAAAACACCTTGAATCCTGCGGCCCGTACCCTTTCGATCCGTTTGATCCAATTGGAATCGCTTCGGAGCATTTGTACGCTGTCTCCATGATGGTGCTTCACAGTTGGGCTGTCAAAATCATCCTGGGAAGACCAGGTGACTAAGGTGACCCACTCAATATTGTTGCGGGTCAGGAATTGAAAGTTGGTGGAGTCGATTCTTCCAAAAACGTGGGCACCTTTTTGCTTTTCTCCGGCCTCTTCAAAGTCTGTCAAATAATTAGTCTGATTGATTAAGTCGGTGCCTGATGGGATGCCTGATGGGGTGTCAAACACTCCGCTGATACTTTGCCATAGGAAGAATGCCCCCACAGAAAGCAACAATCCCATTGGTAAGATGACTGAAAGCCTTGAACGATGGTTGTTGTAATTTTTCATTTTGGGGCAAAGCTGTCCCGATTACCGGGTAAACAATATGGAGTTGCAAGCTAATTAATCACTACCTTACTTTTCTCAAGTGTTTGCCAGAAGCCAGCTTTTTTTATCTTCAACTGGAAAAGTGAGGGCTATACCGTCTTCTATGAAGAAATCAACGTCGGTCCACATGAGCGATCCATCCCAGTTGCAGAGTACGAGATGATATTCAGGAAGTTTCGCAAGATGATGGGGGGATCTCCAACACGGGACCACTACGATGAACTCTCAGAAACTTTTGAAGGCGGTATTACCCAGCCCTTCTATGCGGAATTGGGCCTGGACAGCCTCGACTTCAATGCGGATGTCACGGTCAAGGAGTTTGTCGATGAATATGAGCGCCTCTATGGACAGGTAATATTGAGCCCATGTGATCTTCAGACCGATTTGGATTCTATATTCACCTGTGATCCCCTTAGCAATGACATGGAACCCGTAATTGACGACTTCCGCAACAGAATGCTGGTCAAGCAATTGGTCGAAGCCGAAGAAAAATAGATTGTTTTATATTTGTCTATCCTCGCTGAAGTCAATTCAAAAGCGAGCTAGATCATTCACCCTATAACCCAGAAATACACGATGCCGAACCAAAATCCAACCCTCCACCTGGACACTGTTATCCAAAACCATGGGCAAGACATGACCAATAAAGTTGTTGCCATTACCGGAACGACTAGTGGGACCGGGTTTGTCTGTGCGAGAGAAGTCGCCAAGAAAGGAGCCACCGTTATCCTTCTCAACCGGGAAAGTAGCCGGGCTTCAGAGTCTCATCGGAAACTGCTTGAATCCGTTCCCGGAGGTAAATTCGATTCGATTGCCTGTGACCTGCAAAGTTTTGAGAGTGTGGAAAATGCAGTCAATCAAATCAAGTCTAAATACGATGTGGTAGATGTCCTGGTCAACAATGCCGGGGTCATGGCACTCAAAGACCAGGCTACTCCCGATGGCTATGATGTGCAAATCCAGACCAATGTCCTTTCACACTTCAAGCTGACCAAAGATCTGTTTCCACTGTTGCGCAAGAGTCCCCAGGCGCGGATCGTGAACCATTCTTCTATGGCCAGGTTGGGTGGCCCCCTCAAAAGCGAATATTTTGAAAGAAAAGGCGGAAATCTGGGAGGTGATGGAACGGTGGAACAAAACCTCAGCTTCCAGGGCCCAAGGTGGGAAAGATACCATCAGACCAAGCTTGCCAATGCGAACTTCACCTATGGCCTCAAGCAGAAGCTGGAAGCCGAAAACATTACCAATGTGGTTCCTTTGCTGGCCCATCCCGGACTGGCCAGTACCCAACTGCAGGTGACTACCGCCAAGGAAGGCGGCATGGATGGCAGCAGTGATTTCATGAAGCAGGCACAGTCGCCAGAAGATGGTGCCACCGGAATCATCCGGGCATGCATGGACCCGGCCGCCAAGCCGGGCGACTTCTATGGACCATCCGCTGGATGGAGTGGTTATCCTGATGTGTTGCCTCCTGAAGATTTGTTGCTGGACGAATCCAATATCCGAACCAATTGGGAAGGGTGTGAAAGAGCAGTTGGACCGTTTCAGTTCTAATTGGGTCTGAGCTCCTGCTTGGGAGGTCTGAGCTCCTGCTTGGGAGGTCTGAGCTCCTGCTTGGGAGGTCTG